>CAZGSU010000155.1:0-14961 GCA_964528615.1 uncultured Acidobacteriaceae bacterium | reverse complement strand
TGCTGATCTCGTGTTCAGCGCCGTGGATGGCGAACGTTCCGTGCACCTGGATGGTGGAAGACCCCAAGGCCGCTACCTGCCCCTCCACTCGATCGGGCCGGAACATGATTTCCGGAAAGTGGCCGCTGTCCAATACCTCCTTGTGCATCTTTTTGTCACGCATTTCACTTCCGCTGTGACCGCTGGTAGCGTCAACCAGAATTTCGCCGCTGACTTTATTCGTGGCCGGATCGAAATGCACGGTGCCATGTTTCACATCGAATGATCCATGCACTGTGTGGAGCACGTCACCGAGCGTGAAATTCACCACGGTCTTATCCGGCACAAAACTCAGGTCGATTACGGGCGGCGGGGATTGCGCGAGGATCGCGCCAGACCACCACAGAAGCGTAACGATCGAGAGCCGACGCTGAGCTAAAGCTTTCAAATCGTTAGTAAGCCCCATCCTAACGATAGTCCGATTCCAGCAAGCGCAACCGGAGTCAACCCGCCGACATGCAGAGCCAGCATTCTGCCGAAAGTCCGCGGCTGAGTGGCGAATGCCTGCATCACCCGTTGCCTGAACGAATCGCGGCCTTCCAGAGTGAGCATAAGCCAGGACATCAGAGCCGGACGTCTTGCCAGTATCCGGTGTCTGGCCCGGTAGCCGTCCAAACTGCCGTCGGCAAAACAGTCCGATAGGAGCATTGCCTGGCGGAATGAGAGGCACAGGCCCTCACCGGTAATTGCATCCACGCTGCCGGAGGCGTCGCCGATGAGAGCAATGCGTCCCTGCGAGACCCGCCGCAATTTTCGGGTTGCCGAAACTGCCCCTCGATCCACAGAAGTCCGCTCCACCCCCTCCAGGCGCGCGGCGACGTTGGGAAATTCCGCGAGCGCCGCGTCGAGGCGCAATCGCGGGTCCCGGGAGATGGCGGCAACGCAAATTTCGTTGGGTGCAATCGGCGTAACGTACAACTGGCAGGTCCTTCCCCAGTGAAGTTCCATACAGTTCGTCCACGGAGAAACTCGGTAGTGGCGGCGGAAGGCAAAACGTTGCTGGTGGTGAACGTGTTCGTCCAGACCTGCCCACTGCCGCACCCGAGAATGAGCGCCGTCCGCTCCGACAATCCAGCGCGAACGAACTAGATTGGTCCCCAGCCATACACCCTCGGGATGAAGACCAGTCACGACTGTCTGCCAAAGCAGATTGACTCCAGCCGCGACGGCCCGCTCGATCATGAGGCGGTGCAGCTTGGTTCTGCGTATTCCCACCCCGTGGCCGACGGGAAAGTTGGCGTCCACTTTCACTCCCGAGCTGAGAAAGCGGATGCCGCGGAAAGGATAGGAATCTTTAGGTGGAATGGTGATGCCAAGATCGGCCAGCGCAAATTGGCTGTCCGGCATAAGGCCTTCCCCGCAGGGTTTGTCGATGGGCGGAATTGCGCCATCGGCAACCACTACATTAAAGCCGTGTTGGCGCGCCGCGATCGCTGCGCCCAGTCCAGCCGGCCCGCCCCCGATAATGAAGACGTCAGTATTCAGCCGATGAATTGAATTTACCATCGCCCCCAGGTTCTTCCGTCTAGCTGAGAAAATTCGCCGACCGCTTAGTTAGTTACACCTAGAAATTGACCGCCCGTCGCGCCAGCCCGAGAGCTTCGGACCAGAACATTGAGGAAGAATGGGCGAGTTCTACGACGTTCCGAATCGCGGAAACGAATTCGTCCACCTGTCCTCCCCGAACCACCAGCGGCGGCGCGACTTTCAGCACCATGAAGTCATTTCCACAAATCTGGGTAAGAATGCCGTGGTCGCGAAACAGTCGCATAGCCAGGATCTGACCGAACATCGCAGGGTGGATCTTGGCGAATGCTTCGAACGAAACCCGCCGGCTCAACCCACGGGGAGCGGTGAATTCAATTCCCAGCAGAAGCCCCATGCCGCGAACGGCTTTCACCATTTCGTAACCGGAGAGCTCGTCAGTCAAACGGTGCTGCAACTCGCCTCCCACATGGGTAGCGCGGTTTCCAAGTTGCTCGCGCTCCAACACGTCCAAAGTGGCCAGCCCGGCGCGCATGGCAAGGCTGTTTTCTCCAAACGTGGATGCGTGAACGATGGCCCGTTTCATTGAGCTGTAAACGGAGCTGTGGACCGTGTCGGACATTAGAGTTGCACTGACGGGGATCAGGCCGCCGCTTAGCGCTTTCGCCAGGACGACAATATCGGGATCGAGGCCAAAGTGATGCCCCGCCAGAAACGGACCGGTCCGATACATGCCGGTCTGCACCTCGTCCAGAACAAACAGCGAACCGTAAGACCGGCACAATTCCTGCGCTGCGGGCAGGTAGCCGGCGTCCGGGACGCGTATGCCTCCCTCGGATTGCACCGGTTCGACAAAGAATGCGGCGTAACGGCGGGTAGCAAGCCTCTGTTCGAGGACTTGAAGATCTCCGAAAGGGACAGGGGATGTGTCCGGAAGCAGCGGGCCAAATCCGTCGCGCCAGTACTCACCATTCATCAGCGACAGCGCACCACAGGTCAGACCGTGAAAGGCGCGATCCGCGTACAGCAAACCGGTTCGCCCGGTGTGAGCGCGGGCAAACTTGATGGCGGCCTCAATGCCCTCACTGCCCGAGCTGGCAAAAAATACTTTAGCGAGCCGCCCCCCGGCACGGTCGCACAGGCGCTCCGCCAGTTCGCCCGCCAGTTCCGGCACGTGGCTTTGCAGCATAACCGCGCCGCATTTTTGCAACTCGTCTGCGACGGCACCTAGCACATCGGGATGGTTGTGCCCCACGTTGTGAACGCAATATCCCGAAAGAAAATCGAGGATGCGATGGCCGTCCCTGGTGAACAGTTCGGTTCCCAGGCAACGTTCATAGGTGACGGACAGCTCCAGCAGGTTGAGCAACCTGGCCCACTGGGGATTTACGCATTGGGAGTAGCGGCTATCGGTTGAAACTGGTTCCGCGAGCGGCATAAGGATCTAAGAGTCCGGGATGGATTAAGGGAAGTGCCCCACCGGTGCACAAGTTTCAAATTGGTTCTGTCTTGGCCGGCACCCACCCTGGAGGCCGAGTACACAGGGCGTTTAGGCTGGTATTTGGGATGCAGCACTCTCAAAGATGGTTGCTGATGGCTTCATAACACATGGTTAGAAACAGGCTCCGCCCTGTTCGAATCAAACACTGATCGCTTAACCACCTCCACGCGGTACACTATTCCCCCTAACCATGCCCACTTTCGCCGCGGTCGATATTGGATCGAACTCGGTGCGTCTGAAAATCTCCCGCCTCTCCGGACGGCGCCTGGTAGAGATCCATGAAGATCGTCAGGTCACGCGCCTGGGCGACGGCGTCTTCCGCACCGGGTTTCTCACCCCCGAGGCAATTGCCGATACGGTCAAGGTGCTGCGCCGCTTTCATCGCGCCGCCCAGCAGAATGGCGCAGATTCAGTTCGCATCGTGGCCACCAGCGCGCTGCGTGACGCACGCAATTCGCGCGCCTTTCTGGAATGGGTGCGCTCCACCACGGGATGGGAGGTGGAAATTATCTCCGGGTTGGAAGAAGCGCGGCTGATTCACCTGGGTCTGGTTTCAAGTTTGCGTGTCAGCAGCTCAACCGTGCTCATGGCAGACCTGGGCGGCGGCAGTTGTGAGTTGACCATATCAAGCCTGGGCCACATCCGGGACACGGTGAGCCTTCCTCTGGGCGCGGTGCGCCTGACCAATGAATTTCTGCAGCATGACCCGCCACGAAAATCGGAACTGCGGCGGCTGCGCGGATTTGTCGAAAGAGAAATTGGCCGGATCGCCGACCGCATCACCAGGTCGCGGCCGCAAGCAGTAATCGCGACCTCGGGCACGGCCGCAGCGCTGGCTGCAATCTGTCACGGTTTATACCGGACGAAAGGCTCGCGGGCAGTGACGGTTTCGCGCACCCAGATGCGCCGCATCGCCAAGATGCTGGCGCGCCTGCCGCTCGACCAGCGCACGAAACTCTCCGGGGTAGGGCCGCGCCGCGCGGAGATCATCATTGCCGGAGCCGTCGTCTATGCCGAACTTCTGGAGCGTTGCCAGTTGCGCGGATTCCGTTACTCCGCCCTCGGCCTGCGCGATGGACTGCTGGCCCAGATGGCCGCCGAGTCCGATCGCAGCACGCGCTCCGGAAAGCACATCGAGTCCGAGCGCTGGGACTCGATCCGTGCTGCAGTCGCCCACTATCGCGTGGATATGGATCACGCCCTCCACGTGCGTGAATTCGCTATGTACTTGTTCAAGGCGCTGAGATCCGTCCACCGGCTGCCGCCCGAGTATGCGGAATGGCTGTCTGCGGCAGCCATGCTGTACGAAGTCGGGGATTATGTGAATCGCAGCGGCAGGCACCGGCACGCTTACTACATCGTGGCGCATTCCGAAATATTGGGATACACCCCGGAGCAAAGACGAATCATCGCGGCCACGGCTCGATACCTGGGCAAATCCCGGCCCCTGCCCGGTGACGCGGCCGTAAAAATCCTGCCACCTGCCGACCGGGAATGGATGCGCAAAGCATCACTGTTGTTGCGGCTGGCGCGTGCCCTCAATCTGGGACGCAGCGGCGCGGTCCGGAGGGCCCGGGTAATCTTGCGCCCAGGCGAAGTAAAGCTGGTTCTGCAGGCCAAGCCGCGAGCCAGCGTGGATCTGGAGTTGTGGGCAGTTGAAAAAGAAAAAAACTATTTCCGTGAAGTGTTCGGCCGCGAGCTGTCGGCGGCAGCGGAATAAAGCGTACGCAGGATCTTGGGCGTGACACACCACATCAGAGACCCCATATTGCGATTCATTTCCACCCGGGCTACCGCCCCTTTCTTGAGTTCGAGCCCTGCTTCGCAACCGGTCTCACTGATGGACCGGCCCAGAAACTCGCTTAGGCTCGGATTGTGGCCCACCACCATGATGGCATCGCGCTTGGAGTATTTGTCCAGCATCTTGCGGAAATCTGCGAACGATGCGCTGGGGCGGAGCGCGTCTTCCAGTTGCAGCTTCCCCTCATAACCCATCTCGTTGCCCACCAGTGAGGCGGTCTGGGCAGCCCGCTTCAAGGGGCTGGACAGAATGACGTCCACCTGCGCATCTAAGGCAGCCAAGGCGCGTCCTACATAGCCGCATTGTTCGACCCCGGTTTCGTCGAGCGCGCGCTTCTCGTCCTTCTTGAGATTGCTCATCGGCACGCCGGCACTGGCGTGCCGCAGGAAATATATGATCATCTCGGGTTACCTACCGTTCCTTCCGCACGAGGGTTCGGTGAGCCCTGCGAGCGGAGGGCACAGGGATCGATTCCACCAGTTGCTTACCTTCCGCCAGCCCCAGCAGAAAGTCCTGCGCGCTGAAGGCAGCGGCTCCTACCGGCGGCTTGCGCTTGCCCTCGGCTTGCCAGCTCCGGACGTACGTTCCATCCTTCCGGAGCACGCGGCATTTCACATTGTCGGCCAGGTAGGCGTCCAGAATTTCATGCCGCACACGCTCGCTGTGGAACTCATCTTTCAAGGGGAACATGACTTCCACGCGCTCGTAGAGATTCCGCGGCATCCAGTCGGCGCTGGCAAGATAGACCTCGTCCTGGCCACCGTTAGCAAAATAGTAAATGCGGCTGTGCTCGAGGAAACGGCCCACAATGCTGTGGACGCGAATGCGTTCGCTGACGCCGCGCACGCCCGGCCGCAAGGCACATACACCCCGGACGATCAGATCGATTTGCACGCCTGTTTGCGAGGCCTTGTACAGGGCCATGATGATGTTCTTGTCCAGGAGAGCATTCATCTTGGCGACAATGCGCGCCGGACGGCCGTGACGGGCGTGCTCGGCTTCGCGAGCGATCAACCCCAGGCAGCGCTCCGCCAGATCCAGCGGCGCCACCAGCAACGGATTGTAGTTGGGATGTTCCGCGTAAGCAGTCAGGAAGCTGAATACATCGTGCACGGAGTTGGTAATCGCCGGATCGGCCGTGAGCAGACTTAAATCGGTGTAGATTCGTGCCGTGTTCGCGTTGTAGTTCCCCGTTCCCAGGTGGGCATAACGGCGCGTCACTCCGTCGGGGTCGCGGCGTACCAGAAGCGAAAGCTTACAGTGGGTCTTCAGTCCGACCAGTCCGTGAAAAACCTGGACTCCGGCGTCTTCCAGATCTCGGGCCCAGCGAATGTTGGTATCCTCGTCGAAGCGCGCTTTCAACTCTACGACGGCCGTGACTTCCTTCTTTTCCGCGGCTGAAATCAGCGCTGGAACAATCAGCGAGTGCTCGTTGGTCCGGTAAAGCGTCTGCTTGATGGAGAGCACCCGCGGGTCCTGGGCTGCGGACTCAATAAAGGAAACCACCGTGTCGTAGGAATCGAAGGGATGGTGCAGCAAAACATCGTGGCGGCGGAGTTCCTCGAACAAATCCTGGGACTTGCTGGTAAGCCGAAGCTCCCGGGGGGTGAAGGGCCGGAATTTGAGCTCGGGGTGCGCCGTCTGCTCATAGATGTTGAACAGGCGCGACAGATTTACCGGTCCGTTGACCGAAAAAACCTGCCAGGGCTCGAGTTCGAAGTTGGTGCGCAGCCGTTCGATGATTTCGGGATCGGCATCCGCCTCGATTTCCAGGCGTACCGCATCGCCTTTACGCCGGTTATGCAACTCCGTACGAACCGATTCCAGCAGGTTGCGCGATTCCTCCTCCGCCAGGTAGAGGTTGCTGTTCCGCGTGACCCGAAATGCGGCGGAGGAAACAATGTCGTAACCGTGATACATCCGCGACGCGTGGAACGCCACCAGATCGGCGAGAAAGATGAAGTCGTCAGTGCCTTCCGAGGGCAGGCGGATCAATCGCGGCAAGGCTCGCGGCACCGTAACCACGCCGGTGTAAGTCAGCGCAGATCGGCGGCGACGGCGCAGCAGAAAGGCCACGCACAACGCCTTGTTGATCACCCGCGGAAAGGGATGTGCCGGATCCACCGTGACCGGCGTCAGGAGCAGGTCAAGTTCCCGCTCGCAGTATTCTTCGACAAAGGTCTTGGCCCGCGAATCCAGTTCGTGCAGACTGAGCACCCGGATTCCGTGGGCTGAAATCGCCGGACGCAGCTTATCGTTCCAGCAGCGGTACTGGTCGTCCACGAACTCGTGGGTCTCGCGGGAAACCACATCCCGCTCTTCCACCAGAGTGAGACCGTCCGGTCCGGCTTCGGTGTATCCGTCTTCAATCTGCTGCACCAGTCCAGCCACCCGCACCTCAAAAAACTCGTCCAGGTTGCTAGCCGAAATGGAAAGAAATTTCAAGCGCTCGAGCAGTGGGCTCTTCTCATCCTGGGCTTCTTCGAGCACGCGGCGATTGAAGGCCAGCCAGGAGGCTTCTCGATTGATGTAGTAGGCCGGGTTGTCCAGAGTCAGGCGAGCCATGTTTCCCAGCGATCTTCCTGGTCACGATCGCGGCCACGTTCTAGGTCAGAACCACATAGTACCGAAGGAGTCCGGCCGCCGATCAGTTCTGGACGGGTGCGGGTTTTGGGAGCCGTCGTTTCCGTCGTTCCCGGAGGGCGCTTCAGAACAATCAACTGCAGTTCAATATCGTCCGGCCCTTCCACAAACAGATGGCGTTTGTCAGCGACTCTAATCTTGACTGCGGTCTCAGGCACCCAGTCCGCAGGCAGCTTGTCAGCCGCACGCCGGGAGTGTATTCGCAGTCGTACACAGCATTGTTCAGTTGCAGCAAAAGCTCGTAGTAGAGATCTTCCTGCGTCACCGGGGTGTTCACCAGGTAGTACAGAATTCTTTCGTGAGACTTCCGTTCGACATTCACGATCCTGCCCGATTGGTACTGCTTGTCCGCCGCACCCAGGTTGAGAACCGAAACCAGAAACGCCAGCATCAGCGCACCCGGCAAGACGTACTTCATGCAATGGCAAGTATAGAACAGCTACAGAATGGATGGGGACTACAGCGTTCATGTTGATCTGGTTGCCATGGAATACGCGCGTAATAAAAATTCACCGGCGCAGGCAGGCTTTCGACTGCGCTGCACCGGTGTTTTTAAAACCCAAATTGGGCGACGTCCGCTACTGCACTTGCTTGATAGCGCCTTTCACCATTACGGCTACGTTTTCCGGCAACGGTGCGTACTTGAGTTCGGCAGTCATCTTCTGGCCATCCTCGACCATCCAGCTCAGGAAATCGGCAAGAATCTTTCCTTTCGCCGCTTCCTTGGACTTCTCCGGTATCAGCAGCCAGGTGAAACTGGAGATGGGATAGGCGTCCTTGCCGGGCGCATTGGTGATGGAGACACGAAAATCAGCCGGCATACTCTTGGCCGACGCCGCAGCCGCGGTAACGCTGTCCAGGGAAGCCTTCACGAAGGTCCCGGACGCATTCTTGACACTGCCGTAGTCAATCTTGTTTTGTACCGCATAGATAAGTTCGATGTAGCCGATCCCGCCCTGCATCTGGCGAATCAATCCGGCCACGCCTTCATTACCCTTGCCACCCAGACCGACAGGCCATTTCACCGAAGTGCCCTTGCCCGGGCCACTCTGCCACTCCGAACTCACCTTGGAGAGATAGTCAGTGAAGATATAGGTGGTGCCGCTGCCGTCGGAGCGGTGGATCACGATGATCGGTTGGTTAGGCAGGTTGACTCCAGGATTCGCCTTGGCGATGGCGGGATCGTTCCATGTAGTGACCTTGCCTAGAAAGATACCGGCCAACGCTTCGGGAGTGAACTTCAGCTCCGTAGCAACCCCCGGAACGTTGTACGCGGGGACCACAGCTCCCAGTACCGTCGGAATGTGCAGAATCTTTGTCTTTGCCTGGGCCAGCTGCTCATCGGTCATGGGGCCATCGCTGGCTCCAAAATCCACGGTCTGCGCCAGAACCTGACGAATGCCGCCGCCGCTGCCAATGGACTGGTAATTGAACTGAATATCGGGATGAGCCTTGTGATATTCGCTAAACCATTTTTGATACATCGGATTCGGGAAAGTTGCGCCTGCCCCATTCACGGTGGTCTGTCCCAGGGCCGGCAGGGCCAGAGCGACAGCGACACACATAAGCACAATGCGGCGAATCACTAGATGGTTCCTCCTTAATATTGATGGGGCAGTTTTACGCTGCGAATGTTACAGGAGTGTTACTAAGCGGTGAATTTCGCATGAACCAACGTGGAGAGGACCGTGTGTCTGCACGTGTTTGAAGGTTGTAAAGACTTCTCGCGGGCTTCTCAATTGAAAACCCGCGGGCGAGGGCGCCCGCGCCACATGATCTAGTGGATGGCGTCCAGGCGGGCAATCTCCTGTGCGAACAAAGGGTTCTTCGGAAACTCGTCACGTAGAGAGGCCAGGACTCCTCGGGCGCGCGCGTTGTCCTTGTCGCGTACGTAGGCGATGGCCAACAGGATGCGCGCAAAGGGTCCCAGATAACGGCCGTGGTCCGCCGTCAGTTGCAGTTCAGCTAGTCCCTGCTTCTTGTCTGCCGATAGCCCGCCCAGCCGCAGGAACCAGCGCACCGGCGCCGCCATGCTGCCGATAATGTACTTGCTGAAGCCAGTGGCAACGTTAGCGTCGTAGTAATTGGGATCGACGGCCAGTAGCTTGGCCGCCCAGTCATTTGCGTCCCGGGTGTAGTGCAAGGAAGAAAGATTGCGTTTTTCGATGAGCGCAGCGTAATCCGCCTGCAGCCCCGACGAAAGGGTCATGGCAAACAGCGCATCCTTGTCCTGCGGACTGGTGGCAAGCCGGGTGTTGGCCGCACTTTGCGAACGGGCCAGGGCCGCATTAAAGCGGTCGCGCACGCCAGGATCGGGATTCACTTTGTTGCGGTTCAGGAATGTCTTGTCATTCTCATAGAACTGGGATTCCAGCACTCCAAGACGATGAAATTCGGAAAACAACAATCCTGCCGCCTCCGCCGTAGGCCCAAGTGGATCCCCGGGATGATCGTGTTCCCAGGAAACAAACACAACATGCGCCTGGTCGAAATCCAGGTCGTAGAGCAAACGAAAACCCTGATCCAGCGGTGTACGGGTTGAGGGGACGTCAGCCGCGAACGATGCAACCGGCAGAAGGCACAATGCGCTGCATAAAACCGCCTGCGTCATTCTTCGCGTGAGGAGGTTAGTTCTCATTTTGGCAAACCGAGTTATTGTGCCTCTCTTCTATCGGCAGTGCAAATTACTTAAAGCTTAGATGCGAGGGGGCCAGAGCGTGGTCAGAGACTTGCAAAAAGTTTGTCAAAAACTGTCTTCAGGCACTCTCCGTTGCTCCGCCGATTTTCGGTGTAGGACGGCCCAAATCGGTCTCGAAATCAAACCTGGCTCATTCCGCATGGGGCGGCGGCCCGCATTGCGCCTGAAGCACTACGACACTGCCACGCGGCGTGGTTGTTACTCCGGCTGGCGGGGACCGGCCGAAGGAGGAAACATATCCGCAACCGAGTTGCGGAACTTTGCCGGCGATGGCTCCTTGACGGCTTCAGCAGAATCGACTGAAAAGACCTGGAATTGACTGTATCTGTGTACGCGCTCGTACCGGCGACCGCGATAAGCAATGTAGAGAGAGGTACTCTCGGGCAACCACAACCGGACCTGCCGTGTCGGAAATTCCACGGGCGCGTAGTTGATCACTTGATGCTCGCGTTGCAGATTGATGTTCGGAATAGGAGCTACCAGATCGGTTTCGATTCGCAAGACGTCATAGCTGCTGGTGGTGATCCAGGCTCGGCCCTTGAACTTGGGCAGGTAGACGGACCCGCCGACATGGATCGCGGTGAATGCCTTGTTGGGGTCCGCGCTCTCCTCGAAGTGCACCTGCCATGCGGTCGACCCTTGCAGTTCGGTTAATCCCTCACAACGAAAGTCGAAGTTTTCTATATGAGAGGGATGAAAGATCAGTGCAAATGCTGCCGTGCCAGAATCCATCACCGATATCCGCTGCGGACTGGTGCTTCCAGACCGATACTCCTGGACGCTCGGGTAGCCATAGGAGTTCCGTTCGATCTGGACAACGTAGTTCATCTCTTCGGCGGTGGAATGCCGTCTCTTTCCGTTCTTATCGATGTCAATCTGCTCAATTCGCTCATTGGCGCTAAAACGCTGCAGGCTTTCAATCAAGTCCAGCGTACGGCCGCTTGCTTCTTTCAGGATCGCTGTCAACGGGCAGGCGCCGTTGATTACCGGAGGAACTGCGGCATCGATGTCCGGCGGTCCCACGTCTGCCGCCGACAAGCGAGCCGAATCTTCTAGCTTGCTTCCCGACGACGGAGGATCGACGTTGCCGATGCTAGCCGTACGCCCTTCCAGCTTTGACAGATATTGCTGCACCATGGCACTGTCGTCGGCACTGCCAGAATATTTGAGGTACTCCCGCAGTTGCCCAACTTCGTTTGCCGCGTCACCTTTCGCTTCATATATCTGGGCCAATACGAAGTGCACGCGAGGCTCGCGATGGTCTTTGTCAATCGCGACGGCTTGTAATCCACTTTTTTCCGCACTGGCCAAGTTATGCAGATTCAAGTTAGCGGCGGCGTGGTACTCATACGCCACAGCATTGGCTGATGGGTCCAGCTCGATCGCGCGGCCACTCAATTTCAGCACTTCACCCCAGGCGTGGGCACGCGCGGCTATGTCCGCCAGACAAAGAAAGGCAGGCACGTATCTGGGATCAGCGATTGTTCCCTGGAGACAAGCACTGCGGGCTTCGTCGTTCCTCCCCTGCGTGCCCAGCACCTGGCCCAATGTCACCCACGCCGCGGAATACTTCGGGGCTTCCTTGATCGCATTGCGCAATTGCCTTTCTCCATCGGCGATTTGTTTGTTCTTCAGCAGTGCGCAAGCCTCGTGATATTCCTTTTTCGCCTTGGCTGCGATTCGCGACTGATCGGCGGCGACGGTGGGACTGTTCGTCAGCGTGAGGGGAGGGAGAAGGCAGGTGGTATCGTTTTCGGCGATTGTTCTTCCGGGCGCAGCATTGTTCGGCCGATTGCTTAAGTTAACCCTGTCAAACGTATCGGTGAGGGGCTTCGGAATGTTGCTCACATCGGACGCGGGAGCGCCTGGGGTGTCTGGTCGCTGCGCAGACGCAGGCGAGGCAAAAAAGCCCAACCCGAAAAGGGCTAGCGCTGCACCGATTGCGAGCGATTGCCGCCTTCGCGCTGTCGATGGTTGCATAGCACGATCCCCGCGGCGGAATGATAGCACTGGTTTAGCCGCTATGGACTCGAGTGTGGTAGGCGGGATACTAGGGCAAGTCCATGAAAGGGTAGGACTTGGCGGTATCTCAAGGGCTAAAATCCCTGGAACGCAGCCGTGGCCGTCCGACCACCAGAACCGACCAGGCGAAGATGTTTCGAAGAACTGCTAGGGCAGCTGCCACTCTAACGCGTAAATTTCGTAAGTGCTGATGTCTCGCAGGGCCAGCGGAGCATCATCGGGAGCCAAGCCAGTCCAATCTCCGAAGCTTCCCGAAGTCGGGCGCTTCACGTCCTTCAGGCTGGCCACCCGTTCCAGCCTGTGATCTTTGATTTGTACCCGGTAGAACGCGGGCTCACCCTCCGCACTGGAGCTGAAATACACATACTTCCCGTCATGCGACCATGCTGGGTAGTCCGCCGTGTCTTGGGTTAGCTCTGACCACTTCTGGGCCTTTATGTCAAAAAGCATGAGATGGCCCTTAGCAGAAAGAGCGACGATGTAGTTGTCATCTGGCGAAAGTCTGGGCCACCATTTGCCTTCAGAACCAGGCAAGGTCGTGAGCTGGTTGGTCTTCAAGTTCAGCTGATAGATGGCTTTCGCCATGTCAGTTGATCCGTTGCCAAAAACCAACGAATCACCATCCCGCGACCAGTCGGGAAGGTTCTCCCAGCGATCGCTGTGGGTCACTTCTTTGGGTGCTCCACCTTCGGCCGACACTATATAGATGTGCTTGGGTTTGCCAGGTACGGAAGCGGCAAATGCAATCTGCTTCCCATCCGGTGACCATCGGGGCACCACGACGTTCGTAATAGGAGGAGAAGTGAGCTGAAGCCGCTCCGTCCCGTCCACTTTGCTGCGCCACAAACTGGCGTCTGGATAACTTAGGTAGGCGACCCACTGCCCATCTTTCGAAAAGCTTAAGTGAATCGCGGATATACCCGAAAGATAAGGCAAGAACTGCCGAGACTTGGCATCGTACCGCACCAGTTCGCCTAGGGGAGCTCCTTGAATCGCAAAGAGCTTTTTCCCATCCCGGCTCGGCACCGAGCCGTCCATCGCGCCTAGGCCAGTGGTCAATTGTTTGGTTCTGAGTTGTGCTTGCTTAGAAATCCACTCTTTTCCCGAATGGCCCACAGGTCCTGTTTGCGGTTGGACTGAAAGACAAAATAATTCGCGTCCGGAGTCCAGTTGCCGCAGCACTCTGCCGGTGGACTGCTCCAGCCGGGCAGCAAGGGGCGCAAGCCCGTCCCGTCCGTGGCCACTTCCCACAACGCCTGCGCATCCGTTTTCACGTCTTCCACTGTGAACCGCAATACCTTTCCGTCAGGCGACCAGCGAAGCCAATAAGCGGGACCTGCTACGACCACGAGCCGGCGAGACTCGTTACCGTCGGGCTTTGCCAGGTACAGCTCGTTACCGAGCGCATAGACGATTTGTTGTCCGTTCGGTGACCAGCTGGCATCATGCGCGAGAATGTCTCCCACGCGTCTTGGCAAACCGGTAGGCAATGGCAAGATATAGAGAGGCACGTCCTGTGGAAAATTGAACTGCCCAATTAGCAGCTCCGACCCATTCGGAGAGATGTCAGCCAGTTGAATGTCATCGAAGTGCGAGGGAATGGGTGCCGTCTCCCCACCCGATGCGGAGACTTGCGCAATCGTCCAGCCCGTCTTCTTGGGCATCATGAAGTAGAGGCGCGTACCATCCGTCACCAAAGGAGGGAACTTCCTCTCCCTATCGTGAGTTAGAGGCGTATAGCCGAGTACTTTCGGTGCCGGCAGCGGCGATCGAAACCAGAACGTCAGCGCTACAATCACGGTCGCAAGCAGGCCCAGCGGAGCGAGCCACCGCAGGTGCGGCCACCCCTGTCGGCCAACTGACGCCGCAGTCTTCGGCGTTGAGATCGATGGGTGTGATGCGGTCTGTTGTCTCAGTCGCTTCAGGTCGGCACGCATTTCCGATGCATGCTGGTAACGCAGGTCCCGGTCTTTCTCCAGAGCCTTGTTGATGATGTCTTCCAGCTTTGGCGGAAGGTCAGGGTTCAGGCGGATTGCCGGAACCGGATCACGATCAAGAATTTCACGAAAAATAACTCCCGAGCTTTCTCCGCGAAAGGGCAATGCGCCCGTCGCCATCTCGTAGAGGACTGCACCGAAGGAAAACAGATCTGTCCGGGCATCCAGTTCCTTCGCTCTCACCTGTTCCGGCGACATATAGGCAACGGTTCCCAGGGCTGTTCCCGGACTTGTCAAGTTCGCTGGGCTCGCTGCCGCGGTGGGCGCGCTGGTGATTCCCTCTGCTAGCACTGCCCGGCCACCCCCAGGTGTTACCTTGGCCAGGCCGAAATCCAGAATCTTGGCGTGTCCGCGCTGGGTTACGAAGATGTTCGCAGGCTTAATGTCGCGGTGAACAATGCCCTTTGCATGTGCCGCATCAAGCGCATCAGCAATGTCGATGCTGATTGACAATAGGGTCTCGGTCTCGATTGGCTTTCCCGCAATGCGATATCCCAACGTCATCCCTTCCAGGAATTCCATCACTATGAACGACCGGCCATCATGTTTTGCGATTTCGTATATGGTGCATATGTTGGGGTGGTTGAGAGCAGACGCCGCACGTGCCTCTCTGCGAAAGCGTTCCAACATTTGCGGCTCTCTGGCAACGTCCTCAGGCAGGAACTTCAGAGCCACAAAGCGACCGAGTTCTGTGTCCTCGGCCTTATAGACCACTCCCATTCCACCACCGCCCAACTTCTCAATGATGCGGTAGTGCGAAATGGTTTGGCCGATC
>CAZGSU010000154.1:0-22876 GCA_964528615.1 uncultured Acidobacteriaceae bacterium | reverse complement strand
ATGCAATGCCCATAGCCCCACCGCGTCCGCCGCAAACGCGAGCGGCTTCCTTCTGACGGCTTTATCGAACGCGCGCACCAACTCTCGCTGAACCACCCTCTTCCGCTTCGCGCGCGTCCGATAAAGCACTTACGTCATCCGCCTGGAATGATTGCAAGCGTCGCTAGATTGCCAACTTTCTTATAAGCCGAGTTCTGGCGAGGCGCTACAATACCCAGGCAATGCTCGGTCCTGATCCGACCCCGCTCGATGTGGCACGAGCTGACTCCACTCGGGGTCGGCTAAAAGTATTTCTGGGATATGCCTCGGGTGTGGGCAAATCATTTCGCATGTTCGACGAGGCACGGCGGCGAAAAGAACGCGGTCAGGACGTCGTAGTGGGGGCGCTCCAGCCTGAGGTCCCCAGCGAAATCAAGCCTATCTTGAGCTTGCTTGAGGTTGTCCCCACGCTGGACATCCAGGGTGTGCCAGTGATCGACGTCCCGGCCCTGCTGCATCGTCACCCCCAGATTTGTGTGATCGATGGCCTGGCTTACGACAACCCCTGGGGCCGCCATGCGCATCGCTGGCAGGATGTCGAGGAGTTGCTGGCCAACGGAATCAACGTGGTTGGGTCCGTCAATCTGCAGCACATCGACGATCAACGCGAGGCGGTCGAGAAGCTGACCGGCAGGTCCGTGAAGGACACGGTGCCGCGTGAGTTTCTTAATACGGCAGAAGAGATCGTGGTGGTCGATGCCCCGACCGAAGGAGCGCCGCCGGAGCTCTCCGCCCTCCGCGAGAGGGCGCTCGTTCTTTCAGCCGATGTCATTGACGTCGGGCTGCAGCGCTACCTGAAGTCGCACGGTGTCGAGCCGGTATCGCAAACCCATGAACGCTTTTTGGTCTGCCTGACAGCGCTCGCTAACACGGATCGAATGATCGCCAGCGCCCGCCAGAGTGCGGCCCGCTTTCATTGCGATGTCCTGGCCCTCTATGTCAGGCCGCCGAAATCCTCCGAGGAGGAACACCGCGCCATGGAAGAAAAACTGGCGCAGTCTCGTGCGACCGGCGTCCAGGTGGACGTATTGGAGGCCGATGACCCCGTCGAATCCATCGTGCAGTATGCAAGGTCCCACGGCGTCACGCAGATTTTTGTCGGACACAGCATGAAGAATGATTGGAGAACCCGGCTGTGGGGAACTCCCGTCAGCCGTCTGATTCGAGCGGCTGAAGGCATGGACGTTCGCGTCTTTCCACACTAGTCGAAGAGCAAATTGCCATGACTCATCTAACCGTTGGAGGCCATCTCAAAATCTATCTCGGCTACGCCCCGGGTGTCGGGAAAACGTATCAAATGCTGGAGGATGCGCGAAGCCTGAAGGCTGGCGGAGTTAATGTGGCGGTCGGATGCGTGGAGTGCCACGGGCGCAACGACATTCGCGACCTGCTTGCGGGGCTGAACACCATTCCGTTGAAGCGGATCGTGCACCGGGGCGGGACCGCCGACGAGCTGAACGTAGATGCAGTCCTGCGCCAGAAACCCCAAGTGTGCGTGGTGGACGAGCTGGCACACTCCAACGCACCGGGCTCGACGCGACCGAAGCGCTGGCAAGACGTACAGGCGCTGCTTGAGGCCGGCGTCGACGTCCTCACTACCATGAACGTGCAGGACCTGGCCAGCTTGAGCGACCAGATCTGGCAGCTTACGGGCTTACGGGTCCGGGAGACGGTGCCCGATTGGCTTTTCCAGCAGGCCGACGAGGTCGTGATTGTAGACGTCACACCACGGGCCCTGCTTCACCGCCTGGAACGCGGGGCCATCTATCCTCCAGACAAGGCGAAAAACGAGTCAGAGCGGTTATTTCAGGAGCCGATTCTGGTCGCCTTGCGGGAATTGGCCATTCGCCAGACAGCCCAGGCACTGGAAGCAAGGCAGTCGGGGAAGGCGCAGCTGCTGGAAGCGCCAAGCGCAAAAATCCTGGTCAACATCACAGCTGACCCGTCCACCGCCATGTTGTTACGTCGAGCGCGCCGCGTGGCCGATCATCTGCACGCCGCCTGTATCGCCGTGTATGTCCATTCCAAGGACGAATCGGCTGCCGTGCACGCCGAGGACCATCCCACGGTCGATCGTCATCTCCGCTTCGCTGAGAATCTGCACATTGCAACTGAGGTCATCCACGGGAACAACCGCGCCCAGACCCTGGTTGATTACGCGCGCAAGAACGGCGTCACCCAACTGTTCCTGAATCGCAGCGCAAGATCTCCGAGACGCTGGTTTCCCGGCCTCGATTTTACCGACCAAGTGCTGCAGCGCGCCAGCGAGATGGAAGTTACGGTCGTGGCCGAACGCAGCCGCCATGGCCTGCCTGCATCTCCCTATCCGGAAGATGAAGCGGGCGCACTGATGCATTCCGGTTACGTCAGAATTTCGCCCGAGATGACAGTGGAGGAAGCCATTGCTGAGATTCGCCAACAGGCCGGACTGGTTGAGATGATTTACTACGCCTACGCGCTGGACGAGTCGCAACATCTGATGGGAGTGCTTTCATTCCGCGAACTTCTCTCTGCTGAAAGGTCCCGGAAAGTTCGCGAGGTCATGCGTACTGATTACGTTTTTGTTCGCGAAGATGCTGATCAGGAAACAGTCGCGCAACTGCTGGCGAAACGCCGCCTGCTGGCGGTACCTGTACTGGACCAGGACGGGCACATGCTGGGTATCATCACCAGCGCGGATGTCGCCGGATTGATTCAACAGGAAGCGGGAGAAGACATCCTGAAAATCGGCGGTATGGAGGTGCTGGAAGGCCCCTACCTGGAAGTGACGTTCGCCCAGATGGTGCGCAAACGAGCCGGATGGCTCGCCATTCTTTTTGTAGGCGAGATGCTTACTGCGACCGCCATGGGCTTCTTCTCGACGGAAATCGAGCGGGCCGTCGTGCTTGCCCTATTCATTCCGCTGATCATAAGCAGCGGGGGCAACTCGGGCTCCCAGGCCACCACCCTGGTCATCCGGGCAATGGCCTTAGGCGAAATTCGACTGCGAGACTGGTGGCGGGTCATTCAGCGCGAGCTGGCGGCTGGCTTTACATTGGGGACCATCCTCGGCGTCATCGGAATATCGCGGATTCTTCTCTGGCATACCTTGCGTGGCACATACGGGCCGCACTATGGCGTGGTGGCGCTCACCATTGGATGCAGCCTCATCGGCGTAGTGATGTTCGGCACCACTGCCGGATCCATGTTGCCATTCGTGCTCCGCCGCTGTGGACTTGATCCCGCGAGTGCATCGGCTCCCTTCGTCGCGACCCTGGTGGACGTCACGGGATTGATCATCTACTTCTCTGTGGCAAGCATCATTCTTCGAGGAATTCTGCTCTAGGCAAGGGGCGAGGCAGGACGATGATGATCGGGATGAGGCAGCCAAGAAGATGGCCTTTTACACCGTGCTGCCGGACCGGGTCGCTACCGTCAGACAAGACCCTTGGAACGGGGTTTTGAGCGTTATCGCAGCCTGGTTACATCAGTTATCTTCCGGCGGTGCCGAGACGCGATCAACAATGATGTGGCCGAAACGATTGCATGAACCCCATGGATCCACATTGCTTGCGCGCCGTCCGCATCTCGGCTTTCTGCATCTTCTCGCTGATCTTCGTCCCCATGGCCCTGATGTATGGTTCTCTGCTGACGCATTACGATCCAGTAGACAGCTCTGGCGAAAGGCTGCAGTGGGGATTCCTTCCCTTCCTGCTTTGGCTCCCTTATTTCCAGGTGTTTTGGCGGTTGCGCGATATCAGCGATTCCGAAAGAGTCAAGAAGGCCCTAGCACAAAGTGTGGCTTGGGGATTTTTCGGCGCTCTTTTGGCTTCATCTGGCGCACTTTCCTCATGGTCGCAGAAGGACTGGACAACGGCTGTAATTGTGTCTACGCTCGCGATCTTCCTAATCCTGCTTCTCGGCAGCGCGATCAAAGGATATTACTCTATGGAGCGCAGGCGAGGTGACGTGCTTATTCTCGCTGCGCGTCTCGCGGTCATACCTCTCATTGCTGTGCCTCTCGCGATCGTCATTCCGAATTCTGCTTTCATCGCCATGGAAAATCACGAGACAGCTGCGGCTGACGCCCTGCGCACCATTAACACAGCACAAGCGGAATACGCCAAGACTCATCAGGGCACAGGCTCTGCCGCGTCCCTTGAAGATTTGGGGCCCCCTCCGGGCGCAGGGCTGATTGTCGGAGACCTCGCGAACGGCCGGAGATACAACTACACCATCACGTTGAGACCCGCGCCTTCGGACGCGAGTGGACATACGCCCAAATACACTCTCACCGCCCGTCCGCAATCCTATGGGAGTTTCGGCAGGCGCAGCTTCTTCAGCGACGAATCGGGCGTCATCCGCTACACCGCGGAGGACCGCGCTCCAACGCCCCAAGATCGTGTACTCTCGTGGTTCTAGATCGTGAGGTGAAAGGACCCACGGGCTGATTACAACTCGGAAACCAATGCTTGCTCCTACCCCACCCCCCCGTCGTCAGTTACCCTGGCCGATCGCGGAACGCGGATCATAATGGTTCTGCTGTTCAATCCATCCAAATCCGTGCGTGAAAGACTTGAACTGGTCAGCTCACTCTCAGAATTCGACATTCCCACGCTCGACGAAATGATGGCTCTGCTGGCATGTGCCGACAACAGACACGCGCTTGCTGCTTGAGCTCCGGCTTGGTAGCAATAGGTCGCGATTCGCGCAATCGGCAAGGAGACTCTAGTCAGTCATAAGATCGGGAATTTGATGTATTGCCCCGCTGA
Organism: uncultured Acidobacteriaceae bacterium; assembly: GCA_964528615.1. GTDB lineage: Bacteria > Acidobacteriota > Terriglobia > Terriglobales > Acidobacteriaceae > JAIQFF01. The sequence goes on along the minus strand of CAZGSU010000154.1, from coordinate 18,086 downwards.
CGAGAATGTGGCCCATTGATATCAGCCCGGTCCGGATAGCCCGCAGCAGATCGCCCTGTTGCCCATGGTTGCCGGGTCAGACTTAAAAGGCGAGCATGTCTGTGGAGGTGTACTCATGGCAACCCGGATCCTGATCGCAGACGATGATTCCACCATTCGCTTGTTGTTGCGCCGGTTGTTGGAGGCGAAGCAGCCTGATTGGCAAGTATGCGGCGAGGCCAGCAATGGTGTTGAGGCGATAGAAGGAGTCGAGCAATTCGAGCCTGATATCGTGGTTATGCCATGTCTAGGCTGGATGGGCACAATTTTGGGCACAGTCCAAAAATCCCAAAAATGCCACCACGATCGGAAGGCGCAGAAGTGATTGAGGCAAAAGAGGAAATATGGTGCGCCCGGAGAGATTCGAACTCCCGACCTATTGCTCCGGAGGCAATCGCTCTATCCAACTGAGCTACGGGCGCAGCGCTCTCAGTCTACATGGCAGAGCTTGGGTCATCAATTGGCACTCAAATCGCGCGACCTGATATGGGCGACCCCACAGCCAAAACACCGCGGTCGAGGTCCAAGAAAACTCTCGTCGTGACAGGTCGACACACTCTTGAGTCGCGGCCCTTTTTTCCTGTGTCGAACGCGCAGGATCGCCCGTTTCTTGAAGGAGGTAACAGGACCGGAAACGACCAAGAAGCCTTGCTTGTTAGTAGCGGTTTCTACCGCCACCACCACCGCCGCCCCGGAAACCGCGATCCCGGCCGCCTCCTCCGCCGCGCTCCACCTTGGGACGAGCCTCATTGACGTTCAGTGTTCGCCCACCCAGTTGGGTGCCGTTCAGCGCCGCGATCGCTTTGTCGCCGTCTTCGGCGTTGGTCATCTCCACAAACCCAAACCCGCGCGAGCGCCCGGTGTCCCGGTCGGTCATGATGCTGACGCGGTCTACCTGCCCGTGCGCCTCGAACATCTGCCGCAGTTCCTCTTCCGAAGTGTTGAAGTCGAGGTTCCCAACGAAAATATTCTTCAAGCGATTGGCCTCTAAGTGAGCTATCTGAGAGTGACTGACTTCGGCAGAGAAGCAAAGGCTGGTTGGCCGTCTTACAGCCGGAGCAGGCGAACAGTCAAATGCGTGGGGAAGTATAGCAGGTCTTTTCGATATGGGAAGTGCTTCCGTGCCAGGCGTTTTGCACCGCATTTTCACCGCACGGAGCCGCATGATTCCTCAAGTTCCACTTTAGCAAGTGAGCCCGTGCTCGAGGTCTCGCGGCCCGGTTCGCTAACACTTGTCTACCTTCCAGAATCCGTCGGATTGATAGCCGAGCTGCAACAAGCGGTTTTTGGGGTCGTGCCGTTTCTCACAGTTGGGGCACTTCAGATACCGGCTCCAGGCAGTCCCCTGGCGATCATAGTTCTCGGCAACGGTAAACGTAGTACCGCAACTGCAGGGGATGAGAAACATCTTGAGGCGGGTGTGCTTGTTCTCGGGCATATTCCAAGACGGACGAGAAAACGAGGTAAACCCTCTCTACTCTTCGACCGCGACCATCGTGTTCTTCTTCCCGCGTTTGTTGGCCTGGAGGATTTTCTTGCGCAGACGGAGGGACTTGGGCGTGACTTCGACGTATTCATCGTCGGTGATGAACTCGATGGCCTGTTCAAGATTCAGATTGCGGAAGGGAACCAGGCGGATCGCCATATCAGAAGTCGAGGAGCGCATGTTGGTCAGCTTCTTTTCGCGCACCACGTTTACATCGAGGTCATTATCTTTGGCATTTTCGCCAACGATCATGCCTTCATATACGTCGATGGTCGGGCCGACAAAGAGTTCGCCTCGTTCCTGCAGATTGTACAGAGCGTAGGGCGTGGTGACCCCGTTGCGATCGGAGACCAGCGCACCCGTGAGCCGGTGCGGGATCTCTCCCTGCCATTCGATATAGCCATCGAACAGGGAATTCATCACGATCGTCCCGCGAGTGTCGGTGAGCAACTGGCTGCGCAGACCGATTAGTCCACGACTGGGCACGCGGAATTCGATGCGCACCCGCCCGTAGCCGTGATTGTGCATGTTGAGGACTTCGCTCTTGCGTGCGCCCAGCTGTTCCATGACAACGCCGACGAATTCTTCCGGCACATCGACGGTCAGCTTCTCGATCGGCTCCATAAGCTTGCCGTCGACGCGCTTGGTGACAATTTCAGGCTTGCCCACCATGAGCTCGAAGCCTTCGCGGCGCATCATTTCAATGAGAATCGAAAGCTGGAGCTCTCCTCGCCCCATGACTGTGAAGGAATCCGTGCTATCGGTTTCTTCCACGCGCAATGAGACGTTGGTCAGAAGCTCTTTCTGCAATCGCTCCCGAAGATTCCTGGAAGTGACATAAGTACCCTCGCGGCCGGCGAACGGTGACGTATTCACCGTGAACAGCATGGCTATGGTGGGTTCGTCGATCGCGATGTGAGGAAGCGGAGAAGGGTTCTCCGCGTCGGTGATAGTCTCACCAATGGTGATGCCCTCCACGCCCGCGACCGCGATGATGTCGCCCAGCGTCGTGTCCGTGATATCGACGCGCTTCAGGCCGGAGAAGGAAAACAGTTTGGTTATTTTGGTTTTGTGCAGAGTACCATCCAGCTTGGCGATGCCCACATCCTCGCCAGTGTGCATGGTGCCATTGAACACCCGCGCGATGGCCAGGCGTCCGAGATAATCGCTGTAATCGAGGTTCGCGACCAGAATTTGCAGCGGCCCGGCGGGATCGCCTTTGGGTTCCGGGATCGTTTTGACGATGGCTTCGAACAGCGGCTGCAAATTTTCTCCGCCACCCTTGATGTCGGTAGAAGCAGTGCCAGTTTTTGCATTCGTATACAGGACAGGAAAGTCGATCTGCTCTTCCTTAGCGTCGAGGTCAATGAACAGATCGTAGACTTCATTCAACACTTCCTGCGGACGCGCGTCGGAGCGGTCAATCTTGTTGATCACGAGAATTGGAGGCAGATGCGCTTCGAGTGCCTTGCTCAGCACGTAACGCGTCTGGGGCAGAGGGCCCTCGCTGGCATCCACCAGCAGCATGACTCCGTCTACCATCTTGAGGGCGCGCTCCACTTCACCGCCAAAGTCGCTGTGGCCAGGCGTGTCCACGATGTTGATCTTGATGTCGTGATAGAAGATGGCAGTGTTCTTGGCCAGAATGGTGATGCCGCGCTCGCGCTCGAGATCGTTGGAGTCCATGACGCGCTCGATGAGGTGCTCGTTGGCGCGGAAAGTGCCGCTTTGCCGGAGCATGGCGTCCACCAGCGTGGTCTTCCCGTGGTCGACGTGGGCGATGATAGCGATGTTGCGAATGCTGGAATTCAAAAGTCTGGTGCCTTTCAGAAGTATTGGGGTTCTAGTACCACTTTACTATGTATTGGGCATTCCGCAGCGAGCTAGTTTCCCCGTAGCGCCGGCGTCCGGCCCGTTGTCGCTGGGGCGTTTTCGGCCCCCGCAGATGAGATAAACCTTGGTTTCGAGGAAGTTCCAGCCACCACTTCGGACCACGTGGTGACAGACGCCCTCGCATGTCCGGTCGAGCGACGCTCGACTTGCATTGTGCCGAGAGCAGAATAGCGGAGCTTCGCTCCGCCGGACAGCCGGGGCGGCTGTCTCCACATGGTCTGTGGTGCGCTACAGCACCAGTTCCGTTTCGGTCTTTGTTCTGAGGCGATACCAGCCCACGATGGCGACCAGCGAGAATACAAAGATGATGGTGGAAATCGCATTGATTTCCGGTGTAATGCCGCGGCGCAGACGTCCCCAGATTTCCAGCGGCAGCGTGTTGTCGCGTCCGATCAGAAAAAAGCTGACCGCGATTTCGTCCATGGAGAGGGTGAAAATCAAGAGCGCTGCGCCGATGATCGATAGACGCAGGTTGGGCAAGGTTACGTGCCAAAATGTTTGCCAGTAGTTCGCGCCCAGGTCGAGCGACGCTTCTTCCTGTGCCCGATCGAGCTTTTGCAGTCCTGCGAACACCTCCGTGGTGGCCACCGAAATCAGCGCCGTGCCATGACCTAAGACGATGGTCACCAGACTCAGCTTGATGTTGCCTTCGCGAAACAACATCAGCAGAGAAAGCCCGGTAATGATTCCCGGCAGGATCAGCGGCAACAAGACCAGCCGGCGGAACAAGACTTTTCCCGGGAAGTTGGCGCGATCGAGAGCCAGCGCCGCCGGGATGCCGAACCCCAGCGAGATCGCCATAGCGACGAACGCCACCAGCAGGCTGTTCACGACCGAAGTCCAGATCGCCTCGTCGGCAGTGAGCAAGCGATACCAGTTCAAGGTCAGGTCGCGCGGAGGAAATCCACCTACGCCTGAACCGTTAAATGAGTAGACGATAAGCGTGGCGATAGGCAGGTAGAGAAAACCGAAGACGATGATGGCGTGCCAGGGCAGCCAGCGCGAGACCGGGACTTGGCGCACGCCGCTCATCGAAAGCTCCATTTCTTTTCCAGACTCTCAGACAGAAAGAGGAGTGCGAGCACCAGTGCCAGCATACAAAACGAAATGGCCGCTCCCAACGGCCAGTTATAGGCAGCACCGAACAGGCTGACCACGATATTGGAAATCATGATGCCGCTAGGGCCGCCCAGCAGCAGTGGCGCAAGAAAATCTCCCAGGCTAAGCACGAATGCAAATGTCGCTCCCGCCAAAACTCCGGGGACGGAAAGAGGAAAGACCACTCTCCAGAAAGTTTGAAAAGGCGACGCACCCAGGTCATGAGATGCCTCGACCAGATTCCGCGGAATGTGTTCGAGCGAGGCATAGATCGGCAAGAACGCGAACGGCGTGTAGATATGGGTAAGGGTCAGAACAACCGCGAACGGGCTGTACAAAAGAAATTCCAGGGGATGTTTAGTCAGATGCACATACTGCAGCAGCGTATTGAGGACACCGTCACTGCCCAGGATCGTCTTCCACGCGTAGGCGCGAACCAGGTAGCTGACCCAGAGAGGAATAATCACGAGCTGATACAAGAGATCTTTTCTCTTGCCAGCACAAAACGAGAGGTAATAGGCCAGCGGATAGCCGAGCAGGAGAGAGAAAATCATTACGCGGGCTGCGATCCACATCGAACGAAACAAAGTTTGCAGGTAAACGTTCACGCGGAGGAGTTGGCGGTAGTTGTCCAGCGTCCAAGAGTGGACGATTATTTGCGATGGCGAAACCGACCAGAAGCTGTAACAGAAAAGCAGCCCATATGGAACGACGAGGAACAATGCTACCCACAGCAATGGGGGAACTGTAATTACGGTTCGATAGGTGCGGGAGAACATAAATTAATTGCAAGTCAAAATTGGCGGGCGAGGGCGCCCGCCCCACACTTCACACCCCGGATTCCCGAACCGGCACAGCGTCTGCGGCTGAGAATTCCAGGTCCACGTCTCCGTTCCAGTCTTCGCGGCTTGCGGTGCGGATCGACAGCATCAGTCCGTCGGGGCATTCGACCTGCAACAGTTCGGTGGCACCGTGAAATGCCTGGCGCGTGATCTTTCCGCGAAAGCGTACTGACGAAGTTCCACTCGTGCCATCCGCCAGCCGGATGTTTTCGGGACGCAGTGAAAAAAGTCCCGGGCCATCGCGCAATCCGGTTCGCCAGGACAGGGAATGGCATCGCGCCACTCCGTCTTTCACCTCGCCACTCAGCAGATTGGTATGGCCGATGAACTGGGCTGTGTAGGCGGTTGCAGGGCGGCTGTAAATTTCTCGCGGGGACGCCACCTGCTCCAGTTCGCCCTTGCGTAGCAGGGCAATGCGGTCCGACATGACCATGGCCTCTTCTTGATCGTGGGTGACAAATACGAAGGAGATTCCGACTTCGCGCTGCAGCGATTTCAGTTCCACTTGCATCTGGCGCCGCAGATTGGCGTCTAGCGCGGAGAGAGGCTCGTCGAGCAACAGCAGGCGGGGACGGTTCACCAGCGCACGGGCGAGAGCGATGCGCTGTTGTTGTCCGCCGCTGATTTTCGACGGCTTGGAACCCGCGGAAGCAGTCATCTTGACCATATCCAGCGCCTGTTCGACCCGGGTTGCGACTTCCTGTTTGGGCAGCCTCGCGATCTTCAACCCGTAGCCCACATTTTCAGCGACCGTAAGGTGAGGGAACAGCGCGTAGTGCTGGAATACGGTGTTGACCCGGCGCCGATAGGGAGGCAAGCTGTCGAGGCGTTCGCCACCCATCAGAATCTCGCCCGAGCTGGCGCTCTCGAATCCGGCGATGATGCGCAGCAGTGTGGTTTTGCCCGAACCGCTTTCGCCGAGGATGGTAAGAAACTCGCCTTCGGCAACCTGCAACGAGATGTCACGCAGTACGTGATTTTTCCCGAAGGATTTGGCGATGTTGCGGACGGTGAGCAGGGGAGCCGTCGCTGGTGTCGACTCGGTGGCTGCGGATTCGGTTCGGGTGGCCAATTATTTTCCGGTCTTACGTAGCGCTGGCGTCTCAGCAGCTGTGCGAAGGGCATCTTCCCCTCGGATTCGGGGGCGGGACGCTCCCGAGACAGCCGGCAAGATGCCGGCGCTACGATTTAGTTCGGTAGCGTTACATTCTTTACTGTGCTGCTTTTATCTCATTCCAGATCTCGATGTACTTGCCGCGGCGCGGCACATCCTGCCAGAAGTAAAGACGCTTCTGATATTCATCCACATCGTCGAGGTGAAGACTCTTGATTTCCTCCGGTGTCATGTATTGTCCGGCTTGCGGGTTCGCCGGAGTGTAACCAGTGATGTCCGTGACCTTCTTCTGGGTCTGTGCCTGCACCATATATTCCAGGAATTTGTGTGCCAGCTCCTTGTTCTCGCTGCCCGCAGTGATCATCAAGTGATCGATCCAGCCCGTGGTGTTCTCCTTGGGGATGGTCTCGCCAACGGGAAAGTTGATCTTGCGAAGCTGGTTGGTCATCAGCGGCCAACCCATAGCGGCGATGACTTCGTGATTCTGGAACAGGTTGGTCAATTCTCCCGCAGTAGCCCACATCTTGCGGATGTTTGGTTTCAGCTCCAGAACTTTTTTCTTGACTGCTTCCAGTTGCTCATCGGTCAGATTGTAAAGCTGCGAAGGATCAGGCTTGTCGTAGCCCAGAATCTGAGCTGCCATATACATGGTGGATAAATCGTCCCACACGGAAATTTTGCCACGATACTTCGGATCCCAGAGTACCGCCCAGCTTTCCGGGGCCTTGGGAAACGCGGTGGTGTCATAAATCAGCGGATCGGGACCCCACATGAAGGGGACGCCATACACCTGCCCTTTTATACGGACCAGGGGCAGGGAAGTTAGCTGGGGCGAGAGCCGGCCGTAGCTGGGTATCTTCGAGAGATCGAGGGGAAGAGCAAGCCCGGCGGCTGCGATCGAAGTGGCGACGTCGCTCGAAGGCGAAATGACATCATAATTTCCTGCGCTGCCGCCGCGCAGCTTCGAAACCAGCTCATCGCTCGATCCCATGTAGGTAGCGGAAACCTTGCAGTGGCACTGCTCTTCAAAGCCACGCACGAACGATGGGTCGGCATAACCTTCCCACACCAGCAGATTCAGAGAGGGCGTCTTCTTGGTGCAGGAACCTAGAAGAAGGACTGCGGCAAACAGTGAAAGCCAAATCGTGAAACGCCGAATCATCATTTCACCCCCGCTGCGGTTGACGCTGCCGGCCACCCCGGTGCCTGGTACACCGTCTTTCCACCGACCATGGTTAACAACACTTCCGTATTCGCGACTTTGTCAGGTTCAATTTTGAACAAGTCCTGGGAAAGCACGATCAAATCGGCCAGTTTTCCCGGCTCGACCGAGCCCTCAGTCTTTTCGCGATGCCCGGCAAATGCCGCGCCCAGAGTATAGGCCCTGATGGCGTCTTCCAGTCGAATCCGCTCGCGGGGCAAGAAGCCTCCGGGAGGATCTCCTTCTTTCGTTTGCCGGGTCAATGCATTCTGCATTCCGGGCCAGGGATTCAGGGTCACAATCGGCCAATCGCTTCCGAATGCCAACACGCCGCCCGCCTCGGAGACGCTATGCCACGCGAATCCGCGTTGCGCGCGCTCCGGCCCGGCCTTGGGTAACCACACCTTCAGCAGATCGTCGTCCGGATAGGCATGCAAGGGCTGAAAACTGGCAATGACGCCCAGCTTCCCGAAGCGCGGAATATCTTCTGCGCTGATGGTCTCGATATGTTCGATGCGGGGACGGGCGTCCTGAGTGTGGTTTGTCTTTTGAGTTTCCTCGTAAGAGTCCAAAGCCAGGCGCACCGCGCGGTCACCGATGGCATGAGTGAAAATCTGGATGTGGGCGGCATCCAACGCCGCCACGGCGCGCTTGTAGTTCTCCGGAGTCCAAAGCAGGCTCCCGCTCTGCTTCGCGTCGTCCGTATAGGGCGCAAGCATGGCCGCGGTATGCGACTCGATGACTCCATCGAGAAAGAACTTCGCCGCGCCTGCCGAGATCCACTCATCATGGTAGCGGTCGCGGGCGTCTTCAATCTTCTTTACATCCGCATCACTGACCGTGGGCGGATGCATGCGCGCTGCAACCTGAAAACGTACGGTAAGCTGTCCTCGACTTCGTAGCTCATCGTAAATATCGAGGACGCCAAAATCTCCGCCCTGAACGTGGGTGCCATCTGGACTGATGGCGCGCACCAGGCCAACCCGGTTGGCTTCATGCATTCCCTGGCGCAACGCCTCCACGACCTCCTTGTGACTGGGTTCAGGAATTGCCTTCCTGACCACCTCGTCAGCCGCATCGTCTTTGACTGCTCCTGTGGGTTCGCCGGATTTGGGTTCTCGCCCAAATTCGCCGCCCGGCGGGTCAGACGTCGTTCTGGTGATTCGCGCAAGCTGCAGCGCCTTGCTGTTGGCCCACCAGGTGTGCCCGTCAAAACTTTCGAGATAGACGGGCCGATCCGGAATAATCTGGTCGAGGTAACTCTTGTCCGGCATACCGGAAGCACCAAAGACCACATAGTTCCATCCCCGGCCCAGAACCCAAGACAAATCGGGATGAGTGTCGGCGAACGTTTTCACCTCTTTTTGGATTTCACTCACGGTCGTCGCTTCATCCAGGTTTACTTGCAGCAGGCTCAGCGATCCATCCAGAAAGTGAATATGGCAGTCAGTAAACCCCGGCAGGACGAGATGTTGCTGCGCGTCGATCACGTGGGTCGAAGGGCCGCGATAGGCAGCGATCTCGCTTGCACTACCCACGGCAATCACTTTGTCTCCGCGGATAGCCAGCGCTTCCGCCCAGGGCTGGCGGGCATTGACGGTATAGATGCGCGCGTTCACGATCACGGTGTCCGCGACCGATACTGATGAAACTGATCCTGACGAGGTTGATGGCGTCGCCTGCGACCACGCGCTGGCCAGCAGGGGGATGAGGGCAACCGGGAAAAGCCAAAAGCGCCGCCTGTGCATTTGCCCGGACTCAACCAAGGATTCCTCCCCTTAACCCGCAATTCGGCGGATGCCAAACGTTAGAATGTCGGCGGAGTGTTTACCCACAGGACCCAGGTTTCTCCGCGCCCCGGATTTTTCCAACTGTGCGGCGTGGCGCTCTCGAAATAAAAACTATCCCCGGGCTGCAGCCGATACTCATCTTCTTCCAGAGAAATCTGCAATTCTCCCTGGAGGATATAGAGAAACTCCTCGCCCTCGTGGGTATAAGACTCGCCGCTGCCAGCCTGGGGAGCGATGCGGAACAAGTGCGGCTCCATCACTGTGTTGCCCCAGGCCAGCAATTCCATGCGCACCCCCGGACCCGCCTCCAGCACCTTGCGCGTGTCTGCCGACACCAGGCGGCTGTCGGATTTTGCAGGATCATAAAAATCCAGGATGTTGGTCTTGTAAAAACGTGCCAACTTGCGCAACGTCGAAACCGACGCGCTCATGTGCGAGCGCTCCAGCGCGCTCAGGAACCCCAGGGAAATTCCAACGGCCTTGGCCACTTCTGCCAGCGAAAGGTTTCGGCGGATCCGCAGTTGGCGGAGGCGTATGCCGATGGCGCGTGCCGCATCGTGAGGTGCGGGCCGGACCCGGCCTTCCCGCTTCAGCAGTTGCACGATCGCGGGCGCGTTCAGTCCACGCACCTTGCGCAGGAATCGTGCGCGCTTGAGCAGCTTGACGTCTTCGGCTCCGTAGAGACGGTACCTGCTGGCGGTGCGTTGCGGACGCGTGAGCCCAAGGCTCTCCCATGACCGGATCACGGAGGGCGAGACCCCGACCTGGCGGGCGACATCCCCGATCTTCAAATAACCCTTCACATCTTGCCGCTTCATCCCCAAGCCAGCCCTCTCCACCCGAGTTTGCGATGGAGTAAAGAAGTATTTTTCGCTTGACAGTACAGCAGAAAGGCCACTAACCTTGCGCGATTATAGCAAGGTTTGCCGTACCCGCAATCTGCGTTTTTCGAATGCAAAACTTCACCCGTAGCCTGGAGGTTTCCCCCATGCCTTCGTTGACGGCACATCGGATGGCGAGTTGGCTGGTCGTCCTCTTTTGTCTTGCGAATTCCACGCTGCTGATGGCCCAAAGCACGGGCGGCAGAATCCTGGGCCGCGTAGCCGATCCCAGCGGCGCAGTTTTGGCTGGGGTGAACGTGTCGCTGGTCAATGAAGCCACCGGCGTCGCCCAGCAAGCGCAAACCAACAGCACCGGGGACTACGGGTTTCCACAAGTCTCGGTTGGCACCTACCGGTTGGAGGCTGACCTCGCCGGTTTCAAGAAATCGGTGCAACGGGGAATCGCGCTGGATCTCAACCAGATACTCACTCTGAACGTGATCCTGCAAATCGGCGAAACCAAAGAAACTGTCGAAGTAACCTCCGAGGCTCCACTGGTCGACACCACCAGCACCCAATTGGGCGCAGTGATGGATCAACGCCAGGTGTCGACGCTGCCGCTCAACGCCCGCGATACCTACCAGTTGCTCCAGTTGCAGCCGGGAGTGCAGGGTGTGGGTGGGTCAGACCTTTTTTACGGCAGCAATCAGGCCGGAGCGGTATCGGTTAACGGAGGACGCGGGCGCTCCAACAACTTCAACGTCAACGGCGGTGACGGCAACGACCTGTTCGTCAACTCTCCCGCCATCCAGCCCACGCCAGACAGCATTGCCGAATTCCGTGTGCTTTCCAATACCTTTGACGCAGAGTACGGACGCAACTCCGGCGCCGTAATTAATGTCGTCACCAAGTCTGGGACCAACAGTTGGCACGGCAGCGTGTACGAATTCATCCGCAATCAATCGCTCAACGCGAGAGGCTACCTGGACCTGCGCCGCGCCGATGACAAACAGAACCAGTTCGGCGGTACGTTCGGCGGCCCCATCAAAAAGGATCGGACATTCTTCTTCGCATCGTATGAAGGACGCCGCGTCGTCCATGGTATTTCCTCCGACCCGGTCATCGTTCCGACCGCGGCCGAGCGAACTGGAGATTTTTCGGCGACGCCTTTTGATCCGTCCGCGGTGATTGGCACGCAGACCTTCGCGGACATCTTGAACGCACGCTGCGGCGTGGGCGCGACGGTCGGCGCGACTTACAATTCGCTGTTTCCCAACAGCGTGATCCCGACCAACTGTTTCGATCCGGCGGCGGCGGCCATCATGCAGCTTTACGTACCTTGTCCCAATGCCGATCCCACATGTTCTAACCCCGGCAACACCGACAATCTGTTCCGGGCCATTCCCAACGAGGATTCTCACGAAAATCAGTTCACGGTAAAGATCGATCATCGCATCAACGACAAGCAGAACCTGAGTCTCTACTACTACTTCAACGATGGCTTCGATGGGCAACCGTTCACCAGGTTCCAGGCGGCTACGCCCAATCTCCTGCCGGGATTCGGCAACAACAACGCGACCCGTTCGCAGCAGGTGAACCTGTCGCACACCTGGACCATCAGCACAACGACGGTCAACGAAGCCAGGTTTACCTACTTCCGTGAGGCGCAGGGGACATTTCTGCATCCGCAGCGCACCAATCTGGTGACCGATTCCTGCGGTTCGGCCGCGGCTGCGGTTTGCTTTACCGGAACCAGCGATACCCCGGGCGTGATTCCAACCGATCCCAGAATCGGCATCACTCCGAATCTGGGAGCAAACCGCGAAGGCGTGCCGTTCATCAGCATTTCAGGCGGCTTCACTCTCGGCAACAACTTCGAGGGCGAGCTGCCACAAAAAGGCAATACCTACCAATTCAGCAACAACCTGACCAAGATCATCGGAAACCACACTACCAAATTTGGTGTCGATTTTAGAAACCAGCGCTTCCTGCAGACTTTGTTTTTCGATGTAAACGGAGATTTCAGCTACTTTGGCGGCGGATCCGGATCGAATGATCCGATCGCTCTGGATGCCAACGGAAATCAGAATTTGTTTCCCAACTACCTGCTGGGTCTTCCTGACTCTTACTTGCAAGGATCGGCACAAACCGAGGACGTCCGCGGCAATTCCGTCTACCTGTTCGCCCAGGACAGCTGGAAGATCAAACCCAATCTGACTTTGAACTACGGGTTGCGCTGGGAGTTCAACCAGCCCATTTACGATGCGGGCGGGCGCTATCAGACATTCCGTCCGGGGCAGGCTACGACTACATTCCCGTGCCAGCTCACCGCTGCGAGCCAGGCGACGCTTGGCTATCCGGACGACAATTGCAATCCCGGGGGCTCCGCGGCAGCGGTATTTCCGCTGGGATTGGTCGTGCCCGGCGACAAAGGCGTTCCCCGTGGACTGACCGACAGTTACTACAAATCATTTGCTCCGCGGATTGGAATCGCCTGGGATCCGGGGAAGAACGGAAAGATGACGGTCCGCGCCGGTTTTGGACTCTTCTACAACCCGATCGAGCAGTTGGTGCTCGAGCAATTCCAGGGCGAGCCTCCCTTCGGCGGGAGTTCGTTGCTTTCCGAAGGTCTGTTCAACACTCCGTTTGTCAGCCAGGACGGAAATACCGCTCCCAATCCTTTCAACGGGATTCTTACCCCGACACCCGGGACCAACATCGATTGGTCATCGTTCCGTCCCATTCTCTTGTTCGGAGAGCTGGAACCTCACCTGCGCGCGCAGTACACATCGCAGTACAACTTTGGAATCCAGCGCGAGGTCGCCAAAGATCTGGTGCTCTCCATCGGCTATGTGGGTTCCCAGGGCCACCGCTTGCTGGCGACGAAAGACTTGAACTTTGGCAACGCGCAGACTTGTCTTGATCTCCAGAACATCTCCGATATGACTGGAGACGGAAATCTCGCCTGCGGCCCCTTTTTCGCGGACAGCTCATTTTCAATTGCGGCGAACGAAATTCCCCCCGGCGTGACGCTGCACCTGCCCTACGGCTCGCCCTCAGTGGTGACCGGCCCCAATCCGACCCCAATCACCCTGGTTGGACTGCGGCGGTATTCTTCTCCCAATTGCGATCCGTACACCGGTAACGGATGCCCGTCCGACGGCGTACCCGTGTTCTCCAGTATTTTTGCCCAGGACACGATTGCGAACTCCAATTACAACTCGCTTCAAGCCTCGCTGGAAAAGCGATTCACGCACGGTCTGCAGTTCGAGGTGGCCTATACCTGGAGCAAATCGATTGATGACGCTTCGAGCTTTGAGAACATCCTCAAACCGATCTGCGATCGCTGCAATCGTTCACTTTCGCTGTTCGACGCACGGCAGCGGCTAGTGCTCAGTTATCTTTGGGAACTCCCCATTCCGCAGTACCAGGGAGCCAAGGGTAAATTCCTCAACGGATGGGCGATCTCGGGCATCACCAGTTTCCAGACCGGCTTCCCCATCCGGATTCAGTCGAGCAATGACTCAGAGCTTGAGAATAGCTTTGATTTCGAACTTCCTGGCAAGCCGGATCTCGTTGCCCCGTTCCGCACTCTTAATCCGAAGACCAACAACAACTACTATTTCGACCCGAATTCCTTCGCCCTTCCGGTCCAATCGGACACTTCAACACCGCTGCAGTTGCTGGGCGACGCGCCGCGGACCATCTGTTGCGGACCCGGCATCTCGAACTTCGATTTGTCGGTTCAGAAAATATTGCCGGTCGGGGAAAACAAACACTTTGAGTTCCGGGCGGAGTTTTTCAATGCGTTCAATCACACGCAATTCCTGAACCCCGACGGCAACATCAGCGACGGAGCGGATTTCGGTCGCATCAAGCGGGTGCGTGATCCGAGAAACATTCAGTTTGCCTTGAAGTTCGCGTTCTAGCGGGAAAGCGGTAAAGTAGAAGCAGCTTTTCACCCGGACGACTGCGGTCGTCCGGGCATTCTAATGGCCGCGATCAGAGCGGCTTGAGTCATTCCTGGAGATCCGATGTACCCCGCACTGCAAAAAGAGCTCGAAACCTTCGAGCGGCGCACGCCGAAATCCGCCGCCGCTCACAAGAAAAACCTTAAGCGCATTCCGCTGGGAGTGGCCAGCAACTATCGCGCTTACGATCCCTACCCGATTTTTGTGAAAGAAGGGCAGGGCAGCAAGTTCCGTGATCTCGACGGAAATGAATACATCGACCACAACCTATGTTTTGGCGCGCTGATGGCAGGTCACTGCCATCCCGCGGTGATGAAGGCTGTGGAAAAACGTCTCAGCACCGGGACCATGTTCGGCATGCCTCACGACATGGAATGGGAGCTGGCGGAAGAAATCTGCAACCGCTTTCCGATCGAGATGTGCCGCCTCGGCAATAGCGGAACCGAGGCCACCATGCACGCCGTCCGCTTGGCTCGCGCCGCCACCGGGCGCGACAAGATCGTAAAGTTTGAAGGAGGCTACCATGGCTTACACGATTCGGCTCTGGTCAGCGTGAAACCTCACGCTCCGGATTACGGCGATATCAACGCTCCGACTTCCGTTCCTGGCGGGCTGGGGGTGCCGAAAGCCGCGGTAGCCAATGTCTTGGTCGCAACTTTCAACGATCTGGCCAGCGTTGAGCTTCGCTTCAAGCAAAATCCTGGCGAGATTGCGGCCATCATCCTCGAACCCATCATGATGAACGTCGGCCTGTGCATGCCGCAATCTGGCTTCCTGCAGGGTCTGCGCGACATCGCTACCAAAAACGGCGCGCTGCTGATCTTTGATGAAGTGAAGACTGGCGCGAAACTGGGTTGGGGCGGCGCTTCAGAATATTTTGGCGTAAAGCCCGACATGATCTGCCTGGCGAAGTCGATCGGCGGCGGCCTGCCGCTGGCGGCATTCGGTACCCACAAGTCGGTGATGGACCTGATTTCGCAGCACAAGGTTTTTCACGGCGGCACCTACAACACGAATCCGGTCTCGATGGCTGCCGGCCTGGCGACATTTCGAGAAGTGCTTACCCGCGAAAATTACGCACACGTGGATAAGCTCAGCAAGAAGTTAACCGAGGGTTACCGCAAGATCGTCGCCAAGGCCGGGATACAGGGTTACATTGCCAGCGCCGGAGTGAATGGCGCCCTGATGCTCTATCCCAAAGAGATTCGCACTTACCGCGACTGGGAAGCCATCGACGTGGACTTGTGGCGGCACTATTGGTTTGCGATGGTCAATCGCGGAGTGATGTCCCAGCCATACTGGTGGGACGAGCAGTGGACGATTTCTGTGCAGCACACCGAGGCCGATATCGATAAGCACCTGTCCGCTTTCGAAGATGTGGCCCCGGCCCTGGCCAAGGCGCAGCAGGAACGCATTGGAGAAGTAGTAGCGGTAGCGCACTAGTTGTGATGGAGCGACGGGCGTCCTCGCCCGTCACTCTTGCCAACGCTCGAGGGGCGAGGGCGCCCGTCCCTCCATTGAATCTAAGGAGCCAGATTGCCCGCGACAGAGCCTGACCAGCCTCATCTCAAACGCGTGCTCGGCCGCGCCGACCTGGTTCTGTTGTTCGTGGTGGCAATTTTTAACCTGAACGTTGTCCCGTCGATTGCTGCCAACGGCGGGGTTACAGTCTGGTTGTGGATCATCTCGCTGATCCTTTTCTTCTGGCCGCAGGGCATCGCCGTGATTGAACTGGCCCATCGGTATCCCGGAGAAGGCGGCGTCTACCTCTGGGCCAAGGAGGTTTTTGGCGACTTCCACGGCTTTCTGTCCGGCTGGTGCTACTGGACGAACAACATGCTCTACGTGCCGACGGTGATGCTCTACTTTGTCGGCGTATCGGTTTTTGTTCTGGGTCCCAATCATCAGGCGCTGGCGGATAACAAGATGTTCGCCTTGGTTGCGTCCTTGCTGCTGCTGATCGTGCTGGTCGTGCTCAACATCGTGGGCCTGGGCGTAGGGAAGTGGGTAAACAATCTTGGCGGCATCGGTACGGGAGTTGCTGCGGTGACGCTGATTGGTCTGGGACTCGTCATCTGGTTTCGCTTCGGCACAACCGTGAGCGCGGCTGACTTCCGGATCCCGGCTAACCCCCGTTTTGTGCTGAATTCGTTTGGCGTGATCTGTTTTGGACTGGTCGGTCTCGAACTGGCTTCGGTCATGGGCGATGAGATCCAGGATCCTCAGCGCACGTTGCCCGGCGCTGTTGCCTGGGGCGGCGTGCTTTCCGGTCTGCTGTACATCGGAGCCACGCTCACCCTGCTGATCGCGGTGAGCAAAGATCAGATCAGTGTGCTGCAAGGCATCGTGCAGGCGGTGGGCCATATGGCAGAGCGCGTGGGAGTGGGATGGATCGTGGCGCCGTTCGCCCTGCTGCTTAGTTTCTCCATTGCTGGCATCGGGTCGGCGTGGCTCGGCGGCTCCGCGCGCATTCCCTTCGTCGCCGGACTCGATTCCTATATGCCGGCTTGGATGGCGAAGGTGCATCCGCGCTACGCGACCCCCTATGCCGCCCTGATTGTCCACGCCGCGGTTTCGATGATTTTGATCGTAATGAACTTTGCCGGCGCCGGAGTGCAGGAGACATTTCAAAAAATGTTGTCCCTGGCTGTGGTGCTGCAGTTGATACCGTTTCTTTATATGTTCGGAGCGCTGCTGAAACTGGCGTTGAATGATTCCGCCGGCCAGGGACATTACAGCAAGACAACCCTGATCCTGGCTGGGATCAGCGGTCTGGTCACTACGATTCTGGGGATTGTGCTGGTGTTCTTCCCTGCACAACAGATCAGTTCATTGTGGTCATATGAGTTATGGATGTTTGGGGGCACGCTGTTTTTCATCGGCTTGGCCGCATTCTTCTTCTACGTGTACGGCGGCCGAAAAGCGCGAAACAAAGTAAACGAAGTAGGCGCGGGCGTATCGCCTGTGCGGCCGAGCTGAGCTCGGCGGTAACCTGATCGGGCAGGAGGCCATAATGCCGGGCGGAATAAAAACCGACGTACGCACTTATCAGCTTTACATCAACGGCGAGTGGGTCAGCAGCAAGTCGAATAAGACGTTTCTGGTCTACGATCCCGCCAGTGAAGAAGTCATCGCGCAGGCTCCAGACGCGAATGCTGAAGATGTCAACCGCGCCGTCGCCGCCGCCAAAGCGGCCTTTGAAGATGGTCCGTGGGCGACCACGACTGCGCAGGAACGTGGCCGCGTCCTCTTCCGCCTGGCCGAAAAAATTCGCCAGAACGCGGGCATGCTGGCGGAACTGGAATGCCGCAACACCGGCAAGCCCATCGTGGAAGCCGAATACGATATCAACGACGTTGGCACCTGCTTCGAGTATTACGGCGGGCTGGCAACCAAAATTCTCGGATACGTAAATCCGGTGCCCGACAACGCCATGAGTCTCACGCTCAAGGAACCGGTCGGGGTAGCAGGGCAGATCATTCCGTGGAATTATCCACTGCTCATGGCAGCGTGGAAGCTGGCGCCGGCGCTGGCGGCGGGTTGTACCTGTGTGTTGAAGCCGGCTGAGCAGACCCCGATCACGGCGCTGGAAATGGCGAACTGGCTGACGGAGGTTGGTCTGCCGCCCGGCGTCGTAAATATCATCACCGGGTTCGGAGAGACCTGTGGTGCACCATTGGTGCAGCATCCTGACGTCAACAAGATCGCCTTCACCGGCAGCGCTGCTGTGGGAAAAATCATCGTCAAGCAGGCGGCCGATACGGTCAAGCGAGTGACTCTCGAACTCGGCGGCAAATCGCCCAACATTTTCTTCGCTGACGCGGATTTCGA
>CAZGSU010000153.1:0-55649 GCA_964528615.1 uncultured Acidobacteriaceae bacterium | reverse complement strand
AGCGACATAACGCACTGCACGCTCAAACTCGTTATCGTCGCGCACGAGATGATCGTAGTACTCACGCTACCAAAAGCCGCCGGAAAGGTTCAAAGAGCTCATTCGCCTTCTTAGAAAAGACTTCCAGGAATGGACGACCTCCGCCAGCGCATGTGCGGGAAGAATGCGAAGCACCATATGCACGTGGTTGGGTATGACGCACCAGGCGAAAAGAAGGTAGCGCCGGTTGTCGAAATGGCGCAGCGCCTCCGCGACCACACTCGCTATGGCGGCATGTTTCACATGACAGGCGCCCGCGCCGTTGTCGAGATATTGCTCGATGACCTTGGTTGAAAGCTGTTTGAGTTTTGTCCGTTCGCCGGTGGTCAGCTCACCTTTGAGATGTCTGGCGGTCTTGACCAGGCTCGCTCTTTCGGATCCGATGCGTTCGAGCACGGACTTGGGCAGCGAATCATCCAACCTGAAAGTGACGAAGTAGGTAGCGCTTTCTTTTTCCCAGTGAGGAAGTCGGCCTCTGTCACGAATCTTTACCTCGCCGAAGCGGGGGCGAGACGCCCCCGAGACAGCCGGCGAGACGCCGGCCCTACGGTCGGAAGGCGCACCGGCGGAAGAGTTAGTTGTCGTCACGGTTTTCGTAGCGCCGGCGTCTCGCCCACCCTCATGAGTCGTCATCGGACTCTCCCGAGGGACCTTCGTCCTGCAGCGGCGACGAAATTACATATGCGCCGCTGGCCCACTTGCCCAGATCGATCATCCGGCAACGGTCGCTGCAAAAGGGAAAGTCTTCGTCCGTGCTTCTCACCGGATTTCTGCAGGTGGGACAACCCAGCTTGAGAGTGCGTTTGCGAGCCATTCAACTTCCTATACGATTCGGGCCACCAGGTCGTAGTCGTGAGCTTCCGTGACCTGGCAGCGATAGAATTCGCCGGGATTCGGCTCCAGTCCTTCGGGAACATCGTTGATGAATACCTTGCCATCGATTTCCGGCGCGTGCATCGGGGTTCGTCCTTCGAGCAACAGTTCGCTTTCCTCGGAGACGCCCTCCAGCACAAGGTCGAATTCTTTTCCAACGTGTGCTTTTTTCCTGCGCTTGCTGATCTTGCGCTGAATCTGCATCAGATGTTTGCGGCGACGCTCGATCTCACGCTCTGACAGTTTCTTGTTCTCGGAAAACGCGCCAGCTCCTTCCTGATCGGAGTAGCCGAACGCTCCCATCCAGTCGAACTCGGAGTCGCGCACGAACTGGCAAAGTTCTTCGAACTCGGTCTCAGTCTCGCCGGGAAAGCCGACGATGAACGACGTGCGCAAAGTAACCTCGGGAATCGTGCGCCGCATCTTCTCAATCGACCGCAGGAAAATGTCCGCACCTCCGCCACGCTTCATGCGCTTGAGAACACCGGGCGACGCGTGCTGCAGCGGGACGTCGATATACGAACAAATCCGGTCGTGAGTCGCGATGGTTTCGAGCAGCCGTCCCGTGATCTTGTTGGGATAGGCGTAGAGAAAGCGGATCCAGCGCAAGTCTTCAATCCCCGCGAGTTTTTCCAGCAGAAGAGCTAGACCATCTGTGAGGCCAAAATCCTCGCCGTAGCACGTCGTATCCTGGCCGATCAGAGTGATTTCGCGTACGCCAGAGGACGCAAGCCGCTCGGCTTCGGCGACAACGGACTCAAACCGCCGCGAACGGAACTTGCCCCGTAACTGCGGAATAATGCAGAAGCTGCAAGGATGATCGCAGCCCTCGGCGATCTTGATATAGGCAGTGTGCCGCGGCGTGGCCAGCATGCGCGGCGTGGCTTCATCGTAGAGATAGTTGGGCAGGTCGGCGATGGCGCCGTCCCAGGTATCGCGTGAGAAACGGCCCTGTGCGGCGCGAGCATCGCCTTCAGGGCGCGACTGCAGGATATTGAACGGCGAATACGGTGAATTCGCCGCTGGCGTGGCGGCTATGCCAGTCGCTGCCAGAATGCTTTCCAACTCACCCGTGCCAACGACAGCATCGACTTCCGGAATGTTCTGGCGAATTTCATTGCGGAAACGCTCCACCAGGCAGCCCGCCACCACCAACTTGCGGGCGCGCCCACCGGTCTTCTGCTTCGCCATCTCCAGAATGGTGTTTACCGACTCCTGCTGAGCGCTGGCGATGAACGAGCAGGTGTTGACCACGATCACGTCGGCTTCTTCGGCATTCGAGACCAGTTGGGCCCCAGCCCCAGCCAGCATGCCCATCATCACTTCGCTATCCACCAGATTCTTGGGACACCCCAGGCTTACGAAGCCTACCTTTGTGGGCTCTGGCCTGGAGTTTTCATCAGTGTCCTGAAACGGAACGGATAAGGTTTTCGTAGTCATGCAATCTATTGATTCTAACACCCTTGCCGGGCATGTGCCTCGGTGCTGACGCGCACCAAGTGAGCCATCCCTTTTCTTGATCTGGCGCGTGCTAACCTACCGGAACACATTCAAGCCGTTTCGCTGGGAGGAAAGCCCGTGCGCACACTGTTTTCGGTCACAGTTCTGACGCTAGTGATATCCTTGCCTCGAGCGCAGCAGCCCAGAAAAGCGAGCTCTCCGTAATCGTGGGGCGCACCTTCATCAGCGACAAGGGAGTCACGGGCGTACCCTCAGCCGACAATATTCTGCATTCCGGTAAGGGCCTGACCTTGGAAGCGGACTATGGACGGCGGTGGATCAACCTGGGAATCGCGGGACTGACCTTCGAAGTACCCTTCGCCGTGAACTTCAACGAAAAACCTCACTTCGACGTAAATCTAGTGCCTAAGGACTATAAGGCGTTTTTCGTTACACCCTCGCTTCGCGCCAACATTTTCCCGGAAGCCGGGCTCTCGCCCTGGGTCAGTGTGGGCGGGGGCTTTGGGTATTTCATGGAGAATTCGACGCTGGAGTTCGGCGGAACTAACCCCGGCACCACAAGCGGAGTGCTCCAGATCGGCGGAGGCATCGATGCAAAAGTATGGCGAATCTTCACCGTGCGCGGTGAAGTGCGGGATTTTTTCTCCGGCGCTCCCCAGCTGAATGTCGATACCGGAAAAACCCGTCAACACAATCTTTTCGTGGGCGGCGGAATCGTCTGGCATTTCTAGCTTCTTGGGTGGAGCAGAGCTCGGCCCTGCAGTGAGCACACTTCCAGGAACGCGGGCTTCAGCCCCTTCGGCGGGCCGCCGAAATCTCCTCGTACAACTCCGGCAGGCGCCGCACATCCTCGACCGAGTCATCGAAGCGGGCGCTTTCATAATGTCGGGTAAACTCCGCGACCCGCTCGCGGATGTTGGCGTCGTCAATCCGAGAGACGAATTCGTTCGGAGTCTGACTGGGAGACTTGTGCCAGCCCCAGCGGGCAACGATCTTCGTCATGCGCTCATACCAAATGGTGGCTGCCTGTCGCGGAGACCTTTCCGGACGCGCCGCCAGACGGCGCCTGCCCAGCGCATGCAAAAGTTGCCGTGCATTGACCATGAAAAGCAGCAGCGCCGCGATCAGCCCTGCCCCCAGGCCCCATCGTAGTGGCGACCCGGCCACAACATCCCCGGTGCGGCGAGCTTTGGCCAGCAGAATCTCATAATGGCGACGCCACCAATGCCGAATCCTCGCGACCAGTTGCTGGCTGCCGCTGCGGGCGCTCAAGGCCAGAGTTTGCTGGTGCCCGGCGTCATAGTTGACGACCCAGTCCCGCCAGAATGAGGCCAGCGCGTCGAGGTATAACGTCGCCCGGCTCCAACCCGTGCGGATCGGCATCAAAGAGCCGGGAGTCGGATCAAAAGCCACCCAGCCATAACCCGGAAAATATGCTTCCACCCAGGAGTGCGCGTTGCTCGCGCGGACCACATACTGCGAGGTCAGATCGTTGAACTCGCCAGTCCGGAATCCATTGACCACTCGGGATGGAATCCCCAGTGTCCGCAGCATTACCGCCATGGAGGACGCAAAGTATTCGCAGTGTCCCTGTTTGCGCTCGAAGAGGAAATTGGCCAGCGGATCGTGGGGCACGGTGCGCGGCAGTTTCAGGCTGTATCCGAAGTGAGTGCGGAGATAAGTCTCCAGCGCGACCGCTTTGTCGTAGTTGTTGTCGGCTGAAGCAGTAATCTGTTGCGCGAGTCGCGGGATGCGCGGGTCGACCGAGCGTAATCCCAGGTTGCTCGCAGCCACGTCGGGCGGATAAGTATTCCCGGCTGCACGCAGCTCCCGCGCTCCCGCTTGCGAAATATCGGACGCCGCCTGGTAGCGGTTCACCGGATGCTCGGGATCCAGATCGAAGACCGCGCCCCCGTCGTCCACGGCAATCATCCTGTAGTTCCCTTCCAGGCTTTCGGGCGCGCTGGCGAGGAAAAACAGGTTCATTCCCACCGGCTCCATCAGGACTCGATAATGAACTGTGTGAGACGAGCCTTCCGGTAGACGGTGGTTCGGCTGCAGGAATACGAAACGCCCGTAGGGCGAAGGCGACAGCACGCGCTGCTCCCGGCGATTCGACCAGGTTCGCCCATCGAAGTTGCTGAGCGTAACCCCGCGCCACTTCAGGTCGAAGCGTCCGCCCTCATCGCCGTCAATCTGAATATGCATCACCACTGAACTGGATTGCTGAATCTCGCCGATCCGTCCCAGTTGTACCGTGTCGCTGAAGCCGCTGGTAATTTCGCCACCGGGAGCGTACGCACTCAGATAACCGGCGGAGACCCGCGGCAGCAGGAAGAAAATAGCAGTCGCACCAACCAGAATGCACAGCACGAGGATGGGTGACGCGATGGCCAGAGAGCTCGCCATGTTCCGGTAGATCGGGCCTCCGTGCGATTCCCTCGAATGGACCGCGCTCTTGGCGGAAAAGTGCCTCATCTCCATCAGGATGAAGGCAGCCACTGCGGTCAGCATGAATCCGGCGAAACCCAGCAGGAAAACGCTGTCCACGGTGAGCAGGGCGGCAGCCAGCACCATGAGAAATGCGATGACCGCCAGGAAGTAATAATCACGATCGCGCTGCGCCGAGAACAACCGCACCACCATCACGAACAACAACAGGTGGACGGTTGCGTTGAGGAACCCGCCTGAGATCAGGAAATAATCCACTACGTAGAACGCCACGTAGCCCAGAGTAAGAACGGCGGTCCAGCGCTCGGGAACCAGCCAGATCTTGCCGCGACTCATGAGGTATCCACGAAACAGAAGTGCCGCACCGACAAAGATCACCGTTAGTAAGCTCAGGCCGCCGGTCGAAGCCAGCGTTCCAAATCCTGTAAGCACTAACAGATAGAGCGCGACCTCAAAGTAGCGCTGGAGCGCAGCTCGCAACGGATTCGTAGCAGGTTCTGTTGGGACCGCGGATGGCATGGGCTCGTCCCATTGTTAGCCATATCGGCAAAGAATGGAAGGGTACTTCAGTCGTCAGTCGTCAGTCGTCGGTCGTCGGTGGCCGGTCTTCAGTCGTTGGTCGTTAGCCGCTAGTCCTCAGCCTCAGTCTTGAGCGCTACTCGCCTGCCGTTCCCGCTGCATAGGCGAATTGCTAAGTGCCAAGTGCCGGCTGCTGACGACTGAAGACCGACGACTGACGACGGCACCCCTGTTAGAATTAAAACTGGTCAGGCATCGGTCCCGCGCGACGCATTCCCGCCAACCCCGCCAGGTCCGGAAGGAAGCAACGGTAACGGGCTCTTGTGTGTGCAGTGGGCCTCCGGTGCCTGGCTTTTTCGTTCCCGGCTCTTCTCATTTAAGAAGGTCTCTCAGCCGGTCGGGCTGAACTTTCTCGGGCTGGAGGTTCGACGTGACCATTGATATTCAGCGGATGACACCGCTGCTCCAGGTTTTCGATATGCCGAACTCACTCAAGTTCTACTGTGACGTCCTCGGTTTCGAGATCGTGCAAACCGACACGAACACGACCACGCCGAACCACAACTGGGTCTGGCTGAGGTTGAGTGATGCAGATCTGATGCTGAATACCGCCTACGAACCGGACACGAAGCCGCTAGTTGCCGACCGGCAGCGTATCGAGGCCCACCGCGACGTGGTGCTCTTCTTCGGCGCTCCTGACGTTGATGCAGTGTACGCTCACCTGCGAGCCAAGGGAATCGACGTGCAGGCGCCAACGATTGCACCATACGGCATGAAGCAGCTCTTCCTTCAAGACCCAGACGGCTTCGGTCTCTGCTTCCAATGGAGAGCGGACGGTTAACTTCCGGTTACCCCACAAAGTTGAGGACCGGCGTGGTGAAGTTGGCCAGGTTCGGAAAGATCGTCGGCAAATCGGCGGTCGGCACTCCAAACCAGTTAGCCAGCGTTGCCGCGTATTGGTCCAGCGAAGTAGTCGGAATCCAGCGGCCTTCGTTGGTGGCGTCATCCGGTCCCCCCAGCGCCAGCGTCGGAAAAGTACCATAGAAATTGCCGCCGTGGACCGCTCCTCCCATGATCAAGTGATGACTGCCCCACGCGTGGTCGGTGCCCGAGGTGCTGTCGGGTGCGTAAGTCCGGCTGAAATCCGACAGGGTGAAGGCTGTGACCTGCGAAGCTGCTCCGATTTCCACGGTTGCCTGGTAGAACGCGGTCATCGCCCCGTTGAGCTGCGTGAACAGGCTGTCCTGGCCATTGAGCTGGTCGCTGTGGGTATCAAAGCCGCCGATCGAAACAAAGAAAATCTGCCGTTGCAACCCCAGCGCCGAGCGCACGGAAATGATCTGCGCCACCTGCTTGAGCTGGTTGGAAAGACCGTTGTTGGGGAAGACCGTGGCCAGGGCCGGACTCGCAGCCAGGGCATCGGCCAGCGATTTGCTGTCCTGCAGCGCGTTGGTCGTCGTATTGCTCGCGGACTGAATCAATGAGACGCCGGTGTCGAACGTCAGCAGATTCTGCAGCGCCGACAGCCGGCTCTGCGATTCGGCCGAACTGCCGAAACCCGAGAGCAGTTTGGTGGGGTCGCCGCTGGACTCGATCGAGCGCGCGACCAGCCCTTCGCAAAAAATGTTGGTTCCTGCCAGCGAAATAATAATGGGGAAATTGCCGCCATAGATGGATTGGATCTTGTCTGCGGTCCTTCCCGCCCAACCGGTTTGTCCGCTACCGTCGAGCGCAGCGGTTTGCATCTGCGCCTGCTGATCCTCGTGCGAAAAAAGGTTCTGGGGGAGGGTGGTCTGCCTTTGCTGAAACTGTGCCCGGGTTGTGGGGCGAACCAGCGTCCCCACATTCGCCAGCACGGCCAGGTGCTGCTGGTTGAACAGGCCCTGCAATTGCGTGAAGCGGGGATGAAAGCCGAACGGCGAACCGATGCTGGGCGGAGTGATGGGCAGCAAGCTGCCCTGGGCCAGCGCCAGCCCCGCGCGAACCTGTGCGTAGGATGCGTATCCGCTGCTGCTCAGGGGAACAATCATGTTGTTGCTGTCGTTGCCGCCGAAAAGAAAGATGCAGACCAGGGCTTTGTAGTCCTGGGCGCTCTGCGCCAGCGCGTTAACCATCCCAAACCGGTTGAAGCTGGCCGCAGCGAACCCGGCGGCTGCGGTGCAGCACGTCCTTTTCAGGAAATCTCTTCGTGAAAATGCCATGATGGTTCTCCCTTTAGTGTTCGACCTGGAATTGAGATGAGCTGCCAATCAGATAGAAAGCGGCCTTGGTGCGCCGGGTGTTGTCCGTGATGCTGGTAAGCGTCGTGACCAGCGTGTTCCGCATGTCGTCGGACACCTGGGCGTGCAGCATTACGGCTGCGACCGCACTGACCAGTTGATCCGGGGTCGCGGCCAACGGCACATATCCGGAAATATCTACCGTGGTCGTGTTATTCAACTGCCCGTAGACCAGAGTGTTCACAAAATTGATCCGGGATATGGTGGTGCTGGTGTTGAAAATCTCGAATTCCGGACCAAACAGGGTCGTACCTTCGATCACATGGTCCGGATGATAGAAGTTGAAGACCGTGGGCGAGAAGAACGGCGGCTGCTTCATGTCAGAAGCGACGTCCGCCAGGTTTGAACCATCGGACGTGCCATTCATCCCACGCAGCAGGTTGGTGATGAACAGGACAGGTTCCTTCAGGTGACCGTCGCTGGGTTGCGCTTGCGCCGGATCGTCGCCCCGGCGCGCCTCTGGATCCAGCAGGATCGCCGTTACCACCGCCTTTAAGTCACCCCGTACTCCGCTGCCGTTGTCGGCGAATACCGCCGCCACGCGGCCCACGTAATCCGGGCTGGGATTGCTCGAGACCAGACGCTCAATAAGTTGCTTGGAAATAAAAGGACCAACGTTGGGATGATTGAAAATGTTTTGCAGGGCCGCTGTCAGGTCGGCCTGCGTGGTTCCACCGGCTGGCAGCGTGACTCCATTCAGCAGGAGCTTCGTGCCGGTATCGTGATGGCTATCGAACGGGATCATCGGCCCGCCGTAGTACTCGGGGTTATTGAAGCGAGCGGTTGCTCCCGGCTTGGTGGGATAAGTCCATCCCGTGAAGGTATGGGCAAAGCCCTCGATCGTGTCCTGGTCATAGGTTGGGATGCTGTTGCCCGAGCTATCCAGCTGTTTTGTGCCGTCCGGATTTAGTTGCTCCAGGCCGATCGAGAAAAGCTGTAGCACTTCACGAGCGTAGTTCTCGTTGGGGTCCACTCCGTTGCCGGGCTTGTCGTTGTTCACCATGTCCAGGTAGTGGCCCATCACAGGACTGAGAGTAACGTCGGTCAGCAGGGTAGAGAAATTGCCAAAGGCGTCGTTCTGAAACATGTTCTGCCAGAGCACAAAGGCACTAGGGTTATTGATTTTGACCGCCGAGGCTACCATGATCTGCGAAAGACCCCAGGCGACCCGCTGCCGCAATTGGTCCTGTCCGGTAAGTGCATTGGTGAAGAATCGCTTCTGCACCACTGACATGTCGTCATTCGCTCCCGGAGCGGGATATGTGGATGGGGCCATGGCAAACTGCTCGTTCAGGAAGGCTTGCATGCCCACGGCTTGAACATGGGAGAGTGACAGCGGGTTTACGCCCCACGTGGACTGCTCCAGCAAGCGCGCGGCCGCCCTCGGTGTCAGCTCATTGGCCGGGGTTCCCACTTCCAGGGAAAACGCATTCGAGGTGGCTGAACCGGGATCGGGATTGATCACGGTGATCTGCACCGTCCCGGTGTCCGCCGCCGTAGCGGTCCCGGTCGCGGTGACCTGCTTGGAGGAGACGAACGTGGTGGGCAGGAACGTGCCGCCGAAAGCCACCACCGCGCCGTTGACAAAGTTCTGGCCGCTCACCACCAGGGTGAAGTTGCCCACCGGAATATTGCTGGGCAGGACCTGCGTCACCAGCGGCTGCGGGTTGCTGATCGTCACTGTGCCCGTGGAGGTGGCGGTCGTATCCGCCAGGCTGATTGCCTGCACCTGAATCATGTTGGGGTTGGGAATGGTTAACGGTGCGGTATAGGCTCCGCCGGAGCTGATCGTGCCTACAGTTGCATTGCCGTTAGGAATTCCGTTCACTGTCCATTTCACTGCAGTCAGAGTGCCGGCGCCGTCAACGGCTGTCCGGAAATTGAAGGTCGCTCCGACGTGGACCTGGGCCGTAGCCGGAATCACCAGCACTGTAACTTTGCCGGCGGTGCCCACCTGCACATTGAGTGAAGCTACGGACGTGGACTTGCCGGGATCGGGATTCGTTACCGTGACCGCGACCGTGCCTTTTTGTGCAGCGGTAGATGTTCCGGTCGCCGTCAATTGCGAGCGCGAGACGTAAGTGGTGGTCAGCGCAGTCCCGCCAAACATCACGGTCGAGCCCGGCACGAAGTTCGCACCTCCCACGGTCAGCGAAAAGCTCCCCACTGGAAGCAGCGTCGGACTTACGGTCTGGGCGACTGGAATCGGATTCTCCAGGGTCACCGGAGTGGTTGCGGAAAGGGTTTTGTCGGCGGTGCTCGCCGCTTCCACGGTCACCGAATTCGGCATCGGAGCGCTGGGCGGCGCCTGATACTTGCCCATCATGTCGATCGTGCCGACTGTCGCGTTGCCGTTTGCGACTCCGTTCACTGACCAGACAACCGACTGATTGGTATTGCCGGTAACGTTGGCCGAGAACTGCACCGTGTCTCCCCCGCGAATCGTGGGGCTGGAAGGGGCGATGCTTATCCCATTGGAGGTTGGCTTCGTGGTTGGGCTCGAAGAACCTCCAACCTTCATGCCGCCGCCGCAGCCCGACCACAGGGCAATCGCGAAGGATAAAACCAGCGTGCTGGCAAATCTGGTGCGAGAAGACGTTGCGATTCCGCTCATCTCTGATCCCTTTCCTGAAGATCCGAGGTACTGAGAAATTTTCGCTTGGCGCGTCGAAATCGGCGCGCCGCAAGGCTTTTCGAGTGGCTGGTGAAGCGTAATGAAACGTTACCCACAAGCGAAGGTCACCGTGGTTCCATTCCGGGAGTAGTGCCAATTCGGTCCATTTCGTGCTTTTCGGGCGCGATGGCGGAGCAGTTTCGTCGCTCAGCTTGGCTTCTGTGGTACATGTACCCGGGTAACCGATGTGTGGCGCGGGCGCCCTCACCCGCGGCCCTTGACCGTGGTTTCAGTAGTTGGTCGCGGAGTCCGTAATCGCCAAACGCGCCTCACACCCTCGCGGGCGGGGCGCCCGCACCACAACAAAATTTCCACAAACCTCTGCGGCACATGGAGTTGGACATTGCGGCGTGGGTACGGCAGAATAGTCGGTTCGGCTTCGAACCCGGAGAACCCATCGAGTGAGCCAACTGGTGCGCGCCAAGATTACCGCCCTGGGAACATACGTCCCGTCTCGCCTGTTGACTAATGACGACCTGGAAAAGATGGTGGAGACTTCCAACGAGTGGATCGTTGAGCGCACCGGCATCCGGGAGCGCCATATTGCGGCCAAAGGTGAAGCCACTAGCGACCTCGCCGCCGAGGCTGGCAGGCGGGCGCTGGCGGAGCGCGGCCTGGAGCCCTCCGATCTCGACGTGATCATCGTGGCCACGGTCACGCCCGACATGTTTTTTCCGTCCACCGCCTGCGTGGTGCAGCACAAGCTGGGGGCAAAGGGAGCCTGGGGATTCGATCTCTCAGCCGCCTGCTCGGCGTTTGTCTATGGCCTGCAGACGGGAGCCCAGTTCATCGCCACGGGGGTCCACAAGCGAGTCATGGTGATCGGGGCGGACGTGATGTCTTCGATCATTGACTACACCGACCGCGCAACTTGTGTGATCTTCGGCGACGGAGCCGGCGCAGTCATTTTGGAGCCGGCCGAGGATGAT
This sequence comes from uncultured Acidobacteriaceae bacterium, assembly GCA_964528615.1. Lineage (GTDB taxonomy): Bacteria > Acidobacteriota > Terriglobia > Terriglobales > Acidobacteriaceae > JAIQFF01. Next base: position 44,424 of record CAZGSU010000153.1, on the reverse strand, counting down.
TCCGAGGGCCTGATCGATTTCATTCATGAGGTCGATGGTTCTGGCGGGTGCTCACTCTACATGCCGGGCGGCGGAAGCCTTCACCCCTCTACCCAGGAAACCGTGGACAAACGCATGCACTATGTTCACCAGGATGGGCAGGCGGTGTTCAAGTTCGCCGTCCGCAAGCAGGCTGAACTGTGCGAGAAAATCCTCACCCGCAACGGCCTCAAGGGAAGCAACATCGATACCTTCATTCCCCACCAGGCCAACCTGCGGATCATTACCGCCACGGCCGACCGCATGGGATTGAAGCCGGAGAGCGTGATCGTCAACATAGATCGCTACGGCAATACCACTGCCGGAACCATCCCCCTGGCGATGGATACGGCGCGGCAGGAAGGCAAACTGAAAAAAGGCAATCTGGTGCTGCTGGCCTCGGTGGGCGCCGGATTCACCGCCGGCGTTACCCTTCTGCGCTGGGCTTTCTAGGTGCATCTGTAGTGCGTCGTTTGTAGCGCCGGCATCTCGCCGGCTGCCCCGATGGCGTCTGAACCTCGAAGGTGGTCGCGGGACGCCACCGCCACAGCCGCCGGGACGATGCCTACGATCAGGAGCAACGGGGATCAGCCTCCGCTGTGCAATCAGCTCTTCCAAACCCAATGCGGCCGTCAGCCCGGACAAAAGACGAGCGATAAACTCAGATGGATGAATTCAGACAAAGCCAGGTCCGCCACATTTTTGATAGCGCTAATTTCGTTCGCGACCTGGGCATGCAACTCACCCGGATCCAAGACGATTATTGCGAAACCATGCTGATTGCGGCCGAGCGCCACCGCCAGCAGCATGGTGTGATCCACGCCGGCGTACTGGCCACCATGGCCGACCACACTTCGGGCTGCGCCGCTCGCAGTGTAGTGGAGGATGACCAGGACGTGGTCACCGTCGAGTTCAAGATCAACTTTCTGCGCCCTGCGATCGCTGACCGCCTGTGGTGCCGCGGGCGGGTGCTGCGCGCGGGCAAAATGCTGGTCATTTGTGAGGCCGAGATTTTCGCGGAAAAAGATACGGAAGAAAAGCTGGTCGCTAAGGCCATGGTGACCTTGGCGGTAAAGCGCACCTGACCGGGATTGAGTAAGGACGGGTCTCTGGGATTGTGTAGGGACGGGTCTCTGACCCGTCCTGGCCGAGCAAGGCTCGGCAGGCTTTTTTTCTGGTGAAGAAATTCGGGTCAAGCTCCGATGGTGAGGGTCATCATCGACCGCGACAACTGACCGGCAGGTCAACCGCCGCCGAGCTTCACTCGGCCTGGACGGGTCAGAGACCCGTCCCTACACGGTCTCCACCCTCCCCGTCCTCTTACGCGTTGCTTTTCTGCTGCTCGAACGCTTTCTGCAGATATTTGCGAGCTTCGTCGAGCGCGCCCTGGGTGTTGTCGTTGGTCTGTAGTGCCTGGCGGTACTCGTTGGTGGCCCGCTCCCGCTGTCCGGTGACGTCAAAAATTTTGCCCAGCTGGATGTGGCTCCAGACTTCGGTCCAGCGCGGTTCACCATCGCCATTGAGACAGTCGCGATAGGCGTTGGCCGCCGCCTGGTAATTGCGCTGCAAGAAGAAAACCTCCGCGATGCGGTAGTGGGCCAAGGAACTGTTTTTGTTCACGTCCAGGGCCTTGTTGAACTCAAGCAAAGCTCCCGCGAGGTCGCCCTGCTGGGTCAACCCCTGCCCGCGCTGGATGGAAGCCCGCAAACGAATCTCCGCGGAATTTTTCAGCACCCGGTCATCGGGATCGACTACGATGCGGCGCGGCTTGCCATAGGTCTCCACGGTGAAGGCCGAATTGGTGCCGACTACTTCGATCCGTTTGGCCTCAGTTTTTCCATCCGTGTCGATTTTCAGCTCCACCGGCATGCGGAAAAGATCGAGGTCCTGCGAGATCTGTCCCACTACACGGAACCCCTTGTTATTGCCCAGCCGGTAGATCGTGTATTTGGTCTTGAATTCGGGGGCACCGGTGGAATCCAGCCACTGGGAGAAGAACCAGGTGAGCTGGTCGCCATAGTTCTGTTCGGCTAGAGCGCGGAAGTCATCGAGCGATGCCGACTTGCCCGCGTACTTGGCGGCAAAAGAGCGCATGGTCTGATCAAACTTCTGATCGCCCAACACCCAGCGCAACATGTGCAGGATCATCGCGCCTTTGTCGGTTACCAGGGACTGGAATTCGGGAGAAAAAATGTCAAGCTTTCCGGCACTGGACAACGGAACCGTGTCATAAGCAAGCGCGCCAACGGACATGTCCTTGACCGTCTCTTCCAGACCCGCTTCCCCGGCAGCCTGCTCTACGTAGCGAGCCTCGGAGTATCGAGCAAAGCCGTCATTGAGCCACCAGGCGTCCCGCGACGCAGGGCTGACCGACGCGCCCCACCACTGATGAGCGATGGTATTGGCCAGCAGGCGGTAGTTCACCTTCTCGGTCACGGCGCGGCTGGAAATGAGGGCCATCTCGGGCGCCCAGGCGGCGGGCACCGTGTCATCCGGGATCTCGACGACTTTTAGGGTAGTGGAAGGCGCCGGGCCGTACAAGGTCACATAATACGTGAACTCTTTGACCGCGGTGCTGGCGTAAGTCGCTCCCTGATTTTGATGTGCCGGCTTGAAGAAGACGTGCAGATCCAGTCCCGCCTCGTCACTCTTGAATTCCTGAAAGCTCCCGGCCACGATGGTGCCAGGAAAGCTGGGCTTGTCCCAGGCAAAAACATAAGTCTTGGTCGGCAAGGCTCCGGCAACCGGGCGTTTTGTCAGTGGATTGCTGCCGATGCTTTCTTTCCCGCTTCCGATGACCGTCATGTGGGCGGGCACAGTGATGTTCATCGTGGCGGTAAAGCGATTGATGCCGTAGGCATTCACCGGGAACCAGCGTCCGGCGTAGAGCAGGTAGCTGGTATCATCGCTCACATAAGCCAGCTTCAGGCCCTGCACTGGACTGTCATCCGCGGAATCGAGCGTGCCTTCGTATTCGAAAGTCAGGGTGGTCGAGCTGTCCTTGGCCAACGGAGTGTTTAGCGCCACGCGCACGGTCGAGTCTTGTGTAACCCGTTCAGCGCTCAGCGGCTTGCCCGCCGAATCCAACACCTTGGTCACCCGCAGGCCGTTGTGCAGTTCAAAGGTAGCGACGCTCAGATCTTCCAGCGCCGTAAACCTCACCTTGGCCCGAGCCGCGATCTTATGGACATGCGGACTAAGTTCAGCGTCGATCTGGTAGTCGTCGACCTGCAGGCGCATCTTGTCGGCCGCCCACGTGGGAAACGACGTCAAAAGCAATAAGCAGGCGAAACAGAGCAAAAACACCCGACGCTGGCGCCGAGTTTGAAAAGGCATCAAAAGCATTCTCCTAACGCTTATTTCCTAAGATGAAGATTGTTACGCAAAAGATGCTGGTAGGACAAGGTTTAGCCTGTTTTTAGTGATTTGGTCGCGTAGGGTTGTGTAGGGACGGGTCTCTGACCGTCCACGCCGCGACTCGGCCGCGTCAGTTTTGTGGGTATGGGATCGTGGAGTGCCTAAAATCCAGCCGAGCTTCGCTCGGCTGGATTGGTCAGAGGCCCATCCCCACACGGGCTATCGTCAGAACCTCCTCCGCGGCACGTTCCACCGGATGAAGTTGTCCTTTCCCTGATAGCCGAAGGCTGGCCTTTACACCTGCCAGCCCGGCAATCATCTTTTGTCGGGCCGGTCCCTCCGCTATGATTTCGTTCAGTCTGGCAACGATGTTCCCCGCAGTGAAATCGTACTGGACCAATTCCGGGACAATCTCTTCTCCCGCAATCAAATTCACCATGGCGAAATATGGGACCTTTACCCGCGAGCGTCCCAGCAAGTAGGTCAGGTCCGACACCCGGTAAACCATCACGAATGGCGTCTCCATCAGGGCCGCCTCGACCGTTGCCGTACCGCTGGCGATGATTCCCGCGCGGGAGTGCGCTAACGCGGGTAATGCTTCAGAAACCAGGTGGATGCCGTGTCCGGCGGTCAGTTTCTCCAGGAAGTGGCGATCCAGGGTCGATGCCACGGGAAGTAAAAATTCGTAATTGGGTCCCAACAGCATGGCCGAAACCTTCAACTCCGGCAGGTTCATCCGCACTTCTTTAACCCGACTGCCCGGCATGAGTGTGATCCAACGCTTTTCCGGGTCGAGGGCATATTGCGCAGCATAGGCTGCGCGATCGATTTCCGGCCGTGGAAGATCAGCCAGCGGGTGCCCGACGAAAGTCGCGTCCACGCCGCGATCCCGATAGAACTTTTCTTCAAACGGGAAAATCACCAGGGCCTTGTCGACGTACTTGCGCAACAGGCGGACGCGCCTTTGGCGCCAGGCCCAGAACTGCGGACAAACGTAGTAGACGACCGGAATGCTGCGCTTTTTCATCTGGCGAGCCACTCGCCAGTTGAACGCAGGCGAATCGATGACGATGGCGAGGTCGGGCCTTCGCTTGTCGACCTCCCTGATCAGCTTATGAAACAGACCCCAGATTTTGGGCAAATGACCGAGAATTTCAGAGATACCGACGACAGCCAGGTCTTTGGAGTCGACTACGGTGTCACAACCGGCGGCACGCATGCGATCTCCGCCCACCCCAAAAAACTCCAGGTGTTGGTTTAGTGTGGTCGCGGGCGACTCGCCCGCGAGACGCTGCAAAGCTCCAATGAGCAGGGTGCCGTACATCTCACCAGAGGCTTCCCCAGCGGAGATCAGGATTCGCACGGAGGACATTGTAAAGGACGAACACCGGAGCAGCCCGTCGACCCGAAGAGCCAGTTTTTTGAATTAGAAGCACATCAAAAGGTCAGGCATCAGTTGTCAGAGCTGAGAACTGAAATCTAGGAACTGATAACTGGCGTTTCGACCACAACGCGTTGGACCCGTTCCCCGAGTGGTTCGAGAATTAGTCATCCGCGCGGGCAGTGACCTGGCCTCCCGCGCCGACCGGAATCTCCTGGTCTTTATATTGCAACTGGTAGAGCTTGTAGTAGATTCCGCGCTGAGCCAGCAACTGCTGGTGCGTGCCCACTTCACGGACCTGCCCCTTGTGCATTACGATGATCTTGTCGGCGCGTTGTATGGTTGAAAGCCGGTGCGCAATGACCACGGATGTCCGGCCTTCGACCATGCGATTGAGCGCGTCGCGCACCCGCAACTCGGTTTCGGTGTCCACGCTCGATGTGGCTTCATCCAGGATCAGGATCTTCGGGTCGTGGGCCAGCGCGCGGGCGAATGAGATCAGTTGCTTCTGCCCGGTGGAGAGCGTCGAACCGCGCTCGCGGACCTCTTCCTTGAAACCCTGAGGAAGTGCGCGGATGAAGTCAGCAAGATTCACATCTTCGGCAGCCTTCTCGACATCGGCGTCAGTGATCCAGTCCGTGCCCAGGCGGATGTTGCCCTCGACCGTTCCAGTAAACAGAAACGGGTCTTGAAGAACCACGCCGTAACGGCGGCGGAGTTCAGGCAAGTCCATTTCCTTTACGTCTACGCCGTCGATCTTGACCGCTCCCTTTTGCACATCATAGAAGCGCATCAGAAGCGAGATGATCGTGGTTTTGCCGGCGCCGGTGTGGCCGACGATGGCGACGGTTTCTCCGGGTTCGATGGTGAAGGAGACATCGCGGAGAATCCAGTCAGGCTCGGCATCGCCGGGAACCAGCGCCTGTGTGGGGCGGGCGCCCTCGCCCGCGTTCTTGCCGCTGTCTTCCACCGGCGTGCTCCGGTATGCGAACCACACGTGATCAAACTCAATCCGCCCAGGTCCGCTCGGCATCTTCGTAACTGCGGGCGAAGTGATCTCGGTTGGAGTATCCAGCAGCTTGAACACCCGTTCGCTGGCCGCCATCGCCGACTGCAGGATGTTGTACTTCTCGCTGAAATCCTGGATCGGCCGAAAGAAGCGCTGGGCGTACTGTATGAACGCCGCCAGAACGCCGATGGTGGTCGCGCCGCGGATTACGTCATTACCACCAAACCAGATCACACACGCGATCGCGGTCGCGGAAAAAATTTCCACTACGGGGTAATAAACTGCGTGCGCCATGATGGCGTCTTTGAAGGCCTCCATGTGGATGGCGTTCACGTCGGAAAATTTGTTAAAGGCGCGCTTCTCGCGATTAAAGAGTTGCAGCACCACCATGCCGCTGACGTGCTCCTGCATGTAGGAGTTGATGCGAGCGATGGCAGTGCGAATGCGGCGGTAAGAGTCACGCACCTTGTCGCGAAAGATCTTGGTGGCGATGGCGATCAGGGGCAAAACCGCGAACGTGATCAGCGCCAGGTTCCGGTTCATCCGCAGCATGAACCAAACAATTCCTGCCAATACGAAAATGTCCTCGAAGATCGAAACCACGCCGGACGTGAACATCTCGTTCAGGGCATCGACGTCGGAGGTCGTGCGCGTGACCAGACGGCCCACCGGGTTCTTGTCGTAAAAGCCGATGTGCATGCGCTGCAGATGGCGAAAAATCTGGCTGCGTAGATCGAACATTACCATCTGCCCCGCCCACTGCATGAAATAAATCTGGAGATAATCCAGCAGAAAACTGAAGGCCAGCAGTCCCACTCCGATGGCCGCGACCTGCGCGATGCCAACCATGGGCTTGCTACTGAGGAAGCGATCAAGCGGAGTGTGCGCTCCCGGAACCGGCGCCAGGTAACGATCGATGACAACCTTGGTGAGGTAAGGCCCCATGACGTCGGCCCCGACTTTAAGCAGAATCGAGCCCAGGGCGATCCCGGTCTGCCATTTGTAGGGACGTAAATACTGGAGCAGCCGCTTCATCAGGCGGCTGTCATAGGCTTTACCTAGTACCTCTTCTTCTTGGGCCATCGGATATAGCTTGGGTGACTGTTAAAGATTACCTTAAATAGATTAGAAACGAAGACGCCAGGATGGAAAAGCTTTAGGCGCCTCGGCTCACCTAGGCCCAGATGTCCCCATCTGGGCTGGCGAGCAAAGCTCGCCAGCAGTAACGGAGTCCGAACCCGCAAGCGGGCCCAACTCCTGCGGAGCTTCGCTCCGCCCGGGGGGGTGAGGACACGCGCCCCTACATGTTTTGTGGTTAGGCGATCTTCTTCAATACCAGAGCGGAGTTCTTCGAACCAAATCCCACGCAGTTGCAGATCGCATGCTGGATCTGGACTCTGCGGCCGACGTCAGGAACATAGTCCAGGTCACACTCGGGATCGGGCCGTTCTAGATTAATGGTGGGTGGAATCTTACCGTGTTCCATCGCGATCAGAGTGGCGGCCAGGCTAGCCGAGCCACAGGCCCCCTGGGCATGGCCGATCTGGGATTTCAGGCCCGACATTGGGATTTTTCGAGCATGCTTGCCCAGGGCCAGCTTCAGGGCCCGGGTTTCCACCCGGTCATTCATTTCGGTCGACGTACCGTGCAGATTGACGTAGTGGATGTCCTCCGGCTGAAGCCCCGCCTCTTCGACAGCCAGGGTAATGGCACGGGCGGGCTCTTCCGGCGATTCGCTCATGCGCACCCGGTGAAAAGCCTCGCAGGTGGAACCGTATCCGGCGATCTCAGCGTAAATGCGGGCGCCGCGAGCGCGGGCATGGTCGTAGTCCTCGAGGATAAACATCCACGAGCCTTCGGCCATGACGAAGCCGTCGCGGTCGGCGGAAAACGGCCGCGAGGCACACTCGGGAGCATGGTTCCAGGATTGCGTAAGCGCCCGCAGCAAAGAATAGCCCTTTATGATTCCCGGAGTGATGGCCGAATCCACGCCGCCCACCAGGAACATCGGCAGTGCGCCCGCCTGAATATGCCGGTAGGCGTAACCAATGGCATCCGTCGACGAGGTGCAGCCCGCGGTGACTACGTGGCTGTAGCCCCGAAACCCGAAACGCATGCTGATCTCGCTTGGGATCGTGCCCATCGTGCCGCTCGGAATGCAGAAGAGGCTGACCTGCTTCACGTGCCCGCTGTGCCAAAGCCGGTATTGCTCCTCGGAAAATTCCTGCGCGCCACCGCCCGTGCCCAGGATCACTCCAATCTCGCGCTTTTCGTCCATCGACATCGCGGCTGGGTCGAGCCCCGCGTCTTTGATAGCTTCAGTGGACGCGGCGACCGCCAGCGGTACTACGCGCGAAACGTGCTTGCGTTCGCGTGCATCCACCCAGGCCAGTTCGTCGAATTCAGGAATTTCACCGGCGATGTGTACCGGCAGAGATGAAGGATCGAAGCGGGAGATGCGTTTCACTCCTGATTTTCCCGCGAGCACGGCGAGGCAAAAAGCTTCTTTCCCGATGCCATTGGGGCTGACTAAGCCCAGTCCGGTTATAACGACGCGAGGAATCATGTTTTCCTGGTTGTCTACTTAGGATGATAGAAAAACGACATTTTCAAAAGCTCGACCGGCTGACCCTTGCGCCACATTTTCCCAAAACACCTAGTTGAGATGCCAGGAACGCCGTTCGTGTTTATTGCATCATGGGATAATAGACGCAATGCCGCTGGGCCTGTACATCTCTGTGCCGTTCTGCCGCACCAAGTGCAGCTACTGCAACTTTGCCTCGGACGTTTTCTCCCGCGCCGTTTTTGAGCGCTACATAGGCCGCGTATGTTCCGACATCGAGCGCTCCCGAGAGACCGCGGAACAGGTGGGCGGACGGCTCGAACCTGCCGTTGAATCCATTTTTCTGGGCGGCGGTACACCTACAATACTTGATATAGCCCAACTGGAACGGCTATTTGTCACGGTCTCGCAAAATTTCGCCGTCCAGAGCAACGCTGAAATCACTGTCGAATGCGCCCCTGGCACGCTGACCCCGGCGGTGCTGGAAGCCTTCCGCCGTTGCGCAGTCAACCGCGTCAGCCTGGGAGTACAGTCGTTCGTAGACGCTGAAGCGACGGCTGTGGGCCGTCTGCACAAGCGCGCCACGGTAAGCGATGATATCGCGCGGCTGCGAGCCTCCGGAATAGAAAATATCAACATTGATCTCATTGCCGGGCTGCCGCATCAGACCGTCCAGAGCTGGGAGTTTTCCCTCACCGAGGCGATTGCTTCCGGCGCTCCTCACGTCAGCGTCTACATGCTGGAGGTGGACGATGATTCCCGGCTTGGCCGCGAACTGATGGCAGGCGGTTCAAGATACCACGCCCACTTCGTTCCTGACGAAGACCTGACCGCGGACTTATACGAGACCGCGTGCGTTCGCCTGGAGGCCGCCGGGGTGCAGCAGTATGAGATTTCAAACTTCGCGCAGCCGGGACACGAGTCACGCCACAATCTCAAATACTGGACGCGCCAGCCCTACCTAGGATTTGGGGTCGATGCGCACTCGATGCTGCTTTGCCCGGGCGGGATTGGTGACGCTGTCCGCTTCTCTTCTCCGGATGGGCTCGAGGACTACGTTGCCGACGCCGCATCCACGAAAGTGTCGATCAACTGCCAGACCGCGATCGAGGAAGCCTTCTTCCTCGGATTACGCCTTACCCGAGGCGTAAATCTGGAATGCGTCGCAAGCGAGTTCGGCGAATCCGCAGTCCGCAATCACTCAGAAACGATTTCGGAATGCGTGGAGCTGGGGTTGCTCGAACATCATGGGGAAGTGATCCGCCTGACGGCGCGCGGCAGGTTGTTGTCGAATGAAGTATTCGAGCGCTTCATCGTGACGGCGAACGCCGTCTGATTGTGTGGGCTCGTGTCCTCAGCAGCTCAGATTCGCGGGCGAGCGCCCGCGGCCACACCACCTCTGAGTTCAGGGAGGGCACGACTTTAGTCGTGCCGTAAGTTGTGGAACCAGAATCGGCTTTAGCCTGCGGTCCGCTTCCGACGGTAACTTTTCCTGGTGAAACTGCTGTGTTCTAATCCAAAAAGATCCGCGCGGCTATATCGCGGATGGAGACGGTATCTTGGATTTCCAACTCAATGAAGAACAGCTTCAGCTAAAGAAATCGGTGCGCGAATTCGCCGAACGCGAAATCGCGCCCAATGTGATGAAGTGGGACGAGGCTGGTGACTTCCCACTGGCGACGGTGAAAGAACTGGGCAAGCTCGGTCTGCTGGGCACTGTTTTTCCACCTGAGTACGGCGGGGCCGGTATGGGGTATGTGGAGTACGTGACGGCCATCGAAGAGCTCTCGCGGGTGGACGGCTCAGTGGGCATCATCGTGGCGGCACACACTTCGTTGTGCTCGAACCACATATTTCTTGCCGGAAGCGAAGCCCAGAAAAAGAAATACGTCACCCCGCTGGCTTCGGGCGAATATATCGGCGCCTGGGGGCTGACCGAGCCTTCCTCCGGATCGGACGCAGGCAGCGCGCGCATGACCGCGGTGCGCAAGGGGAATAACTGGGTGCTGAATGGCAGCAAGACTTTCTGCACCAATGGCCATTATGCCGACGTTCTGGTGGTGATCGCCGTAACCGACCGGGCCGCCCATACCCACGGGCTCTCCGCGTTCATTGTGGAGAAAGGAACTAAGGGTTTCCGCCCCGGAAAAAAAGAAAACAAGCTGGGCTTGCGGGCCAGCGACACCGCTGAATTGATCTTTGAAGATTGCGTCATCCCCGCCGAAAACCTTTGCGGCAAGGAGGGCGACGGATTCATCGACGCCATGCGGGTGCTCGACGGCGGCCGCATTTCCATTGCCGCCCTGTCACTGGGCATGGCGGAGGGCGCTTACGAGGCGGCGCTGAAATATTCCAAGCAGCGGAAGCAGTTCGGCAAGGCGATCAGTGACTTTCAAGCCATCCAGTGGAAGCTGGCCGACATGGCAACCGAAATCGAAGCAGCCAAGCTGCTGACCTTTCGCGCGGCCGCTATGAAAGATGCCGGGATGAAAACGACTCTGGAGTCATCCATGGCCAAGCTCTATGCCAGCGAAGTGGCGGTGCGCTGCGCCAACGAAGGGGTCCAGATTCACGGTGGGTACGGTTTCATCAAGGACTACCCCGCGGAAAAGTTTTATCGCGACGTGAAACTGTGCACCATCGGCGAGGGGACGAGCGAGATTCAGCGCCTGGTGATTGCCCGGCAGTTGCTGAAAGACTAGCCTCAGGTTCGCAGCCAAACTTGCCAAACCAGCAGTCCCCAGTAGCTGGCCGCGAGTGCCACAAACAAGCAGGTCAGCAGGATATGTCCGATTACGAATTGCCGTCCTTTGGGCCAGTCCTCGTGTGAAAAGTAGAACGCATCCACCAGGATGCGCGCCGTCCAGTAAGCTCCGATAAAACATGCCAATCCCAGGGCAGTGCGATCGCCACGAAGTAATTCCGTGTGCAACACCAGAGTCAGAGTGCCAAACGCGAGGATGGTGAGCACGGTAAAGCTACCCTGCACCCAGAGCAACTTGCGGTTAAACGGCATCAGTTGCGCCAGGTCCTGTTTCCACTTCAGGCGGGAAGGGACCTGAAAGCTGGCAAACAGAATCACAAAGTGCCCAGCGCCAGCCAGCCACATATCGAGGTCGAAGAATCGCTTAACGACAGATTGGGTCATAAAGCATGGATTGCGTGCATGAAAGGAAGTATTACACGCAACACGAATGGCGGATGAAAAAGCCAAAAGGCTGGGCCGGCGGCAATGACGAACATGAAGACCCAGCCGGACAGCCCGTGTTCGAGTCCGAATCGTCGTCCGGCAGCGGAGCGTTCCAGCACGACAGCGAGCCCCTGGAGAACAAAGTACGCGGTGGGCAAACCGTATCCGCCACGAGCCGGCAGTGAAATCACGAGATCGTGAATCAGTCCCGAGGCGAGAAACACCAGCAGGCTGGCTGGAGCTGGCCCGATTTTCTTGTGCAGCGGGCGGAAAATCAGGTCGTACGCCAGCCGGCGGAAACCGAGATTCCAGCGTTTGCCCCAAAACTCGCTGAGCGTGGTGGAGAGAATCGGCTTGGCCATGATCGGTTGCGCTGTAATACCGCTTCTCTGCCAGAAACAGGCGATCAAATCGAAGCTGCCGAAGTGCAACAACAGGATCAGGCCGAACAGCCCGAGCCATCCTTGAGCCAGGGGGAGGCGTGCCGGAATCCTGCGCGCTACCAGCCACAACAAGGCAATTCCTGATGCAGTTTTGAGCAAGGCCCACATCCACTGTCGGAGTTGCGGTGCAGAACGATGCTGTCGTGAGTCGAGGAAAGTGTCGGCATCCATACCCGGCCAGCCGACGAGGTATGCCAGGGATCGCCTTGCGGTGTGGGGAACACGCTTGCGAGCTTTCCACCACGTTATCCACTTCAGGCCGGCAAAAATTGTGAACGCGAGGCTCCACATGAACACCCAGGGGGGCATGCGATCGCCGAAGCAGATCGTAGTTGCGGGAAAAATCACGAGCGGAAGCCAACCGGGCCAGGAGGTAATTCGCGTGTGGCGGTTGGAGGCGGCCTGTGTGCTGGTAGTCAAATCGCTAAATCGAAGGTTAGCGCTGAGTCGCTGCGACCTAATCTACATGTGAAGCTAGCGTCCGGCAATGTGCCATCGATTTCAGTTTGACCGATCTCTGCTTTGGTTTGACGAATAGTACGATCGTACTATATAGTATGACCGTACCATGAAACCGGCGGTCCTCTACCACACCGATCAGGCGACGGAAACCCGGCGTGACATCCTGCGGGTTGCGGCCGATATCGCTTCGGCCGAAGGTCTGGTAGGCGTCTCGATTGGGCGCCTCGCAGCTGAATTGAAGATGAGCAAGACCGGAATCTTCTCCCATTTCGGCTCCAAACAACAGCTTCAGCTCGCGACCGTCGAGACCGCAAAGCAAATCTTCCTGGAGCAAGTAGTGCAGCCCGCTCTGCTGAGCCCACGAGGCATCTCCCGCCTTAAGGCCATGCTGGAAAGCTGGCTGGGCTATGTAGAAAAGATCGTGTTTCGCGGAGGCTGCTTCTTTGCGGCGGCATCGGCCGAGTTCGACAGCCGCCCGGGCGCGGTCCGTAACCAGATCGCCGGGTTGACCAAAGCCTGGATGGCGGGACTGCAGGAAGAAATCGCGTTTGCCCAGTCCCGAAACGAAATACTCGCCTCCGCAAATCCCGCGCAGCTTGCCTTTGAACTCCACGCGTATGTGCAGGAAGCCAACTGGGCCTTCAAGCTGTTCAACGACAAGTCCGCATTCGTGCTTGCCCGGCGAGCAATCGCCGATCGCATAGCTGCTGCGTCAGGTAAGCAAATCCTCAGCCGATCCAAACGAAGAAGGAGAATTATATGAGCCAGTCCGTAGAAGCACGTCAACGCTTATTGAAAAGGGCCTTGACCGGCAATGCACTGTTCTCAGTTATCTCCGGTGTCGCGATTCTTTCGGCCAATCGCTGGCTGGTAACGTTCCTGGGACTTTCCGACAAGGTCAGTCTTTCGATCCTGGGAGTCAGCCTTATCGTGTACGCCCTGGTGCTATTCTTCAATGCCCGGCGCCCGCAGATAAAAATCACGGACGCCTGGATTGCGGTTGTGATGGATGCCGTGTGGGTAGTGGGTAGCTACCTTCTGATCTTCCTGGTGCCTTTCAGTCTCGGCGGCAAGTGGGTCGTGGCGCTGGTGGCCGAACTGGTGCTAGCTTTTGCTATCCTGCAGTGGCTGGGTATCCGGCGGATCCGAAAGAGCGAGCAGTTCGCTTAGGTCGATTTGGGTGGCGCCGATGTCACCCATAGTTCCCTGCTACCTGGAGTTTGTCGCGATGAACCAGCACCGATGGAACTGGCATCTGTGGGCGGGGTTTCTGCTTTGCCTCGTCGGCTTTGCCACCTTTCCTATATTTGCCAGGTTTCCAGTCACCCGTGATGTCCCCTGGGTGAACTTTCTGTTCTTTGGCACAGGCCTTGCATTTTTGCTGGTTGGCCTGAGGCGCGCCTTCGGCCAGCCACAGCAGTATCGAGGAAAAATCGCAGGCTCAATTCTGGGGACTCTGAGTCTCATAGTTGTGGGCGTTTTCTGCTTCATTGTCTTTTACCAAACCAGACAATTACCGGCCTCCAACGGGGCGCCACGGGTGGGGCAAAAGGCCCCGGAATTTGTGCTTCCCGATACCAACAACCATCCGGTATCGCTTTCCGCCCTGCTTGCCGGCCCGATGTCGCAGACACAAACACCGCCCAAAGGAGTGTTGCTCGTTTTCTACCGAGGCTATTGGTGACCCTTCTGCAACTCCGAGTTACGGGGTATCGAAAAGCATCTGACAGAGATTGAACAGCTCGGTGTGAAGCCGGTCGCGATCAGCGTTGACACACCTGAACTGTCACGTAACTTGTGCCAGAAGGCGGGCTACACTTACACCTTCCTTTCCGATTCCAAAGCAGAGGTCATTCGGCGCTATGATTTGCTGCATCCGGGCGCCGGCATCAATGGACAAGACATAGCCCGACCGGCGGAGTTCCTGCTCGATTCTTCAGGCGTGATCCGCTGGGTGAACTTGACGGAAGATTTTCGCGTGCGCGCGCGGCCAGAGCAGATCATCGAGGCGGCGACGGTCCTGCAATAGCAAGCACGATCCCCCGGCTTCGTTGCCTTGCCAACGGAAAGCGGAAGCAGTCGCTCCGACCGCGACTTTGTCTCTCAGGATTGCAGTTTCGCTGCTTGGTTTCTGCTTTACACTTACTTGCTTGAATTCCGAGACCCAACCTCTGGCTGAGCACCTGCGCTCCGGCGATGCGCGAGCCCTGGCTCGTGCCATCAGCACCGTCGAGAACCGTGCCCCCGGCTGGTCAGAGCTGCTCAAGGCCCTGTTTCCGCACAGTGGCCATGCCCGGATACTCGGGCTGACCGGGCCGCCAGGCGCGGGCAAGAGCACGCTGGTCGATCACCTTGCACGCCATTATCGCAAGCAGAACCAGACAGTCGGAATCATCGCTGTGGATCCTACAAGTCCCTACACGGGCGGCGCGATTCTGGGCGATCGCATTCGCATGCAGGAGCATTTTTCCGATCCCGGGATCTACATTCGCAGCATGGCGACTCGCGGTTCGCTGGGCGGGCTGGCGCGCACCACGGCGGATGTGGCCACGGTGCTCGATGCCGCCGGTCGCGACCTGATCATGATCGAAACCGTCGGCGTGGGCCAGGATGAAGTCGACATCGTGCGCCTGGCGGACATCACAATCGTGATTCTGGTGCCAGGCATGGGCGACGATGTGCAGACCATCAAGGCGGGCATCATGGAGATCGCAGACATCTTCGTCATCAACAAGAGCGATCGCGAAGGCGCGGAACGGGTGGAGCGGGAAATTCGCGCTCTGCAGTCGCTGGCCGTGCGCAACGACAAGTGGACTCCGCCGATTGTGAAAACCGTGGCCAGTCAAGGCGTCGGCGTTGACGACCTGGCCGCAGCCATCCGCGACTACGAGGTGTACCTGCAGAAAGAAAAGCTGATTCTGCAGAAGAAAGCTCAGAACTGGCAGGACCGGCTGGTCGAGATGTTGCGCGATGCTTTTTTGGAAAAGGCGCGCGCACAGTTAGACAACGGTGCCGTGGCTGGCTACGCCGCCGAAATCGCCGAACATAAGCGCGATCCCTATGAGCTGGTGGAAGAGATTGTGGGCAAGCTGGGGAAGGGCTGACACCTCTCCGCACCCGCCGCAGTTAAAACTTTAACCGCAAAGTTCGCGGAGGGACCGCAAAGAACAAAGAACGCAGAGAAAACCGACGTCAACATCCCAAGCACGATTGCGAAAAGCGACGAGGCAACGGTATGCTCTCCTTCCATGCTCAAGTTAATTTTCCCCAATCGATGGTTGATAGGTCTCGCTGTTTTGTTCGCCGCTACTCTCGCCTTTTCCCAGCAACCGTTTCTTTCATCTGAACAATGGGTCAGGCTGCGTGACGAGGCCAGCGGAGCAGCTCCTTATGAAAACCTGCGCTTCCTGACTCGCCTGCATCGCGTACCTGCCACCGCGGAATTCGACCAGGCGGCGCAGTTTGTACTGCAGCGAGCGCGCGAATACGGACTGGCGGAAGTCCAGAGTGAGCAGTTCCCTGTCGACGGAAAAACCTCTTATGGCCTTATGCGCTCATACCTGGGCTGGACGGTCGAAAGCGGCCAGCTGTGGGAAGTGCAGCCCCATCACCTGTTGCTGGGAGATTGGGCTACCGACCCGATTCGGCTGGCCGATTACAGTCACGATGCCGACGTGGAAACCGCCCTGGTAGATGTCGGCGACGGTTCTCATGAGGCCGATTACAGCGGGAAAGATGTGAGCGGAAAGATTGTCTTGGCCGATGGCGTGCTGGCGCGGGTACAGCAATTAGCGGTCGCCAAATATGGGGCCGCCGGCATCGTAAGCGATATGCCGAACCAGAGCACGGCATGGTCGGGCCTGGATCGCACCATTGTGCGCTGGGGTCACCTGGAGGCGCGGGCACCGGCGGGTTTCGCCTTCATGATTTCACGGGATACTGCGGACTCTTTGCGTGCGCGTTTGCGGGCAGGAGAACAGATCGCTCTGTCTGCCAAAGTAAAGGCCTCAGTCGTCCCCGGGCACTGGACCGTGGTCAGCGGCGTAATCCCGGGAACGGACCCAGCCAGCGGCGAAATTATTTACAGCTGCCATCTGGATCACCAGCGCCCCGGAGCTAACGACAACGGGAGCGGCTGTGTCACGATTCTGGAGTCTGCCCGGATTCTCGCACGCCTGATCGGCAATGGGACGATTCCACGACCGAAGCGTACTTTGCGCTTCGTCTGGGGACCGGAAGTCGAAGGTACGATGGCCAATCTCAGCCGCCATCCTGAGATCCGGGCCCGGCTGCGCGCCAACATCCACATGGACATGGTGGGCGGCGATCCGTTTAAGAACAAGTCGATCCTGCATGTGACCGCTACTCCCTGGTCGCTGCCGAGTTTTGTTACCGACGTTGGGGCGGCACTCGCGGATGTGATCCGCGCAGGTGCGGCAGACTATGCCGAGAGCGGCGCCTCACCGGAAGCGGCCGTGGTCGAGACCCGCGCCGGGGAGCAGGGCACGCGCAACCAGTTTCTGGCGGACGTCACTCCTTACGCTGCCGGCAGCGATCACGACGACTACGATTCGTCCACCATTGCCGTTCCCTCGCTGTATCTGCGTGACTGGCCGGATATTTACATTCATACCGACCATGACACCCTGCAACAGATCGACGCCACCAAGTTGCGCCGGGTGGCGCTTCTGGGCGCCGCGGCAGGATACGTTTATGCCAGCCTGGACGCAGAGAGGGCGCGAAGCCTGCTTCCCTTCTACACTGCGCAATCTGAGATGCGCCTGGCAAAAACGTTTGAACAGGCGCGCAGTCTGGTGGAGGACCCGAAACTCGATCCCGGAACCGCGTGGTACGAGGCGCGGAACCTGATGACGAATGCCCTTCGCCGTGAGGTCGCAACGCTGCATTCGCTGTCTGAGTTTAGCGGCTCCGCTGCACCCGAAGCGGCACACGACAAGGTTCTTTCCGAACAGGTCGCAACCTTCAACGGATGGATCGACAGCCAAGCCAAAGTGCGCGGAGCGCAGGGTCAGGAACCGAAGGCTCCCTGGGCTGGTGACGCGGCGGCGCGGAAGGTTCCAGTGCGGGTCGGCGACTTCGGGCCGCTTACCTACCAGAACGACAACGTTCTTCTGGCACGCCTCGGGCCGGAACGTCTGGCGAAAGTCAGGCTGCTGAACAGCGAAGCCACACCGCTGCTCAATACGCAGGATCTTTCGGAGCTCTACGCGTACGAGATCGTAAACTTTGTCGATGGCAAACGAAGTGTTGGAGAAATCCGGGATGCGGTCTCGGCCGAGTATGGTCCGTTACCTGTCGACCTTGTGGACGACTATCTCGAAGCTTGCCGGGAGGCTGGTATCGTGCAGTGGAAGTGAAATGAGCGCCCTGTGGCTTGCTGGGCTATTTTGCCGTTACCCGCAGCATCGCAAGGCTGTAATCCTGAGCACAGTCTTTCATCCGCGAAGCAGGATGAAAGCAAGCGAAGGACCTATGTATTCCGCGCCACCCTACATGCAGTGTCGCCGCAAATCCAGCCCGAAAGCGCATCACCGGATCTGGCAAGGCTTTGACGCTACTGCCGTCCTGCAATACACAGGTCCTTCCTCGAGAGGCCCTTCGCCTTGCGAAGGACTCCGCTTCCTCAGGATGACAAGGTCGGAGAGTTGAAACTGACCCCACTACCTAGCTCACCGAGGTCGTCTGCTCCAGCGGAGCCGGCGCGCTCCACGCTTCCGGCAGTTTGAGGTGCGGCATGGGAGGAGCGGCAAACAGGCGCTGACATGGCTTGGCCAGCCAACGGGCCCAGCGAGCGGATTTCGAGATACGCGCACTGTCGGTGGCAATACCGGTATCGGCATACATCTGCCGGTAGATTTTCGAGATCAGGACGAAACAAAGGCGGGCGCGCATGGATTTTATGAATCCGGAGCGTGCCCAAATGTATTTGAGGCTGTAGAAAGTGTCCCAAACCGATTGCGTTCGCCGGCGAACTTCTTCGGACGACATGGTGGGATGGGGCCAGTAGAGTTTGGGCCGAAGCGCGGGCGGAATGAGCCAGCGTCGCGTAATGGGAATGCCCGCAATCTCGACGGGAGACGCTTCCATGTTCTTCTCCCAACGGATAAAGTCCACGGTCCCAGGATAAGGAGTCAGCATCACAAACTGGGCAAACGCCACTTCCGCCTGCGCCGCAGCCGTGGCGGTGGCGTCAAAAGTCTCTGGACGGTCGCTGGGCAGGCCAAAGATGAAAGACCCGAGCACGTACACGCCGTGGCGGCGGAATGTCCGCAGCCGCTCCACCAGGTCCGCTCCGGCGGCGTTGAATTCCTTGTAGACGTCCTTCAAACCCTCGGGAGTCACGGACTCCACTCCCACCAGCGCGCCCTTGATGTTGGCCGCGCGCATGGCATCGAGAAATTCGGTGTCTTCCGCAGCTTCCATGGTGATCTGGGTGAAGAAAATGGTGTCGGATGGAAGCTGTGCCAGGCGCGCCATGAGCTCGAAACGCTCCGCCCGGATGGCCTTGAGTTCGTTGAGGCGATGGGTATTATGCTGTTCCGCGGCCAGCCGCAGGTCGGTAAGCGTCACGGGATAAAAATTATCGTCGGCGAGTGCGATGAAGCGAAAGCCCAACCTTCGCAGCTGGACGATCTCCTCCACTACCACATCCGAGGCACGCTGCCGGGGACGCTGCCCGTCGGTCCGCCAGACGGAGCAGAAAGAGCAATGCTTGGGGCATCCGCGGACGGTCTGCACCGAGGCCCACATATAACTCTCCCGTGGCACCAGATCCCAGCGTGCCGGGAGGAATTCCGTGGCCTCGATCCGTCCCCCTTCGTAGATCAGGTGCGGAGTTCCGCGGCAGCAATCCGACAAAACCTTGGCCCACACTACATCTCCGTCACCCTTGACGACCGCATGGGCGCCGCCCAGCTCGTGCGCTTCCGCCGGGTAGAGAGTTGCGTGAATACCTCCAAAGACGACATAAGCCCCGCGAGCACGGGCCATCTTCCCGATTTCGTAGCCGCGAAGCGCGTTTGCGGTGTGGATGCCGATGCCGACAATGTCTCCTGCCTGAATGGCAAGGGGGGCGACGGCATCCAAGGTTTCATCGACCAGACAGGGGTCGCCGAAGCTCGCCGGTGTGGCCGCGGCCAGGACATAAAGCCAGCGAGGAGTAATGACGGCTGTACCGAAAGATACTTCGCTTGGATTGATGAGATGAACGCGCACTCGGTTGAGCCCTCCTTGGGCGGTCTTGCACAAGCAGGGCGAGGGTCGTACGCCCGGAACTGCCATTCTTGAATTTCCTGGTTCTGCGAAGCTCGGTTACGAAGTGCTGCCTGCCATTCGGATCGCCCCAAATCGGCGAAGTTGCTGAAATTGTTATCTCTCCGGGCTGGTGAAAACTGGTCAATATTGACCACTTATCCACAGACGGGGACATTATTCTGAAACAACAGTCAATGAAAAAGCGTCCCCATACCGCTGCGCTGGGTGTGCCCGTGCTGCCCATTCTGCTTTGCCTCGGTGCCTGGCAGCTGGCCTGCGCTCAACCCTCGGATGCTTCTGCGCTCGAATCTCCCGTCGGGCTGAGCACGGCCGAGGTCGTAAACAACCTGGTCCGAAGAAACCTGGAACGGGCGCGGGCATTGAGCTCTTACCGGGGGACGCGAACCTATCGGGTGGAGTATCACGGCTTCCCCGGTTCTCGTGCCGCCGAGATGGTCGTAGATGTGAACTACAATGCTCCGGCGACGAAAGAGTTTACAGTCCGTTCTGAAAGCGGCTCCAGGCTGCTGGTTGAGCGAGTATTCAAGAAGATGCTGCAGAGCGAGAAAGACGCGCTCGCGGAAGAGAACCAGCGGGAGGTCGCCCTCAACAACGATAACTACCGTTTTGCGCTGCTGGGACAAGAGAAGACGCCGGGCGGTTTGGCCTATATCCTCTCCGTTGAACCCAGGACGCAGAACAAGCTCTTATACCGCGGTCGAATCTGGGTCGATACGGAAGACTTTGCCGTAGTGCGGATCGAAGGAGAGCCTGCGAAAAATCCCTCCTTCTGGATAAAAGACACAAAGATCGAACAGGTCTACAGCAAGGTGGGCAATTTCTGGCTTCCAAGATCGAATCGCAGCACGACCATGATTCGCCTCGGTGGCCGCGCGCTCTTCACGATTGACTACGCGGACTATCAGATTACCGCTGCCACTTCTGCCAATCAGATCGATGCCAATGCCGCGGGTTCCCGGTAGCTTCCCAATCCACACGTAGGGGAACCAGAATTCGCACACGTAGCGGCGGACGCCTCGTCCGCCAGGCGGAGCGAAAGCTCCGCAGTTTTACAGTCTAGCTCGCCCACCCGGACGGAGCCTGCGCTGAGCGCAGTCCAAGGGGCGTCCGGGTCTACGTAGTTTTGGGAACTCTTACAGGTTTGCGTTTTCACCAGATTCTGCCGGCGTTGAAACCAGGCTGCGGCTTGCGAGGCTTGCCGTGCTCGCGCTGAAGAAGTGTTCAACCAGCTTGCGTGCCTGTTCGCGGATTTCCGGAACCGCAATGCTCTCCCACAGACTACCCTTTCTTGCGGGCCCAATTGCATAAAGCGATTTGGAAATCATTCCATCTTGATCAATCAGTGCGCCATCGGCAGAGACGTTCAAACCAAGAAAAAAGGGGTCGGGGCGCACCATACCTCTGGTAAGCAGGCTGGCGAGCAAGGGGTCTTGCAGAAGCCGGCAGTCCGTCTCCGGCGCAGT
The DNA here is from genome assembly GCA_964528615.1 of uncultured Acidobacteriaceae bacterium. Lineage (GTDB taxonomy): Bacteria > Acidobacteriota > Terriglobia > Terriglobales > Acidobacteriaceae > JAIQFF01. The sequence continues at coordinate 23,242 of CAZGSU010000153.1, read as the reverse complement.
GCAATTGATCACGCGGTCAACCTGCAGGCTACCTTCCTCGCCGTTTCCGCGCTGCTGGAACTTGATGACAACTTTGCGTCCATCGTCCCGATAGTTCGTAATCCGGCCAGCGTGAAGTTGAATTTGGCGGCTTGACATCTCATCCGCGATAAGTTGAGCAACCTCGGGAGCGGCGCGATGGCGGTGGACTTCCCAGTACGGCCGCAGATGACGCAGGAAACGGCGTTTCTCCGCCTCAGGCAGGGATTGCCATATCCGCGGCGTGACTGCGCGCAAACTGTTCATCACGCCCCGCCAGTCGATGCCCTGCCGCTGGGCTTCGCGCACCTGTTCCCGTACCAAACGCAGTAACCCACGCGCACTTTTGGGCGAACGCTCATTCCAATACACGGGCCATGGAACATGCTCCCGGTGGGAGTGGGGGAGCAGCCCGTGTCGAGAAAGGAAGTGAATCGTTCCTGCGAAGCCCCGCCGCCGGAGTTCGACCGCCGCATCGATGGCGGTGAGACCGGAGCCCAGCAGAAGGATAGAGTTGAGATCCTCCAATCCTGCAAAACTCGTCGCCGACCACGGGCTCGCAAAATACAGCTCGCGAAGATCATGAGGGCGGTTTGCCGCATTCCGCCCGGAAAGAACGGGATCGCTGGAAGGAAAGTTCCCCAAAGCGAGGACAGCTCTGTCCGCAAGGATTCGGGCGCCACTTCGCAACTCAATTTCGATCCCGCCGTCACTGGTCGAAGCGATCGCCCGGGCTTCATCATTCTTCCACTGCAGCCGTCGTTCCCCATCAGCGAGGATCGCGCCGCTCACCAGGCTTCCGAGATAGCGGCCGTACACAGGCCGCGGAAGAAAACTGCCGTGTCGAGTCTCCCCGTCGAAATTCGACTTTGCCCAGCGCAGGAAGTGCTCGGAGTCTTCGGGAAACGCGCTCATGTCTTGGGCAGGCACGTTCAGCAGGTGGACATCGGACTCAGTGCCGTAAGCCAGACCGCGGCCGGGCAAACCCGCTCGCTCGATGACGACAATGGAAAACGAGGGGTCGCTATTACGAAGCAGCTGCACCGCGAGGGTGGCGCCGGAAAAGCCGCCGCCAATGACCGCGACGCTGTATTTCTGAGCCGGAGGGTTGCGCGTGGTCTCCATGCAGGGCCTCTACCCCCGCATAATACTATAATGTCTATCGTAATAGTAGACTTTTATAGAGATCGCGCGGCCAGACGGGCGGGACGCCCGTCTCTCCATTAAAGCAACAGCGCGGCAATTCCCGCTATGAACAAAGCGATCGCCCAAAGCAAATCAAAGTTGAACCAGGCACGCTGTAACAACCGGAGACCGGAGGTTTCATAGGATTGATACACCACAAGCGCCAGCGCGCCAGATACCAGAAGCAAACCAAACGTATGAACCACGACCGCCAGCGCGAGAACACGCGCGCTTAGCCCGACGGCTGGGGTGCCGCCGTGCAGGGAATGATCCATGCCCGTCATCGGCTGGGCCAGCAGGATCGGCGCTAGCATCAGTCCAGCGCCGTGTGCAGCCGCCATGAGAAACGACCAGAAGAACAAGTCTCCAAAGCCGGCTCTCATTCCCCCGCCCCGGGGATGACGGGAGCGGAACAGCCTGTACAAACCCAAGCCCATCAGGATGGCGGCAACCGCGAGCCGCAAAACGCCCGGCGATAGGGCTTCCTGCACGATGCGCAGCCCAAGAATCGTCAGTGAAATCGCCGCGGCATGACCCAGGCTGATCGGCAGAAGTGCCTTGAAGACCGCCAACCGGGTCTTCTCCTGCAGCCCCAGAGACAAAGCGAACAGCCAACCCATGCCTGGGTTCAGGCCGTGATAGGCCCCGAGCAACGCGAGTGTCACCCAGGGCCAGGCGGTACTCATGGATAGCAGTAGAAATCCGAGGACGCGTCGCCGCCTTCGAGCCTGACCTGGTGGCTGCGCAGATCGCCGAAATCCACGAAGAAATCTTTGGCGAGCGTCATGCTGCCGTTGGGCGCGACATCAAGCTTCGCCATCCAGCCTTGAATTCCGTCCGGATAGAACTGCTTGTCCCATGCCGCATACAGCGAGTTGGTGAAGTACACGCGGCGGCCGTCCCGGCTGACTTCCACCATCTGCGGTCCACCGTTCAACGGCTTTTTCGGTTGAGCGGGATGCGCCCCGCGACCAACAATCCCGCCAACGCTCACCGAACCCGTCAGCCTGGGATGGAACGGGTCAGAGACGTCGTACTGCTGGAATTTTCCCGTGCCCCAGCTCGACGCGTAGAGATACTTGTCGTCCACCGAGAGGTCAATGTCAGTAAGCAGCGGCGGCACCGCCTTGAATCCCTTCAGAAGTGGAGGCAACTGCTCCGGATCGGCCGGCTCAGCGGGAATTTCGATGACCTTCTTAATCTCCCACTTGTCGTTTGTGCGGTGCCAGAGCCAGATGGAGCTGGAGAGATCCTTGAGCGACACGACCACGCCCGCGAAACCGTAGGCCTTGGTGGGATCGTGTGCGGGACGCAGTTCGAGGACCATCTGCTGCTCCGCGCCCAAATCCAGCGCCTGCAGATGTCGGCGCTTGCGCAGGTCCCAGACGTGCACGCTGTGCCCGTACTTCCCTGCGAGCAGCGCCTCGGGATTCACCCCGTCCTCAACCATGTTGGGCGTGCCCCACTCGCTGGTGATGGCGGTGTCATATCCCAGATGCCAAGCAAAATCGTATCCAAAATATTGCGGCCCACGTTCCACTTCCCAGCGACCCAGCGGCTCGAAAGTGTAATGGTCGAGCGCGAAGATTCCAGCCGGGCCATCGCCGGACGGCGAACCCAGTGCGCTGAGATAAATGCCGTCAGGCCCACAATGCACGGTGTGCGGGCGGCTGTAACCCGTCCGCGCCTTCATCTCATCGGGTTCGATGACCTTAACGATCTTCGGCTGGCGCGGATCAGGCTTGGTGTCAAGGATGTAAATGCGCGACGATCGCAGGCCGGGCACGATCAGATAACGCCGCTCCACGTGGGGATGCGCGGCATACGGGCACAGGGCTGAACTGCAGGCATTCCATCCGAAGTGATGCAGTTCGTCGCCTACGTTCGGCATGTCAACCCGGCCCACAATCTGGCCGTAGGTCTTGGACTCAGAATTGACGTCTACCACCACCATCGCATCGGGTTTTTTGCCGCCATTCGCGCTCAGCGCCGCCACGTATGCCAGCCCTTCACGGGGCGCCTGCATCGCAAGTTGGGGAGAAGGATAGAAAGTCGGATCAGCTTTGAACAACATTTCGCTCTACCTCCCGTCGATTTGAGATTGAAACTACGCAAAGAAAAACCCACCTGCCAGTGCGTCCCTGGTGGTAGGTGGGAAATCCTGAACTCGAATCTATCTAAATGTTCAGCCCGCCCGTACCAGAGCACACGCGTACGCAACACCTACAACAACATTGCGCGGGATTCTGGCGGGGGCGTGCCATGAAAAGAAAGAGTACACCGTAAAGCTCGTCGAGGACAAACTGCAGGGCTGCGTTGCTCGTCTGAACCGCGCACGTAGGCCCGGACGCCCCGTCCGGGCGAGCACAGCTCGCCGGAAGTTGGCGGCGGAAGAGACTTGCCGGGCTTTGCCCGGCTGGACGGGCGAGGGCGCCCGTCTCTACATTGATCGCGGATCCGCCGAATACCATCAAGACGCACTTGGTACCCCTTGGATCAGAAGCTGCGATGGCCGTGTCCGGCCTGGATGCGGAGCAGCGCGGCGATCAGTGCGTCAATGTCTTCGCAGGTGTTGTAGAGCGCCAGTGATGGTCGCACCGTGCTTTCAAGCCCGAACCGGCGCAGGATGGGTCGGGCGCAGTGGTGTCCTGCGCGCACCGCGATTCCCTCCTGGTTGAGTGCTTTATCTACATGCTCAGTGCGGAACCCGTCGAGCACAAAGGAAAGTACGCCCGCCTTCTCCCGGGCCGTGCCAATGAGGTGAAGCCCCGGAACCGTAAGCAGCTTCTCAGTCGCATAAGTCAACAGGTCGTGCTCGTAGCGGGCGATGTTCTCCATCCCGATCTGCTCGAGATAGTCGAGTGCGGCGCCGAGGCCGACAGCGTCGGCAATATTGCCTGTGCCGGCTTCAAATCGCGCCGGTGGCACGTTGTAGACCGTCTTCTCAAAAGTTACATCCAGAATCATGCTGCCACCGTCCTGCCACGGCACTCGCGTCCAAAAGCAGCAATGGCCCGCGGGTGCGCCAGGAAAAACGCCGGCTCCTTCCAGACTCTCGCGATCAGCTCGTCCAGATCGTCGGGTGTGGGCGCGCCCTTTCTGGTCTTCACTCGCATCGATTCATCCACGTTGTTCAGACCGTACTCGGTGTTGTTGATGAGTTCGTTCTCCTGGCGCTCTTTCACCTTCTCGATGATCAGCCGCAACTGCTCTTTGATCTGATCGTGCGGGCTGCGATACATGTCCGAGATGCGGGTCCAGGTCGAGCACCGTGGTCACCGCGCTCAGCGTGTACTCGCGCGGCTTTTCTTCGTAGTTATCGTAGATCGGGCAGATCGACATCCTCGCCCGGACTGCACTCGACGGTGCGCGTCCCCGGTCGCGTGGGAACCACTTTGTTCACCCGATAGGTGCCGGCTTCCACGGGCACCCATTGCAGGAAGTTGACCAGCCAGCGCGGCGTGATCGCCTGCATCATAGGGACTGTCTTGGTGACGGTCGCGAGCTGGCGCGCCTGCTTCTCGTTCAAGGTGTGACGGACTTCGGGTTTCTCGGCCATGCAATTCGCTCCTGGGATGGAAACTAAAGAGTGGAACACCGCCATCCGCGCCGCCGGATGAGGATGGGCATCGGTATCTACGTACGCCGAGGCAAAGCGGATTTACCGTGGTGGCAAATTAGCGATGAAATCCGAATTCAGAACCGGTTCGTAATGTAAGGGAGCGTCAAACAATTCAACTCCCGAAAGGATGTACGAAAATGAACCGGAAATTTGCAATTCTGATGGCAGTAGTCGCAATCGCGGTAACTTCAGCCGTGGCCGGGATGAACAACCCCGTAGTCGGCGGCCAGGAAATGTATCCCACCAAGAACATCATCGAGAACGCGGTGAACTCCGCCGATCACACCACTCTGGTGACCGCGGTAAAGGCGGCCGGACTGGTCGAAACCCTGGAGGGTCCCGGACCATTCACCGTCTTCGCGCCCACCAACGAAGCCTTCGCCAAGCTGCCGGCCGGGACGGTCGAGACCCTGGTCAAGCCGGAAAACAAAGCCACTTTGACCAAGGTGCTCACCTATCACGTAGTCGCGGGCAGGTTGAGCGCATCCGATTTAAAGAAGCAGATCAAGGCTGGCAACGGGACGGCGGAGCTCACCACCGTCGAAGGCGGCAAGTTGTGGGCATCGCAGGACGGCAACCACATCATGTTGAAAGATGAAAAGGGCGGCACTGCAACCGTGACCATCCCCAACGTCTTTCAGTCGAATGGTGTGATCCACGTGATCGACACCGTCGTCATGCCCAACTAACAATGCGCGCGAAATAAAAAAGCCGGACGAGTTCCGTCCGGCTTTTTTCAACCATGACCAATCACGAGAATTCTCCCACGCTCATGCTGCTTCGCTTGCGGGCCGGGACGGCTGCTGCGCCATCTGCTCCATCATCTTCTTTTTCATCTCCCGTGTCGTGGGTTCAGCCTTGTGCGTACCCAGCATCCAGTTGTATCCATCCGGGTCCACCAGGAAGCCGCAGCGGTCGCCCCAAAACATATCCATGATCTCGCCCTGGGCTGTCGCGCCCAGACTTACCGCCTTGGCGAACACTTTGTCGACATTCTCCACATAGACAAACAGGCCGGCTGGCGACGCGCCGACCGACTTGGCATTACGCCGGCCCATCGCTGGATTTTCCGGCCCCAGCATTAGAGTGGCGCCGCGCAGGGTCAGTTCCGCGTGCATAGGCTTTCCGTCGGGACCGTTCATGATGCCACGCTTCGCAAAGCCGAATGCCTTTTGATAAAAAGCGACGGCAGCGGGTACGTCGGAAACCGTGAGCATGGCCGAAACTGCGCCATAGTGTTTCTTGTTGAGGGGATCGATTTTCTTTGCCATGGAGCTCCTTTCGCTAAAACGGCGACATTTTAGCAGAAGCAACTGGCAATTGGTATTTGGCATTTGGCCCACCACCGCCTGCCCTCAACGGCCTGTTTTCGAGGGGATCTAACGCTAAATGCGAAGAGACAATTGCTAATTGCCAAGTGCCATATGCCTTCCTTCTTACTGCTTCAGGAATTTGCCCTGTTCGAGTTCGGTGAACGCTTGCCGGAGCTGTTCCTGGGTGTTCATCACGATCGGACCGTACCACGCGACCGGTTCCTCAAGAGGTTTTCCCGAGACCAGCAGGAACCGGATTCCGTCGTCTCCCGCCTGCACAGTCACCTCGTCGCCCCGGTCAAATACTATGAGGGAGCGGTTGTCGGCCTCCACCGGAGGGGCGGTGTCCAACCATTTCACGGATTCAGTCGGCACAGTGAGCGGACCTGAGGCGTTGCAGAACTTTCCACTTCCCGCAAAAACATAGGCAAAGGCATGGCGGGTGGTTTCCACCGGAAGTGTTTTTCTCCTGCCGGATGAAACTGACACGTCGAGATAGATCGGTTCAGCGGCGATTCCGTCTACTGGACCGGTCTTGCCCCAGAACGTTCCGCACACCACCCGCACACGGGTACCGTCGTCGTCAGTGATTTCCGGGATATCCAGTGCCTTCACTTCCTGATAACGCGGCGCGGTCATTTTGAGCGACGCGGGAAGATTCGCCCACAACTGGAAGCCGTGCATCCGCCCAGCTTGATCGCCCTTGGGCATCTCCTGGTGGATAATTCCGCTCCCGGCAGTCATCCATTGCACATCCCCCGCTGCGATCGCCCCTCGATTGCCCATACTGTCGCCGTGTTCTACCGTTCCGGCGAGCACATAGGTGATGGTCTCGATACCGCGATGTGGATGCCAGGGGAAGCCCGCCAGATAGTCCTCCGGAACGTCATTGCGGAAGTCGTCCAACAGGAGAAATGGGTCGAATTCCTTCGTGTTTCCGAAGCCAAAGGCACGCCGAAGATGCACGCCCGCACCCTCGAGAGTTGGCCTCGATTTGATGAGCCGCTTCACTGGTCGAATTGACATATGGCCCTCCGCTGCAAACGGCCCTGTTCTGAATGCCAGATTTGAGGCTGACTTTGAGGCGACTACAACCCCAGCCTATCGAAAATCCGCAAAAATACCTGACGCGTCAGCGTCTGCGTCGAGCTTGACGTCATCAGTCTTTGTCCAGATATTCGCCGGGAACGTCATCTTCCGGCACCTCATGGGTGTGGACTTCCTTCTCACTGTCTCCTGCATCTTCCACGCCGGCTATGACTTCGGCCTCGAAGGAGTTCCCTTCTTCGAGCAGTTCGTCGACGCTCTCCGAATCTGCGCCCTCAACGTTCGACAATCCCTGCAAATCTCCGGATTGCCCGGCTGTGTCCGATCCCGGGCCTACCGGCAAGAATGGTGTCAACTCCTTGGGCTGGCTGGTCTGGCGTGCGGGCTTTTTCGCGCCGCCCGTCTTCTTAGAGGCGACCCTCTTCGCAGCGGCCCTTTTCGGAGCCGGTTTTCTCTTCACAACCTTCCGGACGGCCTTCGCTTTCTTCGCCTGCCTCTTCGGTGGGGCCGCTTTCTTGACCGCAGTTCTCTTTGACTTCGTTGCCTTCTTTTTGATTTTCTTTTTGGTTGCCATTCGCGCAGTCTAGCACCGGCACAGGTGGGTCTCAAAACCGGCGGGTGCTATCAATAATCCGGTTCCCGCTATCGCGCCTAGGTTTCTTTCGGATAAGCGTAGATCAGGTGGTGCACCTTGGGGTCACCGGCCAGACAACCGCGCAAGGCTTGCTCCAGCTGGTGATCCGCTCGTGTCTGCCGCTCGTGCTGGCGCAGGTGTTCCGCCCATGAATTCACCAGGAATATCTCCAGATAGCGATCTGCGATTTCGGTGTCATGAAAGATTCCCCATCGATACGCGCCATTGCGGCGTCGCACCCTCCCGTATTTTTCGATTTCTTTGGCAAACCTGGCCTGCCGATCCGGGCTCACAACGTATTCGACCGTCACCAGCACCGGCCCCTGCTGAAGATCAGCCTCAGCGCCTTTGACCAAGACGGGCATTCGCCAGTGGTTCCATGGACTCAGATCTGACGTCGAGTCAGGGAGCCTCGCGAACAGCACGAGCATCGTGGTTCCGATGGTTCCGATTCCGGCGCAAACCAACGCGACGCGGATACCTGCTCGCTGGGCCACAACTCCCCAGGCAGCGCTCCCAATCGCCATGCTTCCCTGAGAAATCAGTATGTAGACGGCCAGGACGCGGGCTCGGACCCAGTCTGGCGCAAGGTTCTGGATCAGGGCGCTGACCAGGGAAATGAAAACAATCCACGCCGCGCCTCCCACCAGCATGACCGGCGCGAGGCTACTCAAACGATGCAGACCGGCGGCTGCGACGATCGCCACGCCCAGAATCGCCACGCCGGCAGATACAACTACTTCGGTCGACCACCTACTTCGCGCGGGCTGCAGTATGAGGGCTCCAACGATTGCGCCCGCCCCAAAGCATCCGAGCAGGAGTCCATACCCGATCGCGCTGGGACTGACGCTTCGGGCAAGTGTCGGCAACAACGCAAAGAGAGCGCTTCCGAACAGCATGACTGCGCCCACACGAACCAGTATGGAGCGCACCGGAGGCGAATAACGGACGTAGCGAACGGCGGCAACGGTGGCTCCCGCCAGCGTCTCAGGCGGTGCAGTCCGCTTGTGAATGGGCCTTTTCCACCGCGCCACAACCAGGATCACTCCGAAGAACGACAACACGTTCGCCACGAATGCCGCGGCGACGCCGGCGCTGGCGATGACCAGACCCGCGAGTGCCGGCCCAACCGCACGGGCAAGGTTGAATTCGATCCCGTTCAGTGCGGATGCCGCTTCCAGGTCGTCCCTGGACACGAGCTCTGGAAGAATCGCGCGCCAGCTCGGCGTCTCAAACGCATCTCCTGCCGACAGCGCAAACGTAAGCACCAGCAACAGCCAGGGCGACATAAAGCCGGCAGTGGTCACGACCGCGAGAAGTGAGGCAATTCCGGCCATCCAGCTCTCGGTGTACAGGATGAGCTTGCGGCGATCGACGATGTCACCGGCGGAGCCGGCGGGAAGTGCAAGCAAGAAGAACGGCAGGGATGAAGCGGTTTGCGTCAGCGCGACGTACATAGGCCCGGCGCCGAGCGAGACCATCAGCCAGGCGGCACCAACGCTCTGCATGAAGGTTCCGATATCGGAAACGACGTCCGCCACCAACAGGTTGCGGAAGGTGGGCACACGCAGAGGGCGCAACAAACTCGAGGAGGGCCGCGGATTAAGGTCATTCGCAGCAGTGTCGGTCAATTCGCTGTATCCGGCGATGGCTCAGCGGTCGATCGCCTTCATATTCGCGGCTTCCGGACGGGTGGGAACGCCCGTCGCTCCATCGAGGATGATTGATGGAGAGACGGGCGTCTCCGCCCGTCTGGAAGGAGTCAATGCGGAAGGCCGGGCCCGCCAGCTAGGCGGCCACCTGCCCACTTCGCTTGAAGAACGCAAGCAGATCGGCGTTGATCTGGTCTGCGTTGGTTGTGGGCATCCCGTGCGGAAAGCCCGAGTAGATCTTGAGCGTGGCATTCTTCACGAGCTTGGCGGACAGTGGAGCCGCCGCGGCGATGGGCACGATCTGGTCATCGTCACCATGCATGATCAAGGTCGGCACATCGAACTTCTTGAGGTCTTCGGTGAAGTCTGTCTCGGAGAAAGCCTTGATGCAGTCGTAGCCAGCCTTCATTCCTCCCAGCATTCCCTGTAACCACCACTTCTCCCGTATGCCTTCCGAAATCTTGGCGCCGGGACGGTTGTAGCCATAGAAGGGAAGGGTTATGTCCTTGTAAAATTGCGGGCGATTCTTTGCATACTGGGCTCGCAGGCCATCGAACACCTCGATGGGCGCGCCAGCAGGGTTCTTTTCCGTCTTCAGCATGAGCGGTGGTACCGCGCTGATAAGCACGGCCATGCCGACACGTTTGGAGCCGTGGCGTCCAATGTAGCGGGCAACTTCTCCGCCGCCGGTGGAGTGGCCCACATGGATCGCGTTCTTCAGATCAAGTTTTTGGGTGAGGACCGCGAGATCGTCAGCATAGGTGTCCATGTCATTGCCATCCCACGTCTGGGTGGAACGGCCGTGCCCGCGCCGGTCATGCGCGATGACACGAAAACCCTGCTGGCCGAAGAACAACATTTGTCCGTCCCAGTCGTCCGCGGTGAGCGGCCAACCGTGACTGAACACTATGGGCTGGCCTTTTCCCCAGTCCTTGTAATAGATCTGCGTACCGTCTTTTGTGGTGATAGTTGGCATGAAGTGTTCTCCTTGCGTGTAATTTTCTTTGCAAACTGGAGGGGACAACAGCATACATCTTGATCAAGCCGCCGCGCGAGCTCGACAAGCAACCTTTTTGTCGCAAGAACCAGCTAGGCTGCTACGCTTGCTGCTGCTGCGCGGTCCGCAACAATCACCGCCCATTCCTGAACAACCCGGCCCGCCGGGATCGACGGATCGCCTTTGCGCAAGCGGGATAACGCGTCAACCTTCTCGCCGCCGGTCACCAACCACAGAATGCGCCGGGCGCGATTGATGACCGGATACGTCAAAGTCATTCGTCTTCTTCCCTGGTAGATCCCGGTCAGCGCCACATCCAGGTCAGTGACTTTGAGCACCGGATCTCCCGGGACTAAGGAAGCCGTGTGCCCGTCCGGGCCAAGGCCCAGGTGAACAAGGTCGAGGGTCGGCGGCGAGCCCGCAATCGCGCACAGAGCCGACGCGTACTGCCTGGCTGCGGCCTCCAGATCTTCCGATTCTACCGGCATGGCAAGAATCTGTTCCGGACGCATTGGCGAGTGCTCGAGCAGGCTTTCCTGAAGATGCGTCAGATTCCGGTCCGGGCTCCCGGCCGGCGCCACGCGTTCGTCCACCTGTACGATGTGTACGTTCTCCCACGGAATCTCTTCCGTGCCCAATGCACGCAGCATGATCCAGGGACTGCGGCCGCCGCTGACAGCCATTACGAACCGACCGCGAGCGGCAACCGCAGCAATAGCTTCGACGGCGATAAGCTTGGCGGCCGCTCGCGCGGTAGATTCATCGTCGGCAAATACTTCCATCTTCATCCGGCATCCCTCACGCTACTTTGGATTTGTCGTCGGATTTTTCCAGGTGTCCACCAAATTGAAAACGCATCGCGGACAGCACTTTATTTGCGAAGTCAGCTTCGCCGCGCGAGCTGAAGCGTTCGTAGAGCGCGCTGGTCAGAACCGGCACTGGCACGGCCTCATCAATCGCCGCCTTGATGGTCCACCGTCCTTCCCCGGAGTCGGACACGCGGCCGGCAAATTTGGAAAGATTCGGGTCCTGCAGCAGCGCACCGGCCGTGAGATCGAGCAGCCATGAGGCAATGACGCTGCCGCGACGCCATACTTCCGCGATGTCGCGCAGGTTCAGGTCGTACTGGTAGTGCTCGGGATCACGCAACGGCGTGGTTTCAGCATCGGCCGCACCGCCTGCCTGCTTGCCGACGTTCGCGGCGCGGAGAACGCCCAGGCCTTCGGCATACGCCGCCATGATTCCGTATTCGATTCCGTTGTGTACCATTTTGACGAAGTGGCCGGCGCCATTTTGTCCGCAGTGCAGGTAACCCTCTTCGGCGGTGCCGCCGATCTTTTCCCGGCCCGCGGTGCGCGGGATGTCGCCGATTCCGGGCGCGAGCGCTTCGAAGATCGGGTCGAGATGCTTGACCACGTCATTCTCGCCGCCAATCATCATGCAGTAACCTCGTTCCAGACCCCATACCCCGCCGCTGGTGCCGACATCCACATAATGGATCTTCCGCCGAGCAAGTTCCTGGGCCCGCCGGATATCGTCGATGTAATAGGAGTTGCCGCCGTCGATGAGGATGTCTCCTTCTTCCAGGTGAGGCAGAAGATCGGCAATCGTGCTGTCGACCACCGCTGCTGGGACCATCAGCCAGATGGCTCGCGGCTTGGTCATGTTTTTCACCAGTTCTGCGAGCGAGCCGGAACCGGTCGCCTTCTCCTTGACCAATTCGCCCACCGCGTTCGCCGACCTGTCGAAGACCACGCAGCTGTGGCCCTTGTTGATGAGCCGCCGCACCATGTTGGCGCCCATTCTTCCCAGTCCGATCATTCCAAGTTGCATATGGATCTCCTCTTCGTCTTCTTTTTCTTGCTCGGCGGATTAGACACTTTAGCAATGCACCCCGGTGATCGGACGACCGAACATACAGGGTCCGTGAGAACCCGACAGCGGTCATGCGGTGTCCCTGGATTTCCGGTAATACCGGATCAGTCTGTTGGTAGAGCTGTCATGCGTAAGCGCGGGTTCGGTCTTGCTCTCAAGTTCCGGAATGATGCGCTGCGCCAAAACCTTGCCCAGTTCCACGCCCCACTGGTCGAACGAATCGATATGCCAGATTGTGCCCTGGGTAAAGGTAGAGTGTTCGTATAACGCCACCAGTTTGCCCAGAGCTTCGGGCGTAAGGCGTTCGGCGACAATTGTATTTGAGGGACGATTGCCCTCAAATACACGGTGCGGGACGAGCCACTTCGGGGTGCCTTCCGCCGCCACCTCCTCCTCAGTTTTTCCGAATGCCAGCGCTTCAGCCTGCGCGCAGACGTTGGCAATCAGCATGTCGTGGTGCCGGCCCAGCGGGTTGAGCGCCTTGGAAAAGGCAATGAAGTCGCAGGGGATGAGCCTGGTCCCCTGGTGGATCAACTGGTAGAACGAGTGTTGACCGTTGGTTCCCGGTTCGCCCCAATAAATTGGACCAGTCTCGTGGGCAACTTTCTTCCCCTGGAGGGTTACATGCTTGCCATTGCTCTCCATGGTCAGTTGCTGCAGGTAGGCGGGAAATCGTTTCAAATATTGCTCGTAGGGTAAGACTGCCACCGTCTGCGCCCCAAAAAAATCGTTGTACCAGACCGCCAGTAGACCCATGAGCACAGGCAGGTTTTGCGCAAAGGGAGCGGTGCGGAAGTGCTCGTCCATCTGGTGCAGACCACCTAACATCGCCCGAAAATTATCCGGGCCGATGGCGATCATGGTCGAAAGGCCAATGGCCGATGACATCGAATAGCGGCCACCAACCCAGTCCCAGAACTCAAACATGTTGGCGGTATCAATACCGAACTTCTCAACTTCTTTCGTATTCGTCGAAACCGCGACGAAGTGCTTGGCAACCGCCTTCTCATCGCCTTGCAGGCCGGCCAGCGTCCAGGCTCGGGCAGTCTGTGCGTTGGTCATGGTCTCCAAAGTGGTGAATGTCTTCGAAGAGATGATGAAGAGGGTCTCAGAGGCGTCGAGATCGCGAACCGCCTCCGCGAAATCGGTGCCGTCGACGTTCGATACAAAACGAAACGTCATGGCCCGGTCGGAATAAAACTTCAGTGCCTCGTAGGCCATGACCGGTCCCAGGTCGGAACCACCGATGCCCACGTTGATCACGTTACGAATGCGTTTGCCGGTGTGGCCTTTCCATTCGCCGCTGCGGAGCCGGTTGGAGAAATCCGTCATCCGGTCGAGCACTGTGTGGACCTTGGGGACCACGTCCTCGCCATCCACGACAATGGACTCGCCTCGCGGTGCGCGCAGAGCAACGTGCAAGACTGCACGTTTTTCTGTGACGTTGATCTTATCGCCGCGAAACATGGCGTCGATTCGCTCACGCAGACCGGATGCCTCCGCCAGCCGGAGCAGTAGCGCGAGGGTCTCGTCCGTGACCCGATTCTTCGAGTAGTCGAAATAGAGGCCCAGAGCTTCGACCGTAAGGCGCTCGCCGCGGTTGGGATCGTCGGCAAAGAGTTGCCGCAGGTGCAGGTCGCGAACCTTTTTATAGTGCGCTCCCAGGTCCTTCCATGCCTGGCGCTTGAGCGATGGGCGCTTAGCGATTGCTTCTACGCGTGCTGCCATTTCCTTTATCCTTTCATCTCTTGTGTTTCTTGACGGTGAATGCTGTGGAAGCCGACGAGTGCGGTCCGCTTGCCTCGCTCCACAGACGAAAGCCTCCTCGAAATGCATTGCTGTTTTCGCCGATTCGGCATCCCGGAGGGACTTTTTTCAGTTCCCTGGCGTTCCCACCTCCGAGAACTACCTCTTCAGGTTCAAGAGCAGCTGTGAGCCGCTCGACTACGTCCGCGACGTTGCGGCACCACTTCTTTCTTCCTTGCTTCACCAGCGCCTTGTTTCCCACATAGCTCTCGTAGGTGCCCTTCTTGTAGGGAAGATGGCCCAATTCCATCGGCTCCACGATGCCGTCGACGATCAGGCAAGAACCGAGGCCCGTTCCCAATCCCAGAAACAACATTTTGCCACCCCGATAGCTGCCCAACGCCTGCATGGCAGCATCATTGACCAGTTTCACATGACACCCGAACGCAGCTTTGAAGTCAAAACCAACCCACCCGCCTCCCAGGTTTACGGGCTCCGCGACCGGCCGATTCCGCAGCACCGGACCTGGGAATCCAATCGACACTACATCGTATTTCCAGTCCCCGATGATTTCCTTCACTCCCGAGACCATTTGCTTGGCAGTCATTTTCGGCCCGGAGACAAATTTTCGCGGCACACGCTGGCCCGTAACCAGAACTTTGACGTGGGAGCCGCCTATATCAATGACTAGAACTCTCATGCGTATCTTTCTGTGGCGGGATTTCCTAGACACCCAGCGCGTTGTTGACCATCTCCTGGGCCTCACTCACGATCGCCTTCAGATGGGCCTGGCCCCTGAAGCTCTCAGCGTAGATTTTATAAATATTTTCAGTACCCGAGGGCCGGGCCGCAAACCACCCGTTTTCCGCAACAACTTTCAGGCCGCCGATGGGAGCATCGTTGCCGGGAGCTTTGGTGAGCTTGGCGGTGATTGGTTCGCCCGCCAAATTCGATTCCCTGACCGCATCCGGTGACAGTTTTTGCAACTTTGCTTTCTGCTCGGGTGTCGCGGGAGCATCGATGCGCGTGTAGTCCGGGCTGCCGAACTCCGCTGTCATTTCACGGTAATGCTCTCCCGGATTCTTACCGGTGCGCGCTGTAATCTCAGCCGCCAGCAGGTCCATGATGATCCCGTCCTTGTCGGTCGTCCACACGGTGCCATCGAGGCGCAGGAAACTCGCTCCCGCGCTCTCTTCTCCTCCAAAACAGTACGAACCGTCGACCAGGCCCGCCACAAACCACTTGAATCCCACTGGCACTTCGCGAAGTTCGCGGCCGAGCTTTTTTACGATCCGGTCAATCATGCTGCTGCTTACCAGCGTCTTTCCAACTGCGGATTGGTGACGCCACTGCGGACGGTGGGTGAGCAAGTATTGAATCGCTACCGCAAGATAATGGTTCGGGTTCATCAACCCCGCAACCGGGGTAACAATCCCGTGCCGGTCCGAGTCCGGATCGTTGGCGAAAGCCACCTGGTACTGATCTCTCAGCCCGACCAGCCCGGCCATCGCATAGGGGCTGGAACAATCCATGCGGATCTTGCCGTCGTGATCGACGCTCATGAAGGAAAACGTTGGGTCAATCTTTGGATTGACAACGGCGATCTCGAGACCGTAAACGGAGTTGATCGGCTCCCAGTAAGGCCGTGCGGCTCCGCCCAGGGGATCTACGCCCAGTTTTAGTTTGGCGCCGCGAATCGCATCAATGTCCACCACGTTCTTGAGATCGCGAACGTACGGGAGGATGAAATCTTCCTGGTGAGTGGACGCGGCCTGCAGAGCTTTGGCAAACGAAATCCGCTTGATGCCGGCGTTTCCCGCTCGCAAGTATTCGTTCGCCCGGTCCTCCACCCAGCGGGTCACGTCCGTATCGGCCGGACCGCCATTGGGTGGGTTGTACTTGAAGCCTCCATCCTCCGGTGGGTTGTGGGACGGCGTAACCACAATGCCATCCGCCAGATGTTCCTTGCGCCCGCGGTTGTACACGAGAATTGCCCGCGAGACGACCGGCGTCGGCGTTACCCCGTCGTTTTCCTGGATGACTGTTTCTACATTGTTCGCCGCCAGCACCTCGAGCGCGGTACGCTGCGCGGGCCCCGACAAGGCGTGAGTGTCTTTCCCCATGTAAAGCGGGCCGTCGGTTCCCTGCTTTCGGCGGTACTCGCAGATCGCCTGCGTGATGGCCACGATATGCGCGTCAGTAAAAGTACCCTGCAGCGGCGTGCCTCGATGTCCGCTAGTGCCGAAGCTGACCATCTGGTTGCGGTCTTGGACGTCAGGACGGTGCTCAAAATATTCCTTCTCCAAGCGAGCCACGTCGATCAGCATTTCCTTGGGAGCAGGTTTGCCAGCGAGAGGCGAGATGCGGGGTCCGCCTGTGGTTGACTGCTTTTCTAAGGTACTGGGCATGGTTCCACCTTCCCAAACGTCCGATCAGCGAAACATTGTACTCCGGCGGAAGACGGCCTTATTTCCACGACGCCAGAGGGTGCGGTCAACCTCCCCGACACGATATTCTGATGAACACTCATGCCGCTTTGTCCCTGCGCATTAGCTTCCAGCATTCGGTCGCTATCGCCCAGTCTTCCTGAGCCCGAATTACCAGCACGCGTATCCGGGAATCGGAGGCTGAGATGTCCTGGTCCAGCGAGGGCCGGGCGTTCTTGTCGCTGTCAAGCTTCACACCCAGGAACTCCAGCGTGCTGCACGCAGCGGCTCGGACGTCCGCGGAGTTCTCGCCCACACCCGCGGTGAACACCAGCGCGTCCATCCCTCCCAGCGCGGCCGCGAGGGACCCAATCGCTGTTCTCAGACGGTGGACGTAGATGTCGAACGCCAACTTCGCTCTCTCGTGGCCTTGTTGAATGGCAGTGAGGATCTCACGCATGTCACCCGAAAGCCCCGATATTCCCAGCAGGCCAGAGTTTTGGTTCAGCTCCTTGTCGATCTGGTCGGCCTCAAGGTGTTTCTGCTGCATGAGGAAAATTAATATTCCGGGATCCACCGAACCCGACCGCGTGCCCATCATCAAGCCCTCCAACGGAGTAAAGCCCATGGTGGTATCAACACTGCGGCCGGCCTGAATCGCGGCCATGGAACATCCGTTGCCAAGATGGCATGTCACCAGTCTCAGTGACTTCAAATCTTTGCCGAGCATCTGGGCGGCGCGTCCGGCGCAGTACTGATGATTGATGCCGTGAAAGCCGAAACGGCGAATGCCGTTTTCAAACCATTGATAAGGCCCTGGATAAACTGCCGCTGAGAGCGGCATATGGCGATGAAAGCCGGTGTCAAAAACTGCGACCTGTGGAACCGCGCCCAGCAGCCTCTGGACAATCTCCATGCCCTCGAGTTCGGCGGGAAGGTGCAGTGGCGCAAGCGGGATAACGCGGGCAATTGCCGAGCGCACGTCGGGCGTGACCAACACCGGAACCTCGAGCTCTGCGCCACCGTGGACAATCCGGTGTCCTACGACGTCAATCTCGGAAACGGAAGCAACGGCAGGGGCTTTCCCTTTAGTTAAGGTACTCAACAAATGACTGACCACCTGCTGCCGTGAGGATAACTGCAGTGGTTCTTTCTGAGCGTCGCCCCGCGAATTCTTCACCGCTACTGCCGCGACGTCGTTGCCCCACTCGATATTCCCCTCCCACAGACAAGCCGGCGGATGATCCGGGAGGGTCTTGCCAATTTCGTAGAGGCAGGCCTTTTGGCTGCTGGAGCCGGAGTTGAGCACGAGAATTTTCATGTGGGGCGGTCAGTCGTTTGCTGGTATTTACAAGCAAGCGCGATTTCGAAATTATAGAGCGGAAAGGGACTACGGTCCTGTATTGGGTGGGTAGCGACATGACGTGACGGCTGCCTCGGCCCAGCAAGACCCACCGGAGGGCAAGATGCCCTCCGGGACAGCCGGCGGGCCGCCGGCGCTACGGATTCGGGTTCAACGTTCAGGCTGACAGGTCAGTCCGCGCCTATCTCTTGTACCTCCGACTGCATCTGTCCGCGCAGCTGGTTTTCGTAGACGGCAAGTTGTGCCTCGATACCTTCGGCTGCCTTGCGCTTCCGGATGACTTCCTCACGATACCGCCGCAGGAAGTAATCAATGGTCTCGACTCGAATCCTGATCGAGCCCGAGGGTTTGTTCTCGTCCAGGTCCTTGAAGCAGAAGTAGGGCGTGCCCGACTGCTCGATGATTCCTTCAATCACGCCGTAGATCGGCGCATCGTGCCCGCACTTGAAACTCGAAATCTCCAGCGCTACCAGGTTCGGGTGTCGGGCTGTGAACTTCGCCGCCCACACCTTGTGGTTGGTGCTGCAGGAGTATGAATTCTTCCAGGCATCGCCGATATCCAGCGCGTGACTGATCACCCCGGCCCGGACTTCGTCGCCAAACAGCCGCTCCAGCATGTCTTCGTCAAGAGGCAGCGTGTTCTGGGAGAAGATGGGGTACCCCAGCTTCTGGAACTCTTCCAGGATCTCGTGATTCAGACCGGGATCGTGGTGATACGGCCGGCCCAGCATTACGATGCCAATGCGGTCTTCGCGCTCCAGCTGGTCCATGACCTGGCGCCCGCGCCTGCGAATACTGCTTTCGTAATCAGCCAGCGCCTTGTAGCCCACCTCAACCGCGCGATCGTTCTCTTCCTGCGACAGTCCGAGAATCGGCTGCCACGCCTGCAGCATCTGGTGAGCGAATAGCTTGCGATCAGCGAAGTTCAGGACCGGATCGACGTACTTCACATTGTGTTCGGCAAAGACGTCGTTTTCCTTGGTGAAGGCGGCCTTCACCGTTTCCGGCGTCGCAGTCACCGTCGGGCACGCATTGGCGGCGACAATCTTCACAAGGGGCGAGGTCAGCACGTCATACATCGGGAAGAAGATGACATTCAGCGGTCTCTTGCGATGCTTCTCCTGGATCAGGTTGTAGACGTGCGAGATCCCGATCTTCGCGGGGAAGCATGGATCAATGGCGCCGCGGCTGGCGCCAGCCCGGTACAGATCGGAACTGGTGTAGTCGGAGTAGATGATGTTTTCCGGTTGGACGCCGAGGCTCTCAAGATACCCGTTGAACAGCGGCGCGTAGCTGTAGATGTTGAGCACGCGCGGAATGCCGACCCGGAGCTTCTTGCGGCCTTCCATGAGGGGAATGCGCTCTTTCGCGGCCTTGTTCCAGAACTTCGCCAACGGAACCGGATCAGCCACGCTCTTTGGATTAACCGGCCGGAAAACCTCGTGGGCAGCCATGTCGACGAAGTTGGGATGCTTCTCTTTGATCTCATCGAGACCCGCCTTGATGTCCTTCATATCGTTGACATCTTCGACCAGACCCTTTTCGCAGGTTGCAATGATGAGCCGCTGTTCCCCGTGCATCAGCGGAACTTTGGTGACCTTCTGGATGGGGACGAAGCTCAGGTCATCCTTGGGCGCAGTGCGGATATCGATAAACGTGCGCAGGCAATTATTCTTGCAGAAATTGCAGCGCGTGGATTCGTTGCGCGTAGTGCGGTATTCGATCTTGCGAACTGCTTCCAGTCCGACAAAAGTGGTCTGCTGGCCATTGCGCCACAGCCGCAGGGACTCCGCCGCCGCTCCAATGGCTCCCGACTCGCCACAGAACTCGTGGACGATGATCTCCGGCTTCTTGCCCGCGGCGCGGAAGCTGTTATTGATGAAATCCACTTCCGCTTTCACCACCGCCATGTTGTTTTGGGTCCCACCTTGCAGCACGAAACGTGTTCCCAGCGCCGCTAGATTGGGAATGCTGGCCACGTACAAGAACACATTCTTGGGAAGCACGGCCGCAAGGCCCGCCAGAATTTCTTCCGCCCGCCAACCCTGCCGCTGGAAATTCACGATGTCCGACTGCATAAAGACGGCACAGCCGTACCCGAATACCGGCATGGATTGGGCCGAGAACGCTAGATCGGCATATTGTTCGACACCCAAGCCAAAGCCTTCAGCAGTCGACTGCAGGAAATATCCGTTGCCCGCGGAGCATTGGGTATTCAGCTTAAAATCCTTCACCCGACCGTTGTGCAGAATAATGATTTTGATGTCCTGCCCACCCACGTCGACGATGACGTGCGGGTCCTCATAAAACTTGAGCGCCGACTCGGTGTGAGCCACGGTCTCTACCAGCGCGACGTCGGCGTGCAGGACATCTTTCAGAATGTCCTTCGCATAACCGGTGGTCGCGACTCCCAGAACTTCCAGCTTCGCATTCTGCGCTTCGACCTGTCCGCGCAGATTCTCGAACATTTCGATCGTGTCCTGGATCGGATTTCCATTCGAGAGCTGGTAGGCCTTGCACAGAATGTCGCCCCGGTCGTCGAGAAGGACTGCCTTGGTGGAAGTCGAGCCACCGTCAATGCCGATAAAGCCGCCGACAGTCTGGCCTTTCCGGAACGTCGCCGGCGTAAACTTTTTTCGCCGGTATGCTTCCTTGAAGCCGTCGAGTTCTCCCTCTTTCGAAATCAGGCCCTTGGCGCCGGATTTCGCCTTCTCCTCTTGACGTCCGAACTCGATGTAGTAAACCAGCTTGTCGTAGCCCTGATAACAGCCGACGCACTCGTCTTCGCTCTTGCCGAATTCAATCGCACCCAACGCCGCAAAGTACTGCGCATTATTCGGGACCTTGATCAGATCTTCCGGCTTGGATCCGTCGGGAACCGCAACTTTGCGCTCCTGCCACATGCGCGGAATGTTCGCCTGCCACGCTTCACGCATCCCCTTGATGAAGCTGTTCGGCCCGCCCAACAGTAAAACGTGTGGCCGCAGGGTGTGGCCGCGGGTGAGAACGCTCAGGTTCTGCAGCACGATCGCTTCAAACAGCGAGGCCATCAACTCGTCCGGCGGCGTACCGACTTTCTGCAGGCTGTTGATGTCGGTTTCTGCGAACACGCCGCATTTGCCGGCCACTTTGTGCAGCTTGATCCCGCGGTAGCCCTGTACCGCGAGTTCGGCGGTGGGAATCTTCAGCTTTGCATTGATCTTGTCGATGACCGCGCCCGTCCCCCCGGCGCACTTGTCATTCATCGAAGGGATTTTCTTCTTGCGACCCGTCTCGTCATCGTCTTTAAAGACAATAATCTTCGCGTCCTGTCCGCCTAGTTCGATCACCGAATACACTTCGGGATGAAGCTTCTCCACCGCCAGGGACACGGCCGTGACTTCCTGCACAAACTTCGCCCCGATCTGCTCGGCGATCGCACCGCCTCCTGATCCGGTCATAAACATCCGGGTGTTGTGCCGGTCGATCCCGACTTCCGACTCCATCCGGCGCAGGAATTCCAGGGTCTTCTCCGGTTGCTTGGTTTCGTGGCGCTGGTAGTCCTGCCAGAGAATCTGGTCTGTCGCAGCATCTGCTACGGTGGCCTTTACCGTGGTCGAACCGACGTCGAGCCCTACCAGGAACTGGGTATGGTGGTCATGCGGCTTCTGGAACGGAGCCGCCGCGATCTGGAATAACTGAGGAGGTTTCTGTTCGTGCCCTGCAAGGTGGTCGTGCATCGATTTCTCCGATCGGGTTAAGAAAAAGAAAGAGGGCCGGAGGACCTTGAGACCACCGGCCAGATCGGTTAAGCAGCGTTGGGAAGAGCAACTCCTGGAATCCGCGCACGACGCCAGAGCCGCGTGCTCTTGTCCATGCGATCGCTCACGTGCAGGATGAACTGTGCAGCCGTCCCGGCAATGCCTTCGCGATGAGGCACGTGGTAGAAGGGCCGCTTTAGCTCGGGATGCTCGGTGATGTATTCCCTAATCTCATCAAGGCTCTTGCCCGTAGACTTCAAGCACTGCTCGAACTCTGTCTTGGCCTTGACCTTGGCTTCACCCAGCGCCATCTGTACCCGGCTATGAGCGTTCACTTCGCCTTCGCCCGAGGTCTCAATCGGCAGGAAAATCATGTCCTTGAACTTGTTCACGACCGCCGACTGTACCCCGTCCGACTGCGAGGACGGCATGCACCCAAACGGTTTCAGCGCCAGCACCATGTGGCAAAGGTGGTGGACGGTGTAATACACGTTCTTGCCCACCTCGAGGTGCCCTTCTCCGCCGCGCGCAAACTGGTTGTAGAAGGGGTGAGCCATTTCGGCCAGCTCCGTCTGCGGCACCAGGTGGTGCGTAATTCCGCCCAGATTCTTGATGGTCCGGTGATAGAGGTAGTTCCACATTTTCTCCCCGGCCCCGATCCCCATCAGCTTCTTGCGCAATCCCAAATCGTTGGCGAGGTGCTTCTTCACTTCCCACCATTGCGGATTCCGGTGCGGACGGTTTACCGGCCACTTGGCTTTGGCATGGGCTTTGGCCTGGTACATCAGATATGCCACCCAGGTCGCAATCGGCTCGACCGTCACCTGCGCGCCCTCCCGCTCCAGAAATTCGAACATATGGAAGTTGCCGTCGCCTTCTGTGATCTGAGCCCAGAACTCGCCTGTGATCTTGACCACCGGCTTCACCTTGGTGCGATCCACTTCGATGCCGTTCATCTTCTCGCGCGCGGCGGCCAGGGCATTCAGATAGTCTTTGCCCCACAAATGCTCGTGCATTTTGCCGAAAACATTAAAGGTATTCCGCAAAATCTTGTTGCTCTTGAACTTGGGCTTCGCCCAGTTGGGCGCCCGCTCTTCAATTTCGAACGAATCCCGGTTCCTGAGGTCATCGCAAAGGCCGTCGACCGTCTCGCGGAACACGCGATCGGTTTCGCCCTTGTTCACTTCAAAAGGACGAATCTGATAAATCAAATCATTGAATACATCGCCCATGTGCATGGCGTTCAGCATGCCGAATCCGAAGTCGATGGTGAACTTCAACCCAGGTTCGCCCGACGCCGCCTTGATTCCATCGCTGTCCTTGAACAGCAGCACACGGAAGCCATCAAACCCGGCGTTCTTAAGCGCGAACCGGTATTCCGCTTCGTACATGCCAAAGCGGCACGGACCGCACGATCCTGCGGTAAAGAAAACGTAATTGTCCAGGATGTCCCTGCGCGGAATGCCTTCCTTCTCCAGGAATTGCAGGTACTGCACCAAGTTCCCCACAGTAAAGTACGTCGGATTGCACTGCCCGTTGTTGCCATATTCCTTGCCGATCTGGAAGGCAGGCACGTCCGGCACCGGCAGCTTCTCGCAGCGATAGCCACAGCCCTGAAACACCG
>CAZGSU010000152.1:0-25041 GCA_964528615.1 uncultured Acidobacteriaceae bacterium | reverse complement strand
CCTTTGGGTAAAAAAGTAGGCCGCCAAAAGGAATGGCACCAGCCATTGCAGGAGTGTGCCTCCCCATAGTCCGAGCGTGGAGCCGAACCAGCCGAACAGCAGATGTCCGCCCTCGTGGACAACGAGATTCGCCAGATCGATGAAGAGGAAATTGCCGTGTTTGGTGAAAGCGTAGATCAGGAACACTACGTAGAAGATGATCCAGGCTGCGACACTGTAGCGCGGGGTGGGCCGCCAGTCCTCGCCTGATATTGCTGGCGCAAATATTCTCTGCAAGTACTCGCCCATCGGCCCGATTGTAAATTGACCACGTCCCAGGAGACAGGTTACGCCAGTGCTCCTGCGTCAGGGCATGGGGATGAACTAGTAAGTAGATTCGGCGCAGCCTTGGCGACGTATAATCACCCGAGGCCGAATTAGTCCGGAACAGTATGTGGATGAAAGCTCATCAATGGATTGTGACCCTGGGGCTGCTAACCCTGGTGTTGGCGGCTGCCGTGGGCCTGATTTTGACTCGTCAGTCGGCGCAGTTGAGCTCTGCCGCTTCGCACACGCGCCGGCCTCCAATCGTAGATGAGCAACCGCTTCTGACTGCCCGCGCCATGGCGGCGCTCGCGTCCGACTGGGATGAGCAGCGCTACTCGCGGCAGGCGCTCAAACTGGCCGACCATTCTGTTGACCTCGCGTTCAACTATGAGATGCGCCAGGCCACCGAGCATCCGGCTCCGCCGACGCCCGAGAGCAAGAAACTTTTTGCGCAGGCCAATCAAGACGACGCAGCGGTCAGAGCAGACCAGGCAAAGATTGACGAGCTGCAGAAACAGCTTACCGGCGCCAAGGACGAGCGTGCGCGCAATAGTCTGCAGCAGCGGATTGACTTGACCAAGGCGCAACTGGAGATCGATCAGGACGAACTGGAAGACGTAAAGGGAGACCTGGTCCGCACCGGCGCCGACCGGCTCAGCAGAATTCAGCGCCAGTTCACCCGTCATGAGGCCACACAGAAGGAGTACGAGACCAACAATCCCCAAAACAGCGTCGGCAATAACGGCAATTCTCAAACGGGATCGTCTTCCGCCACTGCCCAGTTCTCTGCGTGGACCAGCCTGGGCAGCAAGAGCCGGCAGCTGCAGCAGGCGATGGAGGAGGCCAAGCAGACCAGCATCAAGCTGAAGCAAAGCCACGATGCGCAACAAGCGCAGGTCGCGATGGAAATGTCCAACAAGGACGCGATCGCGCAGCAAGCCAAGAGCGGGATTGAAGCATCGTCAGGCAGCGATGGCAGTTCGACGATCAGCACGGCCAAGGCGATCACTTCCCTGCACCAGATTTCGGTCGACCAGAAAGATCTCAGCGATCTCGACAAACGCATTCAGGATGAGGACGATCTCGCCAGCGCTTACGCCAACTGGATTGATGTAGTCAAGGGCCGGCAGAGCGCCGTATTGCACGAGATGCTGCAGTCCATAATGCTGATCTTGCTGGTGGTGTTCGGGGTGTATCTGGCCAATCGGTTGGTGGATCATTTCTTCGTCAGGCTGGCGGTGGAACGCACGCGGCTGCACACTTTGCGCGGAGTGATTCGGTTCGCGGTGCAGGCGTTGGGCTTGTCGTTGATTTTGCTCATCGTGTTTGGGGTGCCCAACCAGATGTCTACAATCCTCGGACTGGCCGGCGCCGGGCTCACGGTGGCGTGCAAAGACTTCATCATGGGATTCATCGGCTGGTTCCTGCTGATGGGCCGCAACGGGATCCGGGTCGGTGACTGGGTGGAGATCGATGGAGTCGTGGGTGAGGTGGTCGAAATCGGGCTTCTGAGAACCGTCTTGCTGGAAACCGGAAACTGGACCGACAGCGGACATCCGACCGGCAGAAAAGTCGCGTTCGTGAACAGCTACGCGATCGAGGGTCACTTCTTCAACTTCTCGACCACCGGGCAGTGGCTGTGGGACGAAGTTGAGATTCTGGTGCCTTCGAGCGAGAATCCGTACCCGATTATCGATTCCATCCAGAAGATGATCACCGAAGCGACCAAGGCGAATGTAGCCACCGCGGAACAGGAGTGGCAGCGTGCCACCAGCCGCTACCGGGCTCAACCAGTTTCGGCGGCGCCTGCGGTCAGCCTGCGCCCGACAAGTTCGGGGATCGAAGTGCACGTGCGATACATAACCCGGGCGGGCGAGCGGCACGCCATGAAGACTCATTTGTACCAGGCATTGGTGGAGTTGCTGCACCGGCGGACCGGGGACCAGGCAGTTGCGGCGACCGCGCCCGCGGCGAGTTAAGGCGCGTGCTCAATCGGTCGAGGCGGATGTATACTGAAATTCGAGTTCTTGCAATGGGCCACCGGGCAACCATTACGACGCCGTTCCCGACGGTGGAAGAGACTGCCGAGATTCTGGGGATATCCGTGTCTCGCGCCAAGCGTCTGGCGGGTTTGTCGGTAAAGCAAGAAGGTACTGTCCAGCGTCGACGGACGCGAGCGACGAACAAGGCGCATGCCTCCAAGGAAAAGCGCTCGTCGAAGTCGAGCCGATAAATCCGCGTTCCTCAATCTTCCCTACGACGAGAAGTTCAAAGACCTCTTCCTAGCTTACATAGCCGGTGTGTCGGCGTTCGGGCTCGTGCCCCGAGCCACTCTAGAAATTCCTGGAGGCAAAAGACGGCTGGATCGGATTCTTCAGCTGATTCGCGATTGCCGCTTCTCGATTCACGATCTCTCGCGAGTAGAACTTGACTACTCGGAGCCCCCAACACCCAGATTTAATATGCCTTTCGAGCTCGGCCTGACTGTAGGATCGCGCCGCAGGCACACCTGGTTTGTCTTCGAGTCGAAGATCCGTCGCGTGCAAAAATCGCTCAGTGATCTCAATGGAACCGACATCTACGTCCATGAAGGCACACCACGCGGAGTTTTTCGAGAACTCTGCAGCGCATTTGCTCGTAACAAGCAGCAGCCCACAGTGCAAGCGATGAAGCTAATTTATCGCAGGCTGAAAAAGGCTCTGCCGGCTATTCTCGCCGAAGCTGGCACTCTGACCCCCTATAACGCCCGTGTATTTCTCGGGTTGGTGGTGAGAGCTTCATCCGAGCAGCAACGCCTGACGAAAGCTTAGGGCGTCCTTCCTCCCTAACCATCCCCAGGCTCCTCAAGATCTTTCAGCAGGCTTGCTTTCACACCTGCCGGCAGGCGAGAACCGTGCAGGATCTCGCGCACCAGGGCTGGCGGAAGAGACCGCGCGAATTCCAGCGCGCGGCCGAGCGGCGTTTTTTCATTGCGCAGCAGGGCAACACGGACTTCGCGGCGTGGTGACCAGTGGGAGTGATGGCAGACAGCAGCGACGAAGGCAGCCGGGGCCGCGTGATGCATCAGGGCTTTGATGATTGCCGATTCCGTTAACCGGGAATTTTCCAGCGCGGCGTGAATCACGCGCGGCTCGGCATCGAGCAGGAGCGCGGCGGCGACCCGTCCCGATGCACGATGCGCCAGGGCAAGCCTTTCTCCTTGCGAGATCTTTTCCAGCCGATTGATGAGGCATTCTTCGGTCGCCATCTTGATGTCGGCCGGGACCGCCGGCCGCAGCGCCACTTGCATCAGGTCAAAGGTGAACAGGTGCCGGACCAGAGGGATGGAGATGTGCCGCGGCGTTTTGGGATGCTCGACCAGCGCGAGTTTTACCTTGCGGCTCTTCATCAGGCCGCCATTCTTGCTGAGGTGATCAAGGGCCTGGGCGGGCAAATCGCGTCGCTTCAGTAGCACCAGGGCCAGGTCTTCGGTGAGAGCGGTATCAGAGGCCGCAGCGATCAGGCTTTCGGGGGACGTGCTGTAGACAGCCTCGGGCAGCGAGATGTTGACAGTTGCGGGTGCGACACGGGCCGGTGTTGAATCGTCGAAAGACATTTTGTGTGACGCACCGGGGAGGCCTCGATGCCTGGCGGGCATTCTGCCCGCCTATTGGGCCGGGGGGACGCTGGCGCTACGATTGCCTTTGACGCGCCAGTTCCAGTGCACCCCGCACCGGCTCAATCACACCTGGGTTGATCACCGCCGCGGGATGTGCCGAACGCAGATTATTGTAAAAAACCTGGCGCACTAACGCGGAACTTCCGAAGACACCGCCGGACATGGCCACCGGTACAGAGTCAGAATCGGGAAAGAGGCGCCGGATCACAGTTCCGCCGAGCTTCGCCAGTTCCGCTCCCGCCTGGATCAGAACTTCGCGGGCGATGAGATCGCCGGAATGCGCCAGCGAAAGGGCAACCGGAAACAGCGCCGAAAAATCCGGAGGCGGCGTGGCATTCGCGGCCGGTACCAGTTGCTCGCGAGTTTCCACATGCCAGGACTTCATCAGGCTTTCAAGGACGCGGGCGTTCTGGCTTTCGCCCTCATCTTCATCTGAGGCTCGGATCGCGGCAGCCACAAGCGTACGTCCGATCCAGTGGCCCGATCCCTCGTCAGAGATGGCGAATCCCCAGCCACCGGCGCGCGCGGTCTTACCTTCGGTATTTCGTCCGTAGGCGATCGAGCCTGTGCCCGCGATCACGATCACGCCCGGACCTCTGCCGAATGCCGCCTGGAGCGTAATCACGATGTCGCCGACGACTTCGATTTCGCTGGGGATCAGTTCGGAGACGATCGCGAGGACCCGGTCGCGGACCTCGGGGCGCGCCGCACCAGCCAGGCCTATACATACTCTCCGTATCTGTGACGGTGCGACCTGAGCGACGGCGCATGCCTGGCGGACCGCGGCGGCAAGCGCCTCACGCGCTTGCGTCTCCCCGACGCGAACCACATTGCTGCCCGCGGCGCTGCCACTTCCCAGGATGGAGGTCTCGTCGCCTATGAGGCAGGAGGTTTTGCTGCCGCCGCCGTCGATTCCGAGGAAGATGGCCACGAGCGTAGTTCTACCATAAGCGTCTGCTGGCTTGACGAAATGGGTACCCTACGGCAGATCGCGAGACTGCGACGAAGAAAGCCCGCTACTCTGGACTTGATGTAGCGCCGCCGTACTCGCGGTTGCTGGGAGCGTCTCGCTCCCACTGCGAGGGCAGGATGCCCTCGCGACCGCCGGCGGGCGGCGGCGCTACGGTTCACGGCCGAATCGCCTGCGACCACCGAGTTCGTCATGGACAAACTTGATCTCGCGATCATTGCCCTGTACCTGGCGGGAATCACTCTGTTTGGGCTGCGCTTCCGCAAGAAGCAGCGCACCCTGCGGGACTATTTTCTGGCGGACCGGAATATTCCCTGGTGGGCGATTGCGCTTTCCATCGTTGCCGCCGAAACCAGCACGCTTACCATCATCAGCATCCCTGGCCTGGCATACGACACCAACCTGATGTTTCTGCAAGTTGTGCTGGGCTACGTGGTGGGCCGGGTCATTATCAGTTTCGTTCTGCTGCCTCACTATTTCCGCGGCGACCTTTATACAGCGTACGAACTTATAGAGCGGCGCTTCGGGAAACCGCTGCGTTCGTTGACCGCGGGCCTTTTTCTGGTCACTCGTGCCGCGGCTGAAGGCGTACGCGTCTACGCGGTTTCCATCGTGGTGGCGATCGCGCTGGGTACGGGAGAGATTGCCTCGATCGCGATCATCACCGCGCTCACGCTTATTTACACGTTCGAAGGAGGACTGGCGGCGGTGATCTGGACTGACGTGGTGCAAACCGTGATCTACGTCGGTGGAACGCTGGTGGGTCTGTTTACGATTCTGCATCTCGTCCCCGGAGGGTGGCCGGCCATACACGGCCTGGCTGAAAGCGCCGGCAAGCTGCGGGTTTTCGACTTCTCACTGGATTTCTGGAAGCCATACACTTTATGGGCTGGACTGATTGGCGGAGCTTTCCTGACCACGGCAAGTCACGGGACGGATCAATTGATTGTGCAGCGATTGCTGGCGGCCAGGAATCAGCGCCAGTCGGTGACCGCACTTCTGTCCAGCGGAGTTGCAATTTTGTTTCAGTTTGCGTTGTTCCTGACGATTGGCGTGATGCTGTTTGCGTTTTATCACGTGCCTTCGGCAAGCTTCGGAAAAGCGGACAGGATTTTCCCAACCTTCATTGTCAGCCAGATGCCACACGGAGTCTCGGGACTGCTGATCGCGGCGATCCTGGCGGCAGCGATGTCGAACCTGAGTGCGGCGCTCAATTCTCTTTCTTCGAGCTCCATTATCGATTTCTACCTGCAACGCCATCCCGAGATCGATGAGCGCCGCAAGATTCGCCTCTCCCGGATGGCAACATTGTTTTGGGCGCTGCTGTTGTTCGGGCTCGCTGTGCTGTCGCTGCACAAAGTGGGTCGCGTGATTGAGGTCGGGTTGCAGATTGCGTCGGTGGCGTACGGGGCTTTGCTGGGCGTGTTCCTGCTGGGTGTTCTGACCCGGCGGGCAAATCAGAACGGCGCAATGGTGGGAATGCTGTGCGGATTTGTGGCTGAACTTTACATCTGGCTTTTCACGCGCGTGCCCTGGACTTGGTATGTGGCGATTGGGACGGTGGTGACGTTTGCGGTGGGGTATGCGGGCAGTCTGATAACTGAGAGGAAAAGCATTTAACCGCAGAGATCGCAAAGAAAACTTTGAGGTCGCGGAGAAATGCCAGCTCCCGTTTTGGGTTGGACGCCGCTTTTCTTCGTCCTCTGTGTTTTCTCTTTGTCCTTTGCGGTTAAATGCTTTTCGGACGTAGTCAATGCCCGACCACCTAACGCAAGACATCATCGGTGCTGCGATCAAGATTCATCGAAAGCTCGGGCCGGGCTTACTGGAATCCAACTTACGAAGCATGTCTGGCATACGAACTGGAAAAACTCGGCCTTCGCGTGGAACGCCAGAAAGCTGTACCCCTGTTATATGAAACCGTAAAGATGGAGTGTGGTTTTCGCGCAGACCTCGTCATAGAAGGCAGAGTCGTGGTCGAACTCAAGTGCAAGGAAGTTCTCCATCCAGTGGATCAGGCCCAGCTTCTGTCACATCTGCGTTTGTTGGATATTCCAGTGGGATTGCTGATTAACTTCCATGTGGTTTTCCTTCGGGAGGGGATCAAGCGGATGGTGAACGACTATCGCGAGGCGGAGCAGGAAAGCCTTTAACCGCAGAGTTCGCCGAAAGGGCTTGAGGACGCAGAGAAAGGCCACCCCTCCCAACCATCACGTATACTTTCACCCCACATGGACCGTTTAGGCCCCACCCGTCCCGAGCTTGCCCGCGATCTTCGACTAAGTCACGCCCTGGCCGTGGTGGTGGGCACCATTATCGGCAGCGGAATTTTTCTGGTGCCCGCCGAGATGATCCAGGCTGCGGGTTCGGCGAAGCTGGTTTACCTGGCGTGGCTGGTGGGCGGGCTGCTTTCGTTCTTTGGCGCACTGACTTACGCCGAACTCGGCGCCATGAAGCCGCAGGCGGGCGGCGAGTATGTCTACATCCGGGACGGCTACGGGCCCTTGTTAGGATTTCTCTATGCCTGGACCTGGTTTCTCATCGCGAAGCCGGCGTCGATTGCCACGCTGGCGACCGGTTTCGTGCGCGTCCTGGGAAACTTCCCTTCTCTTAGCTTTTTGACCCACAACTTTTTAGTTGTCCCGTTTGCCATCACCTATGGCCAGCTCGTTGCTGTTACGGCCGCCATACTCATTTCTATTCTCAATTACATCGGAATCAAGCGGGCCGGCACTTTTCAATTGGTGTTCACATTCCTTAAAGTTCTTATCATTTTGAGCATCGTGGTGATTGGTTTGAGCTACAGCGGAGGAAGCTGGCAGAACTTCGTGGGAAGTTTTTCCGGCGCCAAAGGTGGAATGGCCGGATTTATGGCCGCCCTGGTCGCGGCGCTGTGGGCTTACGACGGCTGGAACGACTTGAATATGGTTTCAGGCGAGGTCCGTGACCCGGAACGCAACATTCCGCTAGCCCTGATCTTCGGCGTGGCGCTGGTGGGCATCCTTTACATGCTGGTGAATGCGGCAGTGCAGTATGTGTTGCCGTCAAATGTAATCGCGGCTTCGCAGCGCCCGGCCTCGGACGCCATGGCCGTTGTGCTGGGAAGTCTCGGCGCAGGCATTGTCTCTGCCGGCATGGCGTTGTCGATGCTGGTGGCCATGAACGGAACGGTCATGAGCGGTGCGCGTGTGCCTTACGCCGTGGCCCGGGACCGGTATTTTTTCTCGGCTTTGGCGGAAGTGCATCCCCGGTTTCACACGCCGTCGGTTGCCATCGTGGTGCAGGCGATCCTTGCAATCATTCTGTTGCTCTTGGGAGGAAATTTTCGCCAGTTTTTCTCGCTGGCGATTTTCGCAGAGTGGCTCTTTTACATGATCGCCGGCAGCACGGTGTTTGTGTTTCGCAGACGAGACCCGCAGGCGGTCCGGCCGTATCGAGTCTGGGGATATCCTGTGGTTCCCGCCCTGTTTGTTCTGGCTTCTGCGGTGCTTTTGTACTTCACGTTTGCCGACAACTACCCGAATTCAGGCTTCGGCAGCCTGGTAATTCTGGCGGGCATACCTGTTTTCTACGGTTTTGCCCGGCGACGGTCCAAGAACGCCTGAAATCTTCTTATTTTTGGCCTCATTTCACCGTCAACTGGATCTGCGTCGATTTTGAGATTGCGCCCGAAGTCGACGTCACCGTCACGACAAAGCTTTGAGGTGCGGGCCCGGTTGAGCCACTACTTCCTCCTCCTCCGCAGGCGGCCTGAAAAGCCACCAAGAAGAGAATCGAACTGCACGCCAGCCAGACCAGGCGTCTTCGCCGCGATTTGCCCGATGCGGCACCGAGGCCGATCAGCACCATAGGCAGCGGCAGCCACGCAGCGTAAATCGGCCACGGAGAGCGACCTCTGTCATATGGCCGCAGTCCCGCCGCCAGGGCCGACGCACTGAGGGTCAGAGTGGCGGTGACCGGATCAGCACCCGGGGTCACCGTAGCCGGCGACACCGCGCACGATGGCAGGGGAGCAGAGCCGCTCACCGAGCAGGCCACCGCTACATCACTCGAAAATCCTCCCTGCGATGTGAATGTCAGAACGTCGGTTCCTGAAGAGCCGCGGGACACAATCAAACTGGAGCTGGCGGGAGTCACTGAGAAATCGGGCGCCAGGGAGACATCGATATTCAGGCTGGCAGAATTGTTGGTGACGTCCGGGTCGGGCTCATTGGCGGAAGCATTCACGCTGTTCGTCCATTGCCCAGCATCCGTGAAGGTCACAGGTACGGTCACCGTGGCCATGGCGGATGGGCCAAGTGTTCCCAGGGTGCAACTGATCTGGCCGCCTGATGGCGCGCTGCACGAACCTTGGCTGGCGGTGGCAGGAGATACCGTTCCGCTTCCCTGCAGGGAGTCGGTGAGCATAACGTTGTTGGCGGCGGCCGGTCCGTGATTGGTGACAGTGAGTGTGAGCGTCACCGGTACGCCAGTGATGACGCTGGTCGCCGAAGCTGTCTGGGTGACAGCCAGCTCCGCTGGGTTCACCGTGACCGTGATGGCGGCGTTGTTGTTGTCTGTACGGATATCCGGCTGGTCCGATCCGACGCTCAGGCTATCGGTGAAAACCTCGGCTGTAGCCATCGTCACCACGAAGCTCATCGTGACGCTGGCTCCAGACGCGAGCGTGGCGATCGAACAGACGATTTGTGAGTTACAGCTTCCCTGGCTGATGGTCAGAGAGGTCACCGGAAGCTGGTCGCTAAGGGAATTGCCGAAGCTGACATTGTTCGCCGTGGCAGGGCCATGGTTGGTGACGGTGATCGTAAACGTCACGTTATCGCCAGTTTTCGCAACTGCTTCCGATGCCGTGCCGGAAATCGCGAGATCCGCAGGCAAGAGCGCGCTGATCGTCATCGAAGCAGAGTCATTTTTTGAGTTTAGATCGGGCTCAGTTGCCGAGACCTGAAGCGTGTCGGTGAAGGTCCCAGCGACTGTGGGATGAACGGTGAAGTCCACTGTCGCTGACGACGGATCCGGCATAGCGCCTAGGGCACATGTGATCATGGTTGTGCCCGAGCACGTTCCCTGGCTTGGTTGCGCAGACACAAGTGTGAAGCTGACGGGTAGCGTCTCTTTCACCGTGACCCCGGTCGCATCCTGGGGGCCCTGGTTGATGACCGTTGCTGTATAGGTGAGGTCGTCTCCGCCGATGACGGCGGTGGAGGTCGCCGGTTCAGTCACTGCAAGATCGGCCCCGGAGGTCGGACTGTCATTCAGGAAGACCTCCACGGCGTCGTTGGCTACGTCGGTGACAGCCAGGTCCGGCAGGTTATCGGCGTTTAACTTTGCCGCGACCACAAACGCGCCCACCCCGGGCAAGAACGACGTCAGAGTAAGAAATGTGCCATCGCCGTGCCCAAGGAATAAGGACCCTGATCCGGAACGGGGCACGATCAAATCCTGCTTGTTGTCTGCATTGAAATCGCCGCCGACAAGATTGTCCACACTGGTGTTGAAAGCAACAGACACCTGTACTCCGAAACCGAGTGTTCCGTCCCCATTGCCGCTGAAGAGGGTCACACGATCGAAGGCAAAACAAGGAGGTCTTCTGCAGGTCGGCGGGCGCGGCGTTTCGGATCGCAGCACCAGATCGACCTTGCCATCCCCATTGAAGTCGCCCGCGATGAGATGAGGAGAAGCCGCACTCGTTGTGATCTGCGCCGGAGCCTGAAAACTCCCGTCGCCTTTGCCCAGGAGAGTAAACACGGGGCCACCCGAAAGCGCGGCGGCGATATCTAGTTTCTTGTCGGCATTGAAGTCAGCGACAACGAGGGCAGCGACGGCGCCACTAGTCGCGAGCCTCACCGTACTGCCCGGCTGGAAGCTGCCGTCGCCCTTCCCCAGAAGAATCGTCACACCGCCGCTGGAGCCATCTCCCAATAGCAGGTCAGCTTTGCCGTCACCGTTAAAGTCGCCTGTGACCAGGCTGAGGGGAAACTGGTCGCCGGGGATCTGTACCGGCGCCTGAAATGTACCGTCGCCATTGCCGAGCAGCAGAAAGGCGGCACCGTTGGTGTTCTTGGACGAGTCACCCACATTGATCACGACCAGGTCGAGTTTTCCGTCACCATTGAAATCGGCGGCCGCAATGGCCTGCGGTGCCGTGCCGGCGGGCGAGTTCACGGCGGGCTTGAAGGTTCCATCACCGTTGTTGACCAGAACGCTGATATTGTTGCTGCCCGCGTTCGCAACTGCCAGATCGGATTTGCCGTCGCCGCTGAAGTCGCCCGCGACGATCACGGACGGTGAGGTGCCGACGGAATAGGTGGTTGCCGGCTCGAAGTCGACCGCATTGCTAGGTGCCGGGAAAGACACCAAAAAGGACAGTATTCCAATCACCGCCGAGTATTGGCTCACTCTGCGCATGACGAAGCTCCTTGGACGCTCGCACCCCAGGAGCCATGAGCACCGTTCCCGCCCCTGTCATTCTGGGCGGTGCGGCCCTGGCTGGGTTCCTTCTGTACGAAGTATTAGGGGCCCGGGATCAAGCTGGGAGCGGTCGGGGGAAATCAACCGCGGAATGAAATTAACGGACGGAATTGTGCTCCTCCAACGTCCATCCCGTCAACTCCAAAATGTTGACGTATTTGGGGGTTACGCAGGGTTACTGAAGGACACCCCCGCAGGGCACGTTTACCCTTCGCCCTTTCTCCCGTAAGTTAAAAACTCCACCCGGTGCACTTTCCCCAGGCTCGGGTCCCTTGCTCGGAGTTCATGAATGTCAACGTCTGTCGGCTTTCAATTAGCGATTTTGCCGGAGCGCAAGCTTGATAAGCGCGCCCTGGGCGCGGCTTACGGCTTACTGGTATTTCTGCTGATCATCATGGTGAACATCGGCTGGATCTGGCCGGACAGTCTGGACATCAAGCGGCAGTATCACGTCACAGAATTGGTCCCGATGCCAAGCCTCCAGCCTCAGCCTTTGAAAGTGAAGGCAGCTCCCCGGCTGAAGGTCAAGCTGCTGCCGAAAGCGCCGGTTTTTGAAACTCCCAAATTGACGGTGCCGCGTGAGATTCGCGCTCCCAAGCCGCAGCAGCCGGATGTGGCGCCACCTAAGCTAGAGGTGAACAATTTCACGCCCGCAGTGGTGAAGCAGGTCACGGGCGGAGCCCGGCCTACGTTGATCGTTCACACCGGCGAGTTTGGCAGTTCGGCGACTCCGACGGTGAACGCTCCCATACAGAAAGTGCAGACCGGCGGGTTCGGCGATCCCAATGGGATTCCGGGACAAGGCAAGCCCAATGCGCATCTGGTCGCGGCGAATAGCGGCGCGTTCGATCTGCCGCCGGGAGCGGGAAACGGTAACGGGGCGGGCGGAGCCAAAGGTATCAAGGGCACGATCGCCAGCGCGGGATTCGGCAATGGAATCGCTCAGGCTGGACAGGGCGACGGCCGCAGCAACGGTCGAGGAGCCACAGTGCTGACTGCCGGCTTTAACGAGCAGCAAGTGGCACACGGCGGAATGAAGACGCAGGCGGCGGACAACGGACCAGCCACGACACCTGTGGAAATTCTGTCCAAACCGAATCCGGTTTACACTGAGGAAGCCCGCAACCTCCGGCTGCAAGGTGAAGTATTATTGGAAGTAATGTTCGGAGCAAATGGGCAGCTACACGTGAATCGTGTGGTCCGGGGCATGGGCCACGGCTTGGACGAAGCGGCGATCGCAGCCGCAAATAAGATGCGATTCAAGCCCGCCCAGCACTACAATCAGCCGGTAGACTCCGTTGCCACCGTGCATGTGGTTTTCCAACTGGCGTACTGAAGACGGGGTAATAAGCAGTAGCAGTAAGCAAAGAGAGGATTTGAGTCATGCGTACCTGGAAATGGACAATCACCGCTTCCCTGCTGATTGCGCTGAGCGCAACGGCGCAGCAGACGATGACGCCAGCTTCGTCATCGCCGGCGTCGGCCCAGCCGGCTCCGCAGTCGTCAGCCCCGGCGGACTCGCCAGCCGCCGCGCCCTCGAGTTCTCCGCAGCCGGCAGCCGTTACCGCCGCACCCGCACCGACTAATTCTTCGGTCACCACGATGGATCAAGTAGTGGACCGGGCCATTGAACGCGAGCACGCGCTGATTGCAATGCTGAAGACGCGCACACCATTGGTAGAGACCTATCTGCAGAATTTGAAGCTTGATCCGCAGATGGGGCCGGCGCCCAAGGAGGACCACTATTTCCTGGGCCGTCTGGACCTGAGCGATTCCGTTGACCGGCAGGATTATCTTTCGAAAGATGCGAGCTTTCAGACCCGCATGATGGGCGGATTCACCAAGATGTTCAAGTTCCAATACCAGCCGATCGGTTTTTCCTGGATGATTTTCGCCGATCGCGAGGACTTTGACCGCGCCCACTACGATTTCAAGTATGTTCATCGCGAGTTTCAGGGCGACGTGCGCTGCATCGTCTTCGATGTGACCCCCAAGAAAGATGCTGGCAAAGGGCGGTTCCTGGGCCGCATCTGGGTGGAAGATCAGGATTTCAACATCGTCCGCCTCAACGGCACCTATGCCCCACGGCCGCGAAACGCACAGTTCTTCCATATGGACAGCTGGCGCCTGAACCTGATTCCAGGCTACTGGGTGCCGTCTTACATCTACAGCGAAGAAGGCGATTTCAGCTCCGGTTCGAAGGACAAGATGGCGTTCAAGGCGCAAACCCGAATCTGGGGCTATGACCTGAAAAAGAACGCCAAGGAAGACGAGCTCACCCAGGTGCTGGTGGATTCGTCAGTGAAAGACGAAAGCCCCACGGCGCAAGACGCGTCGCCGTTGCAGGCGCAGCGCGAATGGCAGCAGCAGGCGGAGGACAACGTAGTCGAACGCCTGCAGAATGCGGGCATGCTGGCGCCCCAGGGCGAGGTCGACAAGATCCTGATGACCGTGGTCAACAACCTCGAGGTCACCAACAATATCGACCTTCCCCGGCCGGTTCGCACGCGGGTGATGCTGACTTCTCCGCTGGAAACTTTCAGCGTGGGCAATACCA
The DNA here is from genome assembly GCA_964528615.1 of uncultured Acidobacteriaceae bacterium. GTDB lineage: Bacteria > Acidobacteriota > Terriglobia > Terriglobales > Acidobacteriaceae > JAIQFF01. Next base: position 11,079 of record CAZGSU010000152.1, on the reverse strand, counting down.
TTATTGTGAGTCGCGGCTTGATCGACGTGCTTCCCGACGAGGCCAGCCTGGCCATGGTGCTTTCGCACGAACTGGCGCACATCGTGCTGGGTCACAACCTGGGCAGCCGCTACGCTTTCAACGACCGCATGCTCTTCTCCGACGAGTCGACTTACCAGAACCTGGGGTTCAGGCATGTTCCCGACGAAGAGGTCGCGGCCGACAAGAAAGCGGTGGACCTGCTGAAGAATTCTCCTTACGCCCAGAAGCTGGATGCGGCGGGATTGTTCCTGCGAGAACTCTCGGAGAGAGGCCCGGCGCTCTCCGCATTGCTGACCCCGCATCTGGGTAACAGTTTCACCGATGGCAAGGGCGGTATCACGCGCATGGCGGCACTGATGACTTCGGCCCCGGCGCTGGATCCGAACAAGCTGGATCAGATTCCCGCATTACCCCTGGGCGGACGGGTCAAGCTGAACGCCTGGGACGACCATGTGGAATTGATCAAGACGGCGCCGGTTGCCATCACGTCGGCGCGTGACAAGATGCCGTTCGAAGTGACGCCCTTTTTCCCGCGGCTGACCCGCTACGGGAGCGGCGCCAATCCAGGCGCGCCAACCACCGCAAACGCGACGCCTAGCAGCAACTAGGCACGCCTGACAAGTTGCACTAAGCGCAGGCCGGGACCGGAGTCACATCCGGAGTTCCGGCCTTCGTATTTTGGGCGTAGTCCTTGGCCATTGGTCGTTGGTCGTTGGCCCGCTGCTGCTAGCTGCTATTAGTGACGAGCGGCATCGCTGCATCCATCTAACGGAGTGTCATCCTGAGCGGAGGCTTTCCAGTCGCTTGCGAATGGAAAGGCGGAGTCGAAGGACCCCTGCATTTGCGAAGCGCGCGACAGTCAAAGATGTTTCGGCGAGATACGGGTGAAAACGACATCAAGATGCCGGCTGTTGACTTGGTACAGGGGTCCTTCGACTGCGTAGCGGCTTCGCTCCGCCAAGCGGCCACTCCGCTCAGGATGATGCCTACTCCCGCGGCTTTCCCTTCCCCGGAAGGCCAACCGGGTTCTCATGGATACGTTCGCGGAAGCCTCCTCTTAGTCCGCTGGCCAGCGACACGCTCGACTCGCCGAACTTGTCGCGCAGGCGGTCAGCGGCTGATAGCGCTTGTTGCCAGCGCTGTCGCCGTCCGTCTTCCAGCAGGTCCCCTTGTCCTGCCTGGGCTTCAAACGACGATGCCTGTACGCCGAGCAGGCGCACCTGGGCGCCCTTCCGCCAGTTCTTGCGGAACAGTAGCCGCACCTGGGCAAAGATCTCGGTGTCGAGCTGAGTCGGTGAAGGCAGCGAGTGAGCACGAGTGATGGTCATAAAATCCTTGTAACGCAGCTTGAGCTGCAGGGTGCGCGCATGCAGGCCGGCTTCCCGCAGGCGCCTGCCCACCATCTCCGAGAGCCGCATCAACGTGGATTCCAGCCGCTCAGGGTCGGCGGTATCTTCGTTGTAGGTGTGTTCGTGGCTGATGGACTTGGGATCGGTATCGGCGCCAACTTCACTGTCGAACCAGCCTCCGGCATCTTCGCCGCGCGCTTTGCCCGCGAGAGCAAGGCCCCACTTTCCGAAACGTTGCTCGAGAAAGGCATCGTCAAAACGGCTGAGATCTCCGACCTTGTGGATGCCCAGGCCGTGCAGATTTTGTTCCGTCACTTTGCCTACGCCAGGAATTTCGCGCACGTCGAGTGGCGCCAGGAATCTTGCCTCCTGGCCGGGAATGACCCAGAGAACGCCGTTGGGTTTCGCCTGGGCTGAAGAAACCTTGGCGATGAGCCGCGAAATTCCGATTCCGATCGAGCAGTTGAGCTGCGTCTCCGACTTCATTTTCTGATGGAGCAAGTGGGCTGCGCGAAGTGGCGGGCCATGCAGGCGCTCAGTGCCGGTCATGTCGAGATAGGCTTCGTCGATGGAGGCCATTTCGACCTGGGGAGAGAACGAAGTCAGCACGCGGTGGACTTTTTCCGAACACTCACGATAGCGGTCGGGATGGCCGTTGACGAAAATTGCGTGTGGGCAGAGCTTGGCCGCAGTTCGTAGCGGCATGGCCGAATGGACGCCAAATTTGCGAGCCTCATAAGAAGCCGCGGAAACCACGCCCCGCTCGTCGCGCTGCCCTCCGACCACCACAGCTTTTCGCTTTAGTTCAGGATTGAACAGCTCTTCCACGGAGACGAAGAAGGCGTCCATATCGACGTGGAAGATCGTCCTGGGGAAATTGCTCATCGGGTTGGTCCGGTTTGTGTTGGGGCGGGTCTCCGACCCGTCCAGGCCGAGCGACGCTCGGCAGTTTTAACCCGACAGGTTCACTACCCCGCGAAAACTGCCGCGCAAGCGCGGCTTGTCCGGGTCAGAGACCCGGACCCACACAAACTGGCGGGGACTGAATCTCGTCTCGATTTTACCAAGAGGGCAAGTCAGTTTTCTTTGCGATCTTTGCGGTGCTCTGCGAGCTTTGCGGTCAAGAGCTCTTAACCGCAAAGGGCGCAGTGGAATCGCGGGGCGCAGAGAAAACCAGCTGCACCAGCGGCACTGACGGGTATCGTTTATAGTTTCCTGATCCATTTCGGACGAGGCCCTTGATGATTCTGCTGCGTTGGTTCCTGTTCACGATGTGCATCGCGTTCGCCGGGATCTCAATAGGTCAAGAGTCCACGACGCCAATCCCCGACACGCCGAGGGTGCAGAAGCCCGCAACTCAACCATCACTCGAGGGTAGAAAGGCGCGTCTCGCCCTGCTTTCCCCGATCAGCTCCAAGTCCCCCAGCGGTTCTTCATTCATGGCCAAGGTGGAAGAAGAAGTTGAGGTTGACGGCAAGCCCGTGCTCCCCAAAGGAGCCCTGGTAGAAGGCCATCTGGAAACAATCCCGGCGCGCCGGATGATGCGGCGGGGCGCATTGCGTATGGTCTTTGATCGCATCAAGCTGCCCGATGGCACGGTTCACCCCGCGCGGCTTGAGCTTTTGGCCACGGAAAGCAATGCCGCCAGAACCGATAGCGAAAGAACGGTCCATCCGGCCGTGAGCAAGAAGCGGCTGGTAATTCAGCTTGGCGGTACCGCTTTGGTGGCAAAACTGGCTGACGATCTCTCGGAAGAAGCATTGGCCGCCACTGCCGGTAGCGCACGCTGGTATGGCCTGGCCGCGAGCACGACGTTTCTTCTGCTGCAAAAGGGTCGCGAGGTTAGGCTCAAGCCGGGAGAGGTAATCGAGGTTGATTTGGTCCGGGAGGGCTCGCCCCTACCCGTGGTGCCAGCCGCGCGGTAATTTACCCTAACGGCTAATAGGTTCCAGGTCCGTCGTTTCGGGACGGCTCGGTGGAGTTGGAGTCCCCGTCCGCAACTGCCTCGCGCGTTCGTAGACCCGGATGTATTCTTTCGCCGAGGCGCTCCAGGAGAAATCCTTGTTCATTGCGTTGCGCATGAGTTCTTGCCAGGAACTCTGATCGCGAAAGGCACGCAGCGCCTCCTTGATGGTCAGCAGCAGAGCTTCCCCATTGTAGTCGGTGAACTTGAAACCGGTGCCTTTCCCGGTGCGTGCGTCCCAGTGCTCAATGGTGTCGTCGAGACCGCCGGTGGCTCGCACGATTGGCACCGTTCCATATTTCAGACTGTAGACCTGATTCAGTCCGCATGGCTCGTACCGTGATGGCATCAGAAACATGTCGCTGCCGGCCTCAATCTTGTGCGCGACAGCGTTGTCGTAGGCGACTCTGACCGCGATTTTCTGCGGAAATTGCTTGTTGAGGCGGAGAAACATATCTTCGTATGTTTTGTCACCGTTGCCGAGGGCCACGATAATCATTTCCTCGCGCGCCAGACGCTCCATGATTTGGGAGATCAGGTCGAAGCCCTTCTGGGCTGCGAACCGGGAGACGATGCCGATCACCGGCAGGCGAGCATCTGCGTCCGTCATCGCGAAGGTTGTAAGCAGATCCTGTTTGCACTTCGCTTTGCCGGACAAATCCCCTGGCGAATATCGGGCAGTGATGAATTTGTCGGTCTCCGGACTCCACTCGTCGTAGTCCACGCCGTTCAGGATGCCGGTGACGGTCGAAGAGCGGGCACGCAGCACGCCTTCCAGGCCAAAGCCGAACTCCGTGGTCTGGATTTCCTGGCTGTATTTCTTACTTACAGTGGTAACGAAATCGGAAAATACCAGCGCGCCCTTCAGGAAGTTTACGTTGCCGAAAAACTCCATTTTGGAGATGGTAAACAGGTCCCAGGGCAGCGTGAGTAAAGGCAATGTATCCGGCGGAAACAGTCCCTGGTATCCCATGTTGTGAATGGTGAAGACGGTGGCCGCATCGCGGAAGACAGGGTCCTCGGCGTATTGCGTGCGCAACAGTACGGGAACCAATGCGGACTGCCAGTCGTGACAGTGGAAAATCTGCGGCACGCCCAGAACCTTGGAAGCCTCCAGCACGGCGCGGGAAAACAGGGCGAATCGCTCGGCATTGTCGGGATAGTCGCCCGTCGAGGTGCCGTAGAGCGCTTCACGGTCAAAGAAGGGCGCATAATCAACAAAGTAGAATTGCACGTTGGAGTGTTTGCCGACACTGGCCACGGAACAGAAGCGATAGCGGTCATCGAAAGGAATGGTAATGCTGCTGACGACGGTTTGCGCGTCCTTGAGCCGGGTCTGGCGATAAAGCGGAAGATAGACGCTGACCTGATGGCCGGCGGCAGCCAGGGCCCGCGGCAGGGCGCCCACGACATCGGCCAATCCCCCGGTTTTCGAAAACGGCACACCTTCCGAAGCAGCAAAAACTATGCGCATGAAAGCGACTCCTTAAATGAAGTGCCGGCCAGGATGCCATTGGCACACGCTATCATAGAGCCTGCCGAGAGCGTGCTGGTTACAGCATACTCCGCCGTGCCGGGGCATTTCGCAATCATCAACACCGGGACGTATCCTCGAATCGGGACGCCGGCTTGCCGGCAAGAAAGAAGGTCAACGTGACAAAAGCCGGTGCCTCAGAGAGGCGCCCGAGAAGGCCAAAACTGGGGCAGCATTTTCTCGTCGACTCGACGGCCGCTACGCGCATCGTCGAAGCTCTGGGGGATATCTCGCAAAGCACGGTGCTGGAAATCGGGCCGGGGCGCGGCGCTCTCACGTCTCTGCTGGCCCGGAAAGCCCGGCGGCTGATTGCCGTCGAACTCGATCGGGTGCTGGCGGCGCAGTTGCGCATGAATTTTTCCCAGGAGCCGAACGTTGAGATCATTGAAGGCGACGTCCTGGCCATCGATTTCAACACTCTCTTCGGACCGAAACCTGGAAGCACGCGTCCGGGCATCAATCACCAGCCGGAACAGGTCAGAGTGGTTGGCAATCTTCCCTACTTCATTACATCCGACATTCTCTTACGGCTGTTTGAATTCAGGCAGTATTTCGAACTGATCGTGCTCATGGTGCAGCGCGAAGTGGCGGAGAGGTTGGCAGCCGCCCCCGGACGAAGCGAATACGGGCTGCTTTCCGCGACCGCCCAGCTTTACACCCGGGTGGAGAAAATGTTCACCCTTCCGCCGGGCGCATTCGCGCCGCCACCCAAAGTCGATTCCACGGTGGTGCGGTTGATGATGGCTCCGAAAATCGAGAGCCTGGGTGTGCCTGAAGCCGAGTTCATTGGTTTTCTTAAGCTGGCTTTCGGACAGAAGAGAAAAACTCTGTCGAATAATCTCAAAGCGCGATATGCGCCCAAGCTCTTGCGAGCAGCTTTCGAAGAGGCAGGAGTGAAACCGACAGTCCGGGCCGAAGCGCTGAGTCTGGAGAAGACTGCGGCGCTTTTTCGAGCGCTGACTGCCCCGTAGCGCCGGCGTCCCGCCGGCTGTCCCGAGGGCGTCTCGCCCTCGGCCGAAAACTGAAAGGACCCTGCATACACAGGTCGTCATGGCCACTCCAATCCGCCATCCCGCCGTAGCAGGCCGGTTCTATCCCCACGATCCCGACGACTTGCGAGCTGATCTGCAGTCCTATCTTCCTGCACAGCCAGAAACGGTTGCCGCGCTCGGTTGCGTCGTGCCGCACGCCGGTTACATGTATTCCGGCGCGGTGGCGGGCGCGGTATACGCCAAGCTCGACTTGCCGCAGCGCTGCATAGTGATGTGTCCAAACCACACCGGCATGGGACATCCCCTCTCCATCATGAGTCAGGGTGCGTGGGAAACACCCCTCGGTAGCGTTCTCATCGATTCCCCGCTGGCCGAGATGCTGAAGCAACGGTTTCCGCTTCTCAGTGAGGACCCGGACGCGCACCGCGCTGAACATGGCGCCGAAGTGCAGTTGCCCTTCCTCCAAACAAAGAATCCGGAATGCACGTTTGTCCCGATTGCTTTAGGTACGGCCCGCTACGAAATCCTGGAAACGCTGGGCGAAGCCATCGCGGGAGCTGTGCAGGCGCTGGGCGAACCGGTGCTGCTGATCGCATCCAGCGACATGAATCACTACGAGAACGACGCCGTGACCCGGCAGAAGGATCACAAGGCGATTGAGCGCATTCTGGTCATGGACCCACGAGGACTATTCGACGTGGTGATGAACGAAGACATCAGCATGTGCGGTTTCGGCCCGACGGTGGCGATGTTGACCGCAGCCCGTCGGCTGGGCGCATCCCGCACGGACCTCATCAGATATGCCACTTCCGGTGACGTTTCAGGCGATCGTACCCGAGTCGTGGGCTACGCCGGCATCGTTGTTAAGTAATGGACGTTCAGTAATCGACGTTCAGTAATCGACATCCCAGCAGTCGAAGTGCAGCAGTTCGAAGCGGACTGCCGGTCAAACCCGATCTCATTCAATCTCGAGCTCTGTGTCTTTCTGGGGTTTTTCCTTGGCGTGTGCCTTTGCTGGCGGTGCGACTGTGGCCGGGGCTTCGCCGAGAAGGTCGGCCAGTTGTAGCCGCAGATTGCCTGGATTGGTGGAATAGGCCATGGCAGTGTCGTAATCGATCATGTCGGCTCGGATCAGGTTCTCAATTTCTCCGTCAAAGTGCTGCATGCCTTCCGTATCTCCGTCGCGCATAGCGTCCAGCAGGCTCTTGCCTTCGACTTCGCCCTTTTCCAGATACTCGCGGGTGCGCATGGTCGATTTCAGAATTTCCATGGCGGCCACGCGCCCGGTTCCTCCTTTGCGCGGGAGCAGGCGTTGCGAAACGATGTAACGGAAACTCCTGGCGAAGCGGCTGCGAATGGTTTGCTGCTCGGTCAGTGGAAAGACTCCAACGACCCGTTCCACCGTCTTCGAGGCGTCCGTCGTGTGCAGAGTGGAAAGGACGAGGTGGCCGGTCTCGGCTGCTTCCAAAGCGATTTCAATCGTCTCCTTGTCACGCATTTCGCCGACCAGGATTACCTTGGGGGCCTGGCGAAGAGCGGCGCGCAGCGCCAAGGCAAAACTTGGCGTGTCGCTATGCAACTCCCTCTGGTGAATGATGGAACGCTTGTGCCGGTGCATGAATTCAACCGGATCCTCGATGGTTAGGATGTGATATGCCTTGGTTTCGTTGATCCGGTCGAGAATGGCGGCCAAGGTTGACGACTTTCCGGAACCCGTAGGGCCGGTGACCAGCACGATCCCGTTCTTCAACTCAACAATGCGAGCCAGTTCCTCCGCCAACTTCAGGTCCGTGAAGCTTGGAATGCTCTTGGGAATCACCCGCATTACGATGGCGTGGCTGCCCCGTTGTACGAAAATGTTCACGCGAAATCGCGCTGTGCCGGGCATGCTGTAGGAGATGTCGCACGATCCCTGCTGTTTCAGCATCGCGATCGCCTGGGTATTGTCGCCCATCAGTTCTGCGGCGATGTGCTGCGTCGCGTCCGCACTCAGAACCGACGAAAGTCCTGGAATCTTTACCGGCACCAACTGGCCGCTGACTTCCACATGGGGATGGCTTCCGGGAGAAAAAATCAGATCGCTCACGTGGCTCGACACCTGCAGCATTGCCAACAACAACGCCGGCACCGGAGGAAAAGTTGTAGGAGCGGCGTTGGGGATGGGCGCCCTGCCCGGTGTGGCCATGGAACCTCCAATGTTGGGATGATTCCTGTAGCCTACGTGCCGCGGGTCAAGCTCTCAAGTGACGCTGGTAATTGGCGGCGATCCGGCGAATGTGTGGGGGGAACCGCGGAATATATCAATAACAAATACGAAGACTAGAACTTCTTAATCGAAAAAGGGCGCCCCGAAGGAGCGCCCTGAGCTTGCACCAGCGTCGAAATCTAACGGCCAACCTGGAAATCTGCACGGCAGCCGTGGTCGACCCAAATGCCACGGCGATCATAGCCCCAACTGTAGCCTTGCCGGCACGATGAATCGCTGCGTTGCTTCAATAGCTGCACTCCGCCGCGCGTGTCCGCGGGGCAATAGTGGCGATGCATGTCATCCGATGAGCAGGACATGACCGCGCTCCCGCCCGAATCGTAGCTGTTGCCGGGATATCCGTAGCCGGGACGGTTACCATAACGGTCCCGGTCCCGATCTCGATCCCAACCACCTCCACCCTCAATCGCGAAATCAGCCCGGCAGCCGTGATCAACCCAGACACCGCCTCCATCCGCGCCCCAACTGTAGCCTTCCGTACAGGGAGACTCGCTGCGTTGCTGCGCCAGTCGAATTCGTCCTTGCGAATCCGCCCGGCAATAATGCCGCCGGCCGTCGTCGGAAGAGCAGGAGATCGTGCCCACGCTGCCCGGTGCGGGTCCACGATATTGATAGGAATCGACAATAAAGTCCGCGCGGCAGCCGCGGTCCACCCAGACTCCGCCGCGGTCGAAACCCCAGCTGTAGCCCTGGCGGCAGGGAGAGTCGCTGCGTTGCTTCAGAATCCGCACTCCACCGCGCGTATCCGCCGGACAATAATGCCGATGGCCGTCGTCGGAGGAACACGAAAGCGTCTGCGCCGAGCTGCGCGGACCAAATATGACGAATGCGGCCACCACCAAACCGAGTCGCACCCAAGCCTTTGTAGTAAGCATTCCCGTTCTCCTGAAAACATAGTGGGTAATTTGTCTGGAGCTTACCAAGCTTTGCAAGGATTTGGAACGTGGCGCGGCGGCAACTGCTGTACCGCCATCCAGATCCTCGCCGTTGATCGCTGCCATCTTATTTATGAGGTGAGCCGGACGAACTGGGAGCCGCCGACCGGCTTGAACCGCCCATATGCGAACCTGCTCCTGCCCCTGCTCCCATCGACGAGACGCCCCGGGGTGAGGAGACTCGGGACCCGCCCTGCAACCGCACCGCAGAGCCGCCCATGGGGACACGCGCCGTCCCGAAGGCAGACACCGGTGGCTGAACCTGTTGTGAGAGTCTGCCGAAGTTGCGTACGCTGCCTCGCGAAACTCCCAGGCCCGCGGAATTGCTCCGAAGCTGAACACCATTCTGGGCTACGCCCCCCGGCCGTGCCAGCGTTCCGCGGTTGACCACCAGGGTCTGCCCCGGAATGCCAGGCGGTCTGGGGGCATTGAACAGTAGCGGCGCATTTGTGATTCGGGGAACAGTGTTCCACCCTGCCCAGGAACGCCCCGGCTGCCAGAACCAACCATTGGAGGGTATGTAGGTCCAAGATCCGTAACGATAGGGCGTCCAGCCCCAGGGATACGCAGATACCCATGCATATCCAGACCCGGGATACCACATCCAGGCGCCGTTCATGAACGGATCCCAGCCTGCCCCTACAAGATAAGGCTGCCACAGTGTGCCATAGCCAGGCATATAGTAGAAGCTTCCGTAATAGTTCAGATCACTCGCACCATAGGCATAGGGGGAGTAGCTGTTCGACCCGGCCGCGCTGTACTGCTGGTGATACTTGTCCTGCTGCTTGTCCCAATCGTCATAAGGATCAGGCTCAAGATTGCTGGCCAGGGTATAGCGATCCGCTCCAGCCAGGTCGAAGGTCGCGCTGTGCTTTTTCTCAACCGCTACTTTGCCCGATGGGCCAACCAGTTCGACGTCACCCTTGAATACCGCGACTGTGGCGTCGGAGTCTCGTAGTTCGATCCGCAAATGGGCCGGCTTGGTCAAAGCCAGCTTTTCACGGGCAAAGTTGAGGCTGAACTCTTCCGCTTTGTTCCCTTTGAAGTTGAGGTAAGCGGTTCCTTCGAGCAAGTTCAGGGTGGAGGATCTCGCGCCCGAGCTGCGCAGCGCCAGTTCGGGGAATTCGACTACTGTCCCGGGCGTGATGCGCAAGGTGCTGCCGTCTTCGAATTCGATCTCGGCCCGAGCCTGCTGACCTGCCCGGAGCTTGTTGCCCTGGGTGATGGGCAAATTAATGAAGGCTTTCTCGTAGCCCTGTCCCGTGTTGCGGTCTATCTGAACGTCCCCATCCACCTGGCTCAGACGCACGATGCGAGCCTGTGAGTCGGCAAAGGATGGAACCGCGAGCCAGCACGCCAGAACAGCTACCGCGACTGCAGCGCATAATTTCCGCGTCGACATGTGCTACCTCCCCGAGACTACCCCTGTCCCATTAGAACATCTTTCGGACCACTTCGTTGCCCGTAAATCGGTCCAGGCCTGGGAAAAGCGTCACCGCGAAATCCTCATTTTGCAGGCGCGGTGCCGGTGGATCCAGCCCGCTCTACCATCCTTTGGGCCCGGGCCCGCACCGGATTAATCACGGAGGAGTCGGTCGCAATCTGCTGCAAAATGGGTACCACCGCCCCCAACTCCTGCAGGCTGTTCTCGTTGGCCATCTCTTCCATCCGTTTCAGCTCCTCGTCGAGCGCCAGCTTCTGGTAGCGATGGAAATATTCCAACCTGCGGCCAAATTCGAGCGTGACGGAAAGACTCTGAAACAACTGCGTAACCTGCTGAACGGCAGCAATGGGCGAGTAATTGTAGGTCGCGCTTGCACTCCGTTGAGCGTCCTTGTAAGTCAGAGTTTTGACCCCGGTGGAGGCCAGTCCGTGTTTCTTTGAATCGACTTCTCCCTCGAAATACTTCGCGCGAGAGGCCAGGTCGAAAATGGTTTTTTTGGTAGCTGGGGAAATCAAAAAATCCAGGTGGAATGGATCCGGATCGGACTCAGGGCTCAGCTTGCCATCCGAGTCGTA
>CAZGSU010000151.1:0-5107 GCA_964528615.1 uncultured Acidobacteriaceae bacterium | reverse complement strand
AACGGCTCGGGCATCGTATTGGATTGAGTATTCATCTGGCTGCTCCTTGTGCCACTCCCGCCTGATCGCCCATGACCGCCACAAACAAATCGGCAATGCTGGGCGTACGAATCTCGCCTAACTGCCCGAGTTGCTGCCGGTCCACGCGGTCAAACAGCAGAATGCTTCTGCCCAGCACCTGCCGCTCCTGAATCGGTTTAAGCGCCCGTGCGGCTTCCAGCTTTTCGGGTTTCACCATCACTTCCGCGTACCTGCTCTCGAACTCTTCCATGCTGCAGCTGAAAACGATCCGCCCCTGGTTGATGAACATCACATCCGTGAGCACATCTTGAATTTCGTCCACCTGATGCGTCGTGACGACAATGGTGCGGCTACGGTCGAAGTAATCGTTCAGCAGCGAATCATAAAACTGCTTGCGGAAGAGAATGTCCAGCCCCAGCGTCGGCTCATCCAGCACCAGCAACCTTGCGTCGATGGCCATAATCACAGCGAGGTGCAACTGCGTCACCATGCCCTTCGACAGTTCTCTCACTTTGCTGTTGAGCTTAATCGTGGTCTTGGAAAGAAACCCTTCCGCCTTGGCGCGGTCGAACCGCGGATGCACGCCGGCCACATAGTCGAGTAATTGCGCAACCCGAATCCACCGGGGCAGCACCGCGACGTCCGCGATGAACGATACATCGCGCATCAGTTGCTCGCGCTCTTTCCAGGGATCGCGCCCCAGCACTCTCAGCTCTCCCTGGTAAGGAATAAGCCCCAGAATCGCATTCAGCGCCGTAGTCTTTCCCGCGCCGTTCGGCCCGATGAGCCCGAGGATTCGTCCTTCCTCCACCCGGAGGTCGATCCCATCGATCGCGACCGTCGTACCGAAAGCCTTTCGCAGACCTCGTGCTTCGATTACCGACATGCTTTAGCGTCCTCCGCTTTGGAATTACGCAGCGAGGGCCATCTCACTCCCAGCAGCGTTCATCATGGCTTGCCCTTCGACTTCTTTCGACCCGCCCCATTCAGCAATTCTTCCGCGCTCAGGCCAAGCCGCTGGATATTCTCGTAAATCCTGGGCCATTCTTCCTCGAGAAACTTCTGCCGCTCACCCTTGAGCAACTGATTGCGCGCCCCCTCGACGACGAACATGCCCAGACCTCGGCGTTTCTCCACCAGGGCTTCGTCCACCAGTTCCTGGTAGCTCTTCAGGACCGTGAGCGGATTCACCCGATATTCCGCCGCCACCGTGCGCACCGAAGGCAAAGGATCGCCTTCCTTGAGCACCCCGTCCAGGATCATCGCGATCACGCGATCGCGAAGCTGGCGGTAAATCGGCTGACTCTCATTCCACTCACGGTCCATGTTTTTGTCCCAAATCGCCTTGGCGAGATATAGGCCTTCACTGCACCCGTTGCAAGTCCATGTGCGCGTGCATGGGCTTGTCGCCTGGCATCAGATAGGTCCAGTCTTCGATGTGATGATTCGCATCGACGCTGGTAAAGATCGCGTGGTACATATGTCCGTACTGATTGCCTCCCGAGAGATCGACAAAGTCGAACTCCACTTTCCTGCCATCCGGCGACAATTTCCCAGCCATGCGCGGCCGATTTCCCGCGTCGCAGTAATGCACCAGTGTGAGCCGATCACTGTCCAGATAAACCATGGTGACAGGATGATCGTACTTCTTCGGATCCAAGGGAGCTCCTGCTTCCTGCATCTCGTGCACAATCGCATTTCCCCGCGATGTGACCCGCATCGTGACTTCAACGGGCTTGCCGTTGTCCATTTCGGGTTGCGGCGGGTCCAGTTTCACCGCGCCTTGCCAGGTTCCCGCAAAACTCTTCATGGTTTCAAACGATTTTTGCGCTTCCGACGGCGCCGCCTTGTCCGCGGGCTTTGGCGCGCCGGACTGGGCGAACACCGCTGCGTACAACACAACCAGAACAATCAACAGAATCGAGCTATCGGATTTCATATTCCTTCTCCTAATCTTGTTTGCGTTCGGGTCAGCACCGCAGGCTCAAGAGCCGTTCCCGAAATCTAGTGTTCTACTTAACTACAACACTACATCAAATGCAAGCACTTTTTTAGGATTTTTTTCCGCCGGCTCCTCTGCGCGCGTATCTGCCTGAATTAACAAGTCTCTGAACAACTAATGACAATCGCCTGACAAGTCCCCATGCCCCTGAACCTATACCTGTTCTCGGGCACATTAGTACCCCAGCCGAAATTTCGCCGGAGGATCTCGATGTTGCAGCCACCGAAAAGCAAGTTCGCCACCCTCATGCTTTCACTCACAACCTTGATTTGTTTCCTCACTGCCAGCGCCTTTGCACAGCACTTCAACCGCACCGACCTGACTTCTGATCCCGCCAGTGGCTTGACGACCCCTCAGCATGATCCCAATCTCATCAATGCTTGGGGCCTGACGCGCTCGTCGGGATCTCCCTGGTGGGTCTCGGACAATGGCACCGGCCTATCGACCTTGTATGACGGCTCGGGCGTGCCGCAGAGCCTGGTCGTGGTAATCCCGCCTCCGGGAGATGGGGGAACCTCGGCTCCCACGGGCACCGTTTTTAACTTCACCACCGCATTCAACATCGCACCCAAGCTGAAAGCCATCTTCATCTTCGTGACGGAGGACGGCACAATTTCGGGCTGGAATCCCGGTTTTGACCCGTTCCATGCGCGCCTCAAGGTCAACAATGCCGGCAACGCAATCTACAAAGGAGTGGCGATAGCCCAAACTGCGCACGGGCCTCGCCTGTACGCAGCCAATTTCCAGAGTGGCCATGTGGACGTCTTCAACGGCAGCTTCCACCCGGTCGCTATGCCTCCCACTGCTTTTGTGGATAGCACCCTGCCGGCGAACTATGCGCCGTTCGGAATCCAGAATGTCGGCGGCAACATCGTGGTCACGTTTGCGCACCGCCTTCCCGGATCCCACGATGAAGACCATGGTCCCGGGCTCGGTTATGTCACCATCTTTGACACCGACGGCAACGTCGTTGCTCGCCTCGCACACGGCGGCTACTTCAATGCACCCTGGGGAATTGCCATGTCGGGCGCGGACTTCGGCGTGTTCAGCCATCGCCTGCTGATCGGCAACTTCGGCGACGGACGCATCCACGCCTTCAATCCACTGACTGGCCAGTTCGTGGGCACGCTGCAAAATACCGATAACAGTGACGTTGCCATCGACGGCCTGTGGGCTCTCGAGTTCGGCGGTGGCAACACCAATTCCGGCGCCGCCAACGAACTGTTCTTCACCGCTGGCCCGCATGACGAAGGCGATGGCCTGCTCGGGAAGCTTGCCGCCGTCAGTAGCGAACAACGCGGCAGCTCGGAATAGATCGCTGTTCCTTGGTCAACTCCATCCCATGTCTCGCGCCCGCGGCGAGACGTGGGATTTTTTATTGTCTACAGTAAAGATTCGTAAAACCACGTTCGCTTCCACAACTCCATGCGTCCAATTCGGCTGATAAGAGTAGTCTTGAGCACTAACGAGTTCGCACTTGTATCCGCGTTTAAAAGTGCATGCGAGGAGAGAAGAAATGAGCACCTTAAACGAACCGAAAAGTTCTGCGATGGTCGCGCGGTCTGGTTTCGGGCAGCGGGTTCTCGCGCTGGTCGCGTTGGCCGTCTTGTTTGCGGCGCCAGTGCTGGCTCAGTACACGCCGCCTCCGCCGCCCCCACCACCTGAAAATCAAGGGCCAGCGCCGGAAGCGAGCGCGCCGGCACCTGTTCTGTCTCCGGAACAGCTGGACGATCTGGTCGCCCGCATCGCGCTCTATCCTGACCCGCTGCTTGCTCAAACCCTGACTGCGTCCACCTACTGGAACGAGATCGCGGACGCAGCCGCCTGGGCCAATCAGCACAGCTACCTGCATGGACAGGCTTTAGCTCAGGCCATTCAAGAGGACAATCTGCCCTGGGACTCGTCTGTACTTGCGCTGCTGCCGTTTCCGTCCACCCTCAACATGATGGCGCAGGACATGGGCTGGACGCAGCAGCTTGGCACCGCCGTCCTCAACCAGCGTCCTGACGTGATGGACGCGGTTCAGCGCATGCGCCAGAAGGCGTACGACTACGGCTATCTGCGCTCGACGCCTTACTACGTTGTGGCCAACCAGGGCGGCTATATCGACATAACGCCGGTGAATCCATCCTATATTTACGTGCCCGCGTATGATCCGGCGCTTGTCTATGTGCGCCCGCGCCCGGGCTTTGTCATAGGCGCCATCCGCTTTGGCCCGGCGATCGTTGTGGGCGCGCCGTTCGCCCCCTGGGGATGGGCAGGTCCTCACTTCGTGTGGGGACAACACGCCATCATCATCGACCGCACCCCCTGGAACCGCTCCTGGGCCAATCGCAGCTACTACCGTCATCCCTACGAACGCGGCTGGGAACCGCGGCCCGGTCCGCGTGTTGAACGCCACGACACACACGACTCCCGCGAGCCCCACCGGCACTAACTCCACAGTGCCTTTTGGGACGCGTGTAAATCTTGGAAGTTGCGAGACTTATTGGCAGACAAAGACTGTGGCTGGTGGACGGGAACTAGTTAACTAATCACGACCTGGCCAAAAACATCGGCCTGACACTCGTGACCAATAAAAAAAGGGCGGTCGTTTCCGACTCGCCCTTGCCAAACTTACAGACTAGACAGGCCGAACGTTCTCGGCTTGCAGTCCCTTCGGACCCTTGGTGACGCTGAACTCGACTGTCTGGCCTTCCTGCAGGCTCTTGAACCCGCCCGCCTGGATAGCCGAAAAGTGCACGAAAACGTCCTCGCCGTTCTGCCGGCTGATGAAGCCGTAGCCTTTGGCGTCATTGAACCACTTCACTGTTCCTTGTTCCATATTTGTACTGGTGTTCCTTTTCTGAATTTTACGCTGGAAGGAGTCGGAAGAAAACTGCGCAAGTTGCTGGCTGTTGAGGCGAGAACTGCTAACGACCGATTCGGTCTAACGTACAGGCCGCATGGTACTCTGGCGGTGGCAACTATAGCAAGCGAATTGATTTCACCTCTCCTAAGAGCTTTGTTTGCAATGCGCACTTCAATGTTTTAGCGGCGATGATGGTAAATCGCGGAATTGAGAGTAGTATAGAAGTGGTAGCA
>CAZGSU010000150.1:0-28961 GCA_964528615.1 uncultured Acidobacteriaceae bacterium | reverse complement strand
AGCGCTCAAAACCCCGGAATCGACTCGTCACTGGGCGGGTAGTCGGCGATGCGGAAACTGACCCACTACGGGTCCTGCCAACTTGTCGCTTTCCCCTTGACCCCAGAGTAAAATGATGCCGCGTTGGAGAGGTCGAATAAGGAGGGTGTCTATGCGACTCACGGTTGGACAGATCATTGGAAAGGCTCTCAAAGCCTACGGAGTTCCTTATGTTGCCGGCCTGCCGGGGCACGGTAATTGGAGCATGATCGACGCCTTCAACGACCCGGTATCGAAGTTGCCCTTCATCCAGGTGATGCACGAGCAGAGCGCCGTTCACATCGCCGACGCACACTACCGGGTTACCGGCCAGCCGATTGCGGCTTGCACCTCGATCGGCCCGGGCGCAACCAATACGGTAATTGGACTGGCCACCGCGCACTGCGATTCGACAGCTCTGCTGCTCATCACCGGCAGCGCCGCCACCCACATGCGTGGACACGGCGTGATGCAGGAACTCGATCGTGTCGCCTCTCCTGATTTTCCCCACATCGCAGCCGCGGTCACCAAGCGCACCTTTGATGTGATCCGCGCCGATCAGGTGCCCTTCGTGATGCATCGTGCCTGGAATGCAATGTTGACCGGCCGCCCGGGTCCCGTGCACATGGAAGTGCCGCTTGATGTCCAGGTGGAGACCACCGACATTGACGTGGCTGATATCGACAAGCGCCTGCCGGTAGGGAAACCGCGAGCCGATGCTCAGGCGATCGAAGCAGCGATCAGGCTTTTACTCAGCGCGAAGCGTCCCTGCATCGTGGTGGGTGGCGGTGCGATCACTTCAAATGCGACTCCTGAGTTGACTACCTTGGTCGAGAAACTCGGCATCCCGGTCGTCTTCACCTGGAACGGCAAAGGGGCCCTCGCCGAGGACAATCCGATGTGCGCGGGCACGGCTGGCTGGCCCGGATCGCTGCCTGGGAATCACACCGCGGCGAACGCCGACGTGGTGATGTCGCTTGGATGCCGTTTCACCGATTGGTCAGCCTCGTCATATCGGAAGGGTGTCACCTTCTCGATTCCGGATGCGAAACTGATCCAGGTTGATATCGATCCGCGAGAGATCGGCAAAAACTATCCAGCGGAAGTCGGCATCATGGCCGATTGTAAGCTGGTGCTTGACGATATTCTGGCCGGCATCTCCGACGAGCAGGCCCGTAAAGCACGCGAAGCCAGGAGTTCCTACCTTGATGAGGTGGAAGGACTGAAGCAGGAGTGGGAAAAGAGGCTCGAGCGCCGTCGCTCATACAACGGCATTCCGACCACGATGCTGCGCACGCTGCGGGAGCTGCGCAAGGTGCTCCCACATCACGGAATCGTGACTGTGGGATCGGGTCATCCGCAAAGCACAACCAAGCAGGCCTTCCCGGTCTACGAGCCGCGGACCCACATCACCTCAGGTTCGTTTTCCTCGATGGGTTTTGCCCTTCCCGCCGCGATCGGCGCCAAGCTGGCCAAGCCGGATACTCCGGTGGTGTGCATCATCGGCGACGGCGACTTCATGATGTGTGTGCAGGAACTGGCGGTTTGTGCGATGTACAACATCCCGGTTGTATTCCTGGTGCTCAACAACTCAGGGTACATCTCCATCCGCGACGGCCAGAACTATCTCATCGGGAGGCAGATCGGGTCCGAGTTCAATCGTCATAGTGGAGACGGGCAGCCTTACTCGGTTGACTTCGTAGCTTTGGCAAAGTCGTTCGGCTTCGGGGTCGCCGCCAAGGCACAATCCTCGGACGAAATCGGCTCGACTATCAAGCGGGCTCTCGACTCGAATGCGCCCGCACTGATCGAAGTGCCGATTACGCGAGATGTATCGGTGGCCGCCGCGGAAGTTGTGGGCTGGTGGGACTTCCCAGTGCTGCCGACCGCATCGGATGCCGTCAAAGCGGATTACAAGGCAGGGTATGCGGCCGAACAGCACTCCTGCTCCACCGCTGACGTTGAACTCACCGAACCGGTCTCCGCTACCGGCTAAGACCGAACCGGTAGCGCCGGCGTCCCGCCGGCTGTCCCGAGGGCGTCTCGCCCTCGGCTGGGCGGCGCAAACTTTTCGGCCACACGCGCGATGGCCGGAAGTTCCGAAGGAGAAAATCATGCCACGCCATCTAAAGACTGGTCGCACACCCGAGCAGACAACCGCAGAGGCGAAGAAGGTCCGCGACATCGTCACCGGCATTCTTGAAGATATAGAGAAGCGCGGGGAAACGGCCCTCCGCGAAATCTCGGAGAAGTTCGATAAGTGGAGCCCTCCTGCGTTCCGCCTTTCGGAGCAGGAGATCGAGGGATGTTTGTCGCAGCTCTCCGCGCGAAACATCGAAGACATCAAGTTCGCCCAAACCCAGGTCCGCAACTTTGCCCAGGCGCAGCGGTCGTCGATGAAAGATGTCGAAGTCGAAACCTTGCCGGGAGTCATTCTTGGTCACAGGAACATGCCGGTTGACTCGGTCGGCTGTTACGTTCCGGGCGGTAAATATCCCTTGGTAGCATCCGCCCACATGAGCGTGGTGACCGCGAAAGTCGCGGGCGTGCCCCGCGTGATCGCGTCCTCGCCTCCTTATCATGGCAAGCCGAGTCCGGCCGTCGTCGCCGCCATGCACTTCGGCGGCGCGGACGAGATTTACTGTATGGGCGGAGTCCAGGCGATCGCTGCCATGGCACTGGGTACGAAGAGTATTAGTCCCGTGTCCATGATCGTGGGGCCGGGCAACGCTTTCGTGGCCGAAGCCAAGCGCCAGCTTTTCGGTCGGGTTGGAATCGATCTGATTGCCGGGCCGACTGAGACTCTGGTCATCGCGGATGAAACTGTTGACGGTGAGCTTTGCGCGACTGACCTTTTGGGCCAGGCCGAGCACGGGTTCAACACCCCGGCTATCCTGCTTACTACCTCGGAGAAACTCGCCCGGGAGACTATGACTGAGGTCGACCGCCTGCTTTCCATCCTTCCAACTGCCGAGTTGGCGTCCGTTTCCTGGCGTGACTACGGCGAGGTGATCGTGTGCGATTCCGATGAAGAGATGGTACGGGAAGCGGATCGCATCGCCTCCGAGCATGTCCAGGTCATGACCCGCGACCCGGATTACTTCCTCAAGAATATGAAGAATTACGGAGCCCTGTTTCTGGGGCCGCGCACCAATGTCGCGTACGGCGATAAGGTGATCGGCACCAATCACACGCTGCCGACCGGCAAGGCAGCCCGCTACACGGGCGGGCTTTGGGTCGGCAAGTTTATCAAGACCTGTACCTATCAGAAGGTGCTCACCGACGAAGCATCGGCCGTGGTTGGCGAGTACTGCTCGCGTTTGTGCGTGCTGGAGGGCTTCCTGGCCCATGCGGAGCAGGCCAACATACGAGTGCGCCGCTATGGACGGCGCGAGGTCGGTTACGCAGGTGCGGCAGATTAGTCAACATGAGAGCGACCACCAGCCCTTGTCTCTCCAAAAGACAGAGACCAGGGCACTGTTGTGAGTAGATCCGAAAGAGACTGAGCCAGACTTCCTCCTTTCCCACCATTTTGCCCACCAATTTTCCTGCCTGTCGCCGAACCCGTGCCGAACTGTTTTTGTTCCCTCGATGAACACTCGACCGCTGCCTCATTGCGTGCGAGCCCCATTTACCGGTCATGGAATAAAAGTGCTTCCTGCCAGTTATCACCTCAGAGCGATGCAAAACCACGGAGGACAAATGTCTGACAAGAAGCAAGATTTCATCGATCAGAAATTGCAGGATCTCAACAACGATGGCATCGACCGGCGCGGATTTCTGAAGTGCATGGCATGGGCGGGTACAGGACTTGTCTGGACCATGAGCGGTGGCATTCCAGTATCCCGCGCCTTCGCCAAGACTATGGATCGACATGCCTACAAAGGCGACTTCAGTTTTGTCCAGATCAGCGACAGCCACATGGGATTCAACAAGCCGGCCAATCCGGATGTAGTGGCGACGCTGCAGGCGGCGGTGGACAAGATCAATCGATTGCCAAACCAGCCGGAGTTCCTGCTGCACACGGGCGACATCAGCCACCTCTCGAAGCAGGAGCAGTTCGACAACGTCGACCAGATTTTGAAAAGCGCGAGCGCGAAGGACGTTTTTTTTGTGCCCGGCGAACACGACGTGCTGGATGACAACGGGAAGTCGTATCTCGAACGTTATGGAAAGAACGCCCAGGGGAGTGGGTGGTACAGCTTTGACAAGAAAGGCGTTCACTTCATCGGACTGGTGAACGTGATGAACCTGAAGGCTGGCGGCCTCGGCTCGCTGGGTGGCGAGCAGCTGGAATGGGTGGAAAAAGACGTCAAGTATCTGAAACACAGCACGCCGATCGTGGTGTTCGCACACATTCCCCTCTGGTCGGTTTATCCGGACTGGGGATGGGGCACGCAGGACAGCGCTCAGGCGCTGGCCTACCTGAAGAAGTTCGGTTCGGTGACGGTGTTGAACGGGCACATTCACCAGACCATGCAAAAGGTCGAGGGAAACGTGACTTTTCATACCGCGATGTCAACGGCATTTCCTCAACCGCAGCCCGGCAAGGCGGATTCCCCGGGTCCGATGAAAGTGCCTGCGGAGCAGTTGCGGAGCCTGCTGGGAATTACGGATGTGAAGTACGTTCGCGGCCACCACTCTCTGGCGGTTCTCGATTCAACCCTGGGGTAGGCGCGAACGGTCGAGTCAAAACAAAACGAAGACCAGGCAAGAAAATCAATCGTAGAAAGGGAAAAATATGACGAGTAAAAGTACGCGGGTTGCAGGTTTGGCTGTGACGGTAATGATTGCGGCTCTGCTGTTCGCCGGATCGCCGAGTGTTGCTGCGAATGACCAGCCCTCTGCTGCAAACGCGGAGGTCAAGATCGATAACTTCAGTTTTGGGCCGGAGACGCTCACGGTGGCTGTGGGAACGACAGTTACCTGGACCAACCGCGATGATATTCCCCACACGGTGGTGAGCACTGACGGTGTGTTCAAGTCCAAGGTGCGGGATACGGACGAGAAATTCTCCTACACCTTTTCCAGGGCGGGAACGTATCCCTACTACTGCTCGGTTCACCCGAAAATGACCGGCAAGATTGTGGTGCAGTGAGACAAGAGAGGCCTTGCATCTTCGATTTCAAGCGCCGGATCAAAGAATTTGCAGGCTATTGAGGATCATGGATGCGCGCGTAAGGAGCGATATTACTTATGTTGGACTTCCTTCCAACAAAGGGATTCCTCGGTACAGGCGCTACGTTTGAGGCTGACCTCAATCTCGTGATGCAACTCGTCATGGGAGTGGCGTTGATCGCGGGATCTGTTCTCGCGAAACGACGGCACTACACAGCTCACGGAATCTGCCAGACGACGGTGATGCTGGTGAATTTGTTGATCATCTCGCTCGTGATGTGGCCGTCGTTCCAACAACAGGTGAGGCCCGCGCTTCCTAAGGTTCTTCACCGTTGGTATTACGCGGCGGCCGCAATTCATGGATTTTTAGGGATTACGGCTGAGCTTCTGGGACTCTATATTGTCCTCGTCGCCGGCACTAACATTCTTCCACCGCGGCTGCGCTTCAAAAACTGGAAGCGGTGGATGCTCACGGAGCTGCTGCTTTGGTCTATAGTCGTGCTCACCGGTATCGCGACTTACTACACATGGTATATAGCGCCATTCCGGTAGCAGCATTTCCTCAAGGCCGGTTCGCAACGCACTACACGAGTGCTGCTGGCGACAAGATCAGCACGACGCCTACCCACTTGTCAGAATCGCAACACGATACCGGCGGAGTAACGGAAACTGTTCTGTCGATTCCCGAGGCTGCTGGAAAGCCCGGCTGCCAACGCATCAGTAGCATTGAACTGAGTTCGAAGGTAGTCGACCTGCGCGGCCCGGATTGCGAAATGTCGAGTGAGTCCGATATCAATGCCGCCGCCGAATGCCATAGCGAAAGCATTGGCACTGGTCAGTCCGGTGGAGACACTTCCCACGATCGGGATGCCGACACCTGCACCTAAGCTGGAATGGGCTTCGCCGAACAAGGCATGCGCGAAGATGGCACTCCTGCCAAGATTACCCGTTACGGTCGGGCCGAACAGGTAGTTGTTGACTCGCTGATAAGTGCCCGCCGAAAACCCCAGCGCCGAAAACGATAGCGGACTGAGGCTGGAACTGCTTACGTCGGCCGTGACGCCAAGGAAGCGGTTGAAGTTGAACGTACCTTGCCCTTCCCAGCCATTAAAACCGTTGGTGTCATTGCGGAGATAGGAATATCCACCAAAGACTGTCGCGCGGGTTGCGTTCTCACTTCCGGCAACGCGGGCTCCGCTGCTTTGCGCGACGACAACTGCAGGCAGCAAGAAAATGATGTAGATCAGGATCGGCCATTTGCACATTCGATTTCTCCTCGACGAACTGCGTCAGAGGTGTGATGCACGCCAGGAACAAAGAGAGAACCATCTGCGCTTTTTTCTTGCAGTGGAACTGCGCTACCTTAACCGAACCTTAAAGCAGAGCAGTTTTCATTTTGTTTTTCCGGTTTACGGTGAGGATGGCTGCGCCACTAACCCCTCTCCGGCTCTTCATCTGACTGGAGTATGATTCGTCGGTTGCGATTCGTCGGTTATGATCGATGATGATGAGCAGTGCCCCTGTTGAGTCCGTGAAGACACTGAACGAAGTATTCTCTTCGCTGTCGACTCGCCGCCGGTATGAAGTCTGGTTCGTTCGCCTGGGGTTGGCGGATGGCGGCGGTGCCTGGTGGTTTCGATACCTGCTGATGAATCCGGGGCGAGGGGGGTGTCCGGGAGACCCTGGGGGAATGCCGCTCCAACTCTGGGCCACCTGGTTTCCGAAGGATGGAAAGCCGGAAAGCTTCATTCAGGGATTTCCATTAGCAGGTCTCGACCTGAGCGCCCGAGGGCGAAGTCCGTTTCATTTCCGAATCGGCAACAATGAGATTCAAGAGAACTCCTGCCGAGGAGCGCTGGAAGTGGGGGGACACTCGATTTCCTGGGACCTGCGATTTCACTCCACGTTTCGCGTCACGCTGAGCAGCAAGGGCTGGATTGGCTTCTCCCGAACACCACATTCTGACGCGCTCTTTTCAGGGCAAATTACGCTGGATGGCCGCCGCTTCCAAGGCGATCCGCTGGGGTTTGGGGTGCAAGGGCATAACTGTGGCTATCGGCATCGTAAGTACTGGCGTTGGGCACACGCGTATTTTCGTCGCCCTGACGGGGCGCCAAGCACGTTCGAAGCCCTGGTTTACGAAATGCCGTTCGGACTGGTCTTTCGCAAAGCGGTGCTCTGGCATGACGCTGAGCAGCGCGTCTTTCGTAATTTGAGGGAGATTAAGAAAGATCAGGAAACCTTACGGTGGGATTTTCGTTGTTCCATGCGCGACGGATTCGAAGTGGAGATTGCACTCGACGGCAGCGGTGCTGGCATGCATCGTTTGCCTTACGTGAAAACCGATTGTCAGGGCAGCCTGGAAGTGCTCAACAACAGCCTGGCAAAAGCGACGCTCTGCCTGAAGTCGTGCGGCGGATCGGTGGAGAAATTAGAAACTGCTACTGGCGCGGTAGTGGAGATGGGCGGCCACCCGTGATCTCACTCGGAGTCATGAGCCATTGCGAGGCGCTCGGCGACGATGGTGTATGCCGACGGATTAAATGCCATCCCGATGTGCGTGCCCGGAACTTCAAAGTCGGCCCCCGGATCTCTGGTCATGCAATACCGCCAATTCACAATCCCATCGTGGCGCGTGTAAATCGCTGTCTGGAGCATCGAGTCCGGAATATCACGCTTCAGTGAATCTACAAAATTGCAGGTACAACGGCCGGTGTAACAGTCGGGCAGTACTCCACGGCCATGCTCCTGCAGAATACGCAGGCGTACGGCTTCCGCGGCGTGGAGAACGGTTCGACTGGTCACGGTGCCTCGAATCGGAGAGGCCAGGGTAATGACTGAAGCAACATCCCGGGGCCTTTGACCGGCCACCGACCGCGCAATCACTCCTCCCAGACTATGACCGATCAGGTGAATTTTTCGTCCGGTTTCCGCCCGCGCTTTTTCTATGGTCTCGTTCAGATGACGCTGGATGAGGATGTTTGGGCAGTCGGCGTTGATCCCAATGCCGGAAAAATATGGCCGGTAACCAATCCGTCCCAGCCAACCGTGGAGTTCCATTAGATAAAGGTCGGTACCGAGAAAACCAGGAATGATGACGACTGCCGAGTCATCCCCATGCGGCACACCGAAGCCGTAGTAGATCGGGGTCGCGTGCAGCAGGAGAATCTCGGCGGCGAAGAGCGCTTCTGTCCAAGGTGAAAAATCATTACTGGAATGGGCCTGCGGAGTATGTTGGCGGCCCTGAGCCCTCGATCGACCTATTGCCCTCTTCTTGTTGTGCAATTTTGTCCTGGCTCGGCCCGGCATCGAATCATATTTGCCGCCCCGCGGCTGCAACAGGCCGACGCTTGACCACTGGAGAGTATAACTCGATCTCTCTCCCGCCTCCATAGCACATTCGAGCTATGATGATGCCTTTAACGCTTCTTTTGTTTGGATCGTTTTTGTCGCTTCGGCTTACCGAAGCGTGCTTCCAGTTCTGCCAATCGCGTGCGCAACTTATCGAGTTCCGGCTCGGCCTGAGCTCGCGGCTGCGTCGATGGCGCCTCGCCCAGAAACTTCTTCATCATGTCCATCGGCGACAGAATAGCGGACTGGACCTCACCCAGGCGGCTCTGAACCGCGTCCTGCACCTTCTGATACGCGTCAAAGGCAGATTTTAAATACCACATGACAAACTCCTGACGAACCTCGTCGGAGGCGATAACGAGCTGGCGAAGCAGTTCGAGCGGCAGCCCGGTGGGTTTATCCTTGGCATCTTCCATGATGACCTGGGTGAGAGTGACCCGGGTAAGGTCTTGTCCGGTTTTCGCGTCCACCACCTGGACGTCCTTGCCTTGGCGAACGAATCCGGCGATGTCGTCGAGATTCACATAGCGGCTTTCGGCGGTATTGTAGAGCCTGCGGTTGCCATACTTTTTGATGACGACAGTGCCCGGTTTCATCACGACTCCTCTATGTTGCAGTGCACAAAGGACTAAATACATATTGACATAAATACAGTAACTTTGTATATTTAATTTGATGCTGCAGTGCAGCATAAAGAAAAAGATAAATGGAGGTATCAAAATGCCGGCAACGGTAAAATCAGAGTCCTCCCGAGTTCATCCTCGGGAACCGTCCTTTGTAACTCTTCTTTCCAGCTGGGCCCAGCAAGGCATACCGAGCTTCTTTGCTACGCAACGGATCCTGCTGGATCTCGCCATGCGGCAGAATGCCAGCGTCATGCATTCTGTGCGGCAACAATTGACTGATCCGCAACACTCGCCAACCGCCATTCTTGGCGAAATCGCTGGCGAGGGCGTAACCAATTTCATTGAGGGGCAGAAAGTACTGCTTGAACTGGGACTACGGCAACATGAAATCCTGATGGAAGGCGTGAAAGCTCGCATCGGGGATCAGCGCGCGGCCCAGGCAGTTACTGACTTGCTCCAACGTAGCGTGGAGACATTTATCCACATGCAGCAGGAATTCCTGAAGATCGCCGGAAAACAGACTCATACCTGGGTCGAGGCAGCCAAGGTCGGGAAGCCATACCAGAGTGAGCTCCTGGCGGAGCTGGCCCGTGAAGGTATGGAGAACTTTGTTAAAGCCCAGAAACAATTCATGGATGTCGTTGCCGAGGAGACAGCCAAGGCCACCGGCGTCAAGCACAGCAACGGCGCCAAGAAAATGAAGCCGATCGAGTTGGCTGCACTGGCGCGACAGGCAACCGAGTCGTTCATCGAGGCCCAAAGGAAGCTGGTCGACCTGGCCGGGAAGCAGATGAACGCTAACGTGAAAACGGCAGGCAAGATTCCAGAACTCCTGAAGCCATTTCCCTTTGTGCCGTTCACTGAGCTGACACGGGAAGGTGTGAAAAGCTATGTCGATGCCCAGAAGGCGCTGATTGAGGTGATGGTAAAGCCGGCTGGTGAGCACAAAGCCACCGGCAAGACCAAGCATCATGCGAAGGCCAAGAGGCATGCAGCCGCTGCCTGATTTGATGAGCGAGCGAACCCAGGTCCGTCCATAATGACCGGGTTGCGCCGCGCCCCGCACGGGCAAGGCAAAAGATCCTGCAGGGCCGAGTTTCAGGGCCTTGCAGGATTTTCCGTTAAAATCCGGGAGCGATAGACAGGATCGATAGACAGGAACTATTTCCCTTCGGCCTGCAACGCTTGACGCGTAGCCGCGAGAGTGTTCATCAGCGATTCCTTGGGAAGTTTCTGGATGATCGGTTGAATCATCCATCCCAGTCCCAGCGGCACATCCCGGGTCAGTGAAATGGCCCGACACTCAACGTACACCCCATCGTTTATTTCCTGGAATCTCCAGTAGGAATAGAGGCGCCACAGGAATCCGTTCCCGGTATCGGGCGGCAGGATTCTTTCCTTGGTTGTTCCGGCATACTCCACTTCAGCGATCCGCGTGGTGTAGGAGCGACAAGTCCACCGTGTAGGGTCGAGGGAACGATAGCGCACCTTGTGATCGGTATCGAGGACCACAGTCACAATTTTCTTCTTGAGAAGTCGTAAGTAGATTCGAAAATCGTTGCCGCGCCGGCTGACCAGCCTCGAGGCGATCACCTCAGGTTTGTAGATATTCTTGTGATTGTTGTAGTCCTGGATCAGTGCCAAGGTTTTTTTTAGGTTTGTAGCAGGAATGAATATGGCACCGATCCAGTCATGGATCAAACCATTGGGTACTTTAGCCGGCCCTTGTCCGGCCCAGAATTGCGCCACAACCTGTCCACCGCGGACCAGACGAGCCCTCTCCGAGCTGCCATCAGACCATAGGAATGGGCCGTTGCCGCGCAACGTCTCTTCCATCCCCGCTTCAGCCTCACGAATATATTCATCAAATGCGCCCAGGGTTTCAGGCTTCAGGTGCTCCGGCTTTGCAGTTTTCGCCATAGCACGCCATCCATTGGGAGGGATGGTTTTTGTCCTCTATTCGCTTGGTTTCGAGAGGCCGGCAACGCAGGAACGATGATTCCCGCTCTCAGGAGTGCATCATCTTCTCCAGGGCAGGTTTGTTACGAATGATCAGATTAGCGCCCTTCAATTGCAGCAGTTGCTTTTTCTTGAACTCGGAGAACAGGCGGCTGACGGTCTCGCGCGTTGTCCCAATCATCTCTGCGATTTCTTCGTGGGTAAGTGTCAGCTTGATATGCGACGGATCGGCCGACTTCGCGGCCTCTGCCCACCACGAGAGCAGCAGCTTGGCCAGTTTCTCGGCCGGTGAACTTGCCAGCCCCAACATGCGGACTTCCTCGAAGGCCGAGTAGTAATTGCGGCTGAGCTGTTCGGCCACCCGCAGCGCAATCTCTCCATTTTCACGCAGGAATTGAAGCAACGCATCGCGAGTAATAAAGTTTGCCTGGCCCGGCTCCATCATTTCGGCGGTCAGCTCATAAGGCTTGTTGGAAATCGTAGCGTTAAGTCCGAGAACATCGCCTGCTTCGGCGAGGTTGAGGATTACGGTCTTGCCTTCCCTGGAAGATGTGTAGAGCTTCGCTTTCCCCGTGCACAACACAAACACTCCCCGCGGCTGCTGGCCCTCAATGAACAACATTGCCGACTTCGGATAGACCGCCGTGGACTTGATTTCGTTGAGTTTTCGCAAAGTGGGCAAGGGCAGATTGCAGAAGAGATGCTCCTCGCGCACCGGGCAGGTAGCGCAGTTGTCGAGGATATTCAGACCGTAGGGTGCACGCATATGGGCCCCGCTTCCGCAGGAATTGTAACACCCCTGTGATTGCAGTCACGAACCACCGTGACCCGGCCCACGGCTTTCCCAGGGTCATTTGGAGAGAATTTCACAGACAGTATCGAGGACTCTCTGACCGAATGGACTGCCTGGAGAGGTCGAAACCGAGCTACCGGGACTTTGAGGCTTTTGTTGTGAAGGTGAAGCAGAGCGGCTTTCAATTACTGGCATGAGGGAGTGACGAAATGGAAACAACACACAAATATCATACGCTGGCTTGGTGGACGTCCGGACAGACCGGTCTGGCTAAGTCTGATTCTGCGCCCAACGCGATTCATTTCAGTGCACCGCCTGAATTCGGCGGCCTGGAAGGCCGCTGGACGCCCGAAGATCTATTGCTGGCTGCGGTCGCAAGCTGTTTTGCAACCACCTTCCGGGTAATCGCGGGATATTCGAAATTCGAATACACCGATCTGCAAGTGGAAGTGGAAGGCACGGTGGCCAAAGCGGAATCGGGTTATGCCTTCAGCGGAATCATCCTCCGCCCAACTGTAACCATTCACGGTGAAGAGAATCGGGAGCGGGCGCTGAAGCTCTTGGAGAAAACCAAAGCGGCATGCCTGGTTTCAAAGGCCCTGGCGGCCGTCCCGGTACTCGAGTCTCACGTGGAAGTCGATACAACTTTGTCTGTGGGCTGACTTGGAATCTGCGAATTTCGATTCCGGATTGTGAATGGCCATGAAAACCACTTCCATCTTGAGATCGCTGCTGAGATTCCTTCGCCTGCAGTTGCTCTATTTGGCAATCGCAGCTGGGGTCTATGCCATCTTTTGGGCCGCAACGGGACAAGGGTCATCGCTCTCCACCACCTTGATCTACTCTTTCCTGCTGGGGAATCTCACTACGCTGGTAATGGAGCTCATAGGGGCCCCTGGTGTTGCCCCCGAATCTCCCTGGTACTGGCCGCTCAACCTGGCTCTGCTGCTGGCAGTCACTGTGGTTGCCGTGACGTTCTCCACTCTGGTGGTTTTCCTGGTTTCCGGCATGCCGGGAAGCTTCAAACAATTTCTCTCCAGCGGCTGGAAGTTCCCCACTGTAGCCAACCTGATTTTTGGGATGGCGTTTTTCATTCACCAGGCGACCCGGTGCCGGCTGGAAGAACGAAATCGCCAATTACAACGAACCATCGAGCAGGGAACTGCCGAGCGAGAGCTGGATGCGGCGGAACTCGAGCAGGCTCGTGAAATCCAACAGGGACTGCTGCCCAAGGAGCTTCCCCAACTGACCGAGTTCCAGATCACCGGCGCCTGGGAACCGGCGCGTCTCGTGGGCGGCGACTACTACGACGTCATCCGGCTCAGCAAAGACAAGCTGGGGATCTGCATTGCGGACGTGGTCGGAAAAGGCATCTCAGCGGCGCTGTTGATGGCCAATGTACAGGCCTCGGTTCGGGCGTTTGCTGGCGAAACCGCTTCTCCATCCTACGTGTGCAGCCGGATCAATTCTGTGCTGTGCGAGAACCTGGCGTCTGGAAAATTTGTCACACTGTTTTACGGCGTCCTCGATGCGAGCAGCCGAGTTCTGCAATACACAAACGCGGGGCATCTGCGTCCGATCCTGATCCGCTGCGACGGAAGCGTAAAGCATCTCGAAAATGACGGTGCGCTGCTGGGTGTCTTCCCGGACTGGAAGTATGAAGACTCACAGGTCGAGCTGTGTCCGGGTGACATGTTGATGCTATTCACGGACGGAATCACCGAAGCGATGGACCCCAATGGGGAAGAGTTCGGGGAAGTGCGATTGATTGAGGTGGCCAGAAACGCAGAGGAGCAATCAATCGAGGACCTGAAAACGCGATTGCTTGGAAGTGCTGAGGAATTCTGCAATTTTCGGATGCAGGATGACGCCACTTTGGTCCTCATCGCAGCTTCTCGCGTCGGCCCGGAACAGGAAAACCGAGTGCTGATTGGCTTTCAGAATGAGGCGACCGAACTTTCCGGGGCAAGTGCATGATCGACCTCAGTACAACGAAGGGATTGCAGTCACGTTAGTCAGTGCCGCCGGCATTGGCAATCGAACCTTCACGCGCAGAGTTACGAGACGTTAAGAACAGGAGGAACTCCCATGATGATGCTATATCGGCTGGTCAGTCTGATTGAAAACCATTCGCAGGCTCTTGCCGCTTGCCTTCTTGATCGAGTGCAGAGTTCAGAGGCGACTCCGGACTATCGGAATGTGCCATCGGAAGAGTTGAAAGGGCGCGTGTACGAGATCTATCGGCATCTCGGCGAGTGGCTCATCTCCAAGGACGAATTCGATCTGGAGCAGCTATACACGAAAATCGGTGCGCGGCGAGCCCAGCAGAACGTGCCCCTTAGCCAGGTCGCGTGGGCCATCATCTTGACCAAAGACAATCTGTGGGAATTCCTGAAAAGAGAGTCCGTACTGGAACGCCCCGTCGAAGTATTTGGCGAACTGGAGATGCTGCAAATGCTGAATCGCTTCTTCGATCGGGCGATCTACTATGCAGCCGTTGGCTACGAGCGAGAGGTCGCCGAAACCACTTCCGCCGATACTTGTGCGATGGCTGGCACTTAAATTAGAAGAAGACTACTTCGATAATGCGCAAAGAGAATCGGCAAGTAAACCTGCCGATGCCGGATGTGTCGTCACGCTCCATCCGTGGCTTCACCAGCCGGCACGCGTACCAGATCCCCGGCCCGTTATTGCGGAGCTTTGTCCGGCGCCGGAGTGTCTTTCTTCGCCAATGAGCGGACATAGTTGACCAGGTCCCAGAGTCCATCTGGTTTCATACGACTGCCTTCCGGCGGCATATCGCCTTTGCCAGTCTTGATCACGTAGAACAGCTCTCCATCGGTCCTGTCTTTCAAGGTCGCCGGATTGGTAAAGTCGCTGACCTTCAGGCTCATGTCCTTCGCGACGCCACCCTTACCATCACCGTCTGTGCCATGGCACATGGCGCAGTCGTATCCATACCATTTTTTGCCCTTAGCGATCGACTCTGGAGTCGGTTTCACCGGATTGGCCTGATGCACCGCATCCACAGGAATCACGTAAGGCGCGTTCGGCGTCGCCTTCGGTGATGGTTGGCTTTGCTGGGCCGGGGCAGAGAGCCCAAGCGAGAGTAACAGAGAAGCAATCAGTAAGGTCTTCAACACGGCAGCCTCCTACCTTCCATATTCGACGGCACGCTGGCCGTGGAACCGAAGTCTGAAAAGCTTTGGAAAAAAAGACTGGTGCGTAAGGTCAGTGCGCGAGCGGTTAGCAGTTCGAGGTCGGTGGTGGTCATTGACATTTCGAAGAATGGACGATGCCACAGAACCCCACAACCCTGTGACAGTTGAACATTGTACACTTCGAATCAAGCTTCACCAGTGGCAGGTATGGCCACACCGCGGACACGATATTTCCAGGCGATTCCGCTCTCACGGGCCCATATAGACATTCACGAAACGCGTACAATATTTCGTGTGCAGGCCACCCGCGAAGCGCTGGTCACGTTACTCGACACGCAGCGCCGGGCTTTCCGGCAATCCGTTCCCGGTTATCGAGAGCGAAACCAGGCATTACAGAAACTCGAGCAGGCCCTTCTGCGGCGCAAGAACGACTTCATCCGTGCGATAGCAGACGACTTTGGTGGACGCGCCGCCGAGGAAACTGTAGCGCTCGAGCTCTTCCCGGTAGTGAACGAGATCCGCCATGCCCGGCGGCACCTGCGGCGTTGGATGGCACCGCGCCACGCCCCGGTGCCGTGGCAGTTCTGGCCGGCCAGGGCTCGGGTGCAGTACCAGCCTCTGGGTGTCGCCGGCATTCTCTCCGCCTGGAACTACCCTCTGTTCCTTACTCTCGGTCCGCTGGTCGGAGCAGTGGCTGCGGGGAACCACGTCATGCTCAAGCCCTCCGAACTGGCACCCAGATCTGCGGAGCTGATCGGCACTCTCATCGCCGAGTTGTATCCGCCCGAATACATCACGGTCGTTCTTGGCGACTCTGAGATTGCCGCCGAATTCTCCGCGCTCCCCTTCGACCATCTGCTGTTCACCGGATCGGGACGGGTTGGCAAACTCGTCATGCAGGCAGCCAGCGAGAATCTGACCCCGGTAACCCTTGAGCTCGGCGGCAAGAGTCCTGCGCTCATACACCCTACCTACCCGCTGCGCCGCGCAACTGAACGGATTCTCAATGGCAAACTCTACAACGCTGGCCAGACCTGTGTCGCACCCGACTACGTCTTGCTGCCCACCGACCGCAAGGATGAATTCGTCCGCCTGGCGCGGGAGGAGATCGCGGCGCTTTATCCCGGCCTGGTCGACAATCCCGACTACACGCGGGTTCTGAACGTGCAACATTACCGCCGGCTAGCCGGACTGGTCGAGGAAGCACGGCAGGCCGGCGCTGAGGTGCTCGAGATCAACCCCGCAGGCGAGACTTGCGACGAACGGAATCGGGTGTTTCCGCCAACATTGCTATTTGGCGCCAGCGAGACGATTGCTGCGATGCGTGAGGAGGTTTTCGGACCGGTACTGCCTGTGGTTCTTTATGACAAGTTGGATCAGGCGATCGAGTACATCAATGCCCGCCCTCATCCCCTGGCGTTCTATTACTTTGACGAAAACGGGAAACGCATCCGCGATGTGCTCGCCCGGACGATGTCGGGTGGAGTTACGGTGAATGACTGCGTCTATCACCTGGGCCAGCCTGACCTCCCCTTCGGCGGCGTCGGACCCAGCGGGATGGGGCAGTATCACGGCTTCGACGGTTTCGAGACCTTTTCGAAAAAGAAAGGCATCTTCCTGCAAAGCCGCTGGACACCGCTCCAGTACCTGCACCCGCCTTATGGTGAGAGGACTCGCCGTATTCTCCGCTTCATTCTCGGCGCCTGAGCGCGTCCTGTAAATCGGTAGGGATTAGGTATTGGCTGCGTGGTACGTGCCCCAAGTGATCCATCTTCCCAGCAGACAGGTTGCTTGAACTTGGCCGCGGCCAACTCGGTAATGTCTTAATCCCTTTGTTTAAGACACTGCCACACAACTCCGACTGATTGACACACCAAAGCAATCAGCGTACGGTCGAAGATGAGGAGTACGCCCGTACCTCTTTCAGATTCGCTGACCTAAGACGGTCCATCTGAAGTACCTTTCCCCCCTTAGCAAAGAACGAACCAGGAGGTTCAGCATGTTGGATTCCCACGTATTCGCACCACAAGCAAAGCCCAAGACTCTCACCCTTCCGAAAAAAGATGTTGCAGGAGCGCCGCAGATCATCGATGCAGCCGGGTTGGAAACCAGGATTAGAGAACGCGCGCATCAGCTCTACGATGCCCGCGGTTGTGAGCCCGGCATGGACAAGCAGGATTGGCTTCAAGCCGAGCACGAGATCTTGAATCTGCGATCCTAAAGGAACGAGCGCTGGCGACCTCCAGGGTTCTTCCAGAAATCGTTTCCAGAGGTGGCGCATGACAAGATGCCCAGAATGCGAGAGCCTTAACCGGGTCTTCGAATCCAAGCTGATTGAGTATCTTGCAGCCCGTTCCGCAGTGCTCTATCGGATCAGTACGAAATTTGCGGCCAGGCAGCAGGTCGATATGGAACGCGCCAAGAGCGACATGGAAGATCACCTGTCGATCTGCTCCTTTGCCAGCACCCTGCGGGCCTAGGGATGGGATCTGCTATTTGGCCGGCCAGGAAGAGCATTCTGCCTGGCATCAATTAGGAGATCTCTAACACGTTTCGATTCTCATTGCCTTACTCCACTGAAGTCGTACCCTTTCCGGACGTGAGCCCTTCACCTGGCAATGAGAAAGCAAGCGAGAGGCTGCCTTGCTGGAAGCCAAAAGCGTTTCTCCCGCGGACTCCGAACCTGAAAATGGGCACGTTTTCTCGATTGTGATTACGCTCACAGTCCGCCGTGATGTGTGCCACGGACTCAACTTACGTCCGAAGGTTACCTTGATCACGTTATCCAAGGTCAGCCAGAAAGTGAGGCAATCGCGATGGAACTACGCAACTGGTCGAAGTCCGAGTTCGAATACGGCCGAAAGATTCTGCATTCTGCGCTGGATGGAGCGCGCTGCGGTGAAGAAGCATTCCTCAAAGGACGATCCCTCACTCCATTTCTTGGCGAAGAAGTTCGAAATGCCCTGAAGCCTGCCGCGGTCGGAGCGTTCATTGGGCTGGTGGGCAGTTATTTAGGGAACCATCGCAGCTCCATCGGCAGAGGCTTGGCGTTCGGCTTGGTGGGCTGGGCCATCGGGCTTGGTGCAGGTATCGCATGGCAGACCCGCGAGTTGACTGAGTGCGCCGCCAGTAGTGCGTTCAGGAACATCGGCAAGCTGCGTGATGAACACTGGCTGGAGAGGCATCCGATTGACTACGCGTAGAGGATTGCGATGGCGGGCAACAGGAAGTCGAAGGAGACGGCGATGAATACAAGTGAAGCAGTCCAGGAACGGGTCCAGATCCCGCTTCCTACAGAAGGCCTCAGCGAAGAACGGATGGCTTACATGGAGAAACTGGTACGCCAGGCCAGAACCGCCGCCGCCGTCTTTACCCAGTTCACCCAGGAGGACGTCGACCGCATCGTCAAGCCGATGGTGCTCGCTGGGCTGGAACAAGCTCAACACCTTGCCCGTCTGGCGGTGGAAGAAACCAGGCTCGGAGTCATGGAAGATAAGGTCCTCAAGAATATGGTGGCGACCGAGTTTGCCTACGACTATGTCAAAGACAAACGGACCGTCGGCATCATCCGCGAGTTTCCGGAACGCAATCTGGTGGAGATGGCGGAACCGATTGGGGTCATCTTCTCGCTCACTCCGATTACCAACCCCACTTCCACGGTGCTTTTCAAATGCATCATGGCCATCAAGACGCGGAATGCGGTCATTTTCAGTCCGCACCCCAGCGCCTGGCGCTGCTGCTCGGAAGCCGTACGAATCATGTACGAGGCTGCAATCAAGCACGGCGCGCCTGAAGGAGTTTTTAGCTGTCTGGAATCGCACACTCTGCAGGACAACGCTTACCTGATGCGCCACAAGGACGTGGCCTTGATTGACGCTACCGGCGGACCAGCTGCGGTAAGAGCCGCGTATAGCTCAGGCAAGCCGGCGCTCGGTGTGGGAGCCGGGAACACGCCCGTCTACCTGGAAAAAACTGCGGACATAAGTACAGCCGTGGTGGACATCATCGTGTCAAAGACCTTCGACAACGGAACCATTTGCGCCTCCGAGCAAACCGCGGTGATTGACGACGAAATTTACGACGTTGTGTTGAAGAAGTTTGCCGACCTGGGCGCGCACATTTGCAATGAGAAGGAGGCGGAGGCGCTGGCGCGCACGGTAATCGATCCCAAGACCGGGTTTATGCAAGGCATGGCTGTCGGTCAGAAGGCCACCGATATCGCCCGCTTTGCCGGCCTTTCCGTCAAGCCAGACACCAAACTCCTGATTGCGCCGATTCAAGGTGTCGGCCGCGAACATCCTCTTTCAGCCGAGACCCTGTTTCCGGTGCTTGCCGTCTATCGAGCGAAGTCTGTCGATGAAGCGCTGAAGGTATGCGTGGACGTGAATCATGCCGGTGGCCTCGGACACACAGCGGTTATTTTCTCGCGCAACGATGAAGTCATTCGCAAGTTCGGCGAGGTGATGAACGCCGGCCGGATCATTGTAAATTCGCCGGGCTCCGTCGGAGCGCTGGGCGGAGTTTACAACGACCTGGTGCCCACCTTCTCCTTCGGATGCGGAACCGGCGGCGGCAACAGCACGACCGATAACACCAATATCTATCACTACCTCAACATCAAGCGCGTGGCGCGGCGGACTCAAGCTCACATGTGGTTCCGGGTTCCCAATCAGATTTACTTCAACATGAACGCGGTGGAGAATCTGCGCGATCTTCCCTCACGCTGCACCATCATTGTCACCAACCCGGCTTTAGAGAAGTTCGGCCACGTTGACATTGTCCGGCGCTACATTCCAAAACAGACTCACGTCCACGTCTCGGTGATCCCGGATGCGGAGCCCGAGATCAAGGTAGTCATGCAAGGCGTGGAGGCGCTGAATTTCTATAAGGCAGATCAGATCATTGCGCTGGGTGGCGGGTCGGTGATCGATGCGGCCAAGATCATGAAACTCAAGTACGAGTCGCCGGAGGCCGACCTGGAAGAGCTGGCCGCGCCTTTTCTGGATCTGCGCAAACGTGTGGTCGAGTACCCGACCGAAAAAATTAATCGCGTGCGGTTGGTGGCCATCCCCACCACCAGCGGAACTGGCAGCGAAGTCACTCCATTTGCGGTCCTGACCGACAAAGAGCGCAAGCGCAAAGTGACCCTGGCGGACTACTCGCTAACCCCGGATGTGGCCATCGTCGATCCGCAGTTTGTCTTGTCCATGCCGAAGGGCCTGACCGCGGATACCGGCATCGACTGCCTGACCCATGCGCTGGAAGCTGCAGTCTCCAGTTACGCTTCGGCCTATACCGACTGCAACGCCATGCAGGCGATTCGGATGGTGTTCAAGTATTTGCCCATCGCTTATGAGCATCCCGGCGACGAAGAGGCGCGCAGCATGATGCACAATGCGGCCTGCATTGCGGCCATGGCATTTTCCAACGCCTCAGTAGGCGTGAATCACGCGCTGGCGCACGCCTTCGGAGCGCGCTTTGGAGTGGCGCACGGCCGCGCCAACGCGCTTATGCTGCCGCATGTCATCGCCTATAACGCGGCCGTGCCCAGCAAGTTTGTGCCGTCGCCCTACCAGAAAGGGCATGTCGCACACAACAAATACGCGACCATCGCCGATCTGCTGGGTCTGGGCGGCAATACGGTTGAGGAAAAGGTAAAGAACCTGATCGCGGCAGTGGAACAACTACTCGACCGATTGGAATTTCCTCGTTCGATCGCCGACTTGGGGATCTCGAAGGAGGATTTCGAGAAGTCGCTGCCCGAGTTGACCAGGCTTGCCTTTGACGATCCCTCCGGGCGGTCGAATCCTCGGATGCCGTTGATGAAGGAATTATCCGATCTGTTCTGGAGCGCTTATAAAGGCCGAGGCCTGACAAATGAAGCCAGGAAGCCTCAGCGGAGATCCGCGTAGCGGACAGGAGTGGTTATGGCAACGATGGCCGTGTGGCTGAAGGTTGATGAAGAGCACGTCGTCCAGGTCTTGAAAGAGGCCGGCGAAACGATGGACAGCGCCGGTGGCGAGGTGCTTCTGGATTTCTCTTCCGTGCGCCGGATCGTTCCAAACGTGCTCACGGTAATGGAAGAGTTTGTGGGCATCGCGGACAACAAAGGCGTGAAGGTCGTGTTGCGCGGCGTCAACGTTGATGTCTACAGAGTGTTCAAACTGGTGAAGCTGGCGTCGCGATTTTCTTTCGTGAACTGAGACGCGCGATGCTTCGGCAACCGAATAGGAGAGCTGGTATGGATAACCATCACAAGACTGACCGACTTTCCTGGGGCGATACTGTCTTCCTCAATCTCGAGCGCGACGGCATGCCGCTTAATGTGGGCAGTGTCAGCCTGCTGGAGGGCAAGATTCCGTTCCGGGATTTTCTCCGGTTCGTTGAGTCGAAATTGCCGCCGAATTCCCGCTATGTCAAGCGGCTGGTGGTCCCTCCGTTCCATCTTGGCTTGCCCACCTGGGATTACGATCCGGAGTTCGATCTTCGCAACCACATCCGTCTGGTGACGCTTAAGAACGGCACCGACAGAGAGCTGAAAGGCCTCGCCGGGAAACTTTTCGGTCAGGTGATGGACCGGCGGCACCCGTTGTGGGACCTGACTCTGGTGCACGGGCTGAGAAACGATCGCACCGGTCTCATCGTCCGCATGCACCATTGTCTGGTCGATGGCATTGGCGGAGTGGGCATGGTAAGCGCGCTTCTGGACGCCAGCGACGCAGCCCCACGCCTGCCCAGAAAAAAGCTCCGTGTCCCCGCGCCGGGTGGCTCTGCGACCTCACTGGTGGAAGGACTGACCAGTTCCTATTCCGATTTCGTTAATCGAATTCTCTCGGCATGGTCGGGAGCATTGAACATGGCGGAGGGAACAATCGCGACCCGAGGGAAACTGGCTACCGAAGAGTTCTCCCAACTGCTGCCAGAACTCACATCGACCACCGAGCGCCTACGCTTTAATGTGATCTATCGCGGACCCCAGAAGTTCGCCTGGACGGAAATTCCGCTGGCAGAAGTGAAGGCCATACGGCATGCCTGCGGAACCAGCGTCAATGACGTCCTGCTCGCGCTGGTGACTGCAACCATTCGAGACTATTCGGAACACCATGGCGATAGGGTTAAGGGACGGCTGGTTCGCATCATGGTTCCGGTCAATCTGCGCGGCAGCGATAGCGCTGCGAATCCTGGAAACCACATTTCGCTGGTTCCGGTCACGCTTCCACTTGATATTCGCTCTCCGAAAAAGCTGCTTGCGGCGGTACACAAGAGAACGGAGTTTCTCAAGCGCGCTCATGCCGCCGAGTTGGTCAGTTTGTTCGGCGGTTTGATCGGCGTGTTCCCGGGCCCAATGCAGGCGTTTGCCGGACCAATGATAAGCCAGGTTCCGTTTACACCCTTCAACATGGTGTGCACGAGTGTGCCCGGGCCTCAGTTCCCCCTCTATCTACTCGGCCACAAGATGCTGCACTGGTATCCCTATGTCCCGATCGGGGGCGAGATGGCGGTCAACTGCGCCATCCTGAGCTACAACGGCATGGTGTATTTCGGCTTCAGCGGAGACGTGCACGCAGCGCCGGATCTGTGGCGCATGGAGAGACTATTGAAACAGAACTTCAAGGACCTGTGTGAGGCTGCTGGAGTCACAGCGCCACGAAAGAAGTCGGAGCGGAACAAACAGGGAAGCACGAAAAAGCCGTTAAGCACGAAGAAGCCGGCGCAACCTTCGGCGAAGGCAGATGGCGTAGCCGTTCCACTTCCGGTCGCCAGTCCCTTGTCCGAATCGACATCGGCCGGCGGAGCCACGGCTGGAGAGGAGAAAGTTCTGACTCAGAGGATCGCCTAGCGGTGCTGGGCTGGAACGCGTTCATCATGGAAAGCATTCAACTAGCTGCGCAGGTGACACCCTGGTTGGCGTCGGCGCGAACCCTGTTCCTGATCATTCATTTTCTGGGCATCACATGTTTCGGCTATATCGTGGCAATGCGCCTGGTACCACTCCTGCGGGCCGAACGCGATTTTCGCTTCGACCGGCCATGGACCCGGCTGGGCAAAGTCCTGAAATTCGGGCTGGCACAGTGGAAGCACCCGCGTTACCGCACCGCCGGCATCCTCCATATCTTCATTTTTGCCGGATTTCTTTGCCTGGTGATGCGCGCTTTCTACGTGCTGATTGTCGGTGTCTCGGAGAATTTTGTGATCCCGGGCCTGTCCGCACAAGCCGGGCAGATCTATAACATCATCACTGACTACGCGGCGACGGTTGTGTTCCTCTGCATGATCTTTGCCATCGTGCGCCGGCTGGTCTTCAAACCAGCACGCTATGCGGTGCCGGAAAAATTCGGCAAAGCCCACACCGCGGACGCCGTCTTCCTGCTGGCCTTGATTGCAATCCTTATGCTGGCGGACAGCCTGTTCGCCGCGGCCAGAGCCGCAGGTCAGTTACAGCAGGGCCAAGCCGTTGAATTGCTAGCACCCGGGTCGTTGCCGTGGATGCTGAATAGCCTTCTCAGTTCAAGTTCCTTCTCCACACTTCGGGATTATTACTTTGGCGCTTATCTTCTCCATGCGGTGACTTTCTACTTCCTGCTGTGCTATCGGCCTTTCGGAATTCAGTTCCACGTGGAAACGTCCCTGTTCAATCTCTACTTCGCGAAGCTGGAGCGAGGCACGGTGAAGCCGGTGAAATACGGCGTTAGCGAGGAGCAACTGGCCCAGGCGAAATCAATCGGAGTCAAGACATTCGAAGACTTCACCTGGAAGCACATGCTTGACTTCTATAGCTGTGCGGATTGCGGCCGCTGCTCTGATAACTGCCCGGCCACTGCCGTAGGAAGGCCGCTGTCACCGAGGTTCATCACCATCAAGGCCAGAGACTATGCTTTCCAGCATTACCCGATGTTCGGCAAGCCGACCAATCACCAGCCGTTGATTGGCAACCTTTATTCAGAAGATGAAATCTGGTCCTGCACCACCTGCGGCGCTTGCGAAGAAGAGTGCCCGCTGCTGGTCGAGTATATCGACAAGATGGTCGATCTGCGCCGGGGCATGATCGATGACGGAAATGTGCCTCAGTCCTTGCAGAAACCGCTCAAAGCGCTTGAGAGTCGCGGCAATCCCTACGGCAAGATGGAAAAGAAGCGAGCCGACTGGGCTAACGCCAAGCAATTCCGGCAGACCTGCCCGGTAAGAACCCTGGACGCGAAGAACCAGGCCGAAACTTTGTATTTCGTGGACAGCGTAACTTCCTACGATGACCGGATCCAGTCCATTGGGCGCGCCACGGCGAAAATCCTCGACGACGTCGGCGAGAATTTCGGAATCCTGGGCGCCGCGGAAAAAGACAGCGGGCATGAAGTTCGCCGCTTCGGTGAAGAGACGCTGTTCACGGCGCTGCGCGACCACAACGTGGATGCCATCAAAGCGTCCGGAGTAAAGCGGATCGTCACTGCCGACCCGCACACTTACAACGCGTTGAAGCACGACTACAAAGATGTGCCGCCCGTCGAGCACATCAGCCAGGTAATCGCCAGCGAGGTGAAGTCAGGCAAGATCAAGTTTAACCGTGTAGAAAATGGCGACAAGGTCTACACCTACCACGATCCCTGCTACCTGGGGCGGCACAATCAGGTTTATGACGACCCGCGCAATGTGCTCGATGCCATCCCCGGTCTGAAGCGAGTCGAGATGAGCCGTTCACGAGACCGCTCGTTCTGTTGCGGTGGCGGCGGGCTGATGTTGTTCTACGAACCCAAGGAAGAACAACGCATGGGTGTGAAGCGAGTCCAGATGGCTGCCGAGGCCGGGGCGAACGTGATCGTCACAGCCTGCCCCTTTTGCATGGTGAATATAGAAGATGCGATCAAGGTCGCGGGACTGGAAGGAAAGATGACCGCCATTGACCTGGCGGAATTGGCCGAGCAGCAGATTGTGCGTGGAAAGCCGGTTGTGGACGCGGGGCAAACTGCCGAAATCCGGCAAGAAAGTATCGCAGGGAGATGAATATGGAAATCCTAGTTTGTGCAAGAAGAGTGCCCGACACTTCGGAAAACGAGATCACACTCAACAGCGCAGGAAATGATATCGAGCGTGACGAGTTGGTCTATTCGATCAACGAACCGGACAACTACGCGGTGGAAGAAGCCCTGCAGATTGTGGCTCGAGTGGGCGGAAACGTCACCGTGGTCACGGTTGGCGGCGAAGACGACGAGGAAATCCTCCGCCGGGAGATGGCCATGGGAGCGAACCACGGCGTGCTGATTACCGATGACGCCTTCTCCGGATCTGACGGCAGGGGCATCGCAACCATCCTGAAAGGCTTTGTCCAGAAAGGCAACTACGACCTGATCCTGACTGGCGTTCAGGCCGAGGATGGCGGCGCGCAGGTCGGCGGAATGCTGGCGGCCATGCTCGACTACCCGTTCGCCTCGCTGGTGAATTCCATCGATGTCCTGGAAGGCCGCAAGTTAAGGGTCAGCCGGGAAATTGAAGGGGGCAACAAGGAGATGAATGAGATTGATCTCCCCTGCGTGCTCTCCATTCAGACTGGCATCAACGAGCCGCGCTATGTCGGCATGCGAGGCATCCGGGCTGTGGCATCTGTGCCTGTCCCAACTTACGGTGCGTCTGATCTGGCGATTGACCCGAGCGCTGTAGGGGAAGCCGCAGCGAAAGTGAAACGGGTGGATTACTTCCTGCCCGCGCTGGGCAAGGGAGCCGAGATGCTGGAAGGCAGCCGGGAAGAAATTATCGACAAATTGGTTGAATTGGTTGCAGCCAAAGGAGGGTTGAAGTAATGGCTCGAATATTTGCTTACATCGCACATAGAGGTGGCGTAGCCGATGACTCCGCAGCAGAGTTGGCGGCTGCAGCCAGGAAGATCGATGCCGGTGCGTCGCCCACGGCCGTGGTCACCGGTTGGGGCACGGAGCTCGATTCAGTCTGCAACGCCCTCCGCGGTTCCTACGCTGAGGTGTGGAAAGTTGCCAATGAGTCTCTGGCATATCCCAATGCGGAGCTCGTGCGGAAATCCCTGGTCAAAGTCCTGCCGGTGGGTAGCGTTGTGCTGGTTGCCCACGAGCATTTCGGAATCGATCTGGCACCCGGCCTCTCCATCAAGCTGAACGCAGTGTTTGTTCCGGACGTGTTGGGGATCGAAGGGATCGAAGATGCGCATCTCAAAGTAGTCCGCCAGGAATTTGGCGGGCAGGTCAGCGCGCATGTCCGTTGTGACATT
This sequence comes from uncultured Acidobacteriaceae bacterium, assembly GCA_964528615.1. Taxonomy (GTDB): domain Bacteria; phylum Acidobacteriota; class Terriglobia; order Terriglobales; family Acidobacteriaceae; genus JAIQFF01. Next base: position 2,705 of record CAZGSU010000150.1, on the reverse strand, counting down.
TCGTCAGGCGCAGTGGTGACCGTACGTCCGGGTGCATTCAAGCCGCTGGAGGGCGCCCCGGCCGGTGGATCAGTGACCGACAAATCAGCCGAGATCGGTGTCCTGACCGCGTCCCGCCGCTATTTGCAGACGGTGGTTGCCGAGTCGGGCGATGTCGACATCACCAAGCACAACGTTCTGGTTTCCATCGGACGCGGCATCCAGGAAAAAGACAATGTCGCAATCGCCCAGGAACTCGCCGACGCACTGGGCGGAGCGCTGAGTTGCTCGCGACCCGTGGTCGACGCGAAATGGCTGGATAAGTCCCGCCAGGTCGGGTCATCCGGAAAAACCGTCAAGCCCAAGGTCTATCTGGCATGCGGCATCAGTGGCGCTTTTCAGCACCTGGTCGGCATTAAGGGCAACCCGTTCATCGTCGCGATTAACAAGAACCCCAAAGCCCCGATCTTTCAAGTGGCAGATGTCGGCATTGTGGATGACCTCCTGGAGTTCATACCCGAGCTGACCAACAAGATCCGTGAGATTCACAGCGTTCCGGCAAAGTGAGGGCAGCAATGATTACCAACAAGACACTGAAACTGAGTTTGAAATCGCTCCGCGAGTTCGCCAAGAAGCGTCTCCCCGACCAAACGTTGATCGAGTTGGACGCCCGTGATGAATGCCCGCTGGAGATCGTCCACCACATGTGCAGTCCGGACAAGCTGGGCATTCAACTTCTGTTTGTTCCGGAAGAGTTTGGCGGCATGGGCGGCGGCGCGTTCGATGTGTACTGCGTCTGCGAAGAGATGGCACGCATCGATCTGGGCGTCGCGACCGCGGTGTTGGCCACATTTCTGGGCAGCGACCCAATCACGGTTGGCGCCAGCCCGGAGCAAAAGAAGCTCTGGCTGGGGCGCATCGCCGAGGAAGGAATACTGTTTGCCTATGGCGCCACCGAGCCGGAAGCCGGCAGCGATCTGGCGGCGCTTCGCACTACGGCGGAGCCGGTCAGCAAAGACGGCCGCGTGGTGGGTTACAAGATCACGGGCAACAAACAATGGATCAGCAATGGCGGAATCGCCGACGCTTACACAGTGTTGGCCAATACGCCCGGCGGTCCCAGCTGGTTCATCGTGGAAAAAGGCGCCAAGGGTTTCACTCATGACAAGCCGGAAGACAAGCACGGCATCCGGCTGAGCAACACGGCGGCGCTTGCGTTGGACAATGTCTACGTCGATCTCGACCGGCTGATCGGCGGCGTAGAGGGTCAGGGACTGAACCAGGCCCAGGCCGTGTTCGGTTACACCCGCCTGATGGTTGCGGCCTTCGGCCTTGGCGCCGGGTGGTCTGCACTCGATCGAGCGATTCCTTATTCCACCAAGCGCATTCAGGCTGGCGCGCCACTGTCAGAAAAGCAGGGCTACACCCACAAACTCATCGTGCCGCACGTGGCCCGGCTGGAAGCGGCCCGCGCTTCCATCGAAGAGACCGCGGAGCGCATCGATGCCGGCGAAGGCAGCCTGAACACCGAGGGAGCGATCGCCAAATATATGGCAACCGAGGCCGGCAATATGGCGGCGGACGCCAGCATCCAGGCACTGGGCGGGTACGGCTACACCCACGAGTACATCGTGGAGAAAATCAAGCGCGACGTTCGCATCACAACGATTTACGAAGGCACCTCCGAAATCATGGAGATGACGATCAGCCGCGACCGCTGGCAGCTGCACTTGAAGACGCGTGGGCAGCATTATCACGAGCAGGCAAAAAAGTTCGAAGCCCTGCACACCAGCAACCCGAACGTGGGCGCTGACAGCGCGGCTCTGGCCCTGCACGCCCTGGCCGAAGTAATGGAGAGATGCCGGGTGGCGCGTCTGACTCGCTTCCAGCACATTCTTCTCCGCCTGGGCGAGCTGATCGCCTATGCGGAGTGCGCCGGCAGCCTGGCTCGCCGCGCTTCCGTGCTGGCAGAAAACAAGCTGAACGAAAAGGCCAACCGGCGCTTCGACGCAACGGCGCTGGCAGCGGTGAGCCGAATTTTCGCTCGCGAAGCCGCTCTTAAAGTGGCCGAAGAGGGTTTGCGCTGGGTCATCGGAGCGGGTGGTGTAAGCGACGCCGATCTGGCCACTTTTGAAACAACCTTGGGAATGCCTGCCATTCACCGCGCGCAGGCGGGATTGATTTCGGATATGGATTACGTAGCAGACGCACTGTACAGCCGCGCACCGAAGCGCAAGGAACTGGCTGCATAGCGTTGGAAGGAGGATGGCCGTATATGGACCGAACTCTTCACAGTCCACTGTCCTCTCTTCTTTATAGAGGAGCGCAGTCATGGAAAACACTTCATACCGAGCCATAGCAATTGTAGGGGCGGGAGCTATCCTGCCCGATGCACCGAACGTCCCGGCTTTCTGGGAAAACGTGAAGAACGGCCGTTACAGCATCACCGAAGTCAATCCCGAGCGTTGGGACCCGGCGCTGTATTTCGATTCCGACCACAGCGCGCCAGACAAGACCTATTCCAAGATCGGCGGCTGGGTGCGCGACTACCCATGGGACCCGATGAAATGGCACCTGCCCATCCCTCCCAAAGTGGCCGACTCCATGGATGGGTCGCAAAAATGGGCGATCGCCTGCACCCGCGAAGCCCTGGAAGACTACGGTTACCCCAAGCGTCCGCTGGACCTGGATCGTACTGCCGTGATCCTGGGCAACGCCCTGGGCGG
>CAZGSU010000149.1:0-8808 GCA_964528615.1 uncultured Acidobacteriaceae bacterium | reverse complement strand
GCGCCGCTGCACTACTGGATGGTGGCGGTCAGCTACAGACTGTTTGGACAGGGCGCGTTCCAGACCAGGCTGCCGCTGGTGCTCTCCGTCGTCGGACTGGTGCTGATGGTTTATTTTTTTGCCCGCCGCTGGTTTGGCGAGACTGCGGCCTTTTACTCCGGGCTGGTCATCTGCACCAGCGTTGGAACCTGGCTCTTTACCCGCGTGATGGTTCCGGAGGCGATTTTTGCCTTCGAACTCACCGCCCTGTTCTATCTTTTCCTGCGCGCCTGGACCGGCACCCTGAGCCCTCGCGTCGGCTATTGGGGCGCGTCCGTGGTGATGGCCCTGGCCGCGCTTACGCTGGGCCTGATCGGCGTACTGTTTCCGCTGGGCGTGGTCTTTTTCTTCATCCTCTTTACCCGTAGTTGGGGACGCTGGCGCGAGCTGCGGATTTTCTCCAGCTCGCTGATCTTTCTGATCATCGCCGTCCCCTGGCACCTGATCGCGGAACAGCGCTCGCCCGGGTTTCTCTGGTCTTACTTCATCAACGAGCATTTCAAGCGCGCCCTCGGCACCCGCTACCCGCCCGATTATGAAGCCGTCCCCCTGCTGCTGTGGTGGGCGCTGCATCTGGTCTGGTTCTTTCCCTGGAGCTTTTTTATAGGCTACGCGATTCGCGAATTTCCCCGTCCCAAGACCTGGGGAAAGACGATGGAACCGGCGCAACAGGCGCGGCTGTTGCTCTTTACCTGGGCCGGGCTGATTCTCTTCTTCTTTTCGCTCACCAGCGGCTCGCGCATGGAGTACTACAGTTTCGGCGCCTGGCCTGCGATTGCAATCCTTCTGGCTGTGGGTTTGGCTGATGCCGAAGAGAGCCGCGACCGCTGGTTGCCGCGCCTACAAGCCGGGCTGGCCGTGGTCGGCCTGCTGGCCACACTGGCGCTCGGCTATCTGGTGATCGACTCGCTGGATGTTTCTTCGAAGGGCGGCATCTCGCATTTGCTTCAGTATCACGACCTTGATACGTATCGCCTATCGATGGCGCACATTTTCGATCTGACGCCGCAGACTTTCGCCGCGCTGCGTGGTCCCGCGATTTTTGCCATGCTGCTGTTTATCGTCGGTTTCGGACGATCCTGGCTGTTGCGCCGTCGCTGGAAGAACTCGGCCGCCACTCTCACTCTCGCCCTGGGCATGGGGTTATTTTTCTTTGCCGCGAACTGGGCCTTCAAGCGGTTCGAGCCCCGGATGTCCTCGCGGGCGCTGGCCGACGCCATCCTTCCTTATCTGCGTCCCCAGGACCAGATCGTGCAGTACGGCGATTTCAATTCCGGTTCGAGCATTCCCTTCTACACCCACCGCCATGTGTGGATCTATAACGGACGCTTCGGCACCAATCTGGAAATTGGATCCAACTACCCCGACGCGCCGCCGACATTTTTGGATGACAAGCAGTTCCCTGCTTTCTGGAGCGGCCCCGAGCGCGTGTTCATTTTCGTTCCGGAAGAATTCCGCAAAGACGCGCTTTCGCGCCTGCCCCCCGGTTCCACATACCTGCTGGCGGAGAGCGCGGGAAAATACATTTTCGTGAACCAGCCAGTCCGCCCGGACCTGCAACTTCTGGCGTCCATGCTGGCACAGCGCCCGGAGGAGTAGGTTCGCGAGTGGATGCGCTTCCCAATACCGAAGCAAAAACCGACGAGTTGTTTATGGAAGAGGCGCTACGCTCCGCACAGCGTGCGCTCGAGGCAGGAGAAGTCCCGGTAGGCGCCATCGTGGTCTGCGGCGGAAAGATCATCAGCAGCGCCGGCAACCGGAACCTCACCGATTGCGACCCCACGGCTCACGCCGAGATCCTCGCTCTGCGCCGGGCCGGTGCCACGCTTGGCAACCACCGCCTGGAAGACTGCGAACTCTTTGTTACAATTGAGCCGTGTGCAATGTGTGCCGGCGCTCTGGTTCACGCCCGGCTGAAACGTCTGGTCTACGGTGCGGATGACCCCAAAGCGGGCGCCGTCCATTCGGTGATGCAGGTCCTGAACCACGCCAGCCTGAACCACCGCATGGAAATCCGCAAAGGCGTCCTGGCAGGCCGTTGCGCGGAGATAGTTCAGAGTTTTTTCCGAAGTCGGCGGTAGGGTTGGTCCTTGGCCGTTCGTCGTTGGCCAAACCCGAGTCTCGTTAGATTCACGGTGCGGAGGTCTGAACCGGGACCAAAGACCAAGGACCGACGACCAACGACTGCTTTCCGGAGAGGTGCGTGAGCGGTTGAAACGATCCGCCTCGAAAGCGGACATACCTTGACGGGTATCGGGGGTTCGAATCCCTCCCTCTCCGCCAGATTTAATATCGATGAAGACTCCCCTCAAGCCCGCGGTGCAGACTCCCTTCGATAGTGTGGAGAATGCCCAGGCTTACATCCAGCTTTTGATTGAGACCCTGGTCGAAGCCAAGAAAGAAGTGGCGGACGACGCGGCCGCAGCCGCTACTCGCTCAGAACGTCGCCTGGAAGCGCTTCGGCTGGTGGAGTACAAGCTGCACCGGCTCGAGCATCATCTGCGAATCAGCGGACGCATGCTGAACGATTTGCGCCGGTTGCGACGTCTTCTGCTCGATGAGGCAGCGCATCTCGACCAGCCTCCCGCTGCCTGACAGGCACTAACTCCGGTCTCGTTTTCCCGTCTAAATGTCCCGAGGAGCAAGCCGCGATGCATCTCGCCGGACCGGTGAAGTGTGCCTTTTTCCTTGGACTTAGTCTTGTTGCCTTCCCGGCTCTGGGGCAGATGGTCAAGCACGAACATTTCCAGAATGCTGACGTGCTCTATGACTGGGTCACAAATCATCGCGGAGAAAAGCTTCGCACCTTCGTCACCCGCCCGAAAACCTCTTCCAGCAAGGTTCCGGTCATTTTCTTTGTGGGCTGGTTGAGTTGTGACAGCATGGAATATCCTGACGCCAGCACTCGTGACGGTTTTGGATTATTCATGCGGCGCCTGATCGACGAATCTGGCTACGCCACCGTGCGCATGGATAAGCGGGGGGTGGGTGAGAGCCAGGGTGACTGCGCAAAAACGGACTTTCAGAGCGAGATGGAAGGCTGGCAGGCAGCATTTGCTTCGCTGGACAAGTATGACTTCATCGATCAGGATCGGATTTTTGTCGTGGGACTCAGCAATGGTGGCGGCTTTTCGCCGCTGGCCGTCGGCGATCATCCGGTGCGCGGCTTCGTGTCCGTCGGATCCTGGGGGCGCACCTGGTACGAGCACATGCTCGAGCTCGAAAGGCGGCGGCTAACGGCCGAAGGTAAGCCGCCGGCCGAGGTAAATTCCTCGGTCAAAGTCTTCGCCGATTTTTATAACCTGTATCTGATGAAGAATATGACACCGGGCCAGGTTTTGACCCAGCACCCGGAGTGGAAGGCGCTTTGGTACGATACGCCCGACGGGCAGTATGGTCGTCCCGCGGCCTTCTATCAGCAATTGCAAGCGTTAAATCTGGGAGAAACCTGGCAGAAGGTCAAGGCGCCGGTGCTGGTAATTCGCGGCGCCGCGGACGACATCATGAGCCGCGCAGATAGTGAGGCCATCGGCAACATAGTGAACCAGGTGCAACCCCGACAGGCGCGCTATATGGAAATCGAAGGCATGGAGCACGGGCTTACAGTGGGCGGAAAATTTTATGACCCCCTGGTGCCGACGGTTCTGCAGTGGATGAAAGAGCAGCTGAAGTAGCCCGGCGTCCGGGGCCTTTCATCCCGACCGGAACGCAGCGCAGCGAGTGCAGTGGAGACCCTGCCCTGAGCGAGCGAAGCGAGTCGAATGGGGACCTGCTTTTCTCACGGAACTCCCGAGCCACAGCGGCATAAATGAAGTGACCCTATCGACTTGTCAGGCTTTCTTGAAATACTGCACGTCGCGCTCATGTTTCGCCGCCGCGGCCCGGGTGGAAAACGTGCCCAAATTTCTCCTGCGGCCGGTCTTGGGATTCTTCTTTCTCGAATAGAGTCGATATTGCCCGGATTTTAGTTTGCGGATCATGGTCATCTCAGATGCAAGTTGGGACGAACTGGTTTTCGTCGCTGGAAACTTATGGACATTCGCCGCCTTACCGAACTGGACGCCGAGTCATACTGGCAGACTCGCCTCGAAGCGCTGGAACGCGAACCGCAGGCCTTCACCGAGTCTCCCGCCGAGCACAAGGCAATGTCGGTAGAGACGATCAGGAAGCGGCTGACTCCTTCCGATGACAACTTTGTTTTGGGAGCGTTTGAGGCTGGACGACTGATCGGCACAGTTGGATTCGCGCGGCGAACCGAGGCCAAAACCAGCCACCGCGGCCTGATCTGGGGCGTATACGTCGCAAGCGAGGGACGTGGCAAGGGTGTGGGCCGAGCCTTGATGCAAGAGATGATACGACTGTTGCGATCCCGGCCAGGGTTAGAGCAGGTAGCTCTCGGAGTGAGTACCACAAACGTCGCCGCGAAACGGCTATACGAGTCGTTGGGCTTTGAGATTTATGGCCGTGAGAACCGGGCGCTGAAGATTGGCGATGAGTACGTGGATGAGGAATTGATGGTGTTGTATTTCGGACGGTAACCTCGTGCAGTGGGTCAGTTCGATTCGCGTTTACCATTATCCACGGCACCGCAAGGCTGCCATCCTGAATGCAGTCTTTCGTCCCGCGAAGCGGATGAAAGCAAGGAAGGACCTGTGCATTCCGCGCCGCACTCACATGCAGTGTCGGCACAAGTCCGCGCGAAAGCGCATTACTCTGGCAGGGCTTCGGCGCTGCTCTCGTCCCGCAATACGTCCTTCGTCGGGAGCCCTTCGCTTGCGAAGGACTCCGCTTCCTCAGGATGACAGCTGCGAAAATTGAGACTCACTCACCAGCTAACCTCGAACCCACTTGCGTTGGACTCTTGTTTTTAGAATATGACTAGTCAGACTAGTTATGAAGAAAATCAAGGCAACATCTGCAAACAGTTCAGGCTCCCGAGAGCGGGATGTTCTTACTACTAGCTGGCAGCTTCAGACAGCGAAGGCGCGATTCAGCGAAGTCTTCCGTCGCGCTCGTTCGGAAGGGCCGCAGTACGTCACCCGTCAGGGCAAGGACGCGGTGGTGATCCTGCCAGCCGAGGATTTCGAGCAGCTCGCAGGCCGTACCCGGAAGCCCAAAAGCCTGGTGGCATTTTTCGCAGAGTCGCCCCTGGCCGGCTCGGATTTGAATCTGGACCGCAAGGCGGACTACGGCCGCAAGGTCAATCTGTGAGCGGATTCCTGCTCGATACCAATGTCATTTCAGAGCTGATCAAAACCAAACCGAACCCCGGGGTCGTGCAATGGATCGAGCCCACGGACGAGACCCTGCTGTATCTGAGCGTTCTTACCCTGGGGGAGATTCGCAAGGGCATCACTTCCCTCACCGATGCCAAACGGCGCATTCGACTCGAAGCCTGGCTTGACCGCGATCTCGTGCTCCGCTTTTCGGGTCGCATTCTCCCCATCGATCGCGCGGTGGCTGACCGCTGGGGACGGCTTGCCGAGAGTGCGTCTGCCCGTAGATCTCCAATCCCGGTGATTGACGGCCTACTCGCGGCCACCGCCCTCCATTACGACCTCACCCTGGTTACACGCGGTACCAAACTTCTCGAAGCCGCGCGCGGCATTGTTTGATCCGTGGGCTAACTGACAGAGGAATCGGGTTGCTTCCGCGACTTTGCGGCCTGCGCCCTTACACGACAAAATATTTTGCGCCGGGATGGTGTACGACAATCGCGGAGGTCGACTGCTCCGGTTCCAATAGGAACCCGGTGGTCAGCCGCACGCCGATATTTTCCTCGGGATGGAGCAGGGCGAAGAGCTTGGTCTGATCCTCCAGATTCGGGCACGCCGGGTAGCCGAAGGAATATCGTGAGCCGCGATATTTCTGGTGGAAAAGATCGCGGATGTGCGGCGAGTCTTCGCCGGCGATGCCCAGTTCTTCGCGCATCTTCTTGTGCAGATACTCGGCCAGGGCTTCGGCTGTCTCCACGCTGAGGCCATGCAGGTAGAGATATTTCGTGTACTCTCCACCCTCGAACAACTTCTGCGTTTCTACCGAAGCCCTAGCCCCCATTGTGACCAGCGATAGCCCGATCACATCCATTTTCCCTGAGGATTTTGGTGCGAAAAAGTCGGAGATGGAGAGCTTGCGGCCTTCACGCTGTCGCGGGAAGGTAAAGCGGAGAAGCTCCCTGGACTGTGTGGTCTCCGGGTCGTACACGATTACGTCGTTGCCTTCGCTCTGGGCGGGGAAATATCCGTAAACGACTTTCGGGTCGAAAACTCCGGTCGCTATGATTTCTTCTTCCAGCTGCTTTTTGATGGGGCGGAACTTTTGCTCGACCAGCCGCAAATAGTCTTCCTGTGAGGCGGTCTTTAGCTGCCACTGGTTCTTGAACAGGGCGGTCTCGTTGATGTAAGGGAACAGCTCGCGGAGATCGAAATCTTTGCGGACCTTCAAGCCCCAAAATGGAGGCGTGGGAATGTTCGGAGCGTCGCTGACCACCGGGCTTCGTTCCGCAAACACTGGCCCGGTTTCTTCATCCACCGCTGCCGCTTTCGCGTACTCCTTGACGGTGCGGCCCTCTTTGAGCCGCGCCTGCTTCTTACCGTTCGCCGTAGCCAGGTCTTCCATGATGTGCAGGCCGGCGAAGGCGTCGTCGGCATAGAACACCGCGTTCGAGTATTCGCGGCGGAGATCGTCTTCGACGTATTTGCGAGTCAGGGCGGCGCCGCCGCAGATCACTGGGAACTGCAGCTTCTGGCGCTCCAGGTCCTGGATCACGTACTTCATCTCCAGCGTAGACTTCACCAGCAGGCCACTCAGTCCGATAGCGTCGGCCTTGTGCTCCAGCGCGGATTTTATAATGCTGTCGCCCGGTTGCTTGATGCCCAGGTTGACGACCTTGTATCCGTTGTTCGACAGAATAATGTCGACCAGATTCTTGCCAATGTCGTGAACGTCGCCTTTTACCGTGGCCAGCACGATGGTGGCTTTCTGCGAGCCGGCCTTCTTCTCCATCTTGGGTTCGAGATAGGCCACCGCCTGCTTCATGACCCCGGCAGAGTCGAGCACCGACGGCAACTGCATCTTGCGCGCACCAAAGAGGTCGCCTACCGTGCGCATGCCATCGAGCAAGACATTGTTGATCAAGTCGAGCGGGGAATATTGACTTAAAGCCTCGTCCAGAATTTCTTCCAGAGTCTTCTTATGCGCGCCCTCGCCCACTGCCTTCTCGCCATTGATGATGGCGAACTTGAGCTTGTCCTCGACCGAGAGAGTCTCCACATGCGCCGTGGTCTCGGTTTCGCCTTTGCCCTTTTTGCCGGCAAAGTGGTTCATGTATTTCTGCAGCGGGTCGCCGTCGGACGCGGCGTCGCGGTAGATCAGCTTGAGCGCAAGATCAACCTCCTCTTGAGGAATCTTGTACAACGGATAGATTTTGGAGTAGTTGATAATGGCCATATCCAGGCCATTGTTGACCGCCTCGTGCAGGAAGACGGAATTCAGCACCCGCCGGGGATAGGCATCGAGGCCAAAAGAAATGTTGCTGACGCCGAGGATCGTCTTTACTTCGGGCAATTCGTGCTTGATGCGTTTCACCGCCTCCAGAGTTTCGATTCCAGCGGAGCGGTAATCTTCCTGCCCGGTAGTAATGGGCAGGGTCAGCGCATCGAAGATCAGGTCAATGCCGCGGAGCCCGTACTTTTCCGTGGCCAGTTTGTGGATGCGCTTGGCGATGGCGACTTTCTTGTCGGCGGTCAGGGCCATGCCGTCTTCATCGATGGTCAAGGCGATCACGGCGGCGCCGTAGCGTCGGGCCATGGGCAGAACTTTTGAAGTCCGTTTCTCGCCATCTTCCAGATTGATGGAATTGATGATGGCCTTGCCCGGAATCCGCTTCAGTGCTTCTTCCACCACGTCGGCTTCGGTGGAATCCACCAGAATCGGTGCGGGCACGCGGGTAGCGACTTTTTCCAATATCGAGGTGATGTATCCTTTTTCATCTTCGCCCACGATGGCGCAGCACAGGTCGAGCATGTGCGAGCCTTCGGCCACAAGCTTCTTGGCCAGGGCGAGAATGTCGTCATACTTCTTGTTGCGCACCAGGTTGCGGAAGTGTTCCACCCGGGTAGTGGTGTTCATCTCTTCGGCAACGACCAGCGGCTTGGGATCAAGATCCAGCGGAACCGAAGTGTAGGCGCTGGACGCTGCCGCCATAGGCTTGACGTCTCGCGCCGCCGGCTCTACGCCGGAAACCGCGTCCACCACGGCTTTCAGGTGTTCCGGCGTGGTGCCGCAGCATCCGCCGACGATGCGCACGCCATACTCGGCGACGAAACGCTTGTGATACTGGGCCAGCTCCGCAGGGCTGAGCCTGTAGACCGCGCGTCCGCCCTCGTTCTGCGGCAGGCCGGCATTCGGGAGGATAGAAATTACCTTGGTCGAATTGATGCCGAGAAAGCGCACCGCATCGTTCATCTCCTGCGGCCCGGTGGCGCAGTTAAGACCGATGACGTCGACGTCGAAAGGTTCAAGCGCGGTAAGCGCTGCGCCGATCTCGGTGCCCAGCAACATGGTTCCGGTGGCTTCAAGGGTGACCTGAACCGTTACCGGCAACCGCTGCCCGGCTTTCTGCATGGCGTCGAAGATTCCTACCAGCACGGCTTTTGCCTGAAGAAGATCCTGACAGGTCTCGGCCAGCAGCACGTCGACGCCACCCTCGATCAGCGCGAGGGCCTGTTCGGTGTAGCCCGCCACCATGTTATCGAACGTGATGTGCCC
>CAZGSU010000148.1:0-26280 GCA_964528615.1 uncultured Acidobacteriaceae bacterium | reverse complement strand
AGAAGTGCCTTCCTCTGGGATGTAAAGCCGCGGCACCACACGGCCATTCGGCAGTTGCTTGCCGGCCCCGTCCGCAGACGTGCTGCTGGCTTCGAATGCGGTCAAGCCACTGCGCGCCGCCTCGCCTACTGCGAAGGGCATGTAGACCGGCCGCAGGATAGTGTCGTCTTCGAGGATCATGGCGCGCTCGATGGAATTCTTGAGCTCGCGCACGTTGCCCGGCCAGGTGTGGGCCAGCAGCAACCGCCGCGTCTCGGCGTTAATCCCCCGGACGGATTTCTTGAACTTGCGGTTGTACCAGTCGATGAAGAAGTCGACCAGCGGCAGGATGTCTTCGGTGCGCTCGCGCAGCGGCGGAATGAAGATGGCGATAATTGCCAGCCGGTAGTAAAGATCCTGGCGGAAATGGCCTTCGCGGACGGCTTTTTCCAGGTCGCGGTTGGAGGCGGCGATGACGCGCACGTCTACCTGCATATCGCGCACACCACCCACGCGGCGAATCACCTGATCTTCCAGCACGCGCAGAAGTTTGGCTTGAAGCAGAGGCGAGAGTTCGCCGATTTCATCGAGGAACAAAGTTCCGCCGTTGGCGGTTTCGAACAGGCCCTTCTTCATCTGCTTGGCATCGGTGAAGGCGCCGCGTTCGTGGCCGAAGAGTTCGGCTTCCATCAAAGTTTCGGGAATGGCGGAACAGTTGATGGCGACGAAGGGACCGTTCTGGCGAGTGCTCTCGTAGTGGATCGTTTTGGCGATCAGGTCCTTGCCAGTGCCGCTTTCGCCTTGGATCAGAATCGTGGTGGCCTCGCTGGCAGCAACTTTTTGGACGAAGCTCATCAGTTCCATCGACTTCGGCGAGACGCCGACTACTTCATGATAGCCGGTGTTACGGCGCACCTCGCCGCGCAGCGACTGGACTTCGGTTCGCAGCCGCGAAGCCTCCAACGCATTCTGAATAGTGACGTGTAATTCTTCGAAGTCCAGCGGCTTGCCGATGAAGTCATAAGCGCCCAGCTTGAGCGCGCTCTTTACGTCATCTAGTTGAGGATCGGCGGTAATCATGATGACGGCGGGAGCATCGGGGCTTTTCTTGAGCTGTTCGAGAACTTGAATGCCGTTCAGGTCGGGCATGCGTACATCGAGCAGAACCAGGTCGGGAGATTCATGTTGCGCCAGGCGCAGTCCGGGATCGCCAGCCGCGGCCTCGACGACCTGGTATCCCCACTCCTCACACTTCTGACGCAGCGACCAGCGCACCAGGCGCTCGTCGTCGATGATCAGAATCTTCTCAGCAGGCATGCTGGTTTTAGCTTACTACGGAAGGGGGGAAATGGACTAAGGGCAGCCGCTTCTGCGATGGGAAAGGCGCCTTCTAACGAATCCCCAACAGAACGCCAAGGTAGGCACGCACCTTGGCCAGGAGCGCGGAATCGGCCTTGGAGTGAAAGGCAGCTTTGCGCGCGGCCCAGTCCATGCTCTTGAGATGGTCCACAAGGACTGCGCCTTCGACCTCTCCGACGGTTGTCGCGAGCGCGAAAGGATACGGTTTTCGCCGGCTGGTTAGAGGACAGGCGATGACAAGCCCGCTGGCTCGGTTATAGCTTTGCTCGGTAATCACAAGAGCTGGGCGGCGCTTCGCTTGTTCGCCTCCAACCTGTAGATCGAAGTCGAGCCAAATGATGTCGCCGGCGCGTGGAATGTATGGTTTTACCATTCAACATTTTCCTTGCCTCGCTCCGGGCCGGTTTGGATCTCGTCATAGCGGTTCTCTGAAGTGATCTGCGCCACGAGTTCACGCAAGGTCGGGACGCGCTGCTTGGGCCGGAGGTTGATAAGCCCTTCGGTTGCCTCCATCACGATGGAATCGCCTTCGCGCACGCCGGCTTCTTCTGCCAAGGGCTTGGGGATGCGGACGGCGAGACTGTTGCCCCACTTTACGATCTGCGAGACTGGCATGGGTTCCCTCTCATGGATATACATAGAATACACGAGAGTAGATACAAAAGATATACGAAAATGACTGCTCGAGCAACTGCATAGGTTCTTCGCTTCGCTCAGGATGACAAAACGAGGGGGCGTGGTAGTTCTGGGCGAACTACGACGCCGGGGGTTGTGTCCCTGCGCGGCGTAGGGGAAGGATCACGGCAAACGTTGTGCCCTTGCCGACCGCGCTGGTGACGTCGATGCGGCCCTGGTGGTCTTCTACGATGCGGCGGGCTAACGATAATCCGAGGCCGGTGCCGTCTCCTTTGGTCGTGTAGAAAGGGCGGAAGATGTTGGGCAGGTGATTGGGCGGGATGCCGCGACCGTTGTCGGCGACTTCGACCACAGCACTTGTTCCAAGCGGCTTTACGGTCACGCTGATTTTACCGTTCGCGTCGATTGCCTGCAGCGCATTCAGCAGCAGGTTCAGCAGCACCTGGTGGATCTGATCGCTGTCGTGCTCGACTTCCGGCAGGGAAGAATCTTTATGTAGCGCGATTTCGATGGACTTCGCCAGCGCTTGCTGGCGGCCAAGCATCACCGCGTGCTCGACCGTCGTGTTGAGGTCGCTCTTGCGAACCGTGGGCGGATGCGGTCGCGCTGTCTGCAGCAAGTCTGTGACGATGTGATTGATGCGGGCGATTTCCTGACGAACATCTTTGACCACGGAGCGCGCCGGGCTGGTCGCCGGCAGATCGCGGCCAATGATTTCGATGACGCCGGCGATCCCTGCCAGAGGATTGCGGATTTCATGGGCGAGGCCGGTGGCCATCTCTCCGAGAGTGGCTAGGTGTTCGGCGCGCGACATCTGGGTGCGGTGCAGGCGTTCGATCTCGATCCGGCTCTCGCGCAATTGCTGAACCATCTGATTGAAGTTTCGGCCGAGGTCTCCTATCTCATCATTGCGGCGGGCAAAACTTACAGCCACGCTGAGATCGCCGCTGCCGAGCTGCGCGATCTTCTGCTGCAGTTCGACCATGGGACGCTGCACAGTGTAGGTGAGCACGACGAGGAGCGCGCCGCAGATCGCAACGGCGCCCGCGCCCGCGACCAGGAGCACGATGTGGCGTTCAGGATCGCGCCACGAGAGCGTGGCCAGCAGGAACAGCAACATTCCGCCGAGCAGAACGCAAGCGATGGGGACTAGAGCTTTGATTTCCCAATTGATGCGAAGCCAGGGAAGTTCGGGATCTTCGGACTTGGTTCCAGCCGGAGCGGAATCATCCGCGACCGGTCCCGTCGAAATAGGATCCGTCAGCAAGGCTGCGCCGGAATAGGCCGTACTGTAGAAACCTGCACGCGAGCGCGTAGAGCTAGGTGCAGAGACCTGATCTGCCGGAATATCCGGACCCGTTGGTTGCGTCATAGTCTCAGGCATAAGCATGTAGTCCGGGCAATAAGTAGGTCACGCCGAAGAAGGTGAACATCACCACGGCGAATCCCAGGATGGCGAAGTAGGCTGCGCGCCGGCCGCGCCAGCCACGGGTGATTCGCATATGAAGATATCCGGCATAGACAAGCCAAGTAATCGCCGCCCACGTCTCCTTGGGGTCCCAGTTCCAGTAGGAACCCCAGGCCCGGTTGGCCCAGTAGGCGCCGGCGGCGATCATCAGGGTGAGCAGGGGGAAGGCAATGCAAATCGTTTTGTAGGTAATGCGGTCAAGGGCGTCGGCGTCGGGCAGCAACCGTTCCAGATCTTCGCGCCGCCATAGCAACAACAGATAAAGCAGGTTGGCGAAGATTCCGCCGACCAGCGCCGAAAGAATAAACGGGCTTGCCGCCAGGCTGGTGGCGTGGAGTCCTTCAGCGTCGAGAGAGGGATACTGCCCGTCGCGCACACGCAGCAGGAAAAATACCAGCGCCAGCGATTGCAGGAGAATGCCGATGAAGACGGCGCGATCGGCGATTGCCAGCAAGCCTTCATTCTTTTTTACTCGTGACACAATGTAGAGCACCAGAGGAGCTGCGACGGCGGCGAAGACCAGAAGCATCAGCCAACCTAGATCGGGAATCGTGACGAACAGGCGCACGCCGCGCGAGACAAATACTTCTGCCTTGTTCTGCGCATCCCAGGCGACAACGCTGAGGCCGCCCCACTTTTCGAAACGCATCAGGACCGCGGCGTAGATTCCTACCGTGAATATGCTGGTCGCCGCCAGGAAGGTTTCCGTCTTCATCTTGTCCTGGATCAGGAACATCATGGCCAGCGCAAAACTGAGGGCGCATGCGGCATAGGCCAGCATGGCGAGAGTGACGTGGACGTGCAGCCAGGTGGATTGCAGTGCGGGAACGAGTGGGCGAACTTCGCTGGGCAGAAGTTGCATCAGGATCACGCCGACAATCGCGACTGGCATAGTCACCGTACCGATCACTTTCACGCCGTAGCGTTTTTCTGCGATGAGGGTGAGCGCGGCTAATGTCCACACGAAGCTCAGCAGCATTTCATAAATGCTGGCGAAGGGAGGATGGCCGGCTTCGTACCAGCGATGGGCCACGGCCCCGGTGTTGGCCAGGAGTCCAGCCCATGTCATGAGAGAGGCGTACTTGATGTAAGAGTCGGTGCCGGTGACGCCGAAGCCGAGATATAACGCTCCCGCACCCGCGTAAAAAATCAGCGCGGCATAGAGCAGGTTGGCTTCACTCAGAATGCTTCCACTCTTGATCACATTCAGGAAAGCCATGAACAGCAGGAACGCCATTCCCAGCCCCACCATCACGATCAGCGTGTTGCCGGTCGTGGGATGCTGTTCAACTTTTGCGGGTGCCATACACTTCCTCCGTTGCCGGGCTCACCGTCCGGCGATCGTTGTTCCGGAAATCTTTGACCCTGAGATCTTTGACCCCGAGATCGATGCGACCTGTGAATGGGCAGATGCCGTAACTTGCGATTTCAATTCCTTCTGAATCTGTTCCACGACGTTCTTGAACTTAAGTTCGAAGGCGTCACGATTGCGGTTGGCGGTGCCGCCAACCCACAGCAGAGAGCGGCCGCCGGCATCGACGACGGGAACGACCCAGAACCGCATGTGAACCACGTAGAAAACAAACGTCAGGCCGATGGCCATCAGCACGACTCCCGCCCACACCGCAAACTGCCCGGGCTCGTGCGAGACCTGCAGGCCGGTGTAAGTGCCGGTCTTCAGATCTTTGGGATCGAAAATGTAGGGAGAGGAGGCGTTCTCGTCGACGCCAGGGATTTCCGGCAGCCATACGTTCACGTTGGTGTTGGCTTTCTTTGAGGTCACGATCAAGTGGACTGCGGGATTCACCACGTCCTTGCTGCGGGCGTAAACCCGGCCGTCTTGCACCACGAAGTCGGGGATGAAGTCCACCAGCTGCACGCTAGTGTCGGCATCGAGAGCGACGGTCTGGTTCATCGCCAGCGAAATTTCCTGGGGAGTGCGCGTGACGCCACTTGCCGGAGTCGCGTTGACGATCAGCCGATCAAGTTTGCCGGTGCGGCCCCAACTCGCCTGGTAGAAGCGCAGCCCTTCGTAGACCAGCGGATCATTGACGACGATTTCTTTGCGCGAGATTTCCCGTCCGCCGTCGACTACAGCGAGCTTCGACCACCAGCGCTTTGGAGTACCGTCGGCGTAAGTGTCTTCGCCTGTCCCGTCGCAGCGGATGGAGAAGGGAATGGTGCGCATCGATCCGTCCTTCACTTCGACCTGGTTGCTGGCTGTCCCCGGACTCAGCGTCAGGAATCCGCGCCAGCCGTAGAGTGAGTCCACGATGAAACCCAGGAAAATCAGCAGCAGGCTGGCATGAACGATGTACACGCCCATCTCAGAAATACGATTGCGCTCGGAGAATAACGAGAAGCTGTCGGTGCGGACGATCCGTTCGGCTTTAAAGCCTAAGTGCCGGAAGGCCCGTTCCGCGGCGCTCAAGCCTTGTTCCTCGTCATTGCTGGCCAGCGGAATCTGTGCCTGCGTGGGGAGAGCTTTGCGGAAGCTTTCGTCGGGACTCTTGTAAGGGCGCGCGTAGTATCTCCAGGCATTGGGGAAGCGCTGCACCGAAGCTGCGATAATGCTGAAGCTGACCAGAATCAACAGAGCGACAAACCAGCGCGTGTGGAAGACGTCCGTCAGGCCTGTGGCGTCGAGAAAGCGCAGCATGGCCGGCGAATAAGCGCGCTGCATATCGTCTGAGTCGGTCATTGGGCGCTGCAGGATGACCGTGCCCGCCGCGGAAAAAATCACCACGAGAATAATCAGAACGACGCCGGTCTTGATGGAACTGAGCGTCTGCCATAGGTTGCGCCACGCGAAGCGAAGTGCGGTCGGCATATCGGTTCTCTTCCTCACCGCTGGCGATGCACGTTCCGCGCCAACCCTCGAATTTCGTGCCAAGTCATTTGTGATCAATGGATTATGGCCGAGGCTGCTCTTTCTCGAATGCGATTGCATGAGCCATAACACTCATCTTTTCAAGGGTTCACGGCCATTTCCCCCACTCTGCCCATCATGTGATTTCAATCACAAAGCGCTTGCAATCTAGGGGAAACGGATTCCCTGCTGTGGCATAAACCGACGTGCGCGATTTCACGGAGCGAGTGAGGAAGAAGGCCCATTCGTTGCAGCGCGAAGCGGGTCTCGCATGGATTCGGGGCCATACAGGGTGTAAGGTGGAAGGTTAGTTGTTGCAATAATTTACAGTCACATGCAAGCCTGACAGTGATTCCACAATCACAAAGGCGAGGATCGTGCAGATGCAATGGTTGGCAATGGTCCCAGAGTCTCCAAGTCGTCTGGTTGCGAGGCGAAAAATCAGCATCGGTCAGGCCCTCCCCCGCCTCCTCCAGTTGCTGGCGTTTCTTGTTCTGATCGGCGTGACACCGACATGGGCCAAAGAGCATCCCGTCCCGCTCGACAAGAATGTAGATTCGGCGAAATGTCTCGAGTGCCACGAAGATAAGACCAAGGGCAAGGCGGTCCACTCGGCGATCGCGACCGGTTGCCTGACTTGTCACGAAGTTCGGGTCAATAAAGATGTGACCCGCATCAAGCTGATTACTTCGACTCCCCAGGCACTCTGCCTGAGTTGCCACGCGGATAAAGACGCCGCCACTCTCAAAGGGACGGTGCATCCTCCGGCGGTGCGGGACTGCATTAAGTGTCACGATCCGCACACCAGCGACAACAAGAACCAGTTGCTAAAAGCGGAGTCGGGGGACAAGGGCCCGAATCTCTGTCTCGATTGCCACACAAAAGGGTTGAACGTTCCCGAAAAAGGCAGCCGCCACGCCGCGCTCGACATGGGATGCGAAACCTGCCACATCACACACAAAACTGGAGAAGTGGGCAAGGCAGAGTTCGATTTTCATCTGACCAAGGGCGCTCCGGCGTTGTGTCTGGACTGCCATGACGCCAAGGACGCGAGCCTGCAGAAGGCGCATCGCGATCAGCCGTTCGGCACCGCGGACTGCACCAGCTGCCACGATCCGCATCAGTCAGCCGGGCCAAAGTTGATGCGGCAGTTTCTGCATCCGCCCTTCGCGGACAAATCCTGCGACCTGTGCCATGCGCCGGCTAAGGACGGCAAGGTGGTGCTGACCCAAGCCGACGCGAAATCATTGTGCGTGACCTGCCACAGCGAGCAGGCGGAAAAAATTGAAAAGGCCAAAGTGCCGCATCCCGGAGCAGCGGGCGATTGCACCGATTGCCACAATCCGCACGCCAGCCGGCAGCCGGGACTGCCTAAGACCAATGCGGTCGACATTTGCCTGGGTTGCCACACCGACCAGGCCGAGCAAGCGAAGAAGCACGTTCTGCACCAACCCGCGTTCAAACAGGGATGCGCCATCTGCCACGAACCTCACGGCGGCGAGAACGATCACCTGCTGCGCGCCAAGAACGTGGATGGACTTTGCCTGGAGTGCCACGGGGCTGACTCGCAGCCGAAGAAAATCGAAGCGGAACATGTGCTGACCATCTTCAATGGAACAGTGAAGCTGCCGGAGGACTACTACCAGAAGAACAGGGTGGCGATCCTGCCGCTGCGGTATGGGCTCGGACATCCGGTCGCGGGGCACCCAGTACAGGACCTTATGGACCCAGCCGATCCGACCAAGGTCAAGACTCCGCTGAATTGCCTAACGTGCCATCAGCCTCACTCCTCGGCCCAGGCGGGACTTTTGGTGAAGGACCAGGCCAACAACATGGCATTCTGCGATACGTGTCACAAGAACAGGTTCGAAATGAAGACTGCGGAACCAGTGAAGAGAAGTAGGTAGGAGGCTAAGATGCAGACGCTAACCCGAATGCGAATTCGCAATGCCAACGCGATCAGTGCCCTCGTGATCGTTGTCGTCCTAGGGTTGGCCTCGCCCAATTCAGCATTTGCCGACAAGAAAAAGAAGAAGACCGACGCCGACGCGCAGCAGCAAAAGACCGAGCAAAAGCCTCAATTCGACATCTCGAAGCTGGTGTGGCCCAGCCCGCCTTCCATCGCGCGCATAAAGTATCTGAACTACTACGCCGGCATGAAGATCGACTACACCCCTGACACCACCAAGAAAAAAGCGACCTGGATGGACCGGCTGGCCGGAGCGAAAACCAACGATGAGAAGATGAACCTCAAGACTTTCCCCTTCCAGCTACTCGGCCCCTACGGCATTGCCATCGACTCCAAAGGATTAGTGTACGTTGCCGACCAGAAAGTCGGCGCCATTTTCATCTTCAATACTGAGACTCGCGATGTGCAACTGATCCGCAACGGTTCCGAAGCCCATTTCGGCTGGATCAACGGGCTGGCCATCGACGATGACGATCGTTTGTTCGTCTCCGACGGAAAGATGCACCGGGTACTGATTTTCAACACGAAGCATGAAGTCGAGGGGCAGATCAGCGAGAAACTGGTCGATCCAGTCGGCCTCGCCCTCGATACCGAGAACCGCCTGCTGTATGTCGTCGATACGCAGCAGGACCAGGTCATTATCTTTGATGCCGACTCCTTGAAGGAACTGCGCCGGATCGGGACCGGCGGCAAAAATCACTGGCTGACTACGCCGGGAGACTTTGGCGGGCCGCAGGGCGTCGCTTTGGACAAAGACGGAAACGTGTACGTAACCGACACGATGAATAACCGCGTGGAAATTTTTGATGCGGAAGGCAAATTCATCAGCGAATTCGGCCGGCACTGCGATGGCCCGGGCTGCTTCGCGCGTCCTAAGGGCATCGCCATTGATGGCGACGGCCACATCTGGGTGGTTGACACCATGAACGACACGCTCCAGGTATTCAATCGAGAAGGGCAGTTGCTGACCTACCTGGGTGGCCACGGGCACTATCCGGGCCAGTTCGAAGCCATCGTGGGTGTTGCCATCGACAAGCAGAACCGCGTATTTACCACCGAGCAATATCCCGGACGGATGCAGATGTTCCGCTATGTCACCGATGACGAGGCCGCCGTTGAGAAGAAGCGGCAGGAAGACGAACGAAAGAGTAAGGCCGAAGCCAGGAAGCAAGCCTCCCAGACGGCGCCGCCAGCAACGCCCGCCGAAACCCCACAGACGCCGTCTGAGACGCCGGCGCCGAAGTCTCCCGCCGACTCAGCAAAACCACAGCCTCCTGCGGGTAAGTAACTCAGGGAAGTTGAGCGTAGGCGGGTGGCTCCATGCTGCACATTCCGTGCGGCAAGTTTGTGATTCCAATCACAATTCGGGACTTGAACAAAGGCCGCACTAGGGTTTTTTCACCACTCCCAGTGTGGGAGAAGGCCCATTTCCGGGTCTGCTGAATTTCGCGGCAGCGTTGCAGGATTCCTCAACTTCTTTTGGCTCAATGAGTTGACTAAGTGATGTGAATTGAACAGGTCTGGGTAGGTGTCGGCTGGCCACATGCATAAGCACATGTGGAGATGGAGTCCAAAGTTATGAACTGGAGATTTTCGAAAAACGCGCGTCGATACAGTTTCCGGTGGAAACCGTCTCCAAATAATACTTTTTTCCCAAGTCTTTCTAGAGAGGCAATCCAATTGGAGGATGAGTTTATGAAGAAGACGTTCTTAGTACTACTAGTAGTGCTGGGCGTGGCCGGTTTGGCCATGGCTCAAATCGGTGCCGCTCCGGCGACTGACGTCCTCGGCGCCCACCTCAACTACGGACGCGGTTGCGCGGCGTGCCACGCACCACACAGTGGCGCGTTGGGCAACGGCGGCGCCAAGACCGCCGACGCGACCACCGGCGACGTGGCTTTGTGGGGCCAAGACGTTGGCAGTCTGTACGGCAAGACCATCACAACCGGCAGTACCAACGGCAGCACTGGCTACACCGAAGTCCTGCCCGCGAGCATGAACGTCGGAACGCCGGACGTGAGTGGCCTGATCACCTGCCTGAGCTGCCATGACGGCAACTGGGCGCAAGGCGCCATGATGAAGAACCAGGTCTTTGAGACCCTGCCTGCTTCCTACGGGACCTACAACAAGATCCCGACGCTGCTGGGCAACGACGGGACGAGTGCGGGCAACTACCTGAACGATCACCCCGTGGGGCTCAACGCCACCGTTTCTTGCGGCGGCCAATGGAACTGGGACTGCACCGAGACCAACGGAACCATTGCGATGAACGGACCGAATTCGTCCAGGTTCGTGACGAACTACGGGTTCTTCGTCAGCCTCAGCGCCTACAACAACACCGCGGTTGTGACGTGCACCAGTTGCCACAACCAGCACCTGATGAACGTGGTGAAAGTGACCAACGGCACGAAGTCAGGTTTGGCCAGCGGATTCTACCAGACCATGTTCTTCATCCGCGCTCCCTACAATCCAGCCAGCACGACGGCCGGATCCAACCAGACGGCGCAGTTCTGCCGCCAGTGCCATGGTGGAGAAGCTAACGAGATGAACAACGGCACCGCTGGAACTATCTTCTAGCTTGGCAACGGGGAGAGAGCAATCTCTCCCCATCTTTTCCTCGTGGGGGGGATATGAACCGCAAGATCTGCATTCCGGCACTACTCCTAGTGGCGATGATGATGGGTGCGACGGGCTCTGCCCAGGTCGCCTCGCACGCTGCCGCTCCGGGTCTTAAGCCGCACGAAAGCTCCTTTGCTCAACCGACCAACAAGCCCGTGGCCCGGGTAAATGGCGTAACGCTCACTGATCGCGACCTGCTACGCGAGGAATACACTATCTTCCCGTACGCCCGGCAGCACAACGGCAGCGTGCCCCAGGAAATGGAACCACAGATTCGCCAGGGCGCGATGCAGATGATCATTTTTGAGGAGTTGGTCTACCAGGATGCACAGCGCCGAAAGCTGACGGTCCCGCCGGAGAAGCTGCAGAGAGCGGAAGCCGATTTCCGCCAGCATTTTTCCAGTCCGGAGGAATACCAGCAGCTTCTGATAGAGGAATTTCGAGGATCAAAGCAGTTGCTGCGCGAGAAGATCCGGCGCTCGCTGCTGATTGAAGAGCTGTTGAAGTCCGAGGTGGAAAACAAGTCGCAGGTCTCCCTGCTCGAAGCGAGGGCATACTACCAGAAGAATATTAGGCGCTACCAGTATCCCGAGACGTTTGCAATCCAGACGATCTCCATACTTCCGCCGCCGCAGAAACCGACGGCCGATCAACTGAAAGAAATGCGCAAGCGTGCCGACGATGCCCTGAAGCAGGCGCAGGGCACCAAGGATCCCGAAGGATTCGGGTTGCTGGCCGAAAAGATCTCCGACGACGACTACCGCGTCATGATGGGAAACCACCGCGCGGTGCCGCGGAGTGAACTGGCACCCCAGGTAGTCCAAGCGCTGCTGGCGCTGAAAGAGGGTCAGATCACTGGGCTCATTCAGCTCGACCAGGCTTACACCATCATCCGCTTAAACAAGCACAGTCTAGCCGGAGCTTTGAAGTTTGAGCAGGCAAGAGATCAGATCAGGAAGGAACTGAAAGACAAAAAGACCAACCAGTTGCGCGCCGCCCTGGATAAGAGATTGCGACAGAACGCGAAGATTGAAACGTTGTAGAAATTGGAAAGGTCACTAACGTGGATGTTCGTCTTCAATGGGCGGGTTGTGCGCTGGCCGGAATTCTGCTCCTGGCGCTGCCGGCGGCAGGTCAGATGGAGATTGGCGACAACCTGAGCATGAATCTCAACGGCACGCTGGGATTCGGTTACTCAGCCGAATACGCGAATGCGTTCGGCTCCAGTCACGGTTTTTCCGGATCCGGGACCGGCACTCTCTCCGGTTCCTACTACGATCCGAATTTCCTGTCGTTTAGCGTATCTCCTTATTACGGCCAGTCGCGGGCCAATTCCAACTATCAGTCGGTGTTCGATTCCAGCGGGGTGAGCGCTTCGGCGTCGATATTCAGCGGCAGCCATTTTCCCGGCTCGGTAAGCTATGCCAAGTCGTACAACAGCGAGGGGAGCTTTGGTGTCCCCGGCATCTCCAACTACACCACTCACGGGAATAGCGATACGTTCGGAATCAACTGGTCTGAAAATCTTCCAGACGAGCCCAGCTTGTCAGTCGGCTTCCAGAGAGGCAGCAGCCAGTATTCGATCTTCGGGACAGACCAGCAGGGGAACTCCACTTTTGACTCGGTGACCCTGCATTCAGGGTATCTGTACCATGGCTTCGGCTTGGGCGCTTTCTATGATCGGGGTGGCTCCCACTCGCAGGTTCCGCAACTGCTCGGGACAGAAGAGCAACCGGAGACCTTGAATTCCAGCAACAGCGGCTATGGCTTCAACGCCAGCCACGCGCTTCCCATGCGCGGCGGCTTCTCCGCCGGTTTCACCCACTCCGCGTTTGACACTGACGTTGCGGGCACGAGCATCAAGGGCAGCGTGGATCTGGTTACCGCCAACGCTGGGATTCAGCCCACCAGCAAGCTGCATTTCGGGGTGGGTGCCAATTACTCCGACAGTTTAAGCGGCCAGCTGTTCGAGCAAATCGTGGCGGCAGGAGGAATCGTTCCTGCCCAGAATATTAACGAAAGTTCCCACGGGATGGATGTGACTGGGACAGTCAGTTACGCCATCGCCAAGGGTCTGCAGTCCCAAGCTGAGGTCGAGCGCCGGCAGCAAACGTTCCTGGGCACAAGCTTCGGGTCGAATAGCTATAGTGGAGGCCTGATCTATACCACGGGCTTGCTGGGCGGGAACTTCAACGCCGCGGGGACCGTGATTGACAATACGTTGGATGGTAGCAGCCAGAACACCCTGGGTTTCTCCACCACGGCGAATTACACGCGCCGCATCAACAACTGGGTGATGAACGGATCTTTCAGCTACGCGCAGAATGTGCAGACCTTCCTAATCACTTATATGAGTTCGTTCTACAACTATTCGGGCAACATCCGGCACCGCTGGGGACAGTTCGTCTGGACCGCGGGGGCGTCGGCCGGACGAACGGGGTTGACCGAGCAGACAGGCATGCGAAACAGCAACCAAAGTTACACGACGGGCATTGGCTACAGCCGGTACCTTACCCTGACAGGGACATACTCGAGGGGGAGCGGCATCGGCATCGAAACCGCTAACGGCATTGCACCAAGTCCGGTGCTCGTGCCGGTAGTGACGCCCAGTTCCGCGATCCTGTTCGGCGGAGACAGTTACTCGGTAGGGTTAGCAAGCAATCCGGTAAGAAAGCTAACGCTGGCGGCGAGTTTCGCGAAAACCAACAGCAATACCAGTTTGAGCGGGTTGGCGCAGAACGGCTCGACCAGCCAGTACAATGCCATTTTTCAATATCAGCTTCGCAAGATTTATGTAAACGGGGGCTACTCCCGCCTGCAACAAGGCTTTAGCACGTCCACTACCGGGCCCGCCGTTGTATCATCGTTTTACTTCGGTATTTCGCGATGGTTCAACTTCTTCTGAGGAGCGGGCCGAGAAATTCCAGACGAACCGCGCGAGTGGCTTGTATCCTACTCGTCCTCGTGACGCCGGCCTGGGCGTCCCGGAAACATCAAGATAAGGACAAAGCGAGCGAGCCGCACCCACCAGATTTGCTGCTGGAAGGCGGCCGCAAGCTTGTCTATGAACGAAGCTTCCGGTCCGAGCGCGAAGTGAAGCCCAAACGCGGATTCTGGAACCGGGTGCTGGACGTGGTGGCGGGTGAGCCGGAATTCCACGCTTTGATTCGTCCTTACAGCGTGGCCGTCGACTCGCGGGGGCGCATCATCGTAACCGATCCGGGACTGGCGGGAGTCCACATCTTCGATTTTGCCGGGCAGAAATATAAATTCATCTGGCGCGCCGACAAAGGCAAGGATGCCATGCTGCAGCCGCAGTGCGTGGCCGTCGACGCCCAGGACAATATCTACGTCACCGATTCGGATTCGGGGAAGATTTTCGTCTTCAACTCCGACGGCAAATTTCAGCGCGCCATCGGGAGTTTGAAAGGCGGAGAAGGGTATTACAAGCGCCCCACGGGGATTGCGGTTGACTCCGCGGCGCAGCGAATTTACGTCAGCGATACTCTGCGCAACAAGATTTTCATGCTCGACATGCAGGGCAACGTCCTGCAGGCGATTGGCAAGAACGGCGAAGGGAACGGCGAGTTCAACTATCCCACGGAGTTGCGCCTCGACAGCCAGGGACTGCTGGTGGTCGACGCCATGAATTTCCGCATCCAGATGCTGGACCGTTCCGGCGCTTTTCGTCTCGCCATCGGACGGTTGGGTGACACGACGGGCGAGATGTTTCGCCCCAAAGGAGTCGCCGAGGATTCTGAAGGCGACATTTATATAGTCGATGGACTTTTGGGTATGGTGCAGATCTTCAACCGCGAAGGCCAACTGCTCTACTACTTCGGACAGAAAGGCACCGGCCTGGGGCAATTCGAATTGCCCGCCGGCCTGTTCATCGATCGCGATGACCGGATTTTTGTGGTGGACTCGTTCAACCGCCGGATTCAGGAGTTTCATTATTTCGGATTGCCGAAGAAGACCGCCAAGGAAGGGATGTAAGTGAAGCCAGCATATGCACGCGCGGGGCTGATGATCGTGTTGGCCGCGAGCCCGCTGCTGGCGCAGGTGACGGGCGACGTGATCGGCATCCACGATCTGGGACCGGGGACGAGGTCTCCGGTGGTCGGGACGCGGCCGGATTTCTGCATGTACTGCCATGCTCCGCATTCCGGGGTGGGCGGCAGGACGCCTTTGTGGAACCAGACTCTTTCCACCCAGGTTTACGCACCCTATGTCAGCACGACGGAACAGAATAAAGGTGTGCAGCCGGTTCTGGGTGCCGACAGCAGCTTGTGCCTAAGCTGTCACGATGGCACCATCGCGCCCGGAACCACGGCAGTTTTTGGCAAGGTCAGCACCACGGGTAGCATGTACACGCAGGACATCTTGGGAGCGAATCTGCAACCGTCACATCCCTTTAGCATGGCTTTGCCGATGAAAGATTCCGTTGACTTGGTCGCCTCGCTGGTGGCGCAGGGAAAGACGGCGGACCCGCTGGGCGCAGTAAAACTGATTGGCGGGAACGTCGAGTGCACCTCCTGCCACAGCGCCCACATTCAAGCCAAGGATCTTCTTTCGCAGAACTTCCTGGTCCGGGACAACTCCAATGGAACGATGTGCCTGGCCTGCCATGATCCCAACCGTCAAATGTCAGGCAAGGTAAATCCCCTGGCGGGATGGAGCACGAGCATTCACAGCACGGCTGCCAATAAATTGACCCCGGCAGCCAACGTCGGTAGCTATCCCACGGTGATGCAGTCCGCCTGCATTGGGTGCCACGCGCCACACAACGCGACCGGAACGGGGCCACTGCTTCGCGGGATGAACGAACAGGATTGCATTGCCTGCCATAGCGGCGGGTCGAATATCACTCCCGCGCCGACGAGTATTTTTGCGGAATACGCCGCTCCCAAGGTGGGACATCCGATTCCCAGCAGCAGCAACAACCAGCACGACGCCGCCGAAGCGGTAATGCTGAACAATAACCGCCACTCCACCTGTGTCGACTGTCATGACGCGCACTCTTCCAACCCGGCGAAGATTTTTCCGTCGCCACCGCTCATTCGCGCTTCGCAAAGCGGGGTCGCGGGTGTCAGCGCTACCGATGGCGTGACCGCGGTGTATCCTGCCGTCAATCAGTACGAGAACTGCTTCCGTTGTCACGGCAACAGTGCGGGGAAGGCCGCGAACATCATCTACGGATATTTGCCGGTTCGCGGGGTCTCGGCGGGCGACCCGCTGAATTTGATTCCGCAGTTCAGCATCAACGCACCTTCAAGCCATCCGGTCACGCATATCAGCAACAGCCCACTGCCTCAGCCAAGCCTGCTGCCCAACCTGTTGAATCTGGATGGAGCCACACAGGGCCGCGCCATGGGTACGCAAATCCTGTGCACCGATTGTCACAACAGCGATGACAATCGCGAGTTCGGAGGTTCCGGTCCGAATGGTCCGCATGCCTCAAAGTGGACGCACATTCTGGAACGGCAGTACATAGCCAGCCAGTCGCCGGGACCGGGTCAGTTGATTACCAACCTCTATCCCAACCCCGATCTGAGCGTGAACGGGCCGTACGCGCTTTGTGGAAAGTGCCATGACCTGTCGGGGCAGATCCTCAAGAACACCAGCTTTACGCAGCACGCATTTCATATCAACTCCGGCTTCAGTTGCTCGGTTTGTCACACGGCTCACGGAATAGGGGGCATCAGCGGCACGATTAGTGGCCAGCGCCTGGTGAATTTCGATGTGGACGTAGTAGGCCAGAACGGGAGCACGCCGATTACCTATAACCGCACGTCCAATACTTGTGTGCTCGCCTGCCACGGCGCGGCGCACAACAGCAACGGTTCGGTCACAGCTCTTGGCGTTGCAAACACTGTCAAGGGCGGGCTATCGCCGAGAAGCCCGAAGTAACGCGGGCTAGGACGTCTGCCGTCGTACAAACACTACCGCCAGCGAATCCTGGAAGATCAGACTGAAGCGCGCATCCGACAGCAACGCGCTGGCCAGAGGGACTCTTTTCGAGAGCAGCACCACCTCGGCTTCATTGAGATAAGGATCGTCTACATAAGACGCATCGCCGTTCTGGGTCTTGAAGAAGCGGGTGTCGATCTCATCCCCGTAGAGATCGGTGCGCCCGTCGATGGCTACAGGATAATCGGGCATGTACCAAGTAAGGAATCCGCCCCAGTCGAAGGTGTTGTAGAGCGGGCCCGGCTGGGGATTTCGGCGAAGGAAGTTGACGGCATTTACCGGAAACACGCTGCTCATCGCGTCGTCCAGGCCGCGGGTGTTGAAATCGGTGTTGCGGGCGAACAGAAACAAAAGGAGCACGAGCGCCGCCGCCAGTCCGGCTTTCTGAGGAACCGTCTCCCCGGGTTCGCGTTCCATGATATCTGCTTCGGCGCAGCAGTCAGCGATACAGGCCGCAGCCGTAATACAGAGGAACCATGAATCGCGCATGGTGCGGAAGGCGATCACACTGGCGACAGCCAGCAGCGCCAGCTTGAAAAGATCGACACGCCTTTGCCGTCCCAGGGTGAAGAATGCGGCGCCGGCAAGCAGGAGTTCCACGTAGTGACTGATGGCGCGGAAATTCAGGGCCATGAACTCGCGAATGAAGGTATAAGGAAACTTCGAACCGGCGTAGGTAAAGACCACGAAATACAAGTGATAGGAGTAGGGTCCGAGGCAGGTGGCGAGCAGGCAGGTAACAAAGATGAGGAGCAGCTTCGGAGCTGGCAGCCGTGAGGGCAACGCGAAGTCAAGGACAAGGCCAAGACACTCACCCAGTTGCTGGAACAAGTGCACTCCGGCGAACAATCCCACTGCGAGGATTCCGTACACAAATTGAATATGGCAGTTTGCCCAAACAAGAAACACTAGCGGAAGCCAATAGAGAGGCTGCAAGCGGCTGGTGCGCTGCGCCTCCAGAACCAGCGTGAGGGTTACCGCGAAAAGGATCATGGACAAAAATACTGGTCGCGGCATGAGGTTGAACAAGAATGCGCCACAGGCTGTTGTGCTCAGTCCGACGGCCAACCAGAACCGCCCTGCAAGCCTGCGAGCCATCCAGTACACGGCATAGGCTACGGCCATGGTCAGCAGGGTGCCAAACACTCCTACGCCGATCAGCCCGAACCAGGCGTAGGCACGCGACAAGGGCACTTCGTAGCCCCAACTGTAGGCCATCCAGGGACGGTCGGCCGCAGTACGGGAAAGGATTCCGACGTGAGGAAACCCGTGGTGGGCAACGATCCATTCGCCCACCTTGAGATGCCACCAGATATCCAGATCGAGAACACAGAATTTCAACTGGAGAGCTCTCCAGCCGACGAAGGCCAGCAGCATGAGCAGAGCGAGGAGTTGAACGCCACGCAGTCGCAAAAGGCCGTGCAATTCCTCGATAACGCTCACGCTCGTTCTCCTTCAGGTCATCCAAGATACCACCTGAATTGCGCAGTCCGATGGGATGCTGTTGTATGGCGGCGATTTGCTGCACTCAAGAGACAGGCAATCCTTCTTGAGCAAGAATGTTAGCCTCATCGCCTTTCCAGCAGCCATGATCCCGAGGTGAAAAAGCGTCGGGGCCGCAGTGGCACCCCGGGGATCCCCAGGCTTCCGTTGATTCGGGGGTGCAATTCGTCAGTATGTGATTAGGATCACAGAAGCGGGTGATATCCTTCGCAGACCCTCGGCCGGTGCCGTCATAGAAATTAAGAACAAGATTGCATAAGAGGGGTTCGGTTCAGGTGAATCACTGGATTCTTCGCGGTCACGTCGCGGCGGCGAGCCTCCGTCAGTCGCGCGGTGTTGGGCGGCACGGCACGATGAGCGGAAGAATGAGGAATTGAAGGTGGCGACTGCAACGGCGGCGGCGACCGGCGTCGAACAACGCGCGGCAATTCTGACGAAGCTGGTCTATCCCGCGTCGCTGCTGGCTTCGTTGTCGATTTGGTTTCTGGCGATACGGGCTCCGCTCTGGCTAGACGAGACCCTTGCTTACTGGCAGGTCAGCGGCGGCTTCGCGAAAGTCTGGACGCGATCGGCGTTAATGCCTTCTTCGATCGGCTATCTCTATACTCTCTGGCTTGCGAAGTCGATTCTCGGCAGCAGTGAAATTGCGCTCAAGATTCCGTCCACGCTCGCAATGCTGGGCGCGGTCTACTTTTTATTTCGGGCCGCCCGCGTGCTTTTCGACCGGGAGTTCGCCGTTCTCAGCTGCATCTTTTTTTGCCTGGAATACAACGTTGTGTTTGCGGCCACAGATGCGCGCCCGTATGCGTTTGCCTTGTTGGCAACCAACCTGGCGATTTTCGCTTTCGTGGTATGGATGACGGGACAGCAAATGCATCAAGCGATCCTATTCGGCGTCGCGGCGGCCGGGATTCTCTATTTCCATTACTTGTTCGGCGCCATTTTGCCCGCGTTTGCACTTTACTACCTCGCGGTGCGATATCGCTCGATCAAGGCAGATCTGCGGCAACTGGCGGCTGTGTTGGTGGCCTTTATTCTTGTCGCCCTTCCGCTGATTTTCCGAGTTTTGAGTCTGTACCAGACCAAGGTCACACATGTAGTTCAAGAATTGCATCATCCCGTGTTGGCCGCACTAAATACGCTCGTACCCCTGCAGACTTTGATTGGTTTCGGAGTGGCGCTTTTTGTCGCGGCTCTGGTACGGAAAGTGAAGCTGCCGGGACGCGACTGCTTTCCGGCAGGCCTGCTTTGCCTTCTGCTGGCCGTGGTCCCGGTCAGCGTCCTGTTCGGAGTCAGCGCGGTGACTCCGGTGCACTTGGTGATTCCACGCTACCTCACGGTCGTAGCACCTGGCAGCGCATTGACCTGGGCATTGCTGACGAGTCGCATCGACTCACGCTTGTTAAGGCAAATCTTCTGCGTGGGTTTGGTGGGCCTCACGGTGTTCCAATGTTTCAGCTCGCCGATCTCTCGCCAGCATGAACTCAACTTCAAACGCGCACATGCGTTGGTAAATGCAAATGTCGGGAAAGATAAGGTCCCGGTGCTCGTCTGCAGTGCATTCATCGAATCGAATTTCGAGCCTATGCCCACCGATCGCACCAGTGAGGACGCACTACTTTCACAGATAAGCTATTACCCGATCGATGCCCCGGTCTTCATGCTTCCGATGGATCTGAACGACGAAGCGATGCGGATCGCCAGCCAAACAGCATTGGCTGCGGCACAGAGGGGGGAAAGGTTCCTTTTGGTCGCCGGTCCCACTTCCTACCCAACTGCAAAGTGGCTGGCCGCCTACGTACGCGGGGGGTTTACGGCTCGACTGCTAGGAGAGTTCGACGGAGAGATTATTGTGGTTGAATTCCGGCCTGTGGCCGGAGGAGACTAGCGGCGAACGAAAGCGGAAATGAACAATAAGGCTGTCTGGCGGCGTCCGCCTCAGGACATCGTCAGAAGATGCGTCAGTGCGGTCGGTTAGAATCTCAACCCCATTCTCGTGCCTCTGGGCGGTCATGGATCCACTGCGGACACGCCGGGCGATAGTCGCCGAAGAATGCGAGTTCCTTTGACGGCCCAGATGCGCTGGCTGAATCCGCTAGCCGTACTGCTGTTGCTGATCGTAGTCGTCTTCGCGATGGCGAAGGATTGCCCGGTCGCGCGCCGAAGGGATCGGCTGTGACCTCAGTCAAATTTGCGCCAGTTGCACAAAACGGGAGCGTTATCGTAGGGCAAGGCTGCGCGAAGTTCCTTTTCGGCGGCAGCCGGTTCGTAGCGATGCAATAGGAAGCCGTAATTGAGATGTAATAGCCGATCCTGTGGGTTTTGCACGATAGCCCACTGATACTCGGCGACTATCTCTCCATAATCGAGTGAAACTTCGGCCTCACTTTTCAGCCGTTGGACCTGCTCGGAGTGGTTTAGTTGGTTGGTAAAGGGAGGACGCTCCAGCTTTCTGAGAGCCAGGCCAGCTACGCGCGCACGATCATAAGGCGTAAAGGCAAGCAGACGGTCGCATTCTTCCTGGGAGGCTGCATCGGCGTCCACTGCGCTGCGCCGTAATTCGGGCGGCAGCATGCCGGCGACTTTGTGGAATAAGGCACGCGCAAGCAAGTAGTTCCCGCTCGGATTCATATGCACGTGCTCGTAGAAGAGTTCGCTGCCCGGGACCTCATGAGCACTCTGGTCAGCAAAAACGGCGGCGGCATCAACGAGGCCAATTCCCGGATCCGGTCCGGGTAGAGCGCGAATAATTTCGTTGATTCTGCTGTCGGCGCGAAAGCGAAGTGTGTCGAGATCCTGGGCACGTATGAAGTGCTCCTTCGCACCGGCAAAATCACCGAGGACCCACAGACAACGAGCAATGCGGTAGTGGAGTTCGGCATACTGAGGATCGATATCTGCCGCCGACAGATACAGTTTCAGGGCTTCAGCGTGCGATCCCGCGCTCTCAAGAACTGCGCCACGTTGGACTAACCCGTCCCAGGAACGCAACTCATCCTGTCGAATATCCTGGCGATGCAGGGAAGCGAAAGGAGCACAATCCTTTAGGTTCGTGCCGACCGTGCTGATCAGGACGCGAGCCCCCGAGCGGCGGGCGAGCGCGATAATCTGGCGCATGTTGGCAGCGAAATTCTCGTACACTGGCTTCATCTGTGGGGAGTCGGCGCGGAACTGACGTTCTAGAAACATTTCCATGCCGCGCCACTCGTTCTTCTGGCCAGCCACTTTTGCGACAAGCTGACCCAGCCGGGTGGAATTCAAGAAAATTCTGGTGCGGATGACTGGCAGGCTCAGGTCCCACGGTGTTGACGCCGTTCCTGGCCCAAAGGGACCGACGACCTCGGTGCTGCCAGTGTAAATAACAAAAAGATCGGGCTGGTAGCGCACCAGGTCCTCGGTCATGGGCAGCAGCGCATGGGAGTTGATAGCGGTGACGCTGGTATTGATAACCTCGAACTTTACCAGGGGAAAGTGTTCTCGGAGCAGCACCTCCAGGTATCGGGCGAATCCGTAGGTAGGATCGGGATCTCCCCAGGCTACGGACTCGCCCATTACGAAGATCCGATAGGTCCCCGGTAGCTTTCTCGCGGGAATCAGGTAGGGGCGCGGTTCTCGGAGCATGCCTGGCGGGAAAAAAGGGGCGGCGAAAAATTGGTTATCGCAATAAGCAGGGCGGCCCTGGTCGGTGCAGGGACGCGTGGCGCCAGTTGGGGTTCCAACTCCGCAGACGCGTAACGCCACCTCCGCGAGTGCGAGCAGTAACAGCGGGACCAGGATGGCAGTCGAGGAGATGGCCAACCGGCGCCGCCAGTGACTCCTGCGGCGCGCCGGTACTGCCTCCGTGATTTGCGGGTCCGTGGGTACAGGCATAACGGTTCTCGGCAATGCTCTGGATTATACGGTCGCGAGTTTGGATTCCACTGGAGACACCAGCGGGGTTGCCAGGTTGCCGAGTGCCAGCCCAGTCCGAGGGCGCGGTGGTTCCCGATCCCAGCCAGCGGCCGATTTACTGTTGACGATAGACAGGGCGCATACCGAGAGCAGTTGTAAAAATCACGACATCTTGTGACCGGGATCACGGATACCTGATCGCAGAAGCGCCGTTTTCTACCCTCATGTCTTCGTTGAACAGCAGCGCTACCCAGCTACAGCGCAGAAAACGATGTTTCCACCAAAACCACAAGCTAGAAGTTTTTATACATAAACTGAGCCGTGCTGGCACCTTGGGTAAGCGTCACGATCAATAAGAAAAGCAACGCCAGTACATAGAAGGACGGAATCCAAAACCAGCGCCAGCGAGCCATGAGCGCGACGAATCCCGAATGGGCTGCCGGGGTCGAAGGCTCCGGTTCAATCGAATAGCGGTTCAGCGTCTCGATCACCAAGAGCACAACCGCGTATCCCACCGCCAAGGCCGCGACCAGGAAATACAGGCTTCCACTCAGCACGTGCGAAGCATAGCTTGCCGGCAAGAGAACGGCCCCTAGCATTTGACCCGCCTGGGGCAGAGAGTTGGCGCGGAAGAAAATCCACCCCAAATTGATGAGAGCCATGGTCGCGATCCATGAGAACGGAGTCGACAGCCTGGCGGGAATCTCCCAGCCGAAGTTGCGCTGGGCTTGCTGCAGTTGGCGATGCAAAACCAGAAGCACCCCGTGATAGCAACCCCACAACAAAAAGAGCAAGCTCGCTTTGTGCCACAGGCCGAACAGGACCATTGCGAGCACTAAGGCGAGATTCCGCCACCACAGTTCGCGGCGCAACATAGCCAGCGGAAGGAAAACATAATCGCGGATCCAGAAGGAGAGCGACATGTGCCAGCGCGTCCAGAAAATTGACGGATTGGTGGACTCGAATGGACGATCGAAATTTTCTGGCACGGTGAATCCCAAGGCTTGAGCGGCGCCGATGGCGATGTGCGAATAACCCGCAAAATCCAGGAAAAGCTGCAGACCATATCCCAGGGCCAGGCACCAGACATCCGTTCCGCTGCGGTGAGTGATGCGGTCGAATCCGGAAGCGATGCCATCTCCGCCCAGAATCCCTTGTCCCAGCAACTTAGCCAACAGCACCATGAACACCCCGGTAGCGATGCGGCTGAATCCCCGGCCAATCTGGCTCGCAGGCGTGGCCTCCTCGGAGCGGAACTGCGGCAACATGTCGGGCATGCGGCAAATGGGACCTGAGATGGTGACGGGAAAGAAAACCATGTATAGGGCAAACTCCAAGAAGGATGGATCAAGTTCCTCGCCGCGATAAAGATCGAACAGATAGCTCATCGCCTGAAAGGTCCAGAAGGAGAGTCCGATCGGCAGAGCCAGATGCGAAAATGTCTGCAAGGAAGAAAGAGGGAAGCGAACCGCGGCTTCCGGGAGGTACTTGAAAATGCCCAGCAAGCCGAGGTTCAAGGCAATGCCCAGCGCGAGGACAATCCCGGAAGGCTTGTGGCGAAGCTGCCGGGCAATCAGGAAATTCATTCCCGTAGAAGCGAGAAGGACGGCGGCGAACCAGGGTCCCCACGTGAGGTAGAGGGCGTAGCCGGCGAGCAGCAGAACGGCTTGCCGCACGGTTCGCGAGCCGACCTTGGCGAGCAAGGCCACGCAACCCAGGAACACCAGAACGTACAGCATGCCTTGGAACAACATTCCTCCATGCGTCGTCGAAGCAGAACTGTCAGCGGGAACTTGGACAATCTCCTCAGGAGATCCGGATCTGCGACCAGGGTTGTCTGGGCGTCGGCAACAGCGAACAAGAATAAAGGCCACATCCGCTAGTTACAAGAACACTCAGTTGCTTCGCATACAATGACTGCTTGCTGCGCTTCCGCAATCTCATCGACGCTCTGGATGCGGCTCCCGAGAACCGTCCGTTCGTCACCTGCTGGATTGATGAAGACGAGCGGGAGACGATGAGTTTCGGTGCCTTTCGTCAGCGTGCCCGCTCGCAGGCTGCATTACTTCGAGATCACGGTGTGACCGTAGGCGACCGCGTGGTCATCATTATGCCGCAGGGTGTCGCTGCGATGAGCACGTTCGTGGGAGCGATGATGCTCGGCGCGGTCCCCACGTTCCTCGCCTATCCTAATTTCAAGATCGAGGCTTCCAAGTACCGCTCCGGATTGGCTGGGGTCACCGCAAATCTCAATGCCAAGCTTGTACTGATTGACCATGAATTCCCCGAGGAGATGCTCGGCCATGTGTCACTCACGGAGAAAACAATCCTGCTTCGTTCGGAAGGGAGCAACGCCACGGACGAAACGCGTGCCATGCCCACTGCAAAGATCGAGGCCGAGAGCATGGCATTCATTCAACACTCGGCGGGCACCACCGGACTGCAGAAAGGGGTGGCCCTGACTCACGCGGCTGTGCTGCGCCAGATCGCACACCTGTCGCAGACGCTGAAGGTCGATCAGGAGCGCGACCGCGTATACAGCTGGTTGCCGCTCTACCACGACATGGGGCTGATCGCCTGCTTCATGTTGCCGCTGGTGTGTCACGTGCCGGTTGTGATGCAGTCGCCTCTGGATTGGGTGATGCATCCGGAAACCATGTTACAGATTATCAGTGAATACAAATGCACCCTGGCTTGGCTGCCTAACTTTGCTCTTCAGTTCGTGTCGCGGCGGACGCCACAGGGGCAGCGGGCGCAATACGATCTCTCATCGCTACGGGCCCTGATCAATTGTTCCGAGCCAGTCCGCGCCAACAGCATGATGGAGTTCCGGAATGCGTTCTCGGCCGCTGGCCTCAAGAGAGCGGCCCTGCAGTCATCCTACGCCATAGCCGAGAATGTGTTCGCCGTCACGCAATCGGATATTGATCGACTCGAAGGACCGATGTTCCTTTGGGCGGATGGTCAAGCGTTTCGCGGCGCGCATCATATTGTTCCGGTTGTCGAGGGAACTGCGGGTGCGGTCGCCTGCACATCGTCGGGCCGGTTGCTGCCGAATCACGAAGTTCGCATCGTGTCTGACGCAGGAGGCGTGCTTGGCGAGAACGAAGTTGGCGAGATTCTCGTCAAGAGCGACTGTTTATTCGACGGCTATTACAACCGCCCCGATCTTACCGCGCAAGCGATTGTCGACGGCTGGTACCACACAGGCGACCTTGGGTTTTGTCACGAGGGCGAACTCTTTGTGGTAGGCAGGAAGAAAGACCTGCTCATCATCGGCGGAGAGAATATTTATCCCCAGGACATTGAGGAGATTGTCGCCGGCCATAGCTGCATCCATGACGGACGCGTGATTGCAATGGGTGTGTACAATCCCGATCTCGGGACAGAGGACATCGTCGTGGTCGCGGAAGTGGAATGCGAAGAAGTTCTCGCGAAAGCCGCGGAGATCGAGCGTGAGATCCGGCACCTGATTGTGGCCGCCATGGGATTAGCGGTCCGCACAATTTTCCTGAAGCCGCCGAAATGGATCGTGAAGAGCACCGCCGGGAAGGCGGCGCGCTCCGCTACTCGTGAGAAGCTGTTGCAAGAGCATCCGGAACTTAGTAGTGAGGCCTAGGAGAATCACGCCGCATGACCGAAGAAGCACAGCAAATGATTGAACACATTGTTCGGTTGATTCGGAAACCGGGCGTGACGGTTGACGAGAACACTGCCTTGGTGTCCTCAGGACTGATCGATTCGATGTCGCTGATCGATCTGTTGCTGAAGCTCGAAGACCTCACCCACATGCGGATTCCAGCAGGGAAGGTCCAGCCGAAAGATTTGGACACGGTCGCGAAGATGTTTGCGACCGCGCAGCGGGTCGGGAAGGCCCGCAAGTAACTCCCCTTTTTTCCGCAGGCCGGGTAAAAGATTTTAACCGCCGAGAACACAGAGAAAATCGCGAAGTTCGCTGAGAACTTCTTACTTCCTCAGTTCTTACCAAATGCGCACGCGGTCGGATGGCGCGAGATA
>CAZGSU010000147.1:0-60506 GCA_964528615.1 uncultured Acidobacteriaceae bacterium | reverse complement strand
CTGGGCGATGATCTTGCGCATCTGGGTCATCGGCACCAGGTCGCCCGGAATGGACGCCGGGGCAGGCGTGGCTGCGCTTTCGGACTTCGCCGCAGGAGCGGGCACAGAAGGCGTGGAGGCGGCCGGAGCAGCCTGACCGCGATCGAGAAACGCGGTGATGTCCTGCTTGGTGATGCGTCCACCGAGCCCGGTGCCGGGCACCTGCGCAAGGTTAATGTTGTGTTCGCGCGCGATCTTTCGGACCAGCGGCGACGAGCGGGCGTGATCCTCTTCTTCTTCCGGTTGTGAAATCGGGGCTGCTAGCTTGGATTCAACGGGCTGGGCAGGCGGCTTGGCGGGGAGCGCTTCTTTTTTCGGCGGGGCTGCCGTCGCAGATTTGGGGGCAGGACTCTCGCCATCCGCGGAAATGGTACCCACCACGGTATTTACCTGAACGGTTGAGCCTTCGGCTACCTTAATGTCCTGCAGAATGCCAGCGGCCGGAGCGGGGATTTCAGCATCGACTTTATCGGTAGAGATTTCGAAGAGCGGCTCGTCGCGCTGCACTTTGTCACCAGGCTTTTTCAGCCATTTGGTGATTGTCCCCTCAAAAATCGATTCCCCCATCTGGGGCATGACGATATCAGTCGGCATAATTCCCTTCCACGCGCTTAGGCACGCAAACCCACATTATATATATCCGGTCATGGCCCTCCGGGTTCAAGCCTCTCTAATCGTGATGCTGCCCGTGCCCAGCCCCTTCCGGGGCGGGGGCCGGTGGCGCCGCGCCAACGGCCTTCTTCCAGTAATCCTGCACGGCGGGAGGCAGCTTTTCTATGCGCGAGAGGAAAGCGGTAACTTTCCATATCTCCTCATCGCTCAAGGCCTTGTTCCAGGCGGGCATGCCAGTGTAGCGAATCCCGGTGCGAACGGCATAGTAGATATGCCACTCGGGATCATCCAGCGGATACATGATCAACTGTGGAGGAGGAGGGTAAAACGATTTCTGCAGCACGCTGGCTTTGCTGTCGAGCCCACCATGGCAGGAGGCGCAATTCATGGTGTAAATTTTCATTCCGTCGATCAGGTTGTCGTCCGTTGGCGGCACCGGGTTGGTAACACGGGGGGCGTGGCGCTCGATGGAGGCATCCATGGCGGACATGGCGATGCGGCGCTCGATTCGAGGCGGACTGGAATCAGCGTTGGTGGGCAACAGGCCGAGCATGGCAATGGCCAGCCCTCCCAAGCCAAGCAGAAGCAACGTAACGATGACGCCGACAATGAAATTGCGCATTTTGCCTCCTATCGACCCTAAAGTTTTTAGAAGACGCGGCTATGGATTGTCCAGCGGAACAGTGTGACGCAGCACGGCGAGAGCATCCAGCGCTTCCGATTCACGCACCTGCAGCTTGATCCCGCCAAAAACATGCGAATGCCAACCACCGATGCGGAGCATGTTTTCATCATACGCGAAGCATTCGATATCGGCCGACTCAAGACGCGTGCGAGCTAGAAGAAATTCCGGCTGGTTGTGAAATACGGCGATGGTCATGAGGTTTTCGTCCATGTTGTTCACTGCCGAACTTTGCTCGGCCGGACAACCGCGGATATCCTACGTGGCCTCAGTATGCTCTCAGCCGTCGCGCCTCGCGCAACACGTCGCTCACTTTGGGCAAGAAGTACTCCTCTTGCGGCGGCGAGAACGGTACCGGGGAATCCTGGGCGGCGATCCGGACGATCGGACCATCGAGATCGTCGAACACCTCTTCGTTTATGATGGCCGCGATTTCTCCAGCGATGCCTCCGGTACGCGAGTGCTCGTGCAAAATAATAACCTTGTTGGTTTTGCGAACCGTGTGAGCGATGGCTTCACGATCAAGCGGAGACAGGGTGCGCAAGTCCAGAACTTCGAGTTCAATTCCCTCCTTGCTTAGGGTTTCGGCTGCTTCGAGTGCGGTATAAACCATGGCGGCATAAGTAATGATGCTTAGACCGCGGCCTTCACGCGCGACGCGCGCTTTGCCCAGCGGCACAGTGTAGTCTTCGGCTGGAACTTCTTCCTTGATACGCCGGTAAAGATATTTGTGCTCGAAGAAGATGACGGGGTTGTTGTCGCGAATGGCGGATTTCATCAGGCCCTTGGCGTCGTAGGCGCTGGCCGGGCAAACCACTTTCAAGCCGGGCGCATGCACGAACCACATCTCCGGATTCTGGGAGTGGAATGGTCCGCCGTGAACGTTGCCGCCGCTAGGTCCGCGGATGACCAGCGGCGCGGGTGCGCCCCAGCGATAGTGGGATTTAGCCGCCATGTTGACGATCTGGTTGAAAGCGCAGCCGATGAAATCCATGAACTGGAACTCCGCGACTGGACGCATCCCGGTCAACGACGCTCCGAAAGCCGCACCCACGATGGCCGATTCCGCGATAGGCGTGTCGATAACGCGCTCGGGGCCGAAGCGGTCAATGAAGCCATCCGTGACTTTGAAAGCGCCGCCGTAGATGCCGATGTCTTCACCGAGGCAGAAGACCGTGGGGTCGCGTTCCATTTCTTCCCAGATGCCCTGGCGTATGGCTTCAAGATAGGTGAGTTGGGGCATTAATATCTTCCGACATCGATCACTTCAAATGCACTGCCGCTTC
Organism: uncultured Acidobacteriaceae bacterium; assembly: GCA_964528615.1. Lineage (GTDB taxonomy): Bacteria > Acidobacteriota > Terriglobia > Terriglobales > Acidobacteriaceae > JAIQFF01. The sequence continues at coordinate 57,887 of CAZGSU010000147.1, read as the reverse complement.
GGTGTGTCTCAGAACCGCGGGCTTTCCCGCTTTAGTTTTTGGTATTGCGTACTTCGGTTTAATTGTGTGGCATCCGTTATCGCAGAACACACCGCCGGCCGCGGATTTCGGCTCCGGCATCGGGCTGGCGACGGCAAATTCGCGATCAGCCTCTAATTGCTGATCGACATCAGATATCAGTTCTCGGTTCTCAGTTGATGTGAGCCACTTCTTTACATTCAGCAAGTAGTTTTCGAAGCGGGTAATCGGGTTGCGCCTGGCCCAATATTCGAAAAGCGGCTTGGGGACATAGTCGGCTGCGTCATGGATGGCGTGGCCTTTCATGCGCATCATTTTGGCTTCGATGAGAGTCGGGCCCTCGCCGCGGCGGGCGCGCTCGCAGGCTTCATAGGCTGCGTCGTACACCTGGCAGGCATCGGTGCCGTCCACGATCACACCGGGAATGCCATAGGCGATCGCCCGCTCGGCCAGATCTTTCACCCGAAACTGCATATCAGCCGGCGTGGAATAGGCCCACAAATTGTTTTCGACGAAGAGCACCAACCCGAGATCCTGGACGGCCGCGAAGTTCAAGCCCTCGTAAGTGACGCCGGTGGACTGGCCCCCATCGCCAATGTATGTCATCACGGCGATGTTACGGCCCTGGAGGCGCGCGCCCAGAGCCACGCCGGCGAGAACGGGGATCAGATCACCCAGAGTTGAGATGGGGGCGACGACGTTGCGGTCGTGAATATCGCCGAAGTGTGACGACGCGTCGCGGCCACCAGTGGGCGAACCGGCCTTGGCCATGTATTGCATCATGATGTCGCGAGGGGAAAAGCCGCGGACCAGGGTCGCACCCTGATTGCGGATCAGGGGTCCCAGCCAATCTTCCTTACGCAGCGCGTAAGCCGAGGCACAGGAGCAGGCTTCCTGTCCGAGTCCGAAATACACGCCGCCAACAACCCGGCCCTGCTTGTAAAGATTTTCGAGCGCGATCTCCATCTTCCGATTCAGTAGCATCCAGCGGTAGATCTCGATGCACTGTTTTCGGCTGAGATATTTCGATTCGTGAATGGGTGGGACGGGAGCGCTGAAGTCACCGCTGACCTCATAGCTGACCACGGCGCCTTTGCGAATCTGGCGGATGGTGAAGGCGGGCTTTTCCAGGCGGTAGTCGGGGATCGTATACGTGCGCCGATCGGCGCTTGTGAGGTCAGCGCCAGGGTGCCTTGGAACCGGCTTCGCTGTGTGCTTTGTTTTTTTCTTCGCCATAGCGGCTAGGCCCAGAACGTATCTTCTTTTTCTTCCTGGTGCAGCTGGCGCAATCGTTCCGGCGTTTTTAGCGGCACGCCGACCGAGTGTCCGAGAAGCGCGTCCAGGTTCTCCAGCCAAAGCATCGGGCTGCTGAAAATCAAGCCAAAGTTGCGAGAAATTGAGTGCGCGACATCCTGCATCGGGATTTGCTTGCCTAACTCTTTGGCCATGGACGTGACCGGCTTTGTGGCAATGCCACAGGGGATGATGAGGTCGAAGAAACTAAGGTCGGGATTCACGTTCAAGGCGAAACCGTGCGAGGTGACGGAACGAGAGATGTGAACGCCGATGGCGGCGATTTTGGCTTCGTCTTTTTTGTCCCCATCTTTTCCATCTTCGAGAAGGCCCAGGCGAGTCTCCGACTCGCCCTGCCCGGGTCGAAGACCCGGGCCCACACGGTGTGGGGTGGTCCATACGCCGGTGAGGCCGCAGATCCGCTTGGTTGGAATTGCAAAATCTGCACAGGTGCGAATGAGGACTTCCTCCAGGCGACGTACATATTCGATCGCGCCCAGCGTTTTGCGTTTGCCATCAAGAGTGGCGAATCCGCGAAGATCGAAAATGGGGTAGCCGACCAATTGGCCGGGGCCGTGGAAAGTGACATCCCCACCACGGTCACACTCAGACACCTCCACTGCGCGCCGCTCGAGAAGCTCAGGCGAAGCAAGGATGTTTCCCCGCTTTGCGTTGCGACCCAGGGTAATGACTGCCGAGTGTTCGAGCAGGAGAAGAACGTCGCCGATGCGCCCTTCCTTGCGCAGTTCGACGAGGCGCTGCTGCAGGCGCAGGCCCGTGGAGTAGTCGATCGTGCCGAGTTGGAGGACCGAGATCAAGAGCTTTTTGCCACGGATTTACACAGATCATCACGGATGAAGTTCTACGGTTTCTAATCCGTCTAATCCGCGTAAATCCGTGGCCCGATGTTCAGGCATTAATCGCCATTCCGTACACGCTGTTCGAGGCGTCGAGCATAGCTTCAGCGAGCGTGGGGTGGGCATGAATTGTCCACATCAAGTCTTCGACTGTCGCTTCCAGTTCGATGGCGACGACTGCTTCGGAGATTAACTCAGTCGCCTGCGGGCCGATAATGTGCACCCCCAGAATCTCGCCATAGTCGGCGTCGGAGACGATCTTTATGAAGCCCTCATGCTGGCCCACGATGGAAGCGCGCGAGTTCGCGCTGAACGGGAACTTGCCCACCTTGATGTTGTAACCGGCCTCTTCCGCCTTGACCTCGGTCAAGCCCACGCTGCCAATCTCAGGATGGCAGTAGGTCGCGTTGGGAATGTGCTCCGGGTTGATCGGTTTGCCAGGCTTGCCCGCAATTTTAGTCACGGCGACGATTCCTTCCATCGCGCCCACGTGTGCCAGTTGCGGCGTACCGAGCACGATGTCGCCGATGGCGTAGACGCCGGGCTCGCTGGTCTGCATCCAGCTATCGGTCTGGATGAATCCGCGATCGGGCTTGATCTTCGTTTTCTCCAGGCCGACATTCTCGGTGCGCGGCTTGCGGCCAACCGCGATCAGGATGCGCTCGGTTTCGATCTTTTCCGGCTTGCCGTTCACGCTGAAGTTTACGGTGATTCCGGACTTGGTCTTTTCAATTTTGTCCAACTTGGCGCCGGTGTGGAAGTTGATGCCGCGCTTGCGATAGACCCGTGCCAGTTCCTTGGAGATTTCCTCGTCTTCGATGGGAACGAGCCGGGGCAGCATTTCAATAATTGTGACCTCCGCGCCGAAAGAGCGATAGATGGACGCGAATTCCACGCCCACAGCGCCGGCGCCAACGATCACCAGCGACTTGGGAACGTCCTTGAGAGAAAGAATTTCGATGTTGGTAAGGACGCGGTCGCTGGGCTCGAGGCCGGGCAGCATGCGGGCTTCAGACCCGGTGCAGAGAATCACATTTTTCGCTCTGATCTGCCTGGCCTTGCTGTCGGCGCTGACGTCGACGGTCAGGACGCCATTTTGCGCGGGCCCGGTTAGCTTGCCGTAGCCTCGAATCGTTTCCACTTTGTTCTTCTTCATGAGGAAGTCGAGGCCCTTGGTGTGCTTGGCTACGATCTTCGATTTGCGCTCCTGGATTGCCGCCCAATTCAGCTTACGCTCGTCGACGCCTTCGATGCCGAACTCCTTGGCGTCTTTCAGATGGTCCCAGAGTTCAGCATTGAACAGCAGAGCCTTGGTCGGAATGCAGCCCACGTGCAGGCAGGTGCCGCCAAGCACGTTGTCTTTTTCGATGAGAGCGGTCTTGAGGCCGTATTGGCCGGCGCGGATTGCGGCCGTGTATCCTGCCGGACCGCTGCCGACAATGGCGATGTCGTAGATAGTTTCAGACAAGTTACAGACCTCTGTATGAAAGAGATGATGTTGAGCAAACGTTTGATTCTAGATCAGGGAGGGAGAATGACCAAACTCCGGTGACTACTTTGCTTTGGCCCGGCGGAATTCCCAGATGAATCCAATCAGGAATATCAGAGTGCCGGCCGCCCAAGCCACTGGCCACCTTGCAAGGCCGATGGGATCCCACCCGGCCATCTCATTGCCGAAGGGCTTGTAGACGATGCGGAGGTATATGGCCATAACGAAGGGAAGCAGCATGATGGCGAGGAGGACGGCTGCGAGTCCGGCTACTAGGCTCTTGGCGTAGATCACAAGGCACCTTCAGGAACCAGCGTTTTCGGAACTGCCGAGCTTCGCTCAGCCTGGACTCTGTTGACTCGAACAAACGTTTGATCTAGAACAGAAAGAGGCAAAGTTGCGATAGCGGCTAAGCAGCTTGACTTGTTTCTCGGCATAAGGCGCATAATTGAAGTGAACTTTCGGCCTGCTTTGGACGTAACACTGGCTGAAGGAGGTCTCTATGCACGTCTTTGGGTTCTTCCTTTTCCCGGTTTTTGGATTTGGGTTTGTCTTCTATTTCCTGCCCAGCATTATCGCCCTGGTGCGCGAAAGGCACGACAAACTTTCGATCTTTCTTCTCAACCTTTTCTTAGGATGGAGTTTGATTGGATGGATCGTCGCCCTGGTTTGGGCATGCAAGAATGACCGAGTTATGTACATCCAGAATCCGCAGCGCTACTAGCCCACCAACCGCGCAGCTTCCTTCGCGTAGTAGGTAACGATGATGCTGGCGCCGGCGCGGCGAATGGAGATCAGCGATTCCATCATGACGCGCTCGCGGTCGATCCAGTTATTGCGGGCCGCGGCTTCGATCATGGCGTACTCCCCTGAAACCTGGTAGGCAGCCAGAGGCAGATCGAAGCGCTCCCGGGCGGCGGCGATCACATCGAGATACGGCATGGCGGGCTTGACCATGATCATGTCTACGCCCTCTTCGATGTCTTGCTCAATCTCCCGCATGGCCTCGCGCAGGTTTGCGCCATCCATCTGATAGGAACGGCGATCCCCGAACTGGGGAGCAGAATCAGCAGCCTCGCGGAACGGTCCGTAGAAGCCAGAAGCAAACTTGGCCGCATAAGAGAGGATAGGGGCGTTGGAGAAACCAGCTTCGTCGAGCGCTTTGCGGATGGCGCCTACCCGGCCGTCCATCATGTCCGACGGAGCAACGATGTCCACACCCGCGCGGACCAGGGAAACGGAAGTGCAAGCCAGCAACTCCAGGGTTGCGTCGTTGAGAATTTCATAGTCGCTGGTGATGGCAGGAGTGGTGGCCACGGCAGCGCCCAGCGATTGCGCGCCGCTACCGGTGCGGACGATGCCGCAGTGTCCGTGAGACATGTACTCGCACAGGCAAACATCTCCCAGGATGACGAGGTTGGAAACTTCTCGCTTGATCGCGCGGGCAGCCTGCTGCACGATCCCGTTTTCCGCCCAGGCTCCGGTGGCAACTTCATCTTTGGTCTCCGGTAGTCCAAAGAGAATGATGGCGGGAACTCCCAATGACCGGACCTGATTTGCTTCCGTGACGGCTTCGTCCACCGACAGATTGAATACGCCCGGCATGGACCTTACTTCCTTTCGCACGCCCTCGCCGGGACAGACAAATAGTGGATAAACAAAGGCTTCGGGAGTCAGCCGGGTTTCACGCACCAGCCCGCGCAGCTGATCGTTCTGGCGCAAGCGGCGGAGGCGTGTGACCGGAAAGCCCATGGGCCGATTCTAGCAGAGGTGCTTGCTGCGGCTGTCTCAAGCAACATCCGGGGTACTTAAGTAATGCATTGTCCATGCTGAAAGCCCATCAGCGGCAAACTCAGCCTCTAGAATGCGGAATATCAATGAACTCATGGCGTAAATGGCGGCTAGCCTGCATTGTGGGCACCACTGTGGCCTACGCGATTGTGGCGCTCAGTTCATCCGCCGGATTCGCCATGCTTGCCTTTGGTGACGTTACCCAGTTTTTGCTGTTGTTTCTGGCCTTCGTGCTGATGGTAGCGAACGCGGTCTCCAATCGCGGGCAAATTCGTTTGTTTTGGAGTCTGATGGCTCTGGGCTGCCTGTTGTGGTCCGGCAGCCTGGCCCTATGGACGCTTTACGAGGTGGTGCTACGCAGCCCGTTACCCGAACCGTTCATGGGGGATCTGATCCTCTTTATTCATGTGGTGCCGTTCATGGCGGCGGTGGCTCTGCGTCCCCACCAGTCCGAGGAAAGGAAGCTTTACCTCAGCACGTTGAACTTCCTCATGTTGCTGGCGTGGTGGGTTTTCCTTTATGCGTTTATCGTCTTCCCGGACGAGTATGTAGTCCTCAACGTTGCAGTTTACAGTCCCCATTTCGACTTGCTCTATCTGGTGGAAAACCTGGCTATGCTGGGCGTGCTCGGCATGTTGGCGTGGAAGGCGCGCGATGCGTGGAAAGAGATTTACTGGAATCTCTTCATCGCTTCGGGACTCTACACGACGAGCTCGATGGTCACGAACGCCGCCATTGCTCGCGGGCAGTATCACACCGGGAGCGTTTACGACATTCCCTTCGTCGCTTCGATCTGCTGGATGATCTGGGCCGCTTTACTGGCGCGGAAATCGAAACCGGCTTGTGAGTCTGCCGCTCCGGAACAGTCGCCCTGGCAGATGCTTGCCCCGCGACTGGCCATGCTGGCCATGCTCTCTCTTCCCATTATGGGGTATTGGGCGTGGTTTCGCGATCCGGTTGCGGCAACCCGGCAGTTCCGGTTGCTGGTCACGCTCGCAGCCATGCTGGTGCTCGGCTTGTTCGTATTTCTTCGCCAATATCTGATGGATCATGAACTGGTACGTCTGCTGGAAGAGTCGCGCTTGAGCCTGGAAAATCTGAAGCGTTTGCAGACCGAACTGGTGCAACGCGAAAAGCTGGCATCGCTGGCGCAACTCGTGTCCGGAGCGGCTCATGAAATCAATAATCCGCTGGCTGCGATCCTGGGATATTCCGAGTTGCTGACCTCTGACCCAGCTCTGGCGCCGGACCAGGTCAACATGGCGCGCAAGATCGGCCAGCAGGCGCGGCGTACCCGGGAACTGGTCTCCAGCCTGCTCAGCTTCGCGCAACAATCACCGGGGGAAAAGACGCTGCTCGACATGGGCTCGCTGCTGCAGCGCGCTCTACAAATGAAAATGCTTCGCATCGACAACAAGAACATCCGGCTCGAAAGCCGGATCGCAAGCGATCTTCCGCACATCCTGGGAAATATCAACCAGCTTTTTCAGTGCTGCGTCGAAATTATCGGGAACGCGACCGACGCTCTGGAAGAGGTGGGCGGCGGTATCCTGTCAGTGAGCGCCGTGCGGGAAGGCGACGAACTGGTGCTGGAATTTTACGACTCCGGCCCTGGCGTTCGCGACCCGCAGCGCATTTTTGATCCCTTCTACACCACCAAGCCGGTGGGCAAGGGCATGGGACTTGGGCTCAGCGTTACGTACGGTATCGTTCAGGACCACAAAGGCCGGATCACCTGCCGCAATCTGCCTGAAGGCGGAGCCGCTTTTGAGCTTCGCTTTCCCGCCGCCAAACAGGTGGTGCCCAAGCTGGCCGAGACTGCGAAGGCGGCTGGCTGAGTGGCTGGATTGTTTCCTGGCTTTTCATGCGAGATTTCATCACCTCTGTAGTTAATCCAGCGGCTTCTTGTACCATAAATTCGATGCCGTCCCGCCCACTCGTTCACACCAGCGCCCGGGTGCTCGAATTCGAGCCTCTGCGCGAATTGATCCAGAGTTACGCCTCATCGCCTCTTGGGCAACGGCGGATTGCTGCTCTTTCTCCATCCATCGATCCCGATTGGATAAGAGAACAACATCAGCTGACCACTGAAGTTCGCGAGTTCCGCCGGGTTGGAGGCCGCTTCGACTTCTCCGGACTGCTGGACATCTCAAGATTCGTAGAAGAGTCTCGAATTTCCGGAGCGGTTCTGGAAACCACCGAGATTCGTGACGTTGTGCTGGTGGTTGACCGGGCGGCGGAGTGGCGAGAAATTGCGCTCAGCCCGCCCGCGGCCATGAAGGTGGAGTGGAATGCGGTGGCCCAACTCTCCTCCGGCATCACCGACTTTACCGATTTCCTGCGCGCCTTTCGCAACAAGATCCAACCCGACGGCACACTGGAAGACCGGGCCTCGCCGGAGCTAGCCCGAATCCGCCGGGAGATCGAACGACAGAAGCGGACGATTCAGGAATCGCTGCACGGTTACCTTCGCCGGCTGGCCGAAGGCGGCGCAGTGCAGGATGAGCTGGTCACGATCCGGGGCGAACGCTTCGTTATTCCGATCAAGATCGAGCAGAAACGCCGTGTGCAAGGAGTCGTACACGGCGCCAGTTCCAGCGGACAGACCGTGTTCGTGGAACCGTTGGAAACGATCGAACAGAACAACGAACTGGTGCGTCTGCTGGATGAAGAACAAGCGGAAGTCCATCGCATCCTGCTGGAGATGACCCGCCGGGTCGGCGAACATGCAGACGCGATCTTGCTGGCAGCCGAGACCTTGGCTGACCTCGAACTTCAGTTTGCCAAGGCTCGCTTCGCTGAGGATTACAGCTGTGTGCAGGTCAAGTTCCCGGAAGAGCAACTTGGCGCGGAGGGGGTGGAGCAGGGCTTCAGCCCTGCAGATAAGCCGCCAAAACCGGCTGGCCTTGTGTTGATCAACGCGCGTCATCCTCTCTTGGAGCGAAACCTGAAGGTAAAGGGGGGCCGCGTCGTCCCCATCAGTATCGAACTCGAAGCGGAACGTCTCGAACTGGTGATCACCGGCCCCAACACCGGCGGCAAAACGGTAGCCTTGAAGACTGTGGGCTTGCTAGCCTTGATGGCGCAGGCCGGCATACCCGTTCCCGCGGATCGAGCCGAGCTGCCGGTTTTCGACGCGGTGCTTGCCGATATCGGCGACTACCAGTCCATCGAGCAGAACCTGTCGACCTTTTCGGCGCACGTCACCAACATCGACTTCGTTTCCCGCACAGCAACATCGCGATCGCTCGTACTCCTGGACGAGCTCGGCTCGGCCACCGACCCCGAAGAAGGAGCAGCTCTGGCGGTTGCCATCGCGGACTATTTCCGCCGGATCGGATGCATCACGATAATCTCCACGCACCACACTTCGCTTAAGGTTTATGGCGCAAACACTCCGGGGGTGGTGAACTCCTCGGTGGGATTCGACGAAGCCACGCTGCAACCGACGTATGCACTGAAAATCGGCGTTCCGGGCGCGTCCGCAGGTCTCAATATCGCCCAGCGCCTGGGACTGAACCCGACCATCATTGACGCCGCCAGGTCGCGCCTGGGGACACAGGCTAGAGATGTTGGGCAATTTCTGGACCGCCTGCATGAGCAACTGCGCGAAGCCGAAGCCGATCGCCTGCGGCTGAAGGCGCGTGAAGAGGAGTTGGAAAGGGACAAGACGCGCCTCTCCGCGGAAGGCCGGAAAGAACAACAGGTCCGGATCAAAGAAATGGAGAAAAAACTCGACGCCGTGCTGCGCGATTTCGAGTATCAGGCACGAGAAACAGTCAACGCCATCCAGGACCGGGCTGCGTCGCAGAAGCTCTCGAAAGACACCGAACGGCGCATCTCCAAACTGCGGCGCGAATTTCGCGAGCAGTTCGATTCGACGGTGGTTGCGCATACCACCGGCGCGGATCAGGGCGACCCCAACGCCCAGCCAAAAATGGTAAAGCACGTGTCCGACGGCGACACCGTCAAACTCAAGTCCGTGGGGCGCCCGGCGGTAGTCAGCAGGCGGCTCGACGACGATCATTTCGAAGTCGAAATCGGCGTCATGAAAATGAAGATTGCGCGTGACGACATTGCCGAGGTGCTGGTACGCGCCGCTGACTCGCGGGTGAAAGCCGCTTGCGCGCGAGGGGTGTCCGTTTCACTGGAGAAAGAAGATGCGAACGTGCCCTCGGAAATCAACGTGATCGGACGCACCGTGGACGATGCCACCCGCGAGGTAGAAAAGTTCGTAGACCGCGCGTTTCTGGCGGGATTGCCGCGGGTACGCGTGGTACACGGCAGCGGCATGGGAATTTTGCGGAAAGCGTTGCGGCAGTATCTGCAGAAGCATCCACACGTCGAATCGGTGACCGAGCCTCCGCAAAATGAAGGTGGGGGCGGGGCGACGGTGGTGCAGCTGCGAGTCTAGCGCCGTTCTGCTGGCAGCCGTGCTTCGACTGCAGAAGATCGGTCGCAGGCGACCAATCTTCCTCCGCTCAGCATGACAAAGTATTGAGTACCGAATTGGCACCGTTGAGAACAATATGTGACCGCCGTCACAGCAAACACCTGGCAATCACCTCCATCCTGTCATCCTGAGCGAAGCCCGCTTCTTCGCTTGCGAAGAAGCGGAGAGTCGAAGGACCCCTACTCCCTTATGCGACCTCAACGAGAGCGACGAAGCTACTACGTTTACACCATGGCGAGCCTCTCAGGCACACTGTACATCGGCATGACTGGCAATCTGCACAAGCGAGCCTACGAGCATAAGTTTCACCGCATCGAAGGCTTCACCGATGAGTATGACGTCGGGCGCCTGGTTTATTGGGAGTCGTACGATGACGTTCACAAAGCCATCGGGCGTGAAAAGCAGCTCAATGGGTGGCGCCGGGAGGAAAAGAGTGTTCTGATCCGATCCACGAACCCACACTGGCTGGACCTCAGCAGGGACTGGTACCCAGGGATGCAGAACCTGGATAAAGGTAGGGGTGCTTCGACTGCAGATGAGCCGTCGCAAGCCCTCCGCTCAGCATGACAGCGAAAAAGTGACGAGCGAAGAGCAAGTTTTTCCTCGGCGATCAACGGGATAAGTATGTATTCCACAGCTTCTCCACAGCAATCTGATTCCGGTATATTCAAATCAACGGCTTCCAGCCTCACAATTCCTGCGGATAGCTGTGCCTCCAGCCATGACCGACTCCGTCGACTTCAAGGCAACCGTCAAGCAGCAGGCGGACATCGTTCGCATTGTGGGCGACTACGTCAAGTTGAAGAAGGCGGGGGCACAGAACTACTCCGGGCTCTGTCCTTTCCATAACGAGAAGACGCCGTCTTTTTCAGTGCATGCCACACGGCAGTTCTATCACTGCTTCGGCTGCGGCGTGTCCGGCGACGTTTTCAGCTTCGTGCAGAAAATCGAGAACATTACCTTTCCGGAAGCGGTGCGAGCCGTAGCGCAGAAGCTGGGCATTGCCCTGCCCAAAGTGAATTTTTCGAGTCCAGCAGAGGCCAAAGAAGCAAAGCTGCGCACGGTGCTCCTGGAAGTCCATGAGCGGGCCTGCGCCTTCTTTCAGGAATATCTAAAGCGACCGGAAGGCGCTCACGCCCGCGAATACCTGGCAGGGCGCGGGCTGAATGAGGAAATCATCAAGGCCTTCCGGATCGGCTATGCACCAGAGTCGGGGTTCGTGCTGCGCGACCGGATGAAGGGCGAATTCGAGGAGGAGGTCCTGCGGGAAAGCGGTCTGTTCTCGTGGAAAGTGGCAAACAGCCCTCAGCCCTCAGCCGTCAGCCATCAGCCAAACACCAGGTCCCTCGATTCGGGTCGGGATGACAGGGGAGGGGTGGGGAGGCAAAGCGATCTCGCGTCTCGGGTCTCGAAAGTTGGGTCTCAGACGACCAGTTCTCAGCTTGCAGTTCCCAGTTCTCGGCAAGAGTCTGACTCAGAGAGCGGAGGTCCGACGTCCGACGCCCGAGGTCTGGTTTTTTACTCCAAATTTCGCAACCGGGTAGTGTTCCCGATCACTAACGAGGCCGGTCGCGTGATTGCGTTTACCGGGCGAACGCTCTCCACTGACGAAAAGGCTGGCCCGAAGTATTTGAATTCTCCGGAAACGGCGATCTATTCCAAGTCGAAGGTGCTGTTCAATCTCGATCGGGCGAAGGAATCGATTCGCAAGCTGGACTACGCCATCCTGGTCGAAGGCCAGATGGACTGCATTTCGGTGTTTGCAGCCGGCTTTCATAATGTGATTGCAAGCTCGGGCACGGCGTTCACCGAGCTCCAGGGCCGCCTTCTGGGGCGCTTCAGCAAGAACGTAGTAGTCAATTTTGACCCGGACACGGCGGGTGCCAAGGCTACGGAGCGGACTCTGGGTTTGCTAGTGGAAGAAGAAGTCCAGGTCAAGGTCCTTACCCTGGAGGCAGGCTTCGACCCTGATCTGTTCATCCGCCGGAAGGGTAAAGACGCGTACGCCAGCGCCCTGAGAAATTCTCAGAAGTACTTCGACTACCTGATCGAACGCGCCCGTTCCCAGTTCGCTGTCCGCAGCGCCGAGGGCAAGGTCAAGGCGGTGAACTACCTATTGCCGCACATTCAGCGGGTGCCAAGCCGCATCGTTCGCGACGAACTGGCCCGCGAGATGGCACAAAAGCTGGGCATCGACTCGTCCGTCTTGCGCCAGGAGCTGAAGCATGCCGCTGCCAACCGGTCCACGGCCAGCGTGAAGGCGCTTGCGGAGGTTCAGGTCACGGATGCGGAAAGGATCCTGATCCGGGCGCTGGCCTCAGCCACCGAGATGCAGACTTCCGAAGTGCATCTGTCGGCCCGCGACGGCGCGGAAGAGGAGTTCGATCCCGCGCGCCAGGCGCAATTTGTTCTCAAAAGCGAAAGTCTTCACCACGGGCTGGCTACTGAGTCATTGATCGAAGTCCTGCTTGGTACCTGGTCGGAAACCATGCACATCACCGAGTTGCCGCTGCCGGAGGCGGACCGCGGCTTGCTGGCCACCATCCTCATGAAGGAGGACGAGGAACTCACAGCCGAACGCATCGAGGGAGCGGTGCGCGGGCTGCGGCGTATTCAGCTCAGGCGCAAGCTGGAGAGGGTGCAGAGGGAACTGCAGGCCACGCGAGGACAAGGAGGCGGTCAGCTGCAAGCCCTGCTGGAGGAAAAAGTCCGGCTCAAGCGAGCCCTTATGGACGCCAGTCTGGCCGATGAAGGCCCTGCCGCCCGGCCCGCATAGTTAAGGGAAACTCTATGAAACTAAATGAGGTTTGGTGACATCTAAGTTAATAGTTGACGGGAGCATGGACGGAGTGCGTCAAGCGCAGGGTGTGCGGTGAGCGATCAGGTGCTATAATCTGAAAGTTTGTGCCCGGCGCGCAGCTCCGCCGCTCCTGTTCCCACCGCTAAAAAACGTTACAGGTCCTTTCCGTAGGACGAGAAGAAGAGGGTAATCCGTCTTGGCTCTAGACGACAAGTACGACGATATCAAAAAGCTGATCGACACAGGTAAAGAGAAGGGATATCTGACCTATGACCAGGTCAACGACCTTATCCCGCACGACGTGCACTCTCCCGAGGACCTGGACGATCTGCTGACCACCATTGGTACGCAGGGTATCGATGTGCTGGAGGGACCAAAGCTTCCCTCCTCCGCGCTTGATAAGAAGTTCGAAGAAGAAGGAGAAGTCGGAGAAGATGTCGAACTCGACCTGACTCCCGGCGCTCTCGAAAAAACCAACGACCCCGTCCGCATGTATCTCCGCGAGATGGGGACTGTTCCGCTGCTTACGCGCGAAGGCGAAGTGGAAATCGCCAAACGCATTGAGCGCGGGCAGCTGCGAGTCTTAAAGGCTCTGTCCCGTTCTCCGATCGTCATCAATGAACTTCTGGCGATGGGGGAAGATCTCAAGAAAGGCGTCCGCTCGATCAAGGAAGTGGTCACCTTCGACGAGGAGGAGATCACCGATGAAATCCTCCAAAATCGGCTGAAGGAGTTCACCGGAAAGATCGACGACCTGGCCAAGGCTTATAAAAAAGCCGGGGTGCTGATCGAGAAGTTCGCCGCGGTTTCACAAAAGAAGCGCCCGAAGGACTATCGCCGCTATCGCCTGAACCTGGCGCGCGCGGTGGTGGCCGTTTCTCTTTGTGTCCGGAGACTGGGATTCACCAACGCAGAGCGCAAGCGGTTGATCGACCGGGTAAACAAGACGGTTGACACCATGCGGTCGCTGGACCGGCAATCGCAGAACCTGGAACGCAAAGCGGACGTGACCCGCAGCGAGGAACAGAAGAAGGAATATCGGCGGCAATCGCGCTCGGTCCGGTCTGAACTGGAAAAACTGGAGGGCGAAGCGGGAGTTTCCTTTCAGGAGCTCAAGCGCACCCAACGGGAAATCATCCAGGGGGACATGGATGCGGAGCAGGCCAAGCGGGAATTGATCGAGGCCAACCTCCGCCTGGTAGTTTCCATCGCGAAGAAGTACACCAACCGCGGTTTGCAGTTCCTCGATCTGATCCAGGAAGGCAACATCGGATTGATGAAGGCCGTGGACAAGTTCGAATACCGCCGCGGGTATAAGTTCTCGACTTATGCCACGTGGTGGATTCGGCAGGCGATTACTCGTGCAATTGCTGATCAGGCGCGTACGATTCGCATCCCCGTGCACATGATCGAAACGATCAACAAGCTGATCCGCACTTCGCGGCAGCTGGTGCAGGAACTGGGACGCGAACCAACGTCAGAAGAAATCGCCAAGCGCATGGACATTCCGGTGGCCAAGGTGCGCAAGGTACTGAAGATCGCGCAGGAACCTATCTCTCTCGAAACCCCGATCGGCGAAGAGGAAGATTCGCATCTGGGCGACTTCATCGAAGACCGCGCCGTAGTTTCGCCTGCCGAGGCCGTGATCAACGTCAACTTGAAAGACCAGACTTCGCAGGTGTTGCGTACGCTCACACCACGCGAAGAGAAGGTCATCAAGATGCGTTTCGGCCTGGAAGATGGGTCAGAGCACACGCTGGAGGAAGTAGGCCAGTCGTTCGCGGTAACCCGCGAGCGCATTCGCCAAATCGAGGCGAAGGCATTGCGGAAATTGCGGCATCCGTCACGTTCGCGGAAGTTGCGGGCGTTTCTGGATGGTGTGCGGGACTAAGACTAGCCACGGATTTTCTCGGATCTACACGAATAGGGCACGGCTTCAAGTCGTGCCCTTTTGTTTTCTTTGTTTTCTCTGAGCACAGTGATGGTCTGAACAAGAAGTGTTGCTGCATATTCAATAAGGCAAACAATCTATCGGTTTTGTCCGTGTGAATCCGTGGCCAACATTTCCTCCGCGTTTTCCTTGCCTTTCCACAAGGAAGTTCTTTCCTCCACAGTTTTCGCACAACTGAACTCAAGTTTTCCATTGCGATTGATTCGGGGTTCACGCAAAGTGTCCACAGTGCAAGCGTGAGATGCATTGAGCCTGCTGGCGACTGCAGCAGAGCTGGCGGTAACCGGCGGTTCTCGAGGGTGAACCGGCGGGAGGGTTTTCAAGAGTGCGCTTCGGCGCTTTCCAGGAAACTCGGGCGATGCGGCCTCCTCAGAAGAGTCCTTCCTAAAAAGCAGGACTTAAGCCGTCCGCTTACGCAGTCACTGCTGGTCACGATCTGCGAATCTTGTATTTGCGGATCGATTGCCTGCAGCGTGTGCAGAGAACGTGCGTTCCTTCGGGAATGCGGTTTTCGCGCACACACCTCGCCGCCTGGTGTGGCGAAACGACAGGCACAGCGCTCACGAGCAATGCGGCCCAGGTGGCTGGCCTGGGCCGCATTTATTTTTGGGCTTCTTTGGCCACGGATTTTTCAAGGATCTTCACGGATCAACGATCAACGCGGATCCGGAAGAAATCGATCACAAGACGTTGAGGCAACGGCCCTTGTCTTCGCTGGATCGAACTTCTTGATTATTCGCTTTCCATTCGCCATACTAGAACAACATTTGTTTAGCGGAATCGAAGACTGTGACGTCGTCTTCGCGCACGAGCAAGTATGCGACCACAAAAAAACGTTTCCGTCTTCGTTTTCCGAAGGCGCCGCGAGGCGTCCACAAGCGATTCGTGGCTAAGATCGCTATCAGGCTTCGAAGCTGGTCTTCACGGCAGATAAAAAAGGCCTTGGCAACTACTGACTACAGTCTCGCGCACAGCCTTCCGGCGAATGTGGAAGCCGAACGTTCTATTCTTGGCGCCATCCTGCTGGACAATTTTTCCTACAATCAGGCTGCCGAGCATCTCAAGCCGGAAGACTTCTCTCTCGACTCCCACCGCCGAATTTACACGCGCATGATGGATTTGGCCGAGTCGTCCCGGCCGATCGACATGATTACCCTGGTCGAAGAGTTCGACCGGCACAAGGAACTCGAGGCCATCGGCGATGTGGGTTACATATCCGGTCTGCTGGATGGCGTCCCTGACCGGCCGAGCATCGAGCACTACATCAAGATTGTCCGCGACAAGGCGCTGTTGCGCGGGCTCATTCACGCTGCTAATTCCGCCATCGCGCGCGCTTCCGATCAAAGCGACCCCGCCGAAGAGGTGCTCAACGACGCCGAAGCCGCCATCATGCAGCTCTCCGAGAAGCGCATCGGCCGTGGCTTCATGGGCGTGCAGGAGATCGTCAAAGAGTCTTTCGGATCGGTGGACGCTCTGCTGCAGCGCGGCCAGCGCATTACCGGGCTGGCCACGCACTACCCAGATCTCGATGAGATGACCAGCGGGCTGCAGCGCTCCGACCTCATCATCATCGCCGCCAGGCCTTCCATGGGCAAGACTGCTTTCGCCATGAACATTGCCGAAAACGCTTCGATCGAAGACCAGAAAGTGGTTGGCATGTTCTCCCTTGAAATGTCGCGCGAAGCGCTCCTGCTTCGCCTGCTCTGTTCCAAGGCAGGCGTGGACTCGCACAAGATGCGCACCGGTTCGCTGTGGCGGGATGACATGGACAAAGTCGTCCACGCCATGGAGCAACTGGCGCACGCGCCGATTTTCATCGATGACACTCCGGGCATCAGCCTGAGCGAAATGCGGGCCAAGGCACGGCGTCTGCAGCAGTCGCAAAGCAGGCTCGACCTGATCATCGTGGACTACCTGCAACTGATGTCAGGGGGTGGCCGACGCTACGAGAACCGCACCCAGGAAGTTTCTGCGATCTCGCGCGGACTGAAGGGGCTGGCCAAGGAACTCAAGGTACCGGTGATTGCCTTGTCCCAGTTAAGCCGCGCCCCGGAAAGCCGGGGTGGCGACCACCGTCCGCAACTCGCCGACCTGCGCGAATCCGGATCCATCGAGCAGGACGCCGACGTGGTGGCCTTCATCTTCCGCGAGGAAGTCTACAAACCGGACGAGCCCGAACTGGACGGGCGCGCCGAACTCATCATCGCCAAGCAGCGCAATGGTCCAACCGGCAAGGTCAAACTGGCGTTTGTCAAGCGATCTACGCGGTTCGAGTCCCTGGCTCCAGACGGCTTGGGGCCGCCGGAATAGGCGATTTCCCCGCCGACTTTCTGACAACAACTCTGTTACCACATTCTGTGGAAAGCTTGTGGAACGGCGGGCTTCGCCCCTGCAGCAGCTCACTATCAGTCGCCAATTTGCTTTTTTCATAAACGGCGAAGCTCCCGTAACCCGTATGGATGCTGATATTTAGTCACAAACCTGGTTGGAATTCGTGGCCGGGCCAAGTTTCGGTAACGCACGTACAACGTTTGGGATTTGCACATCTGGAAGGACAGTGCCCTTATGTTTCCCGGCATTTGCCAGTGTAGGGACCGCTCTCTGACCGGTGCGGGCCGAGCGCAGCTCGCAGCCCTTGTGGAGCACCGGAAACCAAGAAAAAAAGCCAGCGCCGAGCCTTGCTCAGCCTGACCGGGTCCCTTCGGCTTCGCTCAGGGCAGGCTCCGACCCGGCCCCACACAGTCGTCCCCAAAAAAACGAAAGCGCCCAAGACCCAGGTTTGAGTCTTGCGCGCCCGTCGAACAGCCCTCCCCCAGAACTGCTCAAGCACAGATTAGATTCCGGGCGGGTTAACGTAAATGGCCCTGTCGTGCCAGCCGACAGCACCACCGGGCTATAACTCTGACTCGATGGGGCGCCGAGCGTGCTTGCCCGGCCGACGGGCTGGACGACCGTCTCTCCATTAAGATCGGAAGGGGCAGCCGAGGACTTTTTCGCGGAAGCAAATAGCTGGGGCTCCGCATCTCCCAGCTTCTTTCATGCGGAGCCCCAGAGAACCACTGGGCGCATTTTGTCACCGGGAGAAATGTCGCTTCGAAAAAGAGATTTTCGGTCGGTTTACCGACGCGGGGTTGGGTCTTGCCAAACGCCGGTGTCGGGCGTTCACGCGAGCTATGCAGGGGCGGCCGCCCCTTCGACTTCGCTCAGGACAAGCTCTCGCCCGCATGGCCGGGCAGAGCCCGGCAACTCCCCGAAATTTGGCGAGCTCCGCTCGCCCGCCCGGACAAGGGCGTCCGGGCCTACGTGGTTCGTGACGGCCCGCTATGCGCTTTTCGAAAGTGGCAGTTCGCGAATCCGTTTTCCGGTCGCCGCAAAGATTGCATTGCAGACTGCGGGCGCAAACGGCGGCACTCCCGGCTCGCCCACTCCCGCCGGAGGGGCGTCGCTGTCCACAATGTAGACATTCGTCTTGTAGGGTGCGTCGTTCATTCGGGCCACGGGATAATTGTCGAAATTTGACTGCTCGATCACTCCGTCCTTGGCCGTAATCGCCCCGCTCCGCAAGATGCTGGTCCCGAAGACAGCCGCACCTTCAAACTGGGATCTAGTGGCCTCGGGATTTACCACCAGGCCGGCGTCCACGGCGGTGAAAACCGCTGGAATCTTTACCTCGCCCTTGTCGTCCACCTGGACTTCGACCACCGTCGCCACGTAAGTCAGGAAACTCCTATGCACGGCGATGCCCATCCCTGATCCCTTACCCGGCTTGCGTTTCCCCCAACCCGATTTTTCCGCCGCCAGTTCAACCACTCGGCGCATGCGTGCCGTGTCCAGGGGATAAGCTTCAGGGGATGCGCCATAATTCTCGTATTTTGGCGCGGTGGCCTTTACGTCCACGATCCGCGGAGGCCCGATCAGTTCCAGCAAATAATCTACAGAATCGCGACCTGCTGTATGCGCCAGTTCGTCGGCAAAGGACTGGGCTG
Source organism: uncultured Acidobacteriaceae bacterium (assembly GCA_964528615.1). Taxonomy (GTDB): domain Bacteria; phylum Acidobacteriota; class Terriglobia; order Terriglobales; family Acidobacteriaceae; genus JAIQFF01. The sequence continues at coordinate 39,249 of CAZGSU010000147.1, read as the reverse complement.
CGAAGCCGTGATAAATATTCGCCACCGAACGGAACCATCCGATGCGTACATGGTTCTCTGCCGGCCCATTCTCGGCGCGGTGATTGGGGATATCGAAAGGCAAATCGGTCCATCCCAGCCCTAATTCACCGTCGCTGCCGTAGGTGTCATTCAGTGCGAAAGTGGACCCGATGGGTGGAAACACCGAGCGCTGCAGCCACGCCGTGGGCTTTCCTTTTTCATCCAACGCTGCCTTCATGTACATGGCCGCCACGGAGTGGTAGTAACCGAACTTGATGTCGTCTTCCCGGCTCCATACCACCTTCACCGGCCGGCCCACTGCCTTCGACAGGATGGCTGCCTCGGCCGCGTAGTCCGGTTTCGACTTGCGCCCAAAACCACCCCCCAACAACGGCACATGGCAAATTACGTTTTCTTTGGGAATGCCCAGTTCCTGGGCGACGGTCTCCTGCACCGCCTGCGGATTCTGAGTAGGAGCCCAGACTGTGACTTTTCCGTCGCGGTAATCGGCCAGGGCGACGGGCGGCTCCATAGTGGCGTGGGCCTGATGCGGGATATAGTAATCCGCCTCCACGATCTTTCCGCCCTTGGCGAACGCGGCATCGACATCGCCGATGTTCCGTACCACCTTTCCCGATTTGCGCGCCGTCTCCTGTAACTCTTTCTTGTACGCATCCGAGTTGTAGCTGGCGTTCGCGCCGTTGTCCCATGACACGTTCAGTTTCTTGCGTCCCTGAAACGCAGCCCAGGTATTGTCGGCAACCACTGCCACCCCGCCGAGCGGCTGGAAATGATGTGGCGGGGTAAAGGGCTTGATGGGAATGGTCTGTTTCACGCCCCTGACTTGCAGCGGGGCTTTTTCGTCATACGATTTGACCTTACCGCCCAACACTGGAGGATGTTCAATCGAAGCGTAGACCATGCCATCGAGGCGGGCGTCCATGCCATAACCGGCTTTGCCGGTACAAATATCCGTCAGGTCGTAGCTGGAAGCTCCTTTGCCGACGTATCGCCAGGCACTTTTCGGCTTGAATTGCAGTTCTTCTTTCTTGGGAACGGGCAGCGCCGCGGCAGCCGCAGCCAGCTCTCCGTATCCGGCTTTGCGGTTGCTCGGGCTGTGAACGATCACATGAAGATCGGAGTGGCACTCTGACGCCGGAACTCCCCACTGCTGGGCTGCAGCCCGGATCAACATCAGCCGAGCCGTAGCTCCGGCCTCGCGCATCGTGTCATAAAAACTGCGGACGGAATGCGATCCGTCAGTGTCCTGACTGCCGTAGCGCGGGTCGCCGATCGCCTGTTCCAGCTGGACCCGCTTCCAGTCCGCGTCCAGTTCATCGGCCAGAATGAGCGGGACGGAAGTACGGCTGCTGGTGCCCATCTCGGACCGGTGTGCTACAAGATGCACGGTTCCGTCGGTGTCGATTCCAATAAAGACGCTGGGATGCAGGACGGCGCGATCCGCGTGACTCGCGGGCAAGGTCTCGTCTGCCCACAAGAATTCCGGAACCAGGCGCACGCTCAGGATCAGGGCGCCGGTGGAAACTACCCCCTGCAGAAAACCGCGACGGCTGACGTTCAGGATGTTGTCGCTCATACGTTCTCTCCCGCGGCCGCCTTGATCGCCGCCCGAATTCGCTGGTAGGTTCCACAGCGGCAGATGTTCCCCGACATGCCGTTTTCGATGTCAGCGTCGCTGGGCTTGGGTTTTTCCTTCAGCAGGGAGATGGCCTGCATGATCTGTCCGGCCTGGCAATAACCGCATTGCGGCACGTTGAACTCGATCCACTTCTGCTGCACGGGATGCAGCCCATTTTTGGAAATCGCCTCGATCGTGATGATTTCTTTTCCGGCTGCCGCGCTCACGCGGGTGGTGCACGAACGGATCGCTTTCCCGTCCTGATGCACGGTGCAGGTTCCGCACAGCGCGATGCCACAGCCGAATTTGGTTCCGGTCAGTCCCAGAACATCCCGCAGATACCACAACAGCGGCAGGTCGGGATCGCCATCGAAGGAACGTTCCACTCCATTCACTTTGAGCTGGATCATGTTTATCCCTCGCACTTGTTTATTCCGCAATATTGTTCCAGAGACAGTGCCGGGTGTCCAATCGCTCCGAACCCGAAGCGCCTGGAGCAATGCCGGGGACTGACGGAGCGGGTGTACAATGGCCGCCGTTTCGGAGTCAATGAATCGGGAGTCACGGCCAATTCCCAAAGGGACAAAAGGCCTTATCTATGGACAAGCGAACCTTTCTGAAACTTCTCTCGGCGGCGCTTGCCAGCCCCGTCGTCTCGCCGCTTTTGGCCTGGGCATCGCCCGAGAGGCTGACAAATTGGGCAGGCAATCTTGTATACAGCACCGATAACTTTTATTCCGCCAGCTCAGTAGAGCAGGCGCGGGAATTTGTCAAAAAACAGGGCAATCTAAAGGTTCTCGGGACGCGTCACTGCTTCAACAACATTGCCGACAGCACCCACAGTCTGCTTTCCCTGCGGACGATGGACAAAGTGGTTGCGCTGGACCCGGACGCCCGCACCGTGACCGTCGAAGCCGGCATGAGCTACGGGCAGTTGTGCCCATATCTCGACAGTCAGGGCTTCGCCCTGCATAATCTTGCCTCCCTGCCCCACATTTCGATCGCCGGCGCTTGTACCACTGCGACACACGGATCCGGCGTCAAGAACGGGAACCTGGCGACGGCCGCATCGGCGCTCGAAATCCTGACTGCGGATGGCGAACTGGTCAGGCTGTCTCGCCAAAACGACGGTGAAACATTTCGCGGCGCGGTGGTCGGACTGGGGGCACTGGGCGTAATCACAAAAGTTACGCTCGATATCCAGCCCACCTACATGATGCGGCAGTACGTCTATGAAAATCTCCCGCTGAGCCAGATGAAGGAGCATTTTGACGCGATTGAATCCAGCGCATACAGCGTGAGCCTGTTTACGGACTGGCAAAAACAGCGTCTCAATGAAATCTGGATTAAGAGCCGCGTCGAACCCGGGCAGGCGTTTGAGGCGACCCCGGAATTTTTCGGGGCGAAGCTCGCCAGCAAAAATCTTCATCCTATTGCCGAACTCTCCGCCGAGAACTGCACCGAGCAGATGGGCGTGCCCGGCCCCTGGTACGAGCGGCTGCCGCACTTCCGCATGGGCTTCACTCCCAGCGCCGGCAAGGAACTGCAAAGCGAGTATTTCGTGCCTCGCGAGCATGCCATCGAAGCCATTCTCGCGGTGGAAAAACTACGCGACCAGGTGGGCCCGCACCTGATGATTTCAGAAATTCGCGCCATTGCCGCTGACGACCTCTGGATGAGTCCCTGTTACAAACAACCCTGCATCACCATTCACTTCACCTGGAAACAGGATTGGCCCGCCGTTAGCAGACTCCTGCCCGTGATCGAAAAAGAACTGGCTCCATTTAACGCGCGTCCACACTGGGGAAAGCTGTTCACCACATCCCCGGCAACTCTGAAATCTATCTATACGAAGCTGCCTGAGTTTGTTCAGTTGAGCCGGAGATATGATCCGATGGGAAAGTTCCGGAATGAGTTCCTGGAAAGGAATATCTTTGGGTAGCTTGCACGAGACTATGCAAGGAGGACCGCCGGACGTCAACGCATCTGGGAAAGAACATGTCGAGCCTGAGCCAATTCCTCTGGAGTGAACCGGCGCCGGCCAAGGTCGAAGGAAATGACGCGGCCGAGCATTTCGCCCATTACCAAGACCACGACATCGCACACGCGGATGAAATATGGCCCGTGCGAAGGACCCACATTGAGGCCTGGCCGCTCGTCGTCGAGCAGCGGTAATGCTTCGGCCAGAAGCGAGCGATCGTTTACGTAGGGCAGGTCGCGAAGCGCGGCCACGCGCTCGGGAACACTCTCATTTTGAAGAAGGCGCGCCCGCAGTTCGTCTTTGCTGGCTGTGTCTCCCAAACGCGCCATGGCAAGAGCCATCGCGTGCCGTGCGTGTTCGTCCTTTTCGACCGGCCTGCGGGCACTTAGAAACGGCAGGTTGGAAGAATCTTCTGTCTTGCCCAGAAGAAGCGCGAGCTGTTCCCGCACGTACTCATTCGGGTTGCTGCCCAACTGGACGCGGATTGCGGGAATCTGTTCCGCTGTGTAGTGCTTGGCCAGACCGCGGACAGCTGCGGCTCCAACGGTTTCAATCCGATCGTTCAAAGCCTTCAGAAGGCCCTGGGCAGCTTCCGGCCCACCAGCCAGGTCGAGGCAATGAACGGTCAACTCGCGCACTTGCGGGTCGGGGTCGCTCAACAGGGGCAGCAGAGCCGGAACAGAGTCGGGACCGACCAGGCCCGGCTTCTCGACCAATCCCCATTTCTTGTGCTTCACGTATTCCACGATTTGGCTCGGGGGCATTTTCACTCCTTCCTGCAAGCCCTGGGGCCGGGCAGGTGTTGTGGCCCATAGAACTGCCAGCATGACCACAACCGGTACACTCTGCATTTCGCCACCTAATAGGGATGTAACGCCCTGCGCCGGTTTCGGTCAACCTCGCCGTCGTTCGGGTCGGCCGGATGATGCTTGACGGTGATCAGGTTTCCAATCAACTTGTCGCCGTACCCTACATCTGACCGGTAGGGAGGGTCTTCCCCGGGCTCGGCGGGGCCGAACAGGAGCCTCCGTATCGACGAGATATCATCGCGAATGTGAGCGCTGGCGGCATTCTCGTCCGCATGCAGGTCATCGTCCAGGTAATGCCCCAGTTCATGGGCCGTGGTTTGCTCTGGATCGTCGTTGTCCAGATCAGATATGACGACTCCGTGCTGCGGATTTTCATTGTCAAAGGTAAGCCCTTGCACCTCGCTGCTGTCACGGACGAAGTAGATGTTGACAGCATTCGGGTCAGGCATGTCTCCGGTAAGGGGATCCGCGAGAGTGAGCACCCGAGTAAACTCGCTGAATTTGTTGTGCGCAATATCGGTAGTCATAACTCCTTTCGTCGTGAAACCGCTGATGCTTCCGGAGGTCGTTTGTGTCGGGTCATAGAGAAATTCGATTCCCACCGGACGCCAGATCCGGTTGACGCCTTCGAACAATGCCACCAGGCTCTGCGCGGTGCGGGACGTAGTGGATGCCGCGTCGGGGCCGCTCGCCGGCGGATTGATCGAGACCAGATGAGCGTGCACCCGTACCTGCCGCACCTGGAAGATGTGGGGTTCGAGTTCGCCCAGCACGGGTCCGCTGATCGATCCTAGATGAACCTGGATCATCACAGGAGCATTCTTGCTGTCGCTTACACCAGTCAGGCTGAAGACGCCATCCGCTCCCAGCGCCGCTGATCCGGAGATGGCAACCATTTTCGGGTTCGTGCTGGTGACAAATAACGGCGCGGAACTATCGATGTCCTCGCGAAGCACATTCACCCGGATAGTATCGCCTTCCCGGATACTCACCATGGCGCCACGGGCGTCGGTCGAGCCCCAGGTGCCGGGGCGCGCTCCCATGGCAAACCCGCGGTCATCCACATCAGGAGCGTCGGCTTGCGTGGGTCCGTCGACCGCACGGGTGAACCGGATGGGCACGACGATCTGCCGGTTCTGCCGCACCTTGAGACGAATCGCCATCAGTCGTTATCCTCCCGCGCGGGTTCTGAGGCTGGCCTTGGTCTTAGGACCGATTTTGGCGTCGATCAAAAGATTTTGGTCGGCCTGAAAATCAATTACGCCACGCTCCCACTCCAGGGTCATTACCCCGCTGACCCCAGTACCTTCGGGCCCGCCATGACCAATCTGGTATCCGAGCATCCGCAACCTCTCCTGTGTCCCTCGGATTGATGTCGCGTTGGTCGCTTCGTTGGTGGCCTGAGGACCAGATCCGGGATCCAGCGTCGCATCTCCCGTATTGAGATCTGAGAGTGGGCTGGAGTCCAGGGTCACTTCGTATTCGGCCACCGACTTTCCGGCAACCATCAACTGAACCTTCGCGCTGCCCCCAGGAGGGACCCGAACATCGATTTTTCCGTCCGGTCCGGTAGTGCCGATGGAAATAACCGCCCCCGCAACCACCACCTGGAATTCGAGGCCCTGAATCCCTCGTGGCGTTCCACCAGGAAAGTCAGCGGATTTCTGAAAGCGGATGGGAATTGCGGGCGGAGTATTCAGGGTGTTGAATGCAGTCGAATTCGGAACCAGCCGGGCGACCGCCGCGGAACGCTTTTCACTCATTGACCGAACTCGCTCACCAGGCGACTACGGGTGGCATCGTCAGCCTGGCCGGTCACCGGCAGCCGTTTCTTGGCCTGAAACGCGCGGATGGCTTCGGCGATATCGTCGGTGCCATAGCCCAGGTTGAACAGGCGGGCCGTCAAGCCTGTGGAAGTGTCGATCGGGTCCAGTGTACCTAACTGCAACTGATACACGTCCTGGGTTGTACCGTTTCCCACATAAAGCATTGCACTGCGTGCGGCGGGCGGAACAGACTCCTTCACGTGCCCGTCGTCGTCTATCTTTCCGTTTTTGGTGATGCCGTCAATTACCAGGCGGTAATTCTCGCCTGCGCGAGGCTTGTCCTCGACCAGCAGACGCAGGTTGATCTTCGCCGGCGCTCCTTGTTTTTCGAAGTTATGGGTTTGGTCGGTGGACCGCGATTCCTCCTTCACTTGTGGGTCGGGAATGAACACCGAGTCTCCAGGATAGAGTACGTTGGGATCTTTTCGCTTCTGGCGAAGCGAAGAATTCTCAGAGTGGCCCCATATCCCTTGCCACAAGAAGCCGTACTGATCGGCAATGCTGGTGATGCATTCCCCTTGTTGAACCACGTGAACGGGCATGACAACGTCTCGGGCAGCAGCGTACCTTATTTTTCTCGGGCTATCAACGGGGGGGAATTTGCGGAAGCCTGAAGAAATTTGGTCGAGGAGAGAGGATTTGAACCTCCGGCCCCCTGGTCGAGAACCGGATAGCCGAAACTAAGAACACCTCTCTTTAACGCCGACAGCGACCCCTTTCCTGCCTTCAAACAAGTTTTCTCCGAGATCAGGCCTGCGCTCCCGCGCGTCAGAGCTGTTCAGCCACTGCAGGAGGTCTTCTTTGGCGCAGTCGTAGCCGGCCTTGGCAATGGCTTGAGCAAGATGAAAGTCGGTACGCGTAAATCTCAGCAGGTCAGGATGCATGTAAAGATCCGCCGACTTGAGCCGCAAATTTTTGTTGGAAATTCCGCTGTATTCCAGGGTCCGAATCATCACCAGCAGGATGTTGGGGGTGTAAGTGCGACTCTTCGAGAAAGGGTTCCAGCGCTCCCAGAAAGCCGCCCACCCACCGACTTCGTCACCGTAGTCCCTCACCGGATCAAGTTCGTGAGGCGGAGACACATCTACACCGATTGTGATCCCCTGGTTGCTGAACGATTTCATAATGTCCACTGGAACGTTGTTGATCACGCCGCCATCGACATGCAGTTCTCCATCATAGACAACAGGGGGAAAGACTCCCGGAGCGCGCGTGGTTGCAAGTACGGCCTTGGCCAGGGAACCTCGAGTATGGACCTTGAGCTCGGAGCGGTTCAGATTGGCGGAGACGCAAAAGTAAGGAGTCCACAGATCCTCAATCTGGATGTCGCCGAAAAGCTTCCGCCCCCAGGCGCTGAACCGCTTTCCCGCTTTGAGAGCAATGAACGGGAAAGTTACATCGTCGAACGCCTTCTCACAACCGGCACATATCTCCTCGACAATCTTCTGCGGCTCCCACCCTGTTGCCCACAGCGCGCCGATCATCGCGCCCATGCTCGCACCGCCGACGGCATCAATAGGAATGCCGAGCTCCGCGAAGGCCTGGAACACGCCGGGATGCGCCAACGCCCGGGCGAAGCCCCCGCCCAGGGTCAAGGCGACGGCGCGGCCCGTGAGGAACCGCGCCACGCGGTCGAAATCAGCGGGGCGGCCGGGCCGAACATGGAAATGGTGCTCCAGGTGACGTGCCTCCAGCCACTTCCCGGTGTCGGATGGATTTCCCTGCGAGTGAACAAGAATCAACCAGCGACGGCTGCGCTCACGTTCGTCGACCGATTGCAGCAGTTCTGATTCCATGTCGCCGGGGGAAGAATCGTGCTGACCCTCACCGATAACGAGGATGTGATCGGCCTGGCGCAGGCAGCGTTCGGTCCACGGCGAAAGCGACGGGTCGGTCTCATACAAGACATAGTCGTGAGTCATCTCACGGTCATTCAGCCATTCGACAACGCGGATGTTGCTGCCGCTGCGCTCATAGGTCTGGGCGATTCCTTCGCGTCCGAGATGTTGATCGACCGTCCGACTATTCAGCCGAATCGTGCCCCCGAATTTTGACAAAGAAACGGCCAGCGCTTCGCTGACTGCAGACACTGGAGCGCCGGCGTGCGCAGGAATAAGAGCGATAGTGGAAATACCCTTGCTGGCTGGCTTGCCGGCTGTGGTCTCCTGCAAGCGCTGAGCCAACTTACGGCTGACCGTTTGCACGGCAGCGGACGGATGCCTGGCCATGAAGCGTTCGAAGCCAGATCGGGAGAGCTTCGCTATGTGGGTATCGCGAATCGCCTCAACGGTCGCGCTTCTCGATTCACCGGTTACTACCGCCATCTCGCCAATGAGTTCACCCGCACCCAATTCCGCAACGGTGTTCGCTCTTCCATTTTTGTCTTCCACGATGACGCGCACCCGCCCCCGGATCACGATTGACAGGGAATCTCCGATGTCGCCTTGGCGGAACAGAACCTCACCGCCGTAAAGAGTGAACATCTCGAGTTCGGATTCCAGGTCGGAAATCGCTGCCGGCGACAGAGTACAAAATAGATCGCTCTGACGAAGAGCGGCCAGCAAACGAACCTTCTGCAGGCGTGCGCTCAGCGCCTCACTGATCTGCAGTGCCGCCTGCGGGTGGCGAGCTGAAAACTCATCGAATGCCGCCCTGGATAACGAGAACACAACGGATTGACCCTCGGAAATAATGGTCTCCGACACACCATCATCCCAAAGAAGAGCCGCCTCCCGGAGGCTCTGTCCGGGAGAGATCCGTGGCAGCTCCTGGTTGCGGTGATCGGCTCCTGCCATCACCAGCAAGTTTCCGGAGACCAGCAGGTAGAGATTCCTGTCTACGTCTCCCTGACGAATCAGCAAATCCCCATCCTTGACTTCAATCCTGCGCAAGATCACAAGAAGGTCTTCGAAAGCGGCCGGTTCCAGCGAACGAAAGAGTTCGGTGGATCGAAGAAATTCTGCAGCAGTACCACCCATGGTTTCTCGTGCCCTCGCTTGACATCAAGGCCTAATTGCAGCAGCCCGAACTCGGTGCCGGATCCGCAACCGTGACGAATGGGGATGGGCCACTTAACTCCGTAGAGCCGCAATAATGTCCTGCCGGGCGGCATGCCACGCGGGCGCGAACCCGCCGAACAGACCCATGACCACGCCGAACAGGATGGCGGTCAGGATCACCGCTGGCGTCATGCGCAGACTAAAGACTACCTCGCTGAAGGTGACCGCATTGGAGGTGCCGGTGGTCATGCCGTTGAAGGGCAACATCAAGACGATGCCCACCGTCGCCCCCAGCAGTGACAGCAGCAGCGATTCGATGACAAAGGATGTGAGGATGCTGGGCCGGGAGAATCCGATCACCCGCAACGTGGCAATTTCCCGGCTGCGATAGGCTACGGCGGCATACATGGTGTTCATGGCTGCGAAGCTGGAGCCAATCGCCATTGCGATCGCCACAATCATGCCCACAAACTTGATGGGTGCTCCCGACCGGGTCTGCTTGGCGTAGTACTCAGTTTCTAATATCCCGTCGAGTTTCAGGCGCTGGTCATCACTCACTCGATTCTTGAGCGCCTCTGCCGAAATCGGATCAGTGGCCCTCAAATAGGCGGAGGAGAATCCGCCCTGGCGATCAAAATCGGCAGCCATCTGGTTAACGTCGCCCCAGATTTCCGACTCATACGCGCTGCCCCCGGCGTCGAAGACCCCAACTACGTTCCATGGACCCTTGCCGAACTGCATGCTGTCGCCAACATTGGCATCGGAAAAGCGTTTATGGATGGACTCGCTCACCACTACCTCACGCTGTCCCGGGGTGAACCAACGCCCTTCTACAAGCTTGACCCTGGGGCGCAATTCCAGCCCGTCCGGCATCATTCCCCGCACCGTCACATTGACCTCTCCAGTGCCGTCCTTGCGGGGCAACACGATCAGCACCACCCATTCTCCGGAAACCATGGGTTCGCCCTGACGATCCTTGGCTATGCCGGGAAGATTCCTGAGCGTGGGCAGCAATTGAGCGCTAAAACCGCCCGAAAGCTCAGCCTCCGAACCCTTTCGCAACGCCAGGACGTTTAGCGAATCGCCGCTGGTTACAAATGCACGATTCAACCCTGCCAGAAGCGACATCAAAAAGATCGCAGTGGTCACCGTGAGCGCAATGCCCAACGTGGTCATGATCGTGAGACCCTTGCGCAACTTCAGATTTCGCACGTTATAAGTGATAGGTATCGCCATGGTCAGAACTATCTGCTCGGGATTATCCACTCAGCATTATTTGGTCTGCATCATTTGCTCAACCAATGTGGCGCAGTCCCTCCACAATATTCATACGCGACGCGTTGTAGGCCGGCACGAACGCGCTCATGAATCCCACCAGAGCCGCCACCAGAAGCGCCGCAAGCATAGTTGGCCCCGTTACTGTCAGTTTGGTGGGGAGGCCGATGGCCGAAGATGAGCTGCTGAGAGCCAGGCCCAATGCGGTCGCTGCCAGCACACCCAGGAGCCCACCTAAAAGCGCGAGGGAAACTGCCTCCCCCACAAAAATGGTGAGCACCCGCCGGCGAGTGAATCCCAAGGTTTTCAGCAGAGCCACTTCCCGCGTCCGCTCCCGGATCGACATGGCCATGGTATTGGCGGAGACCAGCAAGATCGCAAAAACCACCGCGGCACAGATACTGAGAATGAATGCTTTGACGTTGCCCAACATTGCCACAAAGCCGAGCTGGAATGCCTTCTCGCTCTCAGTTCTTGTAGCCTGGGGTGAGTTTCGGAACAAGTCGTCTACGGAATGGGCCACGCCCGCCACGTGCGGCGCGGAATCGACGCGGGTGAAGAAGAAACCTGCCTGTCCCTTGAACCAGGGCACGGCCTCTTCCAGGTAATCGGAGTGGAAGTAAAACGCCCGGTTGGGAGGATCCATGGTGTAAATCGCGCGGATCGTGAGCTCCGGATTCACCGGAAAGATGGTACCCAGCAAGGTGACACGGTCACCGATTTTCCATCCATATTTCTTTGCCAGCTCGTTGTCCACCATGGCGCCGGCACGATCACGCTCCCACGCCTGTGCCTGCTCGGGCGGCACATTCTTGTCCGCAGCGACCCTTAGATACTCCTCCGGATCGGTGGCGAACTGGGCGAAGAAATTCTCCGGCTTGTCGTCCTTGTAGCGGCCGCCAAACCAGGTCATGGGCGCAACCGCCACTACACCCGGGATGGCCCTGATCTTTGCCCGGTAGTAGCCCGGCAGGAAGAATGTCAGCGATACCCGGTGGCGGGTCATCAGCCGCTTGGCCGAGTCGGGTGCACCCTGGTCAATGTAAAAACTGCGCCAGATGGTCATCATGAAGGTGAGAAGAAGCAGGGAGAAAGCGATGCTCAGCACGGTCAGAAAGCTGCGGCGCCGATTGCGAAAAGCGTTCTTGGTTACGAAACTTGTCAGGGTCATGCTAATACTCCGCCCACTCGAGTCAAGCTGACATGCTGGCGGATCGGACTCGGAAAATTGGACACTGGCTGGCCAGGTGGCCAGGAAGCAGAGCGGTGGAAACGGGACCTTCCGCTTTTGTTGCCAAACGCCCAGACTATATACCGTCGAGGGATTCCGGCACACTATTATTATCTCCGGTATTATCTCCGGCTGGGCGCAGGACGCGAGCAAGGCCATATTGACAAACCGGCGCGGGCACCTCTAACATTCGCGCGGAAATGGACGCCCAACCCCTCTTTCGGTGCCTGCTGGACGAACAACCGGCAGAGTTCGTAGCGGGGCGGGTCGCGGCGGAGCAGCCGGAGTCGCCGCAAGTCAACGACCGGCTTAGACTGAATCCCGATTGCTGGTTCTCGCGGAACGGTCCGGTAAGAGTGCCTTTTCTGGAGAGATTCTCGCGCGACCCGGAAACGATCTGGATTCTTGACCCAGCCACCAATGCGTTGCTGCCATTCTGGCTAGGTTCGGACTTTTCGCAGTGGCTGGAGAACCTGCAACCCGGAGGTTCACCAGTCAACCTGCCGCGGGAGGTTCTCTCCACCCTGTCTGCAGCTCAAGTGCTCGTAACCGAAAACCACAAAACCGAACGGCGCCAGCAGTGGGCCAGGACCGCCGCGAAATCCAAGGCTCTTTTTCAGCAGAACGGATACGTTTCACTGGAGGGACTCCTTCATCCCTTTCACGTTGCTGCCCTGCGCCGCTATTACCGCGACCTGATTGCCGCCGGCGGATTGAGCCTGGGCGACTCGCAATGCGCCGATCGCTACGGATGCCACAATGAGACGGTCGCGCGCTTCTTTCATTATCAGCTCACGGCGGCCATCGGCGAAGTGGTGGGGGAACCGGTGCAGCCGTCTTACGTTTTCCTGGCTTCCTACGTCAATGAGGCTGAACTGGAGAAGCACACTGACCGTGAGCAGTGCGAATTCAGTGTCTCGTTTTGCCTCGATTTCCAACCGGAGCCATCTGACGTGTCGCCCTGGCCGCTCTACCTGGAAACGAAACGGGGACCCGTCGCGGTTTACCAGCGCATCGGTGATGGGCTCCTATACCGGGGGCGCACCCTGCCGCATTACCGCACACGTCTGCCCAAGGGTTGCACTTCCACCTCGATCTTTTTTCATTACGTGTGCCGCGACTTTGCAGGTCCGCTCGACTAGGTTTTGACGCTGGAAGCAGTACGGGGACTTGCTCTGCGCTTGGTCATGACTGGCAAACATCGGATCGTAGTATCCCTCGAAAACACGGCGTTTCACGCCTGGCAGGCCAAGCTGTTTCATTATTCCTGCGTCACCCGTCTCGACCATCACGCCATTTTCATCGTGCATGAGAACGGGAGCGCCTGGCAGCCTGATTTCCTGGACCTGGTACGGGCGGGAGCCATCGTGCACAAAGCCCCCAGCTATTTCACCGGTGTTGCCGCCACGCGAAACTTCGCCGGTTCGCTGATTCAAGCCGCTCCGCTGTGTTCTCCCGACGAACTCATCGTGCTCTGCGATCCGGACATAATTTTTGTCGGCAAGACTGAATTCCGCCGGGAATTTTCTGGAAACTTTTATTCGTACATGGACTACGAACAGCCTCCCGTACATGCCGCGGCAAGGAGGCTTGGCATTCGACTCGAGCTGCTGCGGGCGCAGCAGGAACAGTTGCGCTGTGGCGTTCCTTACGTGATCCCGGCGCACGGGGCCAGGCGCCTGGGCGAAGAGTGGCTGATCGCCTTCGACGCTTTTCGCGCAACAGGCCGCGACTTTAACGACGTCTGGCTCGACGTGATGTATGCCTTTGGACTCGCCGTGATCCGGCTGGGATGGACGCCGGCTCTCTCTGACTCGGTGAACATGGACCACCCCGCGGGAATTCTCCTTGATCGGGAGATCATTCACTACTGCCACGGCGAGCCGGCCTGGGACAAGCGCTGGTACTTGTGTCCCGAGGATGTCCCGAAAGTCTGGGATCCGCCATTCCAACCAGCCGAAGGCACTGTGTTGTACGAACTTTTCTCACAACTCAAGCAGGCGGGGAATTTCTATCGAAATCCTTACTTTGAAGGCCGGAACGGCAGGAGCAAATAGTTGGCGATATTCGTCCGCAGCCCGTTAAGAACCTTCAAATCCACTTGATGGGTGGAGCGCCGCACAGCCATGTAATGAAGACGAATTTTTCTCCCCGGGTCACCGGCTCGGCACAGTGCAGATAGCGCGATGGGAACACTAATGTCTTGCCCGGTGCGGGAGTGGCGGTGAAGTTGAGGGAAGTAAAACTGGTCTTGCCTCCTTCGAAGCTGTCGTTCAGGTAACAAAGCACAGTGAAGTAACGATTTGCCAGCTCAAGTTCGTTGGCGTCTTTGTGCGGAATGTAGTGACCTCCCGGCGAATAACGGACGATCTCCGTTCCCTCCTGGCGGAGAGGATCCACTCCCCACACCTGCCGGAGCATGGGATTGATCACCAGGCGAACTCTTTCCTCGAAGTCGTCGCAGGTTGCGGGTATGTGCAAGCGGTTGAGGGTACGAGCCGCCCGAGTTTCGGGCAGCGTCGCGTCGCGCGACTGGCCTCCGCTGTCGACTACGACCTGGGCCGCCTCCCATTCACCCTGACTCTTTACGCGGGCCACGATGGAAGCGCACATGTCGGGCTCGTACAGACGTGTTGCGAACACACCAAAGGCCTGCTGGTATGGAGTCACCGACATGGTGGTCTCTGTAGTCCGGGAAAGGTGCTAAAGAACCTCCATCGGCACTGGACCGGCTCTGGTTACTTGGGCACGGCAGTGCCGGACTTCGGTACCGGTGTGGACCGGGGTACCGGAGTGGACTTCGGCACTGGCGTTGACCTGGGCACTGGCGTATCGGACCGGGGAACCGGAATGGACCGGGGGACCGGGATGTCGGACTTTGGTACCGGGGTGGACTTGGGAACCGGGACAGACTTGGGTACGCCCACCATGCTGGCGGTCGACCCGTTGCCGTTGTCCATTTCACCAATCAGTTCCTCCGGCACGGCGAGCACCAGCGAAGCCAGTAGTTCGTCGCCAACTGGTTCCTGGTGTTCGCGGAAAACTCGGGAAAGGGCAGCCAGAGATTCCAGACGCAGCCGGTTATTCATCTGAAAGTGGAGCCGAAGCTTGGCAGCTTCCATCACTCGTTCCTGGGTCGTCAAAGCAGCACCTCCTCCGTAGCCCATTCTCCTTAGTGTTTGCAGCTCCGAACGCGCAAACCTGCGGTGGAGGCGAAAGTCAGAGCACAGGCTGGATAGCGGCGAAGTTTATCGAGGAACCACATTGTTCGCAAGCGAAATATGGACACCCATACATTTCGCAAAACGGCTGTAAATCCTCGGCACGGCTGCAGATCGCTGGAGATTGCCGTTGAGTAGGATTGGGTTCCGAAATATGTGGGTCTGCTGCTTTTAGCGTTCCACGCGCGGTCGTCGCGCACAACCGAGCACATCTGCCGCGGATTCCTGTCACTGTTTCACGTAGCGAAGCGCAACACATCCTGATTTAAAAAACTTTGACTCAACCAGCCTTAACTGCAATCTCTCCGGCAGGCTGACACGGTCGAACAAGCGTCTTCCTTCTCCCGCAACAATTGGGTGAACGACGAGACGATATTCATCCACCAGACCAAGCTCGATAAGTTGTGAAGGAATGTCCACGCCGCCGACCAAAATATTCTTGCCTCCTTCTTGTTTGAGTTTAAGCATTTCGTCGCGAAGGTTTCCACGAACAATTCGCGTATTTCCGTCTTCAGCACTGTCTAAGGATCGTGAAAAGACAATCTTGTTGATGGAGTCAAACGTCCGGGCAAATTCGTGATCTGCTTTTGTCGACGATGGGTCTTTTGCCACTTCAGGCCAATAGGGAATCATCAATTGATAGGTTTTCCGCCCAAAGACCTGCAGGTCAGCCTCTCGCAGGAGCTGCGTAAAGTAGTCAAGTAGTTCTTCATCAGCAATAGCCTTGGTGTGATCGCAGCAGCCATCCAGGGTAATGTTGATTGCGAAGATTAGGTTTCTCATTTGGCATTCTCACAAAGATCTCGGTCGCTTTTTCTCCTGCCGTTCTGTCGTTTCCTCTAGTGCACCATGTCCCTCACCAGGTATAGCTCGGAAAGATGGCGCTGGAAGGAATACACATAAGATTTGCCGTCGGCCGACACAAAGGTGTCCAGGTCTCCAATGATTCCGGAGGGGTCGGAAGGCTCGATATTATGGATCAACCTTCTGCGCCCGCTGGCGGGATCGAGCTCAAAGATCTGGAACGGCCGGCGAAAGCGATAGATGTAAAGCCACCGGCTGTCCGTGCTCCAGCGAGCGATCGCTTCATCGCTGTTCAGCCCGTGGACCTCGCGCGGGTCTCCTCCCTGCATGGGAAACAGGACGACCTTGCCGGCTGCATTCTCGGCCAGCAGGAATCTCCCATCGGGTGAGACCCGTGGCCCGGTGAAGACCCGGGAGCCCGTGAATCCCTCGGGAGTCAGGGCACGGGGCGCGCCAGGGGAAACGTCAATATTCTGCAGATAGGTGCGGCGAGCCTGTCCTGGCGCGCGGCCGGTAAAGATCACCGCGTTTCCGTCGGGAGTAAAGGTGTCATCGCCATCGGCCTCGACGCCGTTCCTTTCCAGCGTGCGGGTCTGTCCCGGCCCGGTAGGCAGCAGTACGACCTGACGTGTAGTATCCAAAATGGTGAGGGCCCATTTTTCGTCAGGTGACAGCGCGATGGCTGCGCCTTCGCCCAGCCGCACCGCGGGCGAGCCATCGGTCTTCCCTAGATAGGAAGTGTAGTTCGGTCCACTGCCTTCTCCGTAATACTGGAAAAGAAAAGCCGTCCCGTCCTTGGACACGTCAAACAGGCCGATTTCGTCGAGCCAGGACAAGTCGTGCTCGGTGGTCTCTCCCGGCGGCAGGGCAACGACCGGTGTGGTGTGCTTGTAACTCGACAGCAGCAGGGTTCCGTCGCCGGCGATGTCGTGCAACATCAGGTTCGCGGGCACCCGGGCTACGACCCTTTCGCTGCCGCCTAATGTCACCGCGCGAAGCGCAAAGGCTTCGCCTGATTTGGTCGCGGTAAACCAGACTTCATCGCCACGGGGGGACCAGGCCAGCCCTTGCTCGCTGGAAAATTCGGCGGAGAGCCGCTGTTTGTGTCCCGCGAGGTCCACCACGGAAATCCATCCCCGGTCATCCCACCGGGAGCTGTGCTCCATAAACGCGATGCGGTCTCCTTTGGGCGAAATGCGGGTGCCGCTGACCCATCCTGAAGATTCGAAGAGCGGTTTGCCAATGGGAAATTCGAGTCGCTCCCGATCTCCTACGTCGTGAACGATGGCCAGGTTCGTCCCGTCCGGGGACCAGTCGGCTTCCCGCACATCTTCGAGGACTTCTCTCGGAGCGCCGCCGGCCAGCGGCACCCGCGCCAGCGTGCCCTGGCTAACGAACCGCGCCAGTTCCCGGCGATGGAGCAAGACGGCTATTTCGCCGCTGGAGGAAACGGCCAGCAAGTCCGCGTTGCCCAGGCCCAGTGATCGGGATTCGGTGCTTCCCGGCCGCGCGGAAAAGATATCGAGCGGGTTTCCGTTCCAGGAGGCGCTGTAGACGACAGTGTTTGCGTCAGACGTGAAACGCGCCGACCAGACAGTGCCGCGACGAAAGGAAATTTGATGATAGGAAGGCAGCGGCGCTTCCCGAGCATTCTTTCCGAGGAAGAAAACCATTGCCAGCGCCGCCAGCAGGAGGACGCCAGCCAGCGCTCCCCAAAGCAGCCGGCGATTCGAAATCCGCTTTTCCTCTGCATGGCGCAATGGAACGGTGGGTGCCCCGGTCAGGCTGGAGAGTGTGCTCAGATCAAAGAGCAAATCGCGGGCGGTCTGAAAGCGGTCCTCCGGCCTTTTCTCCAGGCAGTGCCGAATGATGTGCGTGGTCGCCGGAGGAGCGTTGGGACTGAGCTCCCACAGGTTTCCCGGATCTTCCTTCAGGATCGCTGAGATCGTGTCGGCTTCGGTGGCGCCGCGAAATGCCCTTTTTCCTGTCAGCATCTCGTAGAGAATCACGCCGAAGGAAAAGATGTCGCTGCGGTAGTCAATGGTCAGCCCACGCACTTGTTCTGGCGACATGTAACCCACCGTCCCCAGAATGACGCCCGTGCTGGTCAATAAGGTGGCATCACTGCCGCTGCCCGCAGAGTGCTCGGGCTCGGCCAGCTTGGCCAGGCCGAAGTCGAGGATTTTCACCCGGCCATCGGTGGTGATGAAAATATTCTCGGGCTTCAGGTCTCGATGCACGATGCGCTTTTCGTGCGCCGCCATCAGGCCGCGCACGATCTGCATGCCATACTCAATGGCTCTTTGGAAGGGAAGGGCGCCGGGCAGAAGCCTGGAGCGCAAGGTTTCGCCCTCCAGCAGTTCAGAGACCAGATAGGGTGAACCATCCTGAGTCCCGATCTCGTAGATCGCCAGTATGTTGGGATCGTTCAGCGCGGCCAGAGCCCGCGCCTCCTGCTCGAAACGCTTGAGCCTTTCCGGATGGGCGGCGACGGCCGCATGCAGGACCTTGATGGCGACTTCGCGGTCAAGCCGATCATCACGGGCGCGGTAAACTTCCCCCATTCCTCCCGCACCGAGTTTCGCCAGGACGCGGTAATTTCCCAGAGTCTGACCGACCAAAGAGGACATGCACGAGGTCTCGCCGTAGATGTTAGGTTGCGTGCACAGCTAAGTCAACGAGTAGCGCGATAACCCGGCGGGTCACCGAATCGCATCGGTCGAGAGCAGGTCAACAATGTCCTCGTGAGTCAGGACGGAGTACGCCGACGAACCGTCACTGCATATCAGCACGATGAGAAGGACCGTCACTACGCGGATCGCGAGCATGCGCCAGGCCTTCGCTTTACCGCCCGGAGAGGGTGGCGGGTAGCGCATGGATCAAATGCGCCCGATGACAAGAAGAATGATGACTATGAAGAGCACCAACCCCACCCAACCAGGCGGGTGGCCCACTCAAGCCCGGTTTTGGCTTGAGTGGGACTTGAGAACGAATCGAGTTAATGTAGAAATGGACTCTTAAATCCCCACACAACGAGAACCGCATTGCCGGGGGAGCCACCCGACACGAGTAGTTCCCTTCCCAGATGCCTTTGCCGAATTCACTTGGCCTCGTCCAGCAGTCTCCTCAGGCCGTTACTACCGGTCGCGAAGCCCGATAAAGCTGGCCCGCAAACGCTCCCAACCCCAGGCAAACCACACCCAGGCGGACCAGCCCGCCCAGATACGGGATGAATCCGACTATGGTCAGGATCAACAGGCCCAGCAGGAGCCCCAGCAACCAATCGCCCTTCGTGGTTCCGGAAGGTTTCAGAAGTATCCGCCCCAGGAAGGCTCCAACCCAAAGCTTCGCCAGGTAGATCGCAGCCAGATACACCGCGAGCAACATTAGCGAGAGTGAGAAGCCAACCAGTGTGACGGCGGCCACGACTATGGCAACCGGCACGCCCGTCAGAACCCCAACCCCCAGTCCCAGACTGCGCCAGCCCGAGCCCACCAACTCAGTCGTAGCCCTGAAGAAGCCGGGAAATAGAAACAGGCCCAGCCATCCCACCAGCATGGCGCCAGCGAGCCAGACAGCCTGGTGGAAGTAGTATCTGGGGCGTGTGAACTGGCTCTCCCTTACTTTCACCCGGACGTCACGTTTGCCCGCAATGGTCGCGCCGTCGGCGATATGCACATCTTTCATCCGGCGCACGCGAGCGCTCAGGTTGCCCCCGATCCGGGCCGTGTTCGTCAGCGTAAGGCTATCTCCGACCATCGTCAGATCGCGGCCGATACTGCCACTCACATCTCCGTTGCTGGTGAAGATGTTCACACTGCGCTTCACCACGCCCTCGAGGCTGGCGTCCCCGGTGCCGACCATGACGCCTTCACCCACGTGGCCCCGCTCATCCACACGCAAGGATTGCACCAAACCGTAGAGACTGTGACCCACCTGCCCGTCCAAATCGAGCGAGTGCGACAACGTGTAGATGTGGCCTTCCACGGTTCCACTGACCTCAGTTCTCTGGGCACAACTCACCAGGTCGCCCTTAATGGTGCCGCGCACTTCCACGGTCCGGCCAAACGCCAGCAAGTCTCCGTTGACCACGCCGTCCACGCGCACAGTGTTACCCGCGGCTGCAAGAGTATCGTCCACAGTCTCGTTCGTCGCCACCGTGACGAACTCACCGTGACGCGACTCCAGACCAAAGCTGGGCAACGACAACGCCAGCAGCACCATCAGCAGGCGCAAGCCAGGCTGGCGGAGACGCCCTCGGCGTCCGAGCAGTAGTGCGCCGCCGCCCAACAGCAACAGCAAAGAAATCCAACCCACAACCGCAGCATAGTCGGCTAGCATGGCAGCACCTCCGTGCGCAAAGTGGTCAGAAAGGTAGAAGATCAGGTTCGTGCGATCACTTAGGCTGAAGGGATTGAACCACTCCAGCGTTCCGGGAATACTTAGCTGATCGAACCAAACGGAAATGATTGAACCTAATGCCAGCACCGCGGCCATGATCGCCAGGTCGCCCCACACCCAGGACCAGCGCGGACGGGAGAAGCCGGCCGGGCTGGCTACTTCATCCGGAAGCTCGTGCAGACTCTCGCTCAGAACGTGGTTCTCCGCGCGCAATGCGTCCACTAGCATCCGGCAGCGCTGGCACGTGGTTAGGTGGTCTCGCAGGCGCTGAGCCTCGTCCGCCGCCAGTTCGCCGTCCACGGCCATGGCGCAGGTCTGTTCCGAGTAACACTCCATGATCACTTGCTCCTAATGGGCTAGTCTCCGGCGCAGCTCCCGCTTGGCCCGAAATATCAGCGCCGCCACGTAGTTCCTCTCCAGGTCCAACTGCTGAGCGATTTCGTCATAGCTCAGTTCGCTGTAATAGCGCAGGACTAGCGGTACGCGATAGTTCTCCGGCAGGCGTGCGATGGTATCCCGCACCTTCGCTCTCTCTTCCGTGCTGATGACAGCGCCCAGCGGCGACGGCTCCGAACTTGCTGTCTCGATGACCGCTTCTCCGTCTTCGACTTCCACAATCACCCGCCGTCCACGCTGCCGGCGCCGTAAAGCGTCAATGCATTGGTTGCCAGCCACCCGTAGCAGCCACCTGGGGAACGGTATCGAACCGTCATAGCTTTCGATGGAGCGCTGCAGCTTGAGAAAGACTTCGCTGGTGGCATCTTCTGCGCCCTCCCGTGAGTTCAGCATGTAACGACACAATCCGAATACGCGCCGGACATAGCGGCGATAAATCTCGCCCAAGGCCTCGGCATCGTGACCCTGCGCGCGCTCTATTACCCGCTCCAAACCGAGCCCCTCCATCTGCCTGGTTTCGCCCTCTCGGGGCCACGGTTCTTTCGCCATGTTCCTTTTGGCGTCCATAAGGCAGTACGCTGGAGCTCGAAAGAAGTTACATAAATCTTAGGTGACGATGGGAACCCGAGGCTGGATGCCTAGCTCTTGCCCTCGCAATGCCCGGTTGGTTACCTCTGAAAGCCCCTCGGCGGGTGGCCCACTCAAGACGGGTTTTGGCTTGAGTGGGACTTGAGAACGAATCGAGTTGATGAAGAACCACGGAAGCTCTCAAATTCCCCACACAACGTGCCGCGTTGTGTGGGCCACCCGCCTATTGAACCGTGTGGCTCTGGCTGTCTACAAATTCGACCACCGCACTGTAGACCGAAACGCGCTTCAAGTGGTCGAAAGAATTGGTCGGCCTAGCAGACGATTTTCGAACTTTTCTCTCGGGCGCCAGCAGTTTTAAACTAGCGATTTCAGCAGTTTTAGGATCTGAACTAGTCAGATTATGGGGGAGAGTGGATTTTGAACCTCGGCCCCCTGGTCCCGAAGTAAGAAAGAACTACGGATCTGATTGATTCGCTTAGCTTGGTTCTGCGTCACAGACCATGGTCTTTTCCCCTGGTTCGACACTAAATGGATGTTGGACCCAACTTTGCGATCTCGGCGCCCCCAGTCTGCACGAGACTGATTCTACTGAAAACTACGTCAGGCTCGCTCTAATTGACGTTGGCTTCTCTAGGACCTAACATTCCCGGTCAGTGGCCACTCCCTCCCAACTCGTCGGCCAGACGCTGGGCCATTACCACATTCTTGAACAGATCGGCGCCGGGGGCATGGGCGTTGTATACCGGGCGTATGACAACCGGCTGGACCGCGACGTTGCCGTGAAGGTGCTACCACCGGGTGCTCTGGTTGACGAACGAGACCGGAAGCGATTCCGCAAAGAAGCAGTGGCGCTGGCCAAACTCAATCATCCTAACATTGCAACCATTCACGATTTCGACACCCAGGACGGGACCGATTTTCTGGTCATGGAATATGTGGTGGGCACAACTCTCGCCGACATGCTGGGCTCCGGCCCTCTGCCCGAAAAGCAAATTTTCGCGATCGGCGAGCAGATCGCGAGGGCCCTGGAGTGCGCCCATGCGAGTGCCATGGTGCACCGCGACCTCAAACCCGGCAACATCATGATCTCGTCCTCTGGCGCCGTGAAGTTGCTCGACTTTGGACTCTCCGTGTTGCTGCAATCGCCACGGGAAGCGACGCAGGCCGAGACCATCACTGCGGTTTACAACGTAGCCGGGACCCTGCCTTACATGGCCCCGGAGCAGCTTCGCGGGGAGCAGGTCGACGGCCGCTGTGATATCTACGCCGCAGGTGTGGTGCTGTATGAAATGGCCACCGGACATCGTCCATTCGGCGTCCGGCTCTCGACCGGCTTGATCGACGACATACTGCACAAGACGGTTGCGCCGCCCCAAACCGTTAACTCCCGAGTTTCAGTGGAGCTGGGTAGCGTTATTATGAAGTGTCTGGAAAAGGACCCGGACAACCGCTATCAATCTGCCAAAGAAATTGTCGTAGATTTGCGCCGCATGGCGACCGCCAGCAGCTTCGTGACTCCGGTCACGACGACGCCGCGCGGGCGGCTGCGGCGGGCGGCTCCCATCCTGGTGATTGCGGTGGTCGCGCTCTTTGCACTCCTGTGGGCGTTCACGCTGGGACCATGGCGCGCCCGTATCGGAGAAGCTGGCGCCACTCACATCACTTCCCTGGCTGTGCTCCCACTGGTGAACCTGTCAGCCGACCCAACCCAGGAATACTTCACGGACGGGATGACGGAAGAACTGATCAGCGCCCTGGCCAAGATCGGGACCCTGCGAGTCATCTCGCGTACCTCGGTCATGCAGTACAAAGGAGTGAACAAACCCCTTCCCCAGATCGCACAAGAACTGCACGTGGACGGCATCATCGAGGGAACGGTTGCAAACTTTGCCCAGTCCAAACAGGTCCGAATCACGGTGCAACTGGTGGACGCGGCGACGGATCGCGACCTGTGGTCCCAATCCTACGAGCGTGACCTGGGGGATGTCTTCGTGCTGCAGGACGAGGTCGCCCGTAACGTCGCCCACGAGATCCGAGTGCAACTCACCCCCCAGGAGCAAGTGCGGCTGGCCAGCAGCCGAGCGGTTAACTCCGAAGCCCACGAGGCCTATCTGAGGGGACGCTATCACTGGAATAAAGGAACGGAAGAGCAGCTGCGAGAAGCGAAAAAGTACTTCGAACAAGCAGCCGAAATAGATCCCAAATATGCTCCCGCCTACGTCGGCTTGGCCGACTACTATTGGGCGACAGACGAGCTGTCACCGCGAGTGGCCTACCCCAAAGCCAAGGAGTATGCCCTGAAGGCCCTCGCCCTGGACGACACGCTGGCCGATGCGCATACCACCCTGGGCGCCATTCACTTCTATGCCGACTGGGACTGGAGCGCTTCCGAGAAAGAGTTCAGGCGCGCCATTGATTTGAACCCCAGCCGGGCTGAAGCGCGCCAGATGTATTCAATTTTTTTGTCAACCCTGGGACGCGCCGATGAGGCTATTGCCGAGATTCGAACCGCGCAACAGTTGGATCCCCTTGCCCTCGGCCCCAGCGTGACCGCCGGGTGGGCCTTCTACTACGCCCGCCAATACGACAGCGCCATCGCACAGTGCCGCAAGGCGATGGAATTGGAACCCCACTCTATCTCCGTCCATGACTGCCTCGGCAATTCTTATCTGGGAGAAGGAGATTACGAGCAAGCCATCGCAGAGTGCCGGGTGGTAGCGAGCCGTTCGGGTGACGACCCGCTCCGCCTGGCCGGATTAGGCAGAGCCTATGCGTTGGCAGGAAGGAGAGCCGAAGCCCAGAACGTTGTGACGAAAATGCAGGCAGCATCCAAGATCCACTATGTGCCACCCTATTTCTTCGCCATGGTGTACGCCGCTTTGAACAACAACAGTCAGGCCTTCTCCTGGCTGGAGAAGGCCTACAACGAGCATGATCCTTATTTGACCAGGCTCAAAGTCGACGATGCGATGGATCCTTTAAGGTCGGACCCGCGCTTTGCGAAACTTCGCGAGCGCATGAGTCTCTAGCCTGCAACAAATCCTTCCAAGCGCTTCGCTCGCGCTCAGTAGGTAATTCCAAGCCTCGCAAATCCGATCCCCATTCTGCCCCGAGCTGAGAAACCTTCTAGTGGGGAGGATCGGGGGGCTGGGGAACGAGAGGCTGAGAAACGATCGCCATATTGCTGGCTTTGCTGTGGGAAAACGTGAGCAGCCAGTTGGTCGGATCTACGGGGTCATTGGTAGTCATCAGCGACGCCCAGGGACCAACCGTATTTATGTCGACATCGAAGACATGGTGCGAGTTCACAAAATCCCTTAGCAACTTTGGATTCTGCACGAACTTTTGAAAATCCGAATCCGAAACTTCCGCAAGTGCGATTTGCGGGTATACCTCCTTCCCGGGGGGATGAGAGATTTTCCACACTCTCAGTACCGGGATGTTCTCAAACATCTCCCACTGTGGCGCAGCTGGCGAGTCTTTCTGTGATGTTTGCTGTTGCGCGAAAGCCTGGAGTAACACCAGTGAGCCTGCGAATATCCCTGCCATCATTCTCCGCTTCATAGATGCCTCCTCTACAGTCGCAGCTTGCTCATGCGCGCTTGTATACCTTCTCAGATACCAAGTCAAGCCGAGGGGGAGGCAAGGAAACGAGGGGCGGAACGCCGTGTGCCGCATCCTTGCATTTTCTACCTCGTGATGGTTTCGAAGACGCGATTGTGGACTCACTGCAGGCTGACGCCGCAGGCGCGGAAGCAGCACGAAAAGGTCGGATTGGTGGCCTTCAGCAGCGGCTGGCAGCGCTGCGCGCCCGCATGGATCAGATGTATGAGGACAAGCTGGACGGAAAGATCGAGGAGGAATTCTGGGCACGCAAGATGAATGAATGGCGCGAGCAGGAGTCCGTGCTGCAATCTGATCTTTCCAGTGTCACCGCGCGGGTCTCCGGGGAAAGCGCGCTCACCGTAAAGAGGATTTTTGAACTCGCGAACCGCGCATTTTCTGTATTTTACCCGCAATGCAGGAGAACAGGGTCAATTGCTGAAATCGGTGCTTTTGAACTGCGCGACGGACGGAGTACAGGTCACCCCCACATACAGAAAGCCGTTCGACCTGTTATTTCAGCGAGCAAAATCTGAAGATTGGTCGGGGCGCGCGGATTTGAACCGCGGACCCCCTGCGCCCAAGGCAGGTGCGCTACCAGGCTGCGCTACGCCCCGACTCCGAACATCCTCTTCTCGATTATATCTGACGTCTTTCCAGCCAGTATCAGGCGGAATCCCGTCCCCGGCCGCGCTCTCAGCGTATAATTTGCCTTTGACAATGCAGACTCCTCGCTACGCCTTAGTGGCCTACGTCAGAAATCCGGTCGGGGAATTTGTCGAGCACCTCCGGCGCCGGTTGCACCCCGAGTTGCCTCACCTCGCAGCCCACCTCACCGTGCTTCCGCCCCGCGTTCTGCAGGGCAGCGAATTGTCCGCGATTGAAACCCTGGAAGAAGTGTGCAGCCAGGTAGAACCGTTTACGGTGGCACTGGGTGAGGTGGAGACATTCTGTCCGTTAACGCCCACGGTCTTCATCCGCGTGGCTCATGGAGCCTACCGGATGCGCGAGTTGCACGACCGGCTCAACACCAAGGCGCTAGCGGCGCAAGAAGAATGGCCTTACATGCCGCACCTGACCATCGTGAAGATGAATGCAGAACCCCTGGCGCAGCAGGCCCATCAGGTGGCTCACGAGCGTTGGGCCCACTTCGAAGGCACCCGCGAGATTCAGGTCAGCGAACTGACTTTCGTCCGCGAAGAGGAACAGAATCACTGGGTAGACCTCGCCGGAGTTCGCCTGGGCCGCCAGTTGGTGACACCGCGGTAGAGCGAGCGTCGGACTTCAGACTTCGGACTTCGGACCTCAGCCCTTGGACCTCAGCCGTCGGACCGTAGCGCCGGCATCTTGCCGGCTGTCCGGCGGGCGTCCGGCCGCATTGATCTCGGACCCGACCTGAAAGCTTTCGGCGTGAAATGGATTCCGCAAAAAGCGGGCGCCGGGACGCCGCCGCTACGGTCGGACGCCCGCTTCGGCTGAGGTTCGAGGTCCAAAGTCTGAGGTCCGATGGCCGCTTCTCGCCTCTTAAGGACATGTCCTTCTCGTCTATTGCCAACTGCCATTCCCGGGCGTACATAAGATGTGGGGTTGCTGCGTCAATGCGGCTTCCCACGCGGGTTTCGGGACTTTGCTGCCAGGAGGCTTATGCAGACAGGAGTTTACGGGTCAGGCTATCTGGGCACGATCGTTTCAGCCTGTCTGGCGGACTTTGGAACTCCGGTAACCTGCTGCCATCCCGATAGTTCTCGGATGGTCGAAATGGCACAGGGCAACGTGCCCTTCTTCGAAAAGAATCTGACCGAAGTAATCAAACGTAATGTGCGTTCCGGGCGCCTGGCCTACTCCACCGACATGGAGTCTTTTGCCCGCAAGGCGCAAGTGATTTTTCTGGCCGAAGACACGCCGCAGCATCTGGCTGACCTGGCGATTCGAATCGCGCGCCTGGCGCCGAAGCCTCCCATCCTCTCGATTGTGACCCCGGTGGGAGTTGGAACGGCTACCAGCGTAGAAAAGCGGCTGAAGGACGCCGGGCTGCAGGCGACGATCGTATCGCAACCGGTTTTTGTTACTCCCGGCTGCGCCGTAGAGGATTTCAACTGGCCCGACCGGATCATTCTGGGGACTTCTTCCAACGATGCGGTGCTGGCACTGAAACAGATTCTGCACCCCCTGGTGATGCGTGGGGTTCCCGTGATCGTAACCAACCACGAAACTGCGGAACTGGTGCGGGAATCAGCCACCGCGTTTGTCGCCACCAAGATTTCTTTCATCAACGAACTCTCCAGATTGTGCGAACACGTCAATGCCGACGCGGTCAGCCTCTCGCTCGCGCTCGGGCTCGACAAGAAAATCGCGCCGCGTTGCCTGCAGCCGGGAGCCGGGATGGGCGGGTTGTTTGCGGAGTCGGATATGGAATCTCTGGCCGAACTGGCGCGGGCAAAGGGAGTCTCGCTGAAAGTGCTCACCGCGGCGCGGGAAGTGAACCACAGTCTGGCCGACCGCCTGGTGGAAAAAATCTCGACCATGGTGAAGTCGGTGCAGAACAAGGACGTCGGAATCCTCGGCCTGGCGTTTAAGCCCAACACCAACTCGGTTGCGGGATCGTCTTCGATGCACCTGGCGAAAAGTCTGATCGCCAAGGGCGCGCGGGTTCGCGCCTACGACCCTGTAGCCATTCCTGAGGCGCGCATGGAACTGAATGGCACAGTCCATTACTGCGAGACGCCCTACGCCGCCGCTGAGGGCATGGACGCGCTCGTAGTAGGCACTGGATGGCCCGAATTCCGGGGGCTGGATTTCGATCGCATCAAGCACCTGCTGAAACGCCCCGTCATCGTGGATACCAAGAACCTTCTCGACTCGGTGCGCCTGCGCGCCATGGGATTCGAATACGTAGGCGTCGGCCGATCCTAAGCAACTCTGAAGTTTAGCCCGCAGCGTTTCTTCTTCTCTACTTCTTCTCGAACTGA
The DNA here is from genome assembly GCA_964528615.1 of uncultured Acidobacteriaceae bacterium. Lineage (GTDB taxonomy): Bacteria > Acidobacteriota > Terriglobia > Terriglobales > Acidobacteriaceae > JAIQFF01. Next base: position 11,504 of record CAZGSU010000147.1, on the reverse strand, counting down.
TTCCACGCCTGACAGCGTTCTGACGGCTCTTCAACCCAGTTGCTATAATCGAAAAGATGCGGTGGGAGTAGCTCAATCGGTAGAGCACCGGACTGTGGCTCCGGACGTTGCGGGTTCAATTCCCGTCTCCCACCCCATTTCCAAACGACTCAACCACCCTGCTGGCGGTTGAGCCCTGCCTTCCGTTCTGACATTCGTCGGCACCAGTCGTTCTTGTTAGACTACGTCGCGGCCTTTAGCCCCTTCTGATGCACAGGAGCACCTTGATGAACTCCAGATTCCCGCTGGTGGCGGAGTTAATTTCTGAATTCCTCGGAACATTCGTGCTGATCCTGCTGGGGACTGGCGTCGTGGCGATGGTCGTATTGTTCCCGTCCAAGGTGCCGGGGGAAGTGATCCACGGGGGTTATACGAACATTACCCTGGGTTGGGGACTGGCGGTGACCATGGGGATCTATGTTGCCGGGAAGATTTCCGGGGCGCACCTGAATCCCGCGGTCACACTGGCGCTGGCGGTGTTCCGGGGATTCCCCTGGCGCAAAGTCGTGCCGTATTCGATCGCACAAATTGCCGGAGCCTTCGTGGCCGCGGCGCTGGTTTATCAAAACTATCTGCCGGCCTTCCATGCGGTGGACCCACAATTGGAGAGGACGGCAGGAATCTTCACTACGTTTCCAGCTTTCCCGGAGTTCCCGCAGGCCGGATTTCTGGACCAGGTAATCGGAACGGCTTTGCTGCTGCTCCTTATTTTCGCCATCACAGATGAATTTAATTTGCCCCCGGGAGCCAATCTGGTGCCGCTGATGGTCGGGCTGGTGGTGGTGGCGATTGGCATCAGTTTCGGAGGAATGCACGGATACGCGATCAACCCCGCACGCGACTTCGGTCCCCGCCTGTTCACCGTGGCTGCGGGCTTTCGCAACAACGGCCTGACGGACGGAAGCCGGGTATGGTGGGTGCCGGTTGTGGCGCCGCTGGTAGGCGGAGTAGCCGGCGCCGCGTTATATGACTTCGGTATTCGCCGGTTCTTGCGGCGATCGGGATAGAACAGCGGGCGTCGGACCTCGGCTGTCGGGCTTCGGACCTCTCCCTAGCGCCGCTACGTTTTGAGGTCTGAAGTCCGAAGTCCGAGGTCCGAGGTTCGGTTTTCAGAATCCCGGCGCGAAGGTGTAGCCCAGAGATACGCCAAACCTGGTGGCGTACGGAGAGCTGAACTCCACGTTGTTGTGAATCACATACAAGTGCGCCTCTGGTCGAACGAAGAAGTGGCCGTAAAAGTAGTAGCGAAGACCACCACCGACGTGCCCCATAAAATGATTGCTGCTAACGAAGTCGGTGCAACCGGTGAAGCCGCAGTTCAGAGTCCCCTGGTAGAAGCGAAGGCTTTCCCAACCTATGCCGCCCATCACTTCCGCAACGGCATGCTTGCCCAGTCTCGGCGCGTAGATTCCATTGAAGTCGTAAAAAAGCGGGCGGTAGGGCTGGAAACCGGCATAGAGATTCTGACTAGCTCGCCAGGCAAGTTCGCCGCTCACTCCGAAACGGCGCTTCAGGAGCAGATCAGCGCTGAACGCCGGGTAGGCCCCTCCGGTCGCGGACACCGGTGAGTGGTCTCCCGAGGCGCTTGACGCCGAGGGTGCAGTCAGAGTGCCGACGCCAAAGGCTGCGTCGAATTCCTGCGCATTACCTGCACCGCACATCAGAAAAGGCAAAACCAGTACTGCAACTAGACCTAACTTTCTCAAAATGACCCTCCGTCACCAAAGCTATATTGTGCTTTAGATGCAACAGTATCCCGTGGTGAAAAGCAAAATTTTGTAAAGCGACTACATCTAAGCCGCAGGAATGGGAGTGGTCCAAGGATCGCAGTCCCCCAGACTGGCGCTGGTAGTAGCTGTTTTCACCACGGAGGCACAGAGTCACGGAGAAACCTTGAACCTGCAAGACCCTGTCAATGTCAGGTTTTTGCCAGGCAGTTGGGTTTCTCTGAGTCTCTGTGTCTCCGTGCTCCGTGGTGAAAACCCCAATTTGAGCCACTATCCTGGCGCCGGCTGCGACCTCAAAACAATGGTTTGCATCTATAATGCGGCACCTGGGATTGCAGGCAGCTTCTAAACCCTGGCTACTTCAACCTTTGTTTCCTATGAAAGCACCGAACCGAGGCGAATCGCCACGAAGGAAGGTCATCCCGGTAATCTTTGTAATTCTGTGTCTGTCGATCCTCTTCTTCCCCAGAGCGGGAGCGCAAAACAACAATCCATATGCTGCCGCGGCGCCAGAGTCCAGCACCGGCGCTACCCGGATTAATCTACCCTCCGATCAAAGTCCGTTTAGCGGCAGCGTCGCCCAGGGCAAAGCCATGCCGGACGTGGTGCCGCTCAATTTCCAGGACGCGATCGAACTCGGTCTGAAGAACAATCTCGGAGTGTTGCTGCAGAGCTACAACAGCATTGCCGCGCGGGGACAGAAGTGGAAAGAATTGAGCGCACTTCTCCCTAACGTAACCGCCGGAGTAAATGTGAATGCGGTGCAAGACAACCTGGTGGCCCGGGGACTGCGCTTCCCGGGATTTCCAACCGTGATTGGGCCTTACGGATTTACCGATGCGCGGGTCTACCTGAGCCAAACCATCCTGAATCTGAAAGCGCTGAACCGTGAACGCGGGGCCCAGGAAGATGAGCGCGCCGCCCAGTACAGCTACAAAGACGCCCGTGATCTGGTAGTGCTGGCGACCGGGAACGCCTACCTTCAGGCTCTTGCCGACGCAGCCCGACTGGAAACCGCCGAGGCACAAGTAAAAAACGCGCAGGCTCTGTACGACAAGGCCGTCGATCAGCAGAACGCGGGCCTCAGCCCGGCCATTGACACGCTTCGCGCCCGGGTGGAATTGCAAACCCGGCAGCAACAGTTGATCGTCTCGCGCAATGATTTTGCCAAGCAAAAACTGGCCCTGATCCGGGCCATCGGATTGCCCGTTGGTCAGGAGATAACACTCACGTCCAAAGCTCCTTACGATACCTTCGCCACCCTTGGAATTGAGGAAAGCGTACAGCGCGCGTATGCATCACGCTCCGACTACCTGGCCGCGGTGCAGCAGGTTCGCGCCGCCGAGCACTATCGCAAAGGGGCTTCCGCGGAATACTTTCCCACGATCGACATGAACGCCGACTATGGCGACCTGGGAATTAATTTTGGGAACTCGCACGGCACATTTTCCGTCGCTGGCCGGCTCAGCATCCCCATCTTTCAGGGTGGGAAGGTTCACTCCGACGTTCTCCAAGCAGACGCAACCCTGCGCCAGAACCGGGCACAACTGGAAAATTTGCGCGGCCAGATTGAATATGAGGTCCGCACTGCCATGCTGGATCTGGCGGCTGCCGATGAGCAGGTGCAGGTCGCGCGCAGCTCCGTCGACCTGGCGGAACAGACGCTGACTCAGGCACACGACCGGTTTTCCGCGGGTGTTACCGATAACCTGGAAGTAATTCAGGCGCAGGAATCTGTGGCATCGGCCCACGAAAGCTACATCTCAAGCCTTTACGCGCACAACCTGGCCAAGATCGAACTGGTACGGGCCATGGGGTATGCGGAACAGGGCGTAATGCAATATCTGAAGGGCAAGTAATATGGAATCAAGCACAGAGACTACCCCAAGAGAGACTCCTGAAGTCGAATCCCGAGTTCTGCCTCCCTTACCCGCTTCGGAGAAAGATCTCCGCTGGAAGCAAGCCTCACGCAATCCCCGCTTTCGCCTTGCCCTGATTGTGGGCGGAATCGTGTTGCTGGTGGCGGGCTTTTTTCTGTGGCGCTACCTGGGCAGTTACGAGTCCACCGATGATGCCCAGATCGACGGCCACTTGAATGCAATCAGCGCACGTGTATCCGGCCACGTGAGCAAGTTGCTGGTCAACGACAACCAGCTTGTGGAGGCCGGAACGCCGCTGGTAGAAATCGATCCCAAGGACTACGAGATTGCAGTGGCTAGCGCCAGAGCCGCCTATCAGGACGCCTTAGCGACCGCAGAATCCATGCAGGTGAATGTGCCCATCACCACCGCGAACACGGGGAGTCAGCTCTCCTCAGCCCAGGCACAGTTGGAAGAGATGCGGGCGGGGGTTTCGGTGGCGCGCCAGCAACTCGAGGCCGCGCGGGCTCAACTCGAGCAGTCGATCGCCAATGACATCAAGGCACAAAACGATGTCGGACGCTACAAGCAACTGGTGGACAAGCAGGAAATCTCGCATCAGCAGTATGACCAGGCAGTGGCCGCCGCCAAGTCGAATGCCGCCGGAGTAGCCGCGGCCAGAGCGTCAGTCGCGGCCGCCGAGCAACAGGTGGTTCAGGCCCAGGCCAAACGAGAGCAGATGGACGCCAATCTGCGCGCTGCCCAAACCGCGCCGCAGCAGAATGCGCAAGTGCGCTCGCGCGCGCAAGCCGCGGTTGCACAGGCCCAGCAAAAGAAGGCGGAACTGGATCAGGCTCTGTTGAATCTGCAATACACCCGGCTGGTTGCGCCGGTGAACGGCATTGTGAGCAATCGCACGGTGGAAGTTGGCCAGAACGTTCAGGTGGGTCAGGAGCTGATGAAGATCATCAATCTGGACGACCTCTGGGTCACAGCGAATTTCAAGGAAAGCCAACTCCGGCTGATGCGGCCGGGCCAGCGAGCGACGATCTCGGTGGATGCTTACGGTAAGAAATACAACGGCCACGTGGAAAGCCTCGCCGGCGCCAGTGGGGCGCTGTTCAGCCTGCTTCCACCGGAAAACGCGACGGGCAACTATGTGAAGGTAGTGCAGCGGTTTCCCGTGAAGATTACGTTTGATCCGGGAGAAACCAAGGAACATATTCTGCGGCCGGGCATGTCGGTCGAACCCAAGGTTTGGGTGAGATGAGCACTGCCGCACTGACCGCGGACGGCGCCGCCCTGCCGCGTCCGGCGATCAATCCCTGGATCATAGCGATGGCGGTCACGCTGGCCACCTTCATGGAGGTGCTGGATACCAGCATCGCCAACGTAGCCCTGCCGCACATCGCCGGCAGCCTTTCCGCAGGCACCGACGAGAGCACATGGGTACTGACCTCATACCTGGTTTCCAACGCCATCGTCCTGCCGCTTAGTGGCTGGATCTCTTCCATCATCGGACGCAAGCGCTTCTACATGAGCTGCGTAGCGATCTTCACTATCAGTTCTTTTCTGTGCGGATTGGCGCCGAATCTGACTATGCTGATTTTCTTTCGCGTGCTGCAGGGCGCTGGAGGAGGCGGTTTGCAGCCCAGTGAGCAGGCTATTCTGGCGGACACTTTTCCGCCTGCCAAGCGGGGGATGGCATTCGCGGTCTATGGCCTCGCAGTCGTGCTGGCTCCGGCTATCGGTCCGACCCTGGGCGGCTGGATCACCGACAATTTCACCTGGCGCTGGATCTTTTTTCTGAATATTCCAGTCGGCATTCTTTCCCTGGTATTGACTTCGCGGCTCATCCAAGACCCGCCTTTCATGAAGCGAAAGAAGCTTTCGGAAACACGAATCGACTACATTGGCCTGGGCCTGGTGGCATTAGGTCTGGGTACGCTGCAGGTGGTTCTCGATAAAGGCCAGCGAGACGACTGGTTTGAATCGCACTTCATCGTCGTGCTCGCGGTCATCGCGGCCGCCTCCCTGCTATTTCTGATCTATTGGGAGTGGACCCGCGAAGATCCGGTGATCGACCTCCACCTATTCAAAAACAGGACATTCGCTGCGGCCAATCTCCTCATGTTCATGCTGGGCTTTGCCCTGCTGGGCAGCACGGTTCTGCTCCCGCTCTTCATGCAGACCATGCTCGGCTACACCGCCCAACAGGCCGGACTGGCTCTGTTACCAGGCGGCTTCAGCCTGATGCTGCTGATGCCGCTGGTGGGCTTTATGCTCTCGCGGTTCGATCCTCGCAAGATGATGACGTACGGGCTGGTGGTTCTTTCTTTCTCCCTGTTTCACATGACTAACTTCACTTTGGGAGTTGATTTCAAGACAGTCGTCTATGCCCGGATGCTCCAGACCATGGGGCTGGCTTTCCTGTTTGTTCCCATCAACACCGCCGCGTATGCGTTCCTGCCGAAAGAAAAGAACAATGCGGCGTCGGGGTTAATGAACCTGGCCAGAAACATCGGCGGAAGCGTGGGCATCTCGATCGTCACCACCATGCTGGACCGGAGGCAGCAATTCCATCTGAACCGGATGTCGAGCCATCTTTCGCCCTCGAATCCCCAGGTGCAAGCCATGCTCCAGGGCACTGCTCGAGCCTTGGAGACGCGGGGCTTCTCCGCCTCGGAAGCCATGCACAAAGCTTATGCATTGTTGCAAGGAACCGTCTTGCGCCAGGCGAGCATGCTGGCCTACATTGACAATTTCTGGTTATTGGGAGTAGCTATTCTGGTGATGGTTCCTTTGGTTTTCCTGATGAAACGGCCCCGCAGCGGCGGTCCGATTGCCGTACATTAGGCGAGGTGGTTGGGCATTGTGTTCGTATGTTAGTAATTCGTGTCAGTTAAGAAGCGAAAGGAAGTACGTTATGAAGTAAGAAGTGCGGGAGAGCACGGCTTCAGCCGCGAGGGACTGTTTGGCGGGCATGGTGGCACGGCTGAAGCCGTGCCCTTCCCGTCATAGCACTGACCAAGGGCTGTTGGGTAGAAAGGACATCTGTGTTTCGAGTCGTCACCATCGAACGCGAATTCGGAAGCGGAGCCGCCGACATCGCCAGGGAAATTGCCAGCCGCCTGGGCTGGAAACTCTGGGACCAGGCGTTGACCGACGAAATCGCCAAGGTTGCCAACGTAGACCGCTCCGCCGTCATGTATTGCGACGAGCGCATGGATAGTACATTTCATCGCCTGGCCAAGACCTTTTGGCGGGGCAGCTACGAACGCAGTATGCCCTTGAAGGGCACTGAACCCTTCGATGCGGACCGCTTCGTTTCCATCGGCCAGGAAGTGATGACCAAGGCGGCCGCAGCCGGAAAATGCGTAATCGTGGGGCGTGGTGCACCGTATTTTTTGCGCGAACAGTGCGATGCGTTCCATGTCTTCCTCTACGCCCCGCGAGCCGAAAAGTTGCGCCGCCTGCGCATGATGGGCCACAGCGATAAAGAAGCCGAGGAATTGGTGGATACGGTCGACCGTGATCGCATCGAATTCGTAAAGCACTACTTCGGCGCCGATTGGCCGACTCGCTGCCTGTACCACATGATGATCAACACCGTGGTCGGCGACGAAAACGTCATTGAGACCATCCTCGAAACCATGCACCGGCTGGAACGGAAGCCGGTCGCGGTCTGACCCTGCCCGCGGTCCGCGATGGACGAGCCATGTCCCTTTGGTAACACGAGGTTGCACCTTTTTTGTTGCACTTTTAACACTCCTGCAACATCTTCCGATTAGCATTATGGGCGGGAAACCGGTCCGCGGAGGCGTCGGAATGGGTGCAGCACGGAATCCACGACATGCTCTTCCCCTGCAGGTGGCGGCGGTCTGCTACCGGCGGCAAGGCGAATCGGTAGAGTTCCTGTTGGTCAACACCAATGGCGGAAACAAGTGGACGTTCCCTAAAGGCGATCCAGAACTGTCTCTCTCTCATGGCAAGGCTGCGGAACGCGAAGCCTGGGAGGAAGCCGGAGTCAGCGGCAGCATCGAGCCTCGCCACTTCTGCCTTTACCTCCATTCCAAGGGAGTCTTCTGGAAGCCTCCGGGAGTGCGTGAGTTTGTGATCAAGGCCTTCCTGCTCGAAGTAGATCGGCAGGACGATGCCCCTGAGATGGCCCGCAATCCCACGTGGTTCAACCCCGATGAGGCCAAGAAAATCCTGGCCAAAGGCCGCGAGGTGAAATACGCACGTGAGCTGCACGCGGTGATAGACCGGGCGCTGGAGAAGATTGGCATCGCCCAGGCCGCAACCGCCCCACAGTAGCCGCGTCTTCCGATTTCTCTGCGACCTGCTGGAAATGATTTACTATCCTGTCGCATGCCCGCGGTCGACCCCCAAATTACCGCCAGCGAACTGCTTCGCATATTTCATCGTGACGAACCGTACCTCTTCTTGGGCGCCGCTTTCACGACTGTCGCCATTCTGGGGGCTGCATTCTCCGTAGTGCGGCGGAAGGTCGATTCATTGTCGATTTATTTCGCCCTGTTCGCATTCTTGTACGGGCAAAGGCTCTGGATACAATCCGGAACGCTTGAGATTTTGGTTCCGCATTCTGAACTCTTCGAGCGGCTGCGCTCCGGCGTCAACTTCCTGGTCCCCATCCCGGCATTTCTTTTTTTTGATGCGGCCGGGCTTCTCCATCGTGGCAGCAAGATTGTTGGCTACGTTCTCGGAGTTGTTCTTGGCTCGCTAGCCCTTGCGACCTTCGTTTTCGGACCGTCGCCCTGGTATCACCAGGTCAATAACGTCGTGGTGATTGCGGCTCTGCTTTTTCTGGTTGTCCAGTCCCTACTGAATCGTGATCGCAACCGGGACTTTATCGTGTTCCGTCGTGGCTTGCTCATTTTCGTAGTCTCCGCCTTGTGGGACAACGTGGCCGGAATATTCGGCCTGGCATCCAAGATCGAACCGTTCGGATTTGCCGCTTTTCTGGTCGCAATGGGCTACATCGTTTCACGCCAGACCATGGAACGGGATCAGCAACTCAATGCCATTCAAAAGGAACTTGAAGTGGCTCGCCGTATTCAATTGTCCATTCTGCCATCTGACTTCCCCCCTTCCAAAAATTTCCGGGTGGCTGCGCGCTATGTTCCGATGACGTCGGTTGCGGGAGACTTCTACGATTTCGTCGTGGCGGATGACAGGCAGGCCGGGCTTCTGATAGCGGACGTATCCGGCCACGGAGTTCCTGCGGCCCTGATCGCCTCAATGGTCAAACTCGCGGCCACCTCACAACGCGCCCAGGCAACGGACCCCTCCGGCTTCCTTGCGGGTATGAACAGTGCCCTGCTGGGAAATACGCAGAGTCAATTCGTCACTGCGGCTTACGTTCATCTTGATTCAGAATCGCAGGAGCTGCGCTATTCGGCCGCAGGGCATCCGCCGATGCTGCTGCTGCGCCAGGGAAGCGTGCGGAAAGTAGAGGAAAACGGCCTGATGCTGGCGGCCTTTGACTTCGCGAAATACTCCAATGCCACTCAGCGCCTGGAGCCGGGCGATCGATTGTTGCTCTATACCGACGGGATAGTCGAGGCGGCCGACGCTTCAGGGAGATTCTTTGGGCAGGATTCTTTATCTGATCTCTTACGCCAGACGTCTGAGCTCCTGCCGTCGGAGGTTGCAGACCGTATCATCACTTCGGTTGGACAGTGGTCGGTGTCCCAGGATGACGATCTGACGGTGCTGGTTTGCGATTATGTGGGAACCTCCTTGTCATGCTGAACGGATTCTGCAAGCTCGCTCCCCCGGTCGCGCCCGGATTCGGAATGCAGACGTCAGTGGCTGAGAGCCAAAACGTAGCGCCGGCGTCTCGCCGGCTGTCCGGCGGGCGGCCCGCCCGCCGCCGTGAAACCTAGCCCCCGGATAAAACCGAGCCTACAAGAAGCGGGCGGCGAGACACCGACCAGACAGCCGGCGGGACGCCGGCGCCACGTGTTCTTCTGCAAAACGCCTCACTCATGAGACGATTGAATGAATGATCCAGCTCTCTTCAGCCGGCAAGCGCTATGGCCACAAGCTCCTGTTCGAAGGCGCCGACTGGATGATTACGCCTCGGGACCGGGTAGGACTTGTGGGCGCAAACGGCACCGGCAAATCCACGCTGCTGAAGATCCTTGCCGGCACCGAAACCCTGGACTACGGTTCCATCAGCCGGGCCAAGGGCATCAGCGCCGGTTACCTGCCGCAGGACGGGTTGGCACTCTCCGGGCGCACCGCCTTCGCCGAGTGCATGTCGGTGTTTTCCAAATTGCGAGCCATGGAACAGGAGATGGAAGAGCTTACAGGTAGCATGTCCGAACTCGACCATGCATCCCAGGAGTATGCGCAAGTCGCGGAGCGCTACCAGCGCCTTGAACACGAATTTACCAGCCGCGACGGATACGCCATCGAGGCGCAAGTCGGCGCCGTCCTTTCGGGATTGGGTTTTCGAAAAGAAGACTGGACTCGGCAGACCGAAGAATTTTCCGGTGGCTGGCAAATGCGCATCGCGCTGGTCAAGCTGCTGCTGCAACAACCGAATCTGTTGTTGCTGGACGAACCCACCAATCATCTCGATCTTGAAGCCCGCAACTGGCTGGAGGAATACCTCAATAACTATCCCTACGCTTTCGTGCTGATCTCACACGATCGGTATTTTCTCGACGTAACCATCAACAAGATTGTCGAAATCTGGAACAAGCGCATCCACTTTTACCACGGCAACTACGAAAAATATCTGGACGCCAAAACCCAGCGTCTGGAGCAGCTTGAGTCCGCGTACCGCAACCAGCGCGAGCGCATCGAGCAACTGGAAGTGTTCATCAACCGCTTCCGCTACCAGGCGACCAAAGCCAAGCAGGTGCAGAGCAGGATCAAGGAACTGGAAAAGATTGAGCGAATCGAACTGCCTGAGGAAGAAAAGACCATTCACTTTTCCTTTCCGCAGCCCAAGCCCGGGGGACGGATCGTCGCGGAGTTTGTCGATGTGGCTAAGTCATACGGAGAGAAAGAGGTGTTTCGCGGCGTCAACTTCATGATCGAACGCGGCGACCGCATTGCACTGGTCGGCGTGAACGGCGCCGGGAAGTCTACTCTCATCAAACTTCTAGCCGAAACCGAACCTTTGACCCATGGCGAGTACAAGCTGGGTCATAACGTTCAACCCGACTATTTCGCGCAGGACCAGTACAAGGAACTTAATCCGGATGCGCGCATTCTCGACGATCTAGGCGGCATTTCTCCGCGTTCCACCCAAACCGATCTGCGCAGTCTGCTGGGCTGCTTCCTGTTCTCCGCCGATGATGTGTTCAAGCGCATCGGTGTACTCTCCGGCGGCGAGCGCAATCGCTACGCCCTGCTCCGCATGTTGCTGCACCCGGCAAATTTCCTGCTCCTGGATGAACCGACAAACCATCTCGACATGCGCGCGAAGGACGTCCTGCTGAAAGCCCTGAGCGATTACACCGGCACCGTGGTCTTCGTTTCCCACGACCGCTATTTCATCGACCGGCTGGCCACCCGCATTTTCGAGATCGAAGAGGGCCACATCACCGTCTTTCCCGGCAACTACGAGGACTACCTGTGGCGCAAAGGGGGCGGAGGGCAATTGCCCGTCTCGCTGGACACGGCGGCTCCCGAGCCGGCGGCCGCGCCCGCGCCCAAGCTCGCCGAGAAACGCGTGAATCCCATCAAGCTGCGACAGATGGAGGAGCGGCGGCAAGCTGTCGAAAAGGACGTGGCCCGGCTGGAGACGGAGATCGCCTCCCACGAGTCCGCCCTCGCGAACTTCGTGAGCGCCGAAGAAACCCGGCGCGTGGCGGACTTGTTAGAGGGGTGCCGCTCCCGG
>CAZGSU010000146.1:0-25827 GCA_964528615.1 uncultured Acidobacteriaceae bacterium | reverse complement strand
TTTGGCGACTACTTCAAGAAAGACGCGATTGCGTATGGGTGGGAGCTGATCACTTCGCCGAAGTGGTTTGGGATTGATAAAGCCAAGCTCTACGTGACGATTTTCAAGGGCGAAAACGGAGTCGAGCGCGATGCCGAAGCCTATAACTTATGGGTCGGCCAGGGAGTGCCGAAAGACCGCATCTTTGAGTTTGGACTGAAAGACAACTTCTGGCAGATGGGCGACACCGGCCCCTGCGGCCCGTGCAGCGAGATTCATTACGACATGGGCGTGGCCGCTTCGGATCAAGGCCACACTGACTGCAAATTCGGCTGCGACTGCGGCCGGTATGTCGAGCTGTGGAATCTTGTGTTCATGCAGTTCGACCGCGATGCCAGCGGGAAGCTGAACCCGTTGCCCAAGCCGTCCATTGATACCGGGATGGGGCTGGAGCGGGTAACGGCGGTGCTGCAAGGCGTGATATCGAATTACGACACAGATTTGTTCACTCCGCTGATTAAAGAGGCCGCACGATTGACGGGAACTTCTCTTGAAAAAGAACTGGAGAAGGAAGCCAAGGCAAAATCGGCAGCGTCTCTGCGCGTTATCGCGGACCATTCGCGCGCTGCAACTTTCCTTATTTCAGACGGAGTGCTGCCGTCGAACGAGGGTCGCGGCTACGTGCTGCGCAAAATCATCCGCCGCGCAATTACGCACGGGCGATTACTCGGGCAGGCGAAGCCATTTTTGCACGAGATGACTGTTGCTGTGCGCGATCTCATGCAGGGCGCCTATCCGGAATTGAACGAATCCGTCGGCCGAGTATCCAGGACAATTCACACAGAAGAAACAAGATTTGCAACCACAGTGGAGGTTGGACTTGAGCGCCTGGAGTTTGGCATCAGGGCCGTGGCCCTAAATGTGTCTCCGCCTGAGTATGCGGGGAAGGCGGACGAATTATCCACTCGCGATTTCATCTCCAAGATCAAACAGCAAAATATCTCTGTAGTTTACCCAGGGGACGAGGCATTTAAGCTTTATGACACATACGGACTCCCGAGAGATTTTATTGAAGACACCTGTCGGGACTTCGGAGTCAGTCTTGATGAAGGCGGTTTCGACCGCGCCATGCAGGAGCAGCGCGAGCGCGCCCGCGCCTCCTGGAAGGGCGCTACCAAGCAGACCGCCAATCCTGCCTACCAAAAGCTGCCAATATCCACCTTCGAGGGCTACGTTCAGACTCGCTCAAACGGCTGCGAGATCCTCGCCATCATCCATAACGGGCAAGGCGCGCAGGAACTCAAACCCGGTGAAGAAGGGGAAATAATCCTTGACCACACACCGTTCTACGCCGAATCTGGCGGACAAGTCGGCGACCGCGGATGGTTCTACAGCGACGATCACAACACCATCGTCGCCGAGGTGAAGGGATGCTACTACCCCGTGCAGGGAGTGCGCGCCCATCAAGTCGTCATGAAATCCCCACCCAACGAAAACCGCGTTGGGTGGGGCACCCTCAGGGTCGGCGACAAAGTCGACGCCGTGGTTGACGCCGATGTTCGCCAGTCCACCATGAGGAACCACACGGCTACGCACCTGCTGCAAGCTGGGCTACGCGAAGTCTTGGGTAAACATGTGAAGCAGGCGGGATCGCTGGTGGCGCCCGATCATCTGCGCTTTGACTTTTCTCACTTCACCGCGATTGAAGACGAGGAGCTGCAGGACGTCGAAGATGTCATTAATAAAGAGGTGCTGCGCAACCAGAAGATTGAGGTCATCGAGAACGTTCCGATTGACGTCGCGATCAACGAATACAAAGCCATGGCGCTGTTTGGAGAGAAATATGGCGACAAGGTACGCGTGATCAAGATCGGAGATTTCTCCACGGAACTCTGTGGCGGCACCCACACGGCGGCCACCGGCGAGATCGGACTGATTAAGGTTTTGAAAGAAGGCAGCGTATCTTCCGGAGTGCGACGCATCGAGGCCGTCACCGGCGAAGGGTCGCTGCACCATTTCCAGAAAGATCATCAACTGGAAAGTGTGGTGGCTAGCTTCGTCGGGCCCACCCTTTCGCACAGATCGCGAAAGGATGGGGCACCCGCACTCGGAGAGGCCTCGCTGTCGCCGGCCGAAGCCCTGAAAGCCGAGCTCGAAAAGAAAGACGCGGAGATCAAGCGGCTGGCCCGCGAGCTCGATTCGGCGCGGATGAAGTCAGCGTCATCGACGGTGGCTTCGGTCGCCGAAAAGATCAAAGACATTCAAGGTGTAAAAGTGCTGGCGCACCGGGTGGACAATCTCGAGCGCGGGCAGATGCGCACGCTCGTGGATCAGCTGCGGGACAAGCTAGGATCGGGCGTCGTAGTACTGGGCTCGGCAACCAACGGCAACGTTGCGCTCATCGTTGGTGTGACCAAGGACCTCACGGGTAGAATCCAGGCGGGCAAAGTTATCGGGCCGGTGGCGCAGAAGGTTGGCGGAAAAGGTGGCGGCCGGCCCGATCTGGCCGAAGCCGGGGGCAAGGACCCGGCGGCCCTGGATGCGGCACTGGACGAGGCCTATGGCGTGGTGGAGGCTTTGCTGGGGAAATAGAAAAAAGTAGAATCAGTTTTTAGATTTCAGATTTCAGTTCCCGGTTCTCAGATACTGGTTCTCAGATTTTGGTTCTTTGCGCGGAGGGGCGGGTGAAGAATCGCATCCGTTTCATCAGCCACAAGGATAAGGCCGTTCTTCTCGTGGATGGGACCAACTGCACGCTCGAGCAGTTGGAAGAACTCGCCGCGCTGGTTGCCTCTCGGGTTACCAATCAGCCTCGCGGCACGCTACTACTTCTGGCGGACTTTACCGGGGTAAAGTTCGACCGGAAACTCGTCGATATTATCAAGCCCAGTCTGGTTTTTGATCGTCCGCACATCAAGCGTTCGGCGTGGGTGGGAACGGAGAATCTGCCGAAGATTTTCTATGAGCATCTGAAGTCATTTTCGCAGCGCGAATTACCGACCTTCAAGACGCGCGAAGAAGCCCTGGATTGGCTGGTCGAGGATTAAAAGAGATCCTTCGCTGCGCTCAGGATTTCGGCAGCGGGCTCGGTGTTTAGCCTGCCCTGAGCAGCCGAACGAAGAGAGGTTGTCGAACGGGCCCGCTAAGGGGCCTCAACTCCTCCACTTCAGCGTTACCGGACCCGTCATGGGATGTTTCATTGCAGCGCCGGTTTTCCGCGACTCCAGGTAGGCCGCTTTCAGGCCGAAGTACCACTTGGCCGGTCGATCGGCGTCATCAATCAGCATCAGGTGCGGGTTGTGCTTTAGACCTTCCGACTGCTGTTCCATCGTCCGGCGATCCTGCTCCACAAATTTCGCAAAGACAAATTTGAGCAACTGCGGTCCCAGCGGCACCCAGCGAAAAAGGTTCCACGCGGCGACTACGTCGATGCGGCATTGGCTGCGGGTGACCGGCGTTACCGTAGTCAACGATGAGAACCAGTACTTCCCGGCGCGGATGGTTTCCAGCCGCAGGTTGGGCAGAACAAAATCAATAGTCGTTGTGATGGATTCGGCGTCAGCATACAGGCGCAGCAGCTTGTAGGGCGCGCTGTTGGAACTGGGCGTGTGCGCGCTCATGCGGAAGCCGTTGTGGATCGGCTCAAAATTCTTCTGTTTTTCGTGGATGCTGTCGCGGGTGCGCCACCACCACGCCTGATGGACGAACGGCCCGTGAGCGGGATCCATCAGCCCGATGATTCCGTGGTCCACGCTGCATGGCAGGTCGGCGGTAAGGTAGGCGAGCTTGTAGTTTTCGCTGAACGTCGGAACCCTGGGGGCAGGCATAGGGGGTTCGGCGGCTTTGGTGAATCCGGCGCCGGGGGCCGCGGGCTCGGGGATGAAAACCCAGATGAAGTCATCGTGCTCCTCGCACGCGTAACTGCCGGCGTAGATCCGATCGAACTTCAGCGTCTGATCCGCAGTGAGTGATGGAATCAGCTGGCATTGGCCGGTGTGGGCCTCGAACTTCCATCCGTGGTAGCTGCATTCCACCTGCTGGCCGTCAAACCGGCCGTGGGAAAGAGGCATGCCGCGATGCGGGCAAGCATCATGCAGGGCGAAGGGCAAGCCCTTCTGATCGCGTCCGATGGCAAGCGGAGTTTCAAGCAGGGTGGCTTTGCGGAGCCGGTCTCGAGTCACCTCTTTTCCGGGCAGGGCGCGATACCAGAAACCATAGAGCATCAGGGAATCCGGGGCTTCGCGTGGCGGAAGGGAAAGATCGTTCATGATGTGATGAACATGGGGACGGAGGCAGCGTACTACAGGCGGACAATGACGTGAAAGTCGGCCTCGCCCGCTAGTGTGGCAGGGCAGGGAGGGAACGGCTCAGGCTGAGTAACCTTTTCGCAAGATAAATATCTATGTTTTCAATACATTGCTGTATTACTTCCGTGGTTCGATTGGTCTTCCGATTCATTGCTACGCCGTGCCCGGCAGCCTATAATTGCTCCACTCTGGTAAGGGTTCTCCGTCAGGTTCCGGGTAGGCAGGCGCGGGGTATTTGTCTGTCCGCGCGCAATTGCTGAACCCGTTATGCGAAAACGCCTGCAAATCGCCCTGATGGCTAGTCCCGTAATCGCGACCTTCCTTTCTTTCACTACGCCACAACTGCAGGCACAAACCGGCTTCGGGCCGGCGAGCATCACCACGGCCACGGACGACTCCGGACGCAAGGTCTATGTGAACGACGAGGCGCCAGCGGCGCCGAAGCGAACGCCGGCCCCTGTGTTCCAAAGCAGTGGGCTGGTTTACTGGAGCCCGACCGCGCACCGATGGAAGCAGATTCCATCGGCCAACATCCGGGCAGCACGGTCGGCAGCGGCTGAAGTAAGCAATACGGAACAGGTTTCCAGCTTCGTGCGTGGGCAGCCATTCACCCAGCAGGAGATCGATGCCGCCATTGACCACGCCGCGTCCCGGCACAATGTGGACCCCAGTCTGGTGCGCGCAGTCATCAAAGTGGAATCGAACTTCAACCCTAACGCAGTTTCCCGCAAGGGCGCGATGGGGCTGATGCAGTTGATGCCACAGACGGCACGGCAACTGAACGTGGTCAATCCCTTCGATCCACAACAGAACGTGGATGCGGGCGTTCGCCACCTGAAGAGGCTCATGGAAAGTTACGGCGGAGACGTCAGGCTCAGCCTGGCGGCCTACAACGCGGGCGCAGGCGCAGTGTCGAGAAGCGCCGGCATACCGCATTTTGGCGAGACCCGTAACTACGTCAGGCGGATCACCCAGTTGTATTACGGAGGGGCGGCTTCGGGATATCGCATCCTGGGCAGCCCGGTGCAAGAGCCGGTTCGGGTGCGACGGGATGAGCGGGGCGTTCTGTACTTCAGCAACACAGACTGAGAGATCGGCATCTGTAAAGGGGTAGGCAGGCAGCGGGGTGCCGCCCGCCGGATCCGATTCCAGGCTAAGCGATTACGGGCTAGAAAAATTGAATACCTTCGATCCAGGCCACCGCGCGAGGCGTCTGGGCACGGCTCTGCTCCTGCTCCTGCTTCCGGTGCTGCCTGTCCAGGCCCGAAGCAAGTCCGAGGCCTGGGCCCACACGCAATTCTCCGCTGCCGAGCATCTCCGGGAAAACCTCAACAGCCTTCCCGACAACGAGCGGAGCCGGCACGAATACCAGCGCGTGATTGCCGCTTATCGCCGGGTTTACTATGGCGCGCCGTCGTCGGCCAAAGCGGACCCCAGCGTGGTCGCGGTGGCGGACCTGCTGGCGGAAATGGGCCGGCAGTGCAATGACGACAAGGCTCTGCGCGCAGCCATCGGCCAGTACAAGTTCTTGCGCCGCGAATATCCGGGCAGCCGCGACCGCATCGATGCCCTGCTCGCGATCGGCCAAATCTACCAGAGCGACCTTCATGATCCGAACCAGGCCAGACTGGTGTTCGAGGAATTTCTCCGCCGTTATCCCCGCCACCATCTTGCAGATGTGGCTCGCAAGGCCCTCAGCGAACCACTGCAGCAAGCGGAGTTGAGATCAAAGGACCAGGATGATACCGATGACGACTCGGGCGATTCCGCGAGAAAGCGCTCGGGGAAGGACTCCGGTAAGGAAACGACCGGCAAGACGGCCGAGCCTCTCAGGGCGAAAAGTGCCGCAACCGCCAGTGATAGTGACAGTAACAGTGCTAAGGAATCCCGCAGTGGAGCCGAAAAAGGCTCCCGTATTACGAGCGTCCGCCACTGGTCCAACCCAGACCATACACGGGTGGCCATCGACCTGGAACGAGACACAAAGTTTGAGGCTCAGCGGATTGATCATCCCGAGCGAATCGTCTTCGATTTGCCGGGTGCGAATCTGGCGTCCTCGCTGGTAGGCAAAAGCTTTGAGGTGGATGACGGGCTGCTGAAAAAAATTCGAGTGGCGCAGTTCGAACCGGGGAAAGCCAGAATTGTCCTGGAGGTGGCGGACCATTCGGACTACGACACGTTGCTGCTGAAGAACCCGCCGCGGCTGATCGTTGATATACACAACGATATACACAACCGGGATCTCAAACCGTTGAACTCCGCCAATCCGACGGTGGCTGTTCAGTCCACAGCCGCGGTTACTTCGGAAGCGAAGTTACAGGCCAGAACCACAGGCACTCGACCGGCCTCGTCTTCGTTGGGCACTTCGGCGAGCAGTTCGCAAGGCAGTTCCCCGGCTAGTTCAACGAACAGCGGTGTGATCAAGAAAACCGTTGTAGAAGCAGACGACGATGACGACAGCACGGTGACGGTGGCCAAACTCGATCCGCCGGAGATCAAATCCACGGCCAAGGCGCCGATTGCGTTGCCGGCACCCGCACTCACACTGCCCACGCTTTCCAAGAGTTCCGCCAGAAGCAAGCGCAAGATGACGCCGCCGGTAACTTTCCCGGACGTCCGGGAAGCTTCGCCCACGGCGAGTGGCGATCGGTCGCTGATCCGCGCTTTGGGATTGAAAATCGGCAAGATTGTGATTGATCCCGGCCATGGCGGACACGACACCGGCACCATCGGCCCCAACGGGCTTGAGGAAAAAGATCTGGTATTGGACGTAGGCCGGCGTCTGGGTGAGCTGCTGCAAGCCCGAATGGGCGCCGACGTGGTTTACACCCGCAAGGACGACACTTTCATTCCGCTCGAGAGCCGCACTTCCATCGCCAACCAGGAACAGGCGGACCTTTTCGTTTCCATCCACGCCAATTCCAGCCGCGATGCGGACGCGCGTGGGGTGGAGACTTACTACCTGAATTTCACGTCTTCTCCCGAAGCGCTGGACGTGGCGGCGCGTGAAAATGCGGCATCCGACAAGTCCATCCATGAGCTGCAGGACTTGGTAAAGAAGATTGCCCTGAAGGAGAAGATTGAAGAATCGCGCGAGTTCGCCTCTAACGTACAGCGCGCGCTGCACAGCGGCCTGGCCGTGAAAAGCCCCGGAATCCGCGATCGTGGAGTCAAGAAGGCCCCGTTTATCGTGCTGATTGGAGCCAACATGCCTTCCATCCTGGCCGAGATCTCCTTTGTCAGCAATCCCGGCGATGAGAGAAGGCTGGAGACGTCAGCGTACCGGCAACGTATCGCCGAATCGCTCTACCGCGGCATCTCAAAGTATGTGAGCGGTCTGAGCGGAGTCAAAGTCGCAAGCAAAATCGATAAAGGCGAGTAAAGTTTCTCTACGTTCTTTGATTTTCTTCGCGACCTTTGCGGCTTTCTCTGCGACCTTTGCGGTGATCTTTTGAATTTCCCCGTGTGAACGTTGTTGGAAACTTTCCGCTCCGACCTGTAGTCTAATAATCGAGGGGCTCCCGACCACTGCCCTCCGTCGTCATGAAGACATTGATTTGCTTGCTGGTCTTGTTGATGGGGACGGCTTTCGCGGGCGAGGGCACCCGCACCACACCGGCCACACAAACCACAACTGCCATTCTTCCCCAACAATTCGCCGGATGGCAGATCTCGGGTTCCACGCGGACCAGTAAAGATCCGTTCATTGCCGATTCCGTCAACGCCTCCCTGCTGAAAGAGTATGGCTTTACCGACTTCGAATCCGGCACATTTGTGCGCGATGATGGGCGCAAACTCAATATTAAGGCTGCGCGCTTCGCGGACGCCAGCGGAGCCTACGGCGCATTTACCTATTACAAGATGCCGCAGATGCTCAAGGAGACAATTGATACTCAGGGCGCTTCTCTGAACGAACGTGTGCTGTTTTATCGGGGAAGCGTCCTGGTGGATGCGACGTTCGAGAAGTTGAGCGCCATGTCCACCGCCGAACTGCGAGACCTGTCAGACGCATTGCCACTGCCTTCGGGGAACGCGCGCAATCTGCCGGTCTTGCCGCAGTATCTTCCGAAGCCGGGCTATGTAAAGAACACCGCCAAGTATGTGCTCGGGCCGATCGGGCTGGAAAAGACAACTTCGCCTCTTTCAGCGCAACTGGTCGATTTCAGCGTGGGCGCGGAAGTAGCGCTGGGCACATACCAGACCTCCGACGGTGCCGCCACGCTGATGTTGATCTCCTATCCGACTCCGCAGATTGCCGCCGAACACTTGCGCAAGATTGACGCCGCCCGGCAGCCGGACGCGCCGCAGCAGGGAAGTCCAGCGCGGTCGAATGGCGACGCGATATTCGACAAGCGCACCGGTCCGATGGTGGTGCTGGTGACTGGGGCGATCTCGCAAGCGGAAGCGCGGTCTCTGTTGGGCGCCGTGAACTATGAAGCCGACGTCACCTGGAACGAGAATACCTACACCGGCAGGAAGAACAATCTCGGCAACCTGCTGCTGAACGTTTTCCTGCTGTGTGCGATTCTGATCGCATTTTCAGCCGTGGCAGGACTGGCGTTTGGAGGAATTCGGGTCCTGTTTACCCGCATCCTGCCGGAACGGGTGCTGCACCGGGAACAGGAGTTGGAATTCATCTCCCTGAACCTGTCCGAGGGGCAGGTTAGGGCTGCCGATTCCAAGGTAAGCCCATCAATCAAAGCCGGTTAAGGATGAAAAACAGGGCCTGCGTCTCAAAATGAGTCGATTTCGGAGTCTGTTAACCCATTTCGTAAAGCATTGAAAACAAAGATATTTATTTCCCAAAAATTCCTTGACACCCCCCTTTTTCGGCTCATAAGATTTCGCCAGAAAGTTTTGACGGTTTTTGCCCCGTTGGAACTATTCTCCCTAAAAGAGAAGGCCGTCCATTGCCAGGGCGGCCTTTTTGTTTGTAGAGCAGTCGTCGGTCCTCAGTCGTCAATCTTTAGTCGTTAGCCCCCAGCAGAAGTTCTGCTCCTGCGGGCAAGATTTTCCTGAGGATTGAAGGCCGACGACTGACGATTGAATCTCTGCCAACTTTACGCTCGCTGCACTCGCAGTTAGAATCGAACACGAAGCCGACGTAGCTCAGTTGGTAGAGCAGCCGATTCGTAATCGGCAGGTCAGCGGTTCAAGTCCGCTCGTCGGCTCCAGTTTTCAATCACTTGCAATTAGTCTTCACCGTCGCCTCCACAATCGCCAATCTCCCCCTCCATCGTATGCAGGACGCGGAATGACCCTGACGAGGTCAGGTTCGCCATTTCGTATCGCGGCAATTTTTGGATCCCAGCGATTGTAAGAAGTGTTATATCCGAATGCCGCGTAGTCGAATTTCAGCGTCGATCAAGGAACGCGCGCTGTTTCGTTCGATCCGGAACTGCACCTAGGTCGATCTGACAGGGTGCGCCTGCCAAGAAACTTGATCGCAGTATGCTGTGATTTCGCCTATGGAGTAAAATGCCGAGCTACTCGAGAGCTCACGAAGCAAACGTCGCTGCTTGTGAGGGACTCGGTTCCGGCTGCGTCCATCCGCTCGAGCGCGCTTAAAAACCAGATCCACAAACGGCAAGGAGAAGCCATGCTCAGCCAATGGCACACTTCCAGTTCGGGCGTCACTTCCCTTACAACCGTCGGCCGAGGCGATAACCGGAACGGTTACAGCGAATCCGGGAATTTTGCCGCAATGCTGTGCGGCCTTGGTTTTGTCGTGGGCGTTCTTATCTCGTCGGCTGGATGCGGAAGCAAAAACGTGTCGGCCGCGGCCGCTCCCCCGCCCAACGTCCAGATCGTGGACGTCGTCCAGCGAGACGTACCCATTTATCACGAATATCTCGCGACGCTGGATGGTTTTGTGAACGCCCAAATCCAGCCCCAGGTCTCAGGCTACCTCATCAAGCAGAATTACCTGGAAGGCGCACTGGTGAGCAAGAACCAGGTACTTTTCAAGATCGATCCGCGGCCGTTTCAAGCCATCGTGGATCAAGCCCAGGCGCGGCTCGCACAGGCCCAGGCGCAGCTGGGAAAGACCGAGTTGGATGTGCAACGCGATACTCCCCTGGCGAAAGAAAAAGCAATTGCGCAGAGCCAGCTCGACAACGACATTCAAGCCAACTTAGCCGCCAAAGCCACCGTTCAGGCCGATGGAGCGTCCCTGGAAGAGGCACAACTAAATCTGGAGTTCACGAATGTCCGTTCGCTCATCGATGGCGTGGCTGGAATCGCCAGCGGCCAGGTGGGAAATCTGGTAGGCCCGCAAACCCTGCTCACCACGGTTTCCCAGCTCGAACCCATTAAGGCTTATTTTACGGTGAGCGAACAGCAGTATCTCGCTTTCGTGGCGCGCAACCCGACGGCAGCCGCTCGCGAGGCGACTCAGAGAGGGCTTGAGCTGGAACTGATCCTCGCGGATGGATCGACTTATCCCCAAAAAGGAAGATTCTTCGCGGCCGATCGTCAAGTGGATATCCAGACGGGAGCGATTCGGTTGGCTGGCCTGTTTCCGAACCCGGGTAATGTTCTTCGTCCCGGCCAGTTCGGCCGGGTCCGTTTCGTCAGCTATACCAGAAAAGGGGCGCTGCTCGTGCCCCAGAAGTCGGTGGTGGAGCTGCAGGGAAGTTATCAGGTGGCGGTGGTGGGGAGCGATAACCGAGTCAGCCTGAGGGCAGTGAAGGTGGGAGAGCGAACCGGCCCTATGTGGATTATTGAAGACGGTCTTAGACCAGGGGAGCGGGTTGTGATCGAGGGTGTGCAAAAAGTCAGAGACAGCATGCCGGTCCACCCCACACTGGTGGCAGTTCCAACAGAAGGCAGCTGAACCATGTCCAGGTTCTTCATCAATCGTCCGATTGTCGCCATGGTGATTGCGATCGTGACTGTCATTGTGGGCGCGGTAACGATCGCGGGCCTTCCTGTCGCCCAGTTTCCCAATATCGCCCCTCCCGAAATCCAGGTGCTTGCTACCTATGTCGGGGCGGATGCGCAGACCCTGGAGCAGGCGGTTGCCACTCCCATCGAGCAGCAGATGAGCGGAGTGGACAACATGAACTACATGTACTCATTGAATGCGACGGGCAATTCGCAAAGCACTCTGATCATAAATTTCGATGTAAAAACGGACCCTAATACCGATCTCATCCTTGCCCAATCGAGGGAGACCCAGGCAGCATCTCAACTTCCCACCGATGTTACCAATTACGGAATAACCGTCAGAAAATCCGTGACTGCCCCACTGATGCTGGTCGCGGTGTATTCTCCGCACGGTACCTATGACGCGAGGTTCCTCGCGAATTATGCGTTTATCAATCTCTTTGATCCCATCGTTCGCTCGCCTGGGATAGGCCAGGTCCAGGTGTTCGGAGCTGGCCAGTACGCCATGCGGCTGTGGGTCCGGCCGGACCAGTTGGCCAAGCTGGGCATCACGGTCCCCGAGATCGTCACTGCGATCCAGTCGCAGAACACGGTGAATCCCGTCGGACGAGTAGGCGGTGAACCGATTCCGCCCGGGCAGCAGTTCGCCTATGCGGTTCGGGCGCAAGGCCGGTTGGTCTCGCCGGAAGAATTCGGAGAGATCGTGGTTCGCGAGTCGCCCGACGGGGGCGTGGTGCGGGTCAGGGATGTCGCCCGGGTCGAGCTGGGGGCGCAGGACTACTCGGTCGCCGGACGCCTGAACGGCAAGCCCAGCGCCATCGTTGCCGTCTACCAGTTGCCGGGATCGAACGCGGTTGACGCAGCCGCCGGCGTGAAGAAGCTGATGGAGGAGATGAAAAGCCGTTTCCCCTCGGACATGGACTATACCCTGGCGCTCGATTCGACTCGGTCCGTGGTCGAGGGCATGAAAGAAATCGTCATTACACTGCTGATCGCGACTGGCCTCGTGATCATGGTCGTGTATCTGTTTCTGCAAGGATGGCGTGCGACTCTGATCCCCCTCCTGGCGGTGCCGGTCTCTCTGGTCGGCACGTTCGTGTTCTTTCCTCTGTTCGGTTTCTCCATCAACACGTTGTCTTTATTTGGTTTGGTGCTGGCGATTGGCTTGGTGGTGGACGACGCCATCGTGGTGGTGGAAGCAGTGGAGCGTCACATCGAAGACGGAATGACTCCGAGAGATGCGGCCCTGAAAGCCATGGAGGAAATCTCAGGTCCGGTGATCGGAATCGCCCTGGTGCTGTCCGCAGTATTTGTGCCCACTGCTTTCATACCGGGCATCACGGGAAGGCTCTATCAGCAATTTGCGGTCACCATTGCGATCTCTGTGCTGCTGTCGGCATTCAACGCGTTGTCCCTCAGCCCGGCGCTGGCTGCACTGTTGCTGCGGCCCAAGAAAGCCAGCAAAGGCCTGATGAGAAAATTTTTCGACCGGTTCAACCGGATGTTCGAACGTATTACCAACGGCTACGTCCGGGTTTGTGCGGCCCTGATTCGCAAGAGCGCCGTGGCTCTGATCATGCTCGTAGGGTTCGGTGTTGGCGCCTGGTTCTTCGGCGGCAAAATTCCATCGAGCTTCCTTCCTGACGAGGACCAGGGATACCTCTACATCAACCTGCAGCTGCCGAGCGCGGCTTCCACTGAGCGCACCGACCTCGTCACGAGAAAAATCGAGGACATTCTGGCCCACACTCCGGGAGTGGCGACCGCCACCAGCGTCGTAGGCTTCAGTTTGTTGAGCTACACCCGATCCACTTACAACGCGTTTATTTGGGTGACTTTGAAACCGTGGGACGAACGCACCAACCGGGAAACCCAGTTTCAAGTGATCAAGGCGCGCTTGAATCGAGCTCTCAGCCAGTTGCCGGAGGGGATTGCCTTTGATTTTTCTCCTCCCGCCATTCCCGGCGTCGGCACCTCGGGCGGATTCACCTTCGTCCTTGAAGATCGTGCCGGCAAGGATGTGCAATTCCTGGCCAACAACCTGAACACCTTCCTGGCGGCCGCGCGCAAGCGACCTGAGATCGCGGGAGTGAGTACTACATTCCTGGGCAGCGTGCCCCAGCAGTTCATCAATGTGGACCGCGACAAGGTAATCAAACAGGCGGTGCCCATCGCGGATGTCTACCGTACCATTCAGGCTTTCATGGGAGGGCTGTTCATAAACTACTTCAACCGCTTCGGGCGCCAGTGGCAGGTCTACATCGAAGCCGAGGGCGACTACCGCACGACCGCGGCCAACGTCGGGCAATTTTATGTCAGGAACCAAAATGGCCGGATGGTTCCGCTTTCCGCGCTGACAAGTTTTCAGCCGCTCTCCGGGCCTGAATTCACCATGCGTTACAACCTGTTCCGCTCGGCCCAGATTAACGGAAGCGCTGCTCCAGGCTACAGCTCAGATCAGGCGACGGCCGCTCTGGAAGAAGTGTTTGCGCAAACCATGCCACCGGAGATGGGCTACGACTATATCGGCATGTCATTCCAGGAAAAAAAGGCGCAGCAAGGCGTACCTCCAGCCGCGATCTTCGGCTTATCGCTGCTGTTTGTTTTTCTCATTCTCGCCGCCTTGTATGAGAGTTGGACGCTGCCCTTCACGGTGCTGCTCAGCACGCCAGTGGCGGTGTTTGGCGCGTTCGCAATCCTATGGCTACGACGGGTGGTGCTGGGCGCTTTCCTGCCTCCGTTCATGGTCCAGATCGAGACCGATGTGTACTCGCAAATCGGCCTGGTCATGCTGATCGGACTGGCGGCGAAGAATGCCATCCTGATTGTTGAATTCGCCAAAGATGAATACGAACAAGGCAAGCCCCTGGTGGAAGCGGCGCTCGAGGGAGCCAAGCTTCGTCTCCGTCCCATTCTGATGACCTCACTGGCTTTCATTTTCGGGTGCATCCCGCTGTGGACGGCAGCGGGTGCCGGAGCAGTGGCCCGGCAGATCATGGGCACCACGGTGATTGGCGGTATGCTAGCAGCGAGCGCGCTCGGCATCTTCTTTGTCCCCACCGTGTTTTGCGTGGTCGAAAACTTGTCCGGTGCCGGGCGCAAGAAACGATCCTCTGCGAGCGCCATAGGTCTTCCCGCCCAAAATCCGGCCCCACCAAATCCAGCAGCAGGAGACGACTAGAATGAGGACCCTGCCTGCTCGTCTGCTCCTACTGGTAACCCTGGGATTCGCCTGTGGTTGTGCCGTCGGCCCAAATTACAAGCGGCCGGCGGTCAATGTTCCTCCTGATTATCGCGGCCTCGCACCGGAGGAGGCAGCCAAAGGCGACGCCAGGTCCCTTGCCGATGAGAAGTGGTGGGAAGTCTTCCAGGATGAACAACTAAAGGAGCTGGTCAAGACCGCCCTGCAACAGAACTACGATGTGCGCATTGCGGCCGAAAGGATTCTTGAGGCCCAGGCGCAATTGGGCGTCGCGCGGTCCGATCAGTTTCCGACCATCACTGCCGGCGTGGCAGCCGTGGATTTACGCAACTCGCAAACAAAATTCTTACGGGCATACGAAACCAGCGCAAACCAGGTGAGTGGGAGCCTCGCCTGGGACCTGGACTTCTGGGGCAAGTACCGCCGCGCCACGGAAGCGGCTCGCGCCAACCTGGCGGCTAGCGAGTGGGCCCGCCGGGAGGTCATCACTGCCCTGATCGCGAACCTGGCCAACGCATATTTCCAGCTTCGCGCGCTTGACTTGCAGCTTGAGATCTCGCAGCGGACGCTGGGGTCGCGCCGGGACTCATTGCGCCTGACCCGCCTGCTGGCCGACGGCGGGTCGACCTCCATGCTCGACGTGCGGCAGGCGGAACAACTCGTTTTTACCGCGGCTTCCGAGGTCCCCAGCCTGGAACAACAGATTGAGCAGGAAGAAAACATCATCAGCACCCTGCTCGGGAACAATCCTGCGCCGGTTCCACGGGGACGAAAATTGACCGAGCAGGAACATCCGCCAGCTGTACCGGCGGGGCTTCCTTCTTCTTTGCTGGAGCGGCGGCCCGACATCCGCCAGGCGGAAGAACAGTTGATCGCTGCCAACGCGCAGATTGGAATCGCCCGGGCCGCGTACTTCCCCCAGATCTCACTCACCGCGACGGCCGGATCTCAAAGCTCCGCGCTGACAGGCTTATTCAGCGGACCGGCGGGACTGTGGAGCTTTGGCGGAGCGCTCACGCAACCGGTGTTTACGGCAGGGAGGCTGCGATCCAACGTCCGCCTGACAGAAGCGCAGCAGCGAGAGTTCGTGCTCCGCTATGAACAGACGATTCAGAGTGCGTTCCGCGAGGTTTCTGATGGCCTGGTTGCGTACCGGAGGACCCAGGAATTTCGTCAGCAGCAGGAACTCCTGGTTGCATCTGCACAGGACGCGACGCGCCTCTCGCACATGCGGTACAGCGGCGGCGTTGCCAGTTATCTCGAAGTCCTGACCAACGAGACCAACGATTTCTCCGCGGAACTCGGCCTGGTCCAGGCCCAGCTCAACGAACGATTGGCTTTGGTGGAGCTCTACAAGGCCTTGGGCGGCGGATGGGAACCATGAGTTCACGGGGATCCGCGTTGCAGGTTATCTGGATAGCAAGTCCTACTTCAATCCCGTGACCACATACGCTTGCGACAGGGTTCGCGAGTAAACATATGCGTACGCGGTGCTGTCGTGCGAAAGAAGGAGGCCACCGGCTCCAGCACCTGTCGCGGCCACTTCTGTCCCGAAGGTTTTCCAAAATTCCATTTTCCCCGTCCCTGTGTTTACCTGGTAGACCTTCATGGCATTGTCGCCTCTGCGGCTGGAGACCACGTAGAGTGATCGCCCGTCAGGCGACCAACCGGTCACGTAGTAGTTCGTGTCAAGTCCCGGGACCGGACGAATGCCGCTGCCATCCAGTGGCCAGATCGCCCATTTTCCATCAGGACCCAGGACCGCCGTGCTCGAGTCATCTGGTGAGAGCTGCCTGCCGTAAACGCCTTCCGGCGTGATGGGCTTGGAATCGCCAGTGGTCACATCAATCAGGTAATCACGAGCGCCGTGACCGGCCTCAATCCCGACGGCCAGCACCCACTTACCGTCCCGCAGCCAGCGAACTGCGTTGTAACTGATGGCATCGTGGGTCAGTTGCCGTGCCTCTCCCGCTCCTGTTGGCACCAGGCTCAGGGGGCCACCCTTCGGAGGTTTTGTGATGGCCCATTTAGCATCAGGTGAGAGGGCCTCGGAGAGTCCTTCGCCAATGCGTACCGGAGGCGACCCGTCGGTATCGCGGAGGAAAACGGTGTAGTTGGGTCCACCGCCATTGCCTTCTTCTTCGAAGAGGATCTTGTGGCCGTCCCGGCTGATGTCGCGCGCCGCCGACCATCCAAACCACCCGAGTTCACGCTCTTCTTTTGCACCCGGCGCCATACCGCGGATTCCGAGACGTTCCTGGTGCGTTACCATCAGCGCGATTCCGTTGCGCAGGTCTTGCAGCCACATGCCTCCCGGGACGTTGGCGATTGTCCGGAACTTGCCCGAAAGGGTGACGGCGTGCGGGTTCTCGGCGCTGCCGCTGCCGCTTGAGGTAAACCAGATCTCATTGCCGGTTGGCGCCCAGAGAATTCCTTCCAGTGAGATCCATCCCGAGGACAGTTTTTTCTCTTTATCCTTCCCATCCGAACCAATCACCGCGACTGACCCCTCGTCGTCGCCGCCAGGATTCTCATGGTCGGCAAAGGCTACCCACTTGCCGTCCGGCGAAATCTTGGGGTGGCTAATCCAGTTGATGGTGTCGAACAGCACCTTGCCAATGGGATACTCCAAGCGCCAGTGGTTGTTTTCGGGAACGTAACGGACAATTGCCATAGCCGCGCCGTCGGCCGCCCAGTCCGCGTCCTGCACATTCTCCAGCACTTCACGCGGCGTGCCCCCGCTAAGCGAAACCCGTGCCAGCGTACCCACTCGCGCATAGCCGCTAAAATAAACCGTGTTGAGCCGAATGGCGAGCTCACCACCCTTGGAGATCGAAAGCAACTCGGCATTCTTCAGCCCCAATTCGCGCGCGCCCGGATCATCCGTGCGTGATAGATAGAGCTGGTCATCGCCACCCTCCCACGCCGCGCTGTAAACGACCCCACCGTCGGGAGTGAAGCGGGCGTTGCCGATGGAGCCGGTGCGAAATGTGATCTGCTGGTATTCGGCCAGTGGCGCTTGACTGGTTGCTCTGCCCAGCCACCAACCGAGGCCAAGCATCGCGAGCGCCACGCCGAGACCACTTGCAAGCGCGACCAGCAGCCCGCGCCGCGGCCGCACATCCTCAATCGGCGCGATCCTTGCCGTGCTGCCGGAAATCCCGGAAAGATGTTCGAGATCAAACGCAATATCGCTGGCGGAATGGAAGCGCGATTCGGGATTCTTCTCCAGGCAATGCTGAACGATGCGCTCCAGCGCCGGAGAAACCGTGCCATTGGTCTGGTTCAACTCCGGCGGATCTTCCTTCAGGATCGAGCTCATCGTATCCGCTGGCGTGTCTCCGTGAAACGCCCGTTTGCCCGCAAGCATCTCGTAGAGAATTGCCCCGAAGCTGAAGATGTCCGAGCGCGGGTCCAAAGGCTTTCCCCGCACCTGCTCGGGCGACATGTACCCCGCGGTTCCTAGCACCACGCCGGCCTCGGTTCCCTGGGTCGCGGTGGCAAGCGAGGTGTGGCTTCCGGACTCGGCCTGGGTCAGCTTGGCCAGCCCGAAGTCGAGGATCTTTACCCGCCCATCCCTGGTGATGAAGAGATTCTCCGGCTTGAGATCGCGATGGATGATTCCTTTTTCGTGGGCCGCGGCCAGGCCATGCGCGATATGCAAGGCATAGTCCAAGGCTTTGCGCACCGCGATCGGCCCGCTGCGTGTGCGCTCCCGCAGCGTCTCCCCTTCAAGCAGTTCGGAGACCACGTAGGGCGAGCCCTCGCTCGTGCCAATATCGAATACCGCCAGAATATTGGGATGGTTCAGGGCAGCCGTGGCCAGGGCTTCTTGCTCAAAACGCCGCAGCCGGTCGGCGTCAAGAGAAAGGGCTTGCGGCAGGACCTTGATCGCAACATCACGTTTGAGGCGAGCATCACGCGCACGATAAACCTCGCCCATTCCGCCCGCGCCCAACAGGGCAACAATCTCATAGGGCCCGAGTTTGGAGCCGGAGGTGAGAGCCATGCGTGCGCGCCATTATAGCCTTAAGCGGCATTTTGCGGATGCGCCGATCCCGAGTCTCTGTCGGCAATCCCGAATGCACGCGGCCTTAATAGCCCAGCGTCTTATCGACGACGTTCATCAATGGCTCACCTTTCTCGAATCGTTCGAATTGCTCAATAAAGAACTGCATGGCCCGATCCAGCCAATCCGGAGTATGGTCGGCGCAGTGCGGGGACAGCAATACGTTTTCCAGTTTGTAGAAGGGATGCCCCTCGGGCAACGGTTCGTGATCGAACACATCCAGGGCGGCGCCTTTGATACGTCCCTGCGAAAGCGCACTGACCAGCGCCTCCTCTCGGATCACGGGGCCGCGTCCGACATTGATCACCGCTGCTGTTGGCTTCATGGCTGCGAACTCCGGTTCGGCGATCATTCCACGCGTTTCTGGAGTCAGAGGCGCGGCCGCCACCACGTAATCGCAACGCGAGATCATCTCGATGCGGCGATCGGGACTGTACATCTTCTCGACCAGAGGGTCCGCGCCGGTTGAAGGCGCAACATGCCGTTTGACGCCAAGAACCGTCATTCCGAGCGGGCGCACCCTGAGGGCAACCGCGCGGCCGATGTCGCCGTATCCCACGATCCCGACAGTTTGACCCGAGACCGGCAGCACATCAAAAGCTTCCCAGACGCCCGCCATCTGATTACGGACCATTCGGCGGAAGTCCTTGGCGAAATACAGGATTGCGGCGAGCACAAACTCGCCCAGCGATGGACTGAACACGCCGGAGCCGTTCGTCAGTGGGACAGGTCTTTCGACCAGTTCGGGGAATAGAGTTCTTTCGAGACCGGCGGAGCGGCTGTGTACCCAACGCAGGTTCGGGCACATTCCAAACACCGCTCTGAGCAGTTCCAGGGACCCCGACCAATTGAAGATGACAGTGGCGTCCGGCACGGCTTGATTAAACGCCTCGACAGAGTTTCCGGTTATGATGTTGGCCTCTGCCCGCAACTTCTCAAGCTCGGCGAGTTGAGGCTCGTTTGGATCGGCCAGCACTAGAATGGTGTTCTTCATGGGATGCGAGAGCCTTTGAGATGAAGGCATGTTTTCGTGGCTGACAATTACACCACAATCGGCGCCGGCCGTGACTGCTTGTGTGGTCTCAGCAAGATCATGATCGGGAATACTTGACCGTTTTACGGGCTGCTGTCGCACTCTCGTTCGAAGGATTCTATGCCGCGAAAAACTTCGAAGTCCTTACGCAGTTATCGCTGGTACGGTCCCGATGACCTGCGGTCGTTTGGCCACCGCTCAAGAGCTGCCTCGATGGGCTGTGTGCAGGCTGACTACACGGGCAAGCCCGTCATTGCGATCATCAACACCTGGAGCGACATCAATCCGTGTCACAGCCATCTGCGGGAGCGGGCGAACGACGTGAAGCGCGGCGTCTGGCAGGCCGGCGGCTTTCCAGTCGAGATGCCCGCATTTACTCTCGGCGAAACTTTTCAGAAACCTACCACCATGATGTACCGGAACCTGCTGGCGATGGACACCGAGGAACTGCTGCGTTCCTATCCTGCCGATGGTTGTGTGTTGCTGGGAGGCTGCGACAAGACAACGCCTGCACTTTTGATGGGCGCGATCAGCATGAATATTCCCACGATCTATGTTCCGGCAGGGCCGATGCTGCGCGGAAATTGGCACGGTCAGATTCTGGGCAGCGGATCGGATGTGACGAAATACTGGAACGAGCGCCGGGCGGGCAACATCGATCTGCAAGCCTGGACGCAGATCGAAGACGGTATCGCGCGCTCGGCCGGAACCTGCATGACCATGGGCACTGCGTCCACCATGACCAGTTTGGCCGAGGTGCTGGGCTTCTCGCTGCCCGGTGCGAGTTCGATCCCGGCGGTGGATTCCAATCATGTGAAGATGGCCAACCGGTCTGGCCGCCGTATCGTGGAGATGGTTTGGGAAGATCTGAAGCCGCGGGACATTTTAAGCGACGCTTCCTTCAACAATGCGATTGCGTCCGTGTTTGCCCTGGGAGGCTCGACCAACGCCGTCATCCATCTTGTGGCGCTGGCCGGGCGCGCCGGAATCAAGATCACACTCGACCGATTCGATCAGTTGTCCCGGAAGACGCCGTTATTGGCCAACTTGCGTCCCAGCGGCAAGTATCTGATGGAGGATTTCTATTACGCAGGCGGGTTGCCCGCGTTGCTGAACGCATTTGCGGCCCGGTTAGACTTGAGCTGCCGAACCATCACTGGAAAAACGCTTGGTGAAGACATAGCTGGCGCGGAAATCTACAACGCCGATGTGATTCGCACGTTGGATAACCCGGTTCTCGAATCTGGAGGGCTGGCCATCCTGCGCGGAAATCTCGCGCCAACCGGCGCTGTCATCAAATCCTCTGCGGCCGAACCCAGGCTCCTGAAACACACCGGACGCGCCATCGTCTTCGACAGCTTCGACGAGATGAATGCGCGGATCGACGATCCTGCGCTGGATGTGGACGCCGACAGCGTTCTGGTGCTACGCAATGCCGGTCCCAAGGGAGCGCCGGGAATGCCCGAATGGGGCAATCTTCCCATCCCGCAAAAGTTATTGAAGGCCGGAATCCGCGACATGGTGCGCATTTCCGACGCAAGAATGAGCGGTACGAGTTACGGTGCCTGCGTCCTTCATGTATCGCCCGAATCATTTGTCGGTGGGCCGCTGGCGCTGTTGAAGGAGGGCGACATCATCGAACTCGATGTGCCCGAGCGCCAATTGAATATGCGCGTGAACGAGGACGAACTTGGCCGGCGTCGCGCTGCCTGGAAGCCGAAAGAGGGAATTTATCCGCGCGGCTATGGAAAGCTCTACATGCAGCACATTACGCAGGCTGACCAGGGGTGCGATTTCGATTTCCTGGAGGGCACCGCGCCCATCCCGGAACCCGAAATTCACTAAGCCCTGACGACCCGGACATTGCGGAAAGGCAAGACAAGCAAGATGTGCCGGTGAGGAGTTGATTCAACTCTAAGGTTTCAATACACTTGCGTGGTTTGTCGCTTACGCCAAGCAGCGGACAAGCTGCACGGTGGGACTTCGCGTTATGAAAAAAGCGAATGCCAGTAGTCGCGGTTCGGGTGCTAAACAGAACGCCGTTCCGCGCAACATAGACGAATACCTCAAGGGCGTGCCGGAACCTGCCCGCGGGACTTTGAACAAAGTTCGAGCCACGATCCGGTCCGCGGCGCCGCCCGAAGCGACCGAGGCTATCACCTATGGGATTCCGACATTCAAATACAACGGATCTCTGGTGGCGTTCGCCGCGTTTTCGAACCATTGCAGTTTCTTCCCGATGAGTCTGGCGGTGATGGACGCGTTCAAGAACCAGCTCAAGGGCTTTTATACCTCGAAAGGTACCATCCGCTTCCCGGTCGACAAGCCTCTGTCGCCAACCCTGGTGAAAAAGCTGGTGAAGGCGCGTTTGGCGGAGAAAGAACGAAAGAAAAAGCGCTAGGCAGTCGTCAGTCGTCAGTCTTCAGTCTTCAGCACCCGTCTTCAGTCATCAGCGCAGGTGGATGCTGTCTGACCGCTGGCCACCGCTACCTGCCTGTGATGTGGTGCATGTGGTGCAGCACCGCGCAACTGAGGTGGCCGAGGACAAACCAGAATACTGCCTCGAGTACTCGTCGGGTGGTTGAGGTCATCAACGTCGCTTCCTCCGATCCTTGGATCATCCAATCCTTGGACCAAGAGAATACTCGATCCCGAATCGGCACACCGAGTTTGCACCGTCAGCGCTGCAAGTTGTCTGCCTAGATTCCTTTAGCCGCTACTTTCCACTTGCGACAGGGAGTAACTTTTCCGATAATATGGTACGGGTTCTTACTATCAACGTGTACCGATACAGTCGAGCGGACCTGCTTCGCATCCTGCGGCTTACGGCGCGCCAGTTGTCAGCTTGGGAAAGAGCTGAACTGGTGGCCGCAGCCGAGAGCTACTCGTTTTTCGATCTCCTGCAAATCAAGAAGGTACGTGACCTGTGTTCGCGCAAGGTGCGGCCCGCAGTCATCCGGCAATCGCTGCAAGCCATGCAGAAGCAGGTTGCGGGAATGGAAAACCCGCTGCTTGAGGCGAGCGCCTTCTCCACCGGGCACCGGATCGCCTTCCGTCACAAGGGTAAAGTGGTCGAGCCGATCGCCGGGCAATTCATGTTTGACTTCTCTCCGGAACAGAAGGTTGTTACCAGCACGCCGATCTCAAGCTATACCGAGACCGTGCCCACCGATGTGGGAGAGCTTTTTGCCCGCGGCATTGCGCTTGAGGAAGATCCCGGCAACCACGCCCAGGCCATCGAGATGTACGAGCAGGTGCTGGACCTCGATCCCGACCACGCCGCCGCCCATATCAACCTGGGCACGCTGCATTACAACCGGCAGGAGTACGCATTGGCGGAAAAACACTACCGTCGCGCGATCGAGGTGGACCCGCGCTATGCCCTGGCGCACTTCGACCTGGGCAACGTGCTGGACGAGACCGGGCGTGTGGCTGAAGCCATCCAGACCTACAGCACCGCGTTGCAGCTTGCGCCCACTTACGCCGACGCTCATTACAACCTGGCCCTGGCCTACGAAAAAATCAAGGAGCCGCGCAAAGCTTTGCAGCACTGGCGCGCCTACGTGAAGCTGGATACGACCGGCCCCTGGGCGGTGCATGCGCGCAACCAGGTCCAGCGCATTCTCCAGGCAGACGGCCTGAAGCTGATACAAGGCGGCAAACAGCCGTAATCTTCGCTGCCACCTTTCACCGGAAACCCTAGTGCCGGGAACCTTTTTCCAGACTTGAGCTTGCCTGCTCCAGCGGAAATCCTACCTATGCTTTCGCTGGCGGTGCGCCGCAGGGACGATTGCCATCTTTTCTCGAAAACACGCGCTACGTGCTGGGACTGATCTGGCAAGAGGAATCGAATCGCAGGCAGCGCTTCAAACGCCTGCTACTGTTTGTTGGCTGGCAGTTCTGGAAGCGGGCGGTACGGAAGCCGATCGAGGTTCACTTATTCAACGGACTAAAGTTCCGCGCTTTCCCTGACTGCCAGGCGTCCTCCGCCGTGATGTACACCCGGATTCCGGATTCGCGCGACATACTTTTCCTGCGCGCGCATATCAGGGAAGGAACCCTGATCGATGTTGGTGCGAACGTCGGCCTGGTTTCGCTGCTGCTTGCCGACCGGGTGCAGCATGGGCTGCTGTTTGAGCCCAATCCCATTGCGGCGGAGAGGGCGCGGCAGAATCTGGCGCTCAACGGATTGAAGTTTGAAGTCCACGAGTTGGCGCTCTCGGATTCAAAGGGAAGCGTCGAGTTCGAAGACGAAGGTGGAGTGAGCACCTGCAACCGGACCGTAGTGGGTTTCTCGACGTCCGTGCCCACGCGCAAAGTTCCGTGCATTCAACTGGACGAATTCCTCGCTGAACACCCTCTGGCTTATCCGATCAGCGCGGTGAAAATTGATGTTGAAGGCCACGAAAATCAGGTGCTGGCCGGCATGACGCGATGCCTGCGTGATTCCCGGCCTCGACTGGTGATGTTCGAATATCTGCAACGGACAAACTTGCGTGAAACCTTCCGCCTGTTCGAAACGGTTGGATATACGGTTCTGCAGCTCACAACACGCGGGGCCGAGAACGCAACTCTTGAAGTGCCGCCGCTTCAGGATTTGTTCGCTTGCCCGAATGAGCTGTTGCCCAAATTCACGGCTGAGAGCCGAAGAGAAGTTTGATGTTGAACGACGTTTTGCTTTGCGGCCTTTGCGTGCTTGGCGGTCAAATCTTTTAACCGCAAAGGTCGCAAAGGACGCAACGACTGCTGAGGCTTGGTTCGATAGTTCCGGGCTGTCTCATCAAGGACTCCGTGAAACGGTTAGAGTGCTAAAATTTACAGTTTGTCATCTCAGCCTGAAGGTATTTCTATGTCCGAGACAATGCTCCAACTCGCATCGCCTTCTCCCCTGACCACTCTTACCGAGGACGAAATTCTGTTTCGCGATAACATTCGCCAGTTTGCTGACGAGAAAGTCCGGCCGCTGGTGAAGGAGATGGACGAAAAGGGCGTCTTTGATCACGACCTGATTCACCAGTTCTTCCAGCTTGGATTGATGGGCATTGAAATTCCGGAAGCATACGGTGGAGGCGGAGGGAAATTCTTCGAAGCCATTCTGGCCGTCGAAGAAATGTCGCGGGTGGACGCTTCGGCAGGCGTCGTCGTGGACGTACAGAACACGCTGGTCAACAATGCGCTATTGCGGTGGGGTTCCGAGGAGCAGAAGAAGCGGTACCTTCCCCGCACGGCGGCAGACACTTGCGGCGCTTACGCTCTCAGCGAAGCAGGTTCCGGCTCGGACGCGTTTGCCTTGCAGACCCGGGCCACACTCAAAGGCAGCGACTATGTTCTGAACGGACGCAAACTCTGGATCACGAATGGCAAGGAAGCCGGGCTTTTCGTACTCTTTGCCACAGTGGATCCGGCAGCCGGCTACAAGGGAATTACGGCATTTCTCATCGAGAAGACTTTTCCCGGTTTTACCGTGGGCAAGAAAGAAGACAAGCTGGGCATTCGGGCCTCGTCCACCTGCGAACTGATCCTCGAAGACTGCCAGGTACCCAAATCGAACGTGTTGGGCGAGGTGGGCAAGGGCTATAAGATCGCAATCGAGACTCTGAACGAAGGTCGCATTGGAATCGGCGCGCAGATGGCTGGAGTGGCCCGGGGCGCGTGGGAGTACGCCGCGAAATACGCCCAGGAACGCAAGCAGTTCGGGAAAACAATCGCCGATTTTCAGGGAATTCAGTTCCAGATCGCACAGATGGCCACCGAAATCGAAGCTGCCAGGCTGATGGTGTACAACGCCGCACGAATGAAAGACGCCGGCGTGCCTTTCGTCAAGGAGGCGGCCATGGCAAAATTATTTTGCTCGCAGGTGGCGGAGCGAGTGACCTCTCTGGCGATCGAGGTTTACGGCGGCTACGGCTTTACCAAGGATTATCCGGTGGAGAAGTACTGGCGCGATTCCAAGATCGGCAAAATCTACGAAGGCACATCGAACATGCAGTTGGCCACCATTGCGAAGCTGGTGATGGGTGGAAAATAGAAGGGCGCGCCAAGGCCGAGCCAGGTCGCCCTCAGGTTCCGATATTCCCCACTAATGTTGCTTACAAATGCGCGCCACGGACGTCGAAACAAAGGGCCACTCCATTCTTCTAGGAAACTAAGCACTTTTACTCAGGAGCATGCAGCATGCGTAACTGCCTTATCGTCCTGCCAATGATTTTTGCCTTGAGTCTGGCGGCTTCTTCTCAGACTGCCGAAGAACTGGTCCAGAAAAACATCGAGGCCAAAGGCGGGATGGAGAAAATCAAATCCATCAAAACCTTGCGCCTGACCGGCAAGTTGGATGGGGGAGGCGGCTTCA
>CAZGSU010000145.1:0-39649 GCA_964528615.1 uncultured Acidobacteriaceae bacterium | reverse complement strand
GCCGAGGGGAAGGACGCGTGGCAAAGAACCCTCGCCTTCTTCGATCGCTATCTGGGCAATTCTTCTAGATGAGGGGCAAATGACAGATTCCAGAGCACGGTAAGATCATCTAATCCAGGTGATGACACCGTTTCAAACCTTTACCACGCACCTTGCTCGCACCCAGGCCTTGTCGGCTTTTACCCGGCATCTTGAATTCGAGGTCAAGGGCGTCGCTCGCTTCGGCTTCGTCGCCGGGCAATGGTTGTCGTTCAAGACCAACAAACCTGACGGCGAAGAGATCACCCGCGCCTACTCCATCGCGTCTCCGCCAGGCGAGGACAATCGCTTCGCGCTCTGCCTGAACCGGGTGCAGGATGGCTTCATGTCGAATTTTCTTTGCGATATGAAAGAGGGCGAGGACATCCGCTGCCAGGGACCATTCGGTGACTTCATCCTGCGGCCGCCGCTGCGCGATACCGTCTTCATCGCAACCGGCACCGGCATCGCCCCGTTCCGTTCCATGCTGCATTGGCTGCTGGCCGATCCGGCGCGACATCAGGACAAGCAGCTTTGGCTGGTGTTCGGCAACCGCACCGAAAAGGACATCTACTATCACGACGAATTTCTCGCCCTGGCCGCAAAGCATGCCAATTTTCATTACCTGCCGACCCTAAGCCGCGGTGACGCGTCCTGGGAGGGTTTGCGTGGTTACGTGCAGGACCACGTCCCCGGAATTGTCGAGGGCCGGACCGGCATGCACGCCTACATCTGCGGCCTGGACAAGATGATCAAAGCCAACCGCGAGCTGCTGAAGGGGCTGGGCTGGGACCGGAAATCAATTCTTTACGAGAAGTACGACTAGCTGCTGCGCCGTCCGGCCTCCCGCTTTCCCGAAGACGTGTACAATTGGCCCGTTCCTGACGGCAGCCTCTCCGGTATTGACCCGCGGCCCCTTGGTTCCCTCGGCTGTCCGAATTCAACTCTGAGGTTTCCCCATGAAACGATTGCTCGCACTGTTGCTGCTGTCGCCCGCGCTGCTCCTCGCCCAGACTCCGTTCGACGGAACCTGGATCACCAGGCCGGACACAGCACAATTCACCAAGACGCCCGACAGATATCTGTTGGACAAAGGCATGTACGAATGCTCGACCTGCACCCCGAAATACAGCGTGAAAGCAGACGGCACCGACCAGAAAGTCACCGGCCATCCTTATTACGATACTGTCGCGGTGAAGGTCGTGGACGACCACACAATCGAGATCACGCAGAAAAAAGATGGCAAAGTGATGTTCACCGACACAGACACCGTGTCCGCGGATGGAAACAGCTTGTACAGCAAGTTTGCCGACCAGTCCGAGGATAAGCCGGTGACCGGAGAAGTGACCTCTACAAGAGTAGGCAAGGGCCCGTCTGGTTCCCACCCGGTCTCGGGATCGTGGCGAACGGCGAAGGTAAACAGCATTTCCGACAACGGCCTTGCCGTCACCTTCGAGGGCACCAGCGATGGCTTCAAGATGGCCGACCCGAACGGCGCCAGCTATAACGCCAAGTTCGACGGCAAGGACTATCCCATTCAGGGAGATCCCGGACACACCATGGTTTCAGTGAAGCGGATCGGCAATGACACCATCGAAGAGACCGACAAGCGTGACGGAAAAGTGGTGGGCGTATCCAAGATGACAGTTTCTCCCGATGGAAAATGGATCACGGTGGAGTTCACCAACAAGCTGCGTGGGACCACCACAATCTACAAGATGGAAAAGCAGTCGTAAGCGAACGATGGGAACCCGCTCGTCCCGACAAAACCGGCGCTTCGCGGCAGGACTGAGTCGAAACCCCGGTAGCCCTTCATCAACCTGCCGGAGGACTGGATGAGGGCCTTTCGGACTACCATTCTCCTGGCTGTTGGACTCTTCGTAAACGATGCTTTCGTCCTGAATCAGGGTATCCTTGCGATCTTCATTGTTCTGCTTACCCTGTTCGTTTTCCTGCCCCGGGCACTGTGGGCGCTTCGCACCAGCCGAGCCCTCTACCTGGAACGTTTGACCAGGGCCGGAATTTATCTGCTGGCGGCGGTGGCCGTGTTCGTTGCCAACGGGTTGCAGAACCGTATGGCAGACCGCCGTGCGATCGAACTGGGAAAGGCCTGCCTGGCTTATCACGCCAGGTACCAACACTATCCGCAGCATCTGGAAGAGCTGGTACCTGAATTTCTTCCGTCCGTGCCTGTGGCGAAATATACGCTGGGCGGTTTTTTCCACTACTACAGGCCCACCAGTGGCGAACCGATGCTGTACTACGAGGCTCTGCCGCCTTTCGGACGACGCTTCTACCACATGGAAACCGGCGGCTGGGGATACCTGGATTGAGTGTCCGTTCCGATTTAGGCAGCCGTCCCCAACTCCCACATTTCGCTTGGCATTCCTGCACCTTGTTGTTCTGCATCCCAAGCCATTGGGTTCGCATCTAAACCTTGACAATGATTCACTCAAGTCCTATCATGCCTTCTACTATAGGCATCAGGGTAAAGATTATAAAGGACTTACTAGTTTTAGGAGGAGCCAATTATGGCCAAGATTATCGGAATTGACCTGGGAACCACCAACTCCTGCGTGGCAGTGATGGAGGGTGGCGAGCCAAAGGTGATCCCCAATGAAGAGGGAGGGCGCACCACGCCCTCGGTCGTCGGTTTTACCAAGACCGGCGAACGGCTGGTGGGGCAGGTGGCAAAACGCCAGGCCATCACCAACCCGGAAAACACGGTCTACTCGATCAAGCGGTTTATGGGACGCCGCTTCGACGAGGTGACCGAAGAAATCAAGATGGTCCCGTACAAGGTCGTGCAGTCGGGCGACCACGTTGCGGTCCTGGCGCAAGGCAAGGAGTACACCCCGCCGCAGATTTCCGCGATGATTCTGCAGAAGCTGAAGAAGGCGGCGGAAGACTACCTCGGCGAGAAAGTGACCGAGGCGGTCATCAC
This sequence comes from uncultured Acidobacteriaceae bacterium, assembly GCA_964528615.1. Lineage (GTDB taxonomy): Bacteria > Acidobacteriota > Terriglobia > Terriglobales > Acidobacteriaceae > JAIQFF01. The sequence continues at coordinate 36,687 of CAZGSU010000145.1, read as the reverse complement.
CGTGCCGGCGTACTTCAACGACGCCCAGCGGCAAGCCACGAAAGACGCAGGGCAGATTGCCGGACTGGACGTCAAGCGCATCATCAACGAGCCCACGGCAGCAGCGCTCGCCTACGGCCTCGACAAGAAGAAGGATGAAACCATCGCCGTGTACGATTTCGGCGGCGGAACGTTCGACATTTCGATTCTCGAGGTCGGCGAAGGCGTGATCGAAGTCAAGGCCACCAACGGTGACACGCACCTGGGCGGCGACAACCTCGACCAGCGCATCGTGGACTGGTTGATTGATGAATTCAAGAAGGATGAGGGCCTCGACCTCCGGGGCAAGGGCAACGAGATGGCGCTGCAGCGTCTGCGTGACGCCGCGGAACGGGCCAAGATCGAACTCTCTACCACCATGGAGACTGAGATCAACCTGCCCTTCATCACCGCCGATGCCAGTGGGCCGAAGCACCTAGTCAAGAAGATGACCCGGGCGAAGCTCGAGTCGATGGTTGAAGACATCATCCAGCGCTCGGTGGGTCCCTGCAAGCAGTGCATGAAAGATGCGGGCGTGGATGCCAGCAAGATCCAGGAAGTCGTGCTGGTCGGCGGACAGACTCGTATGCCGCGCATCCAGCAACTGGTGAAGGACCTGTTCGGCAAAGAGGGTCACAAGGGCGTTAACCCGGACGAGGTTGTCGCGATCGGTGCGGGCATCCAGGGTGGCGTGCTCAAGGGTGAAGTCAAAGACCTGCTCTTGCTGGACGTCACTCCGCTGTCGCTGTCGATTGAAACTTTGGGTGGAGTGGCGACGCCGATGATCCCGCGCAACACAACGAATCCGACCAAAAAGACGGAAACGTTCTCGACCGCGGCCGACAGTCAGACTTCGGTCGAAGTTCACGTGCTGCAGGGCGAGCGTCCCATGGCAGCGCAAAACCGGACTCTGGGCAAGTTCCACCTGACCGGCATCCCACCGGCACCGCGTGGGGTACCCCAGATCGAAGTGACGTTCGATATCGACGCCAACGGCATCCTCAACGTGACCGCCAAGGACACGGCCACGGGCAAGGACCAGAAGATCACCATTACGTCTTCTTCCGGGCTGAGCAAAGAGGAAGTCGAGCGCATGGCAAAAGAAGCCGACGCGCACTCGGCCGAAGACAAGGCCCAGCGCGAGGCAGTCGACTCCAAGAACCAGCTCGACTCGATGGTCTACAACGTCGAGAAGATGCTGCGGGAGCAGGGCGACAAGATCTCCGGTTCCGAGCGCGGTGACGTCGAAAACGCGGTTGCCGACGCCAAGAAGGCGCTAGAGTCGAACGACAAGGCGACCATGGACAAGGCGCGCGAAACCTTGACCCAGGCGTCTCATAAGCTGGCCGAGCAGATGTACAAAGCGGCCCAGTCGCAGACCCCGCCCAGCCCGGGCGCAGGCCCGGCACCGGGCGGTGACGGCCAGGCCAAGAAGGACGAAGGTGTAATCGACGCCGAGTACGTGGACGTAGAGGACAAGAAGTAAGAAAGCTGTCAGCTTTCAGCAAAAGCCGTGTAGGGACGGGTCTCTGACCCGTCCAGGCCGAGCGCAGCTCGCCAGGTTCGTGTGGCGCGGGCGCCCTCGCCCGCGTGGTTTTGGCAGCGCCGCCGTTTTGTGCGGCTGTGCCGAGGGTTCTTGCCCTCGGCAGGTGGGGGGCGGGACGCCCCCACGACCGTCGGCGGGACGCCGGCGCTACGGTTGTAGGTCATCCAGGGAGAAGATAAATTGCAATTTGAAGTGAATGGTCAGGACTATTTCCTGAATTTTATGGAGGATGAGAGGCGCTGGTTCGTGCTCGTACCCACGCCGACGGGCCTGCAGCGCATACCCGTCTACATCGACGCGTCCAACTACGAGCGCATCGGGGCCGGGGAAAAAAATCGGCAGAAGCGGCCGAACTAAGTCAAGAGACTGCACGACCCGAGTTAAGAGTTCGGAGAGGAAAACAGGACCCTCTACTTCGCTCTGCTCCGGTCGGGATGACAAAGTTTACAATCCGACGGCTCGGTTAAGATTGACAGTCAGGCGATGGCCACAACCACCAAGAAGGACTACTACGAAATCCTGGGCGTGAAGAAGTCCGCTTCGGCGGACGATATCCGCAAAGCGTTTCGCAAGCTTGCGCGCAAGTATCATCCCGACGTTAATCCCGGCGACAAGGCTGCGGAAGAGAAGTTCAAAACCCTTTCCGAAGCCAACGACGTCCTCAGCGATCCCAAGAAACGCAAGATTTACGACCAGGTCGGCTTCTATTCCGACAACATCGATGCCGCCACGGCCGAGGCCTACGCTCGCGGCGGAGGCGTCGCCAGTGGGCCCGGCGATGGCTTCCCTGGAGCCCATGGCGGCGGCGCGCAGGGTGCAAACTTCGACTTTGGCGGCTTCGACTTTACCGACATGTTTGAAGGCGCCAAAGCTAGAAAGGCCAGCACCTCCGGGTCAGGCAGCTTCAAAGACATTTTCTCGGGAATCTTTGGTGGGCGCGGCGGCGCGGCACAGGAGGGTCCGGAGCCCGGCTCCGATCTGGAGTATCAGGTCAACGTGCCCTTCTGGACGGCCATTCGTGGCGGGGTGATGCGCCTGAACATTACCCGGCACGATTCCTGTCCCCACTGCCACGGGCACGGCTTTATCGAGTCGACCGGCACCTGCCCGGAGTGCGGCGGCAAAGGACAGGTCACACAGACCGGCGGGCGGATGAAGTTTAATGTGCCCTGTCCGCGCTGCCATGGCACGGGAAAGAACATCTCGGTCTGCCCGGAATGCCACGGTGAGGGCTCGGTCGAGCGTACAGAACCGCTCGAAGTGCGCATCAAGGCGGGCACCCGCGACGGCCAGCGCATCCGCATCGCCGGCAAGGGCAACGCCGGGCTGCGTGGCGGCCCCACCGGCGACCTGTATGTCATCATCCGGACCGCGGAGCACCCAGTCTTTCAGCGCGAGGGTGACGACATTCGCATCACGGTGCCAATAAGCGCCACGGAAGCCGCTCTGGGCGCCAAGATCGAGGTTCCGACGATCGACGGCCGCACCCTGCTCAAGATTCCGCCCGGAACCCAGTCCGGACAAAAGCTGCGTCTGCGGGAAAAGGGAGTGCCCTCGGCCACCAAGGAGGGCGCTCGCGGCGACGAGATTGTCGAAGTCAAAGTCACCGTCCCCATGCCCAAGGACGAGCGATCCAAAGAGATCCTACGCGAGCTGGCCAAGTTGAATCCGGAAGATCCCCGCGCCGAGCTATGGAAGAACGTTTGAAAGCAGTCGTCAGTCATTAGACTTAGCCACGTGTTGATTGGCTGACGACCGAAGACCGAAGACTGTTTAACCATTACCTCCGTACTACCTCGCAAAAAATATTGAAGAATTATTTTTACTCTGCATCTAATTTGCCGTATGCTCACGGCTGCGAACTTGCTACCAGCCGAATTCTGATAGCGCAAGGATCGCCCTAGGAGGAAGCCGTCGAAATTGGCAACAGCTAGCGCCCCGCGTCAGAATCTCCAGTCACCCACCGTCACCCCCAGCCGGAAAAAATCGGTTCGCCTCACCCTCTGGCCCCTGGTCGCCGCCACCTTCTTTATGGTGTCGGGTGGCACTTATGGCACGGAAGATATCGTGCACGGCGCCGGCTATGGCAAGGCCATCCTCATTCTGCTGTTGACCCCGATCCTCTGGAGCCTGCCGACCGCCTTCATGATCGGCGAGCTTTCCAGCGCGCTGCCCTTCGAGGGCGGCTACTACGCCTGGGTACGTCGCGCCATGGGCAACTTCTGGGGATTCCAGGAGGCCTGGCTTTCGCTGGTGGCATCGATTTTCGACATGGCGATTTATCCCACGCTCTTTGTGCTCTATCTCGACCGCTTGTTCCCCTGGTTCGCGGAGGGGCATCGGGGCGTGATGGTGGCGTTGGCGGTGGTAATTGTCTGCGCCCTGCTGAATATCGCCGGAGTCCGGGTGGTCTCGACCACGTCGCTTTGGCTCTTTTTTGCCCTGTCAGCGCCGTTCATTCTGATCGTGGCCATCGCCCCGTTCAAGATCGGGGCGCTCGCTAATGCCGTCACCAGGCCGACCACTTCGACAACTGACATTCTCGGCGGCCTGCTCATCTGCATGTGGAACTACATGGGCTGGGACAACGCCTCGACCATCGCCACCGAGGTCGAGCGCCCGCAGCGCACCTATCCTCGCGCCATGCTCGCCGCAGTGGTGATCGTGGCCCTGAGCTACATCATCCCCGTCGTTGCCATGTGGATGACCGGACTCTCCTCAAGCGCGTGGGAAACCGGGTTCTGGGCCGATATTGCCGGACTGCTCGGCGGACCGCTGTTGCGCGTCGGCCTGGCCCTGGGAGGCATGATCAGCGGCTTTGGCATGTTCAATGCCCTGGTGATGAGTTACTCCCGCCTGCCCCTCGCCATGGCCCAGGACGGCATGCTGCCGCAGGTTTTTGGCAAGTTGCACCCGCGCTCGCGCGCCCCGTGGGTGGCGATCGTGGTCTGCGCCATAGGATGGGCCTTGTGTCTCGGCCTAGGCTTCGAGCGCCTGGTAACCATCGATATTCTGCTCTATGGAGCCAGCCTCAGCCTAGAGTTCGTGGCCCTGGTGGCTCTACGGATCCGCGAGCCTGAACTGCCCCGCCCGTTCCGCGTTCCCGGGGGAATGTTCGGAGCAGTGGCGGTTGGAATTACTCCTATGCTGCTGCTCGGCTTCTCTATCGTCCGCAGCGAGCATGAGCAGGTTCTCGGTATCAGTTCCTTCGCTTTTGGAATGCTGCTGATCGCCGCGGGCGTGCTGGCCTACGTCCTCAATCTGAAGTTAAGGCCCGCTGGGTGGGCTCCGGTGGCGGAAAAACCCTTAGCCTAAAACCAGCCACGGATCGGCACGGATTTCACGGATTTATTCGTGAGGATCTGTGTAATCCGTGGCTGAAGTGTTCTGCGGTAAAGTAATAGGCCATGACCAAGAGGAAGTCCAAGGGCGCCTACATGATCTCATCGGTCGCGGAGATGTACGGCATCCATCCCCAGACCCTGCGGCTGTATGAGCGCGAGGGACTGCTCAAGCCTTCCCGCACCGAGGGCAACACCCGTCTATACACCGACGAAGACCTGCAGCGTCTCGAGTTCATACTCTCGCTGGCTCGCGATCTCGGTGTAAACATCAGCGGCATTGCCATCATCCTGCAAATGCGCGAGCGCATGGAGGAGATGCAGGTCCAGATCCACGAATTTGTGAAGTACATCCAGGAGGAAGTGTTATCGCGGGCGAGCGCGGCCGCAGATCCTTCCAGGGGCGCGATTGTGCCGGTGCGGCGGCACATCGTAACTGCGTCGCAGGCTGCCAAGAAAAAATAACTCAACATTTCAGTTCATTGCTTAGGCTTCCGGGAAGGCGGGTCCGCGCTTTCAACTTGCATGCCTCCGATTTCGGCGCTGATCTGAGGATCAAGTGGTAGGGTTACATCGTCGTTTGTGGTCTGGCCAATCCTGATTCGCACCTTGTGAGCATCTGGTGAGAAGGCGTGTGCGAATACTGCGATGTCATAGAACCCAGCCGTCAAGCTCGCTGAAAACTCCCCAGTCTTGCCCGTTACATTCGGAGATCAGCGGGCGCGTCAGCTGCTCCTCCCTGTGATCCATCGGTGTCCCAGTGAACGAGCACGATGGCGTTTGAAATCACCGCACCCTTGGAATCTAGGACTACTCCTGTTAGGTTTCCACTGGAAGTCCGACCCGCAGCCAAGGCAAATGCGATCATCAAGAAAAGAATGCCGATTGGTTCGGTTAATCTCTTCATCGCTACCTCCTTACGGTCGCAAGGATATACCATGTCTTGTTTGCTGACTGCCTCCCATGCTCCCATTTAAGCTCATCTACAGCGAAGATTACTTTCTGCCGATTGGCGCCCACGTCTTTCCGGCGGAAAAATATCGCCGTGTACACGATCGGCTCATCGCTACCCATATTGCCGCGGCTTCCGACTTCGTTTCGCCGCAACCGGCATCGGACCAGGACATCCTGCTGGTGCACACACCGCTGTACGTGCAAAAGTTGAAGACCGGGACGCTTTCTCCCACCGAAGAAATGCAGATGGAGGTCCCCTATTCCCCCGAGCTGGTGCGAGCCTTCTGGCTGGCCGCGGGTGGTTCGATTCTGGCAGCGGAACACGCTCTCAGGGATGGCGTGGCGGTCAACATTGGAGGCGGCTTCCACCATGCCTTCCCCGACCACGGCGAAGGCTTTTGCATGATCAACGACGTCGCAGTTGCCATACGTCGCATGCAGCGCGACGATAAGATCCGCACCGCCATGACCGTGGATTGTGATGTCCATCATGGCAATGGCACGGCCGCAATTTTTGCCGGCACCCGCACGCCCAGCCAGCCGCTGCCCTCGACGTCGGCATCCACGGTAGGTTCGTCGGCGGGCCCGGCCCCCGCAGGAAAGATGCGCCACGCCCACGCTGGCGAAGTGTTCACCATCTCCCTCCACCAGCACAATAACTATCCGGTGTGGAAGCCACATTCCTCGATTGACGTCGATCTGCCTGATGGGATTGGGGACGACGACTACCTGGCTTGGCTGGACAACGCCATCAGTTCCGGCCTGCGCCAGTTCGAGCCGAACCTGATCTGCTACATCGCGGGCGCTGATCCCTATCGCGAGGACCAACTGGGCGGGCTTGCGTTGAGCCTCGAAGGACTCAAGCGGAGAGATGAACTCATGTTCCGCGTAGCCCGCGCCCGCAATATTCCGGTGATGGTGACTTACGCTGGAGGCTATGCCCGCCAGGTGGAAGATACGGTGACCATCCACTGCAATACCGTGATCGCCGCCCGGGAAGTTTTCGGTTTGTCCAAGGCCTCGTAGGGAGCGTTCGAACGAAGGTCTTCCTACTTCTGTTTTTCTGCTTCGCCCTTAGCCGGATCGCCCCGTTCGCTCAAGTTCTTCAGGCGCGTGAACTGCCCGGTCAGGACTGAATCCACAGGCTCGGCGAGGGTATTCATGCCGGCAGGGAGATAGCCGGCAACCGCGTAGGTCATCTCCAGTTTGGTGCCGCCATCGGCGGGAGATAGTTTGATGGTCATACTGCCGCTGGACGCAATGCCCTGCAGCGGCCCCAAACCGCCGCCCATGCGCAGCGTTTTTCCCGGCGCGACAAAGAGTACCTCCAGGTGCCGCACGCTGCCCCCCTTGGCAAGCTTTTCGCAGAAACATCCGCCAGCTCTTTCTTCGATGGCCATGTTGTGGGCATCGCCGGAGTAGGTATGCTCGGAGTCCCACCAATCCCCAATATGAATCAGGTGGTGATAGACCTCGTCAGGGGAGGCCTGAATAGTGAAAGTGGTCTTCACGGTAAATCCGCCGGCCGAGGAATCGGCAACTTCGGCCGCAGCCAGAGCGGCCCCGACTGTACAGAAGATCAGGGCCAGCAAAATCTTGCGAATCATGAGTCTTTCTCCTCTTGGATTTCTCAAGCACACACCAAAACCCTTGGACGAGAAGTTCACAGGATGGTTAGTCACGACAGACCATTTCGCGCTCAGACCACCGGGTGCCCCACCCTCGTCTCTCCGCTTTTTTGGAGAGACAGGGTGGGGTTTTCCAGAAACAGGTCTTACCGTCAGGGCTGAGTAACTCCCCGCCCTGTCGTTCCAAACGACGGAACGACGACGACGGGGCACCCTTGTCTCTTTACTGTCGGTCTCGCTGTTAGAATAGTCCTTCACATTTATGTTTGAGAATCTTTCAGAAAAACTTCAGCGCGCGTTCAAGACCCTGCGGGGTGAAGCCACCCTCAATGAAGAAAACATGCAGGAGGCGCTGCGCGCGATTCGTTTGGCGCTGCTTGAGGCCGACGTCAATTTTAAAGTCGTAAAGCAGCTGATTGACCACATCCAGGAAAAGGCGATCGGCCAGCAGGTGGCGACTGCGCTCTCGCCCGCCGAACAGGTCATCAAGATTCTCCGTGATGAACTGATCGAGATTTTGGGCCGCGACACCGCCAAGGTTAAGTTCGCGTCCCAACCTCCGACCGTCGTGCTGATGGCCGGCCTCCAGGGTTCAGGCAAGACGACCACGTCGGGTAAGCTGGCGAATTGGTTCAAGAACGGCGGACACCGGCCGCTGCTGGTCTCGGTCGATGTCTACCGCCCGGCCGCGCGCGAGCAGCTCAAGGTCGTGGCGCAAGCCATCAAGGCCAACATCTACGAAGGTGAAGTGACCGAGGCCAATACCGCCACGGTCGAGCGTTTGGCGAAAGAAGCGCGTCGCGAGGCCATCAACACCGGTTCCGACGTGCTGATCGTGGACACCGCCGGCCGGCTCCACATCGACGATCAACTGATGGATGAGATGCAGTCACTCAAGCGGCTGCTCAATCCGCAGGAAATCCTGTTCGTCGCCGACGCCATGACCGGACAGGACGCGGTCAACTCCGCTGACGAGTTCCATAAGAAACTTTCACTCACCGGAGTCGTCCTCACCAAGATGGACGGTGACGCCCGCGGCGGCGCGGCGCTTTCCATCCGCCAGGTCACGGGCCAGCCCATCAAGTTCATCGGCGTGGGCGAAAAGTACGACGCGCTCGAGCCCTTCCATCCCGACCGCATCGTTTCCCGCATTCTGGGCATGGGCGACATTCTCTCGCTGATCGAAAAAGCAGAGCAGAATGTCGACAAGAAAAAGGCTCAGGAGATGGCCAGCCGGGCCCTTTCCGGCGACGGATTTTCGCTGGAAGATTTCCGCGACCAGTTACGCCAGATCAAGAAGATGGGATCCATCCAGAACCTGATGGGCATGCTGCCCAGCATCGGCCCTTTCGCAGGCATTCAAAAGCATGCCGACAAAGTGGACGAGAAGCAGCTCAATCGCGTGGAAGCGATCATCAACTCGATGACCCAGCACGAGCGCATGCATCATGAGGTCATGAATGGAAGCCGCCGCAAACGCATCGCCCGCGGCTCCGGCACCAGCGTGCAGGAAGTCAACAACCTGCTGCGTCAATACGCGCAGATGCGAAAGATGTTCAAACAAATCGGCAAGCCCAGCTTCGCCCGCAAGCTGGCAGGCATGAAAATGCCGGGAATGTGACCGGCCGAGGCCACTGACTTGCTATAATCGCCGCGCGCGTCCTCCCAATCAGCAATGATTCGAATGAAAATATTTCTGTCCCGGAAGCTTTTCCTCTCCCTTGTACTCGTCCCGCTCCTGATTCTGCTCCTGTCAGCGAGGAATGTTCCCGCGAGCCCGCACCGCCCTTGCTGTGGTGAGATCACGCCAGCCGGCCAGCGCCTGGCGGAGTTTCTGGATGGCATGAACGTCGAATCGCTCTGGATCGCGCACGAGCATGTGAATTGGGAAACCGGAGAACCCGACCGGGGCGCTGCCTACGAAGGTCCCGGCAACCACACTCACTGCAGCGCGTTTGCCGCGGCGGCGGCGAAGCGACTGGGCGTCTACATACTGCGGCCACCCGAGCACGGCCAGGTTTTGTTGGCGAACGCTCAAGCCAAATGGCTGGCCAGCGATCAAGCTGAGAGCCAGGGATGGCATCGATTGGCTGGGGCTCGGGCGGCGGAGGAGCAAGCGAATCGCGGCAACCTGGTCGTAGTCGTTTTCGCGAATCCCGATGAGCACGAACCGGGACACGTCGCCATCGTTCGGCCATCCGAGAAGTCGGCAGAGGCGCTAGAACGCAACGGACCTGACATCATCCAGGCGGGCAACCACAACCACACGCGCACGATTGTCAGGATTGGCTTTGAAAATCATCCTGGAGCGTGGCCCGACGGCGTTCGATACTACATGCACCTGCTGCAACTGCGCTGAATCCGAAACAGTAAAACTGGGTTTAAGTATGAAGTGGCGCTCGCTCGAAGAATCCACGCCTGGCACGGATACTCGCTCAGTGCGTGAAATTTTCGCTGAGCGGAAACATTTGATCGCCAGGTACGTTCCGCCGGAAACCCAGGCTGTTCACGCCCGCGTAATCGCGGACCTCAAGGGAAAGCATCTTGCTGAAGGTGCCCTCGCCGCCGGTTCCAGAGCTCCGGCTTTCGAACTGCTAGATCACAATGGCAAGATGATTTCTTCGGCCGAGCTGTTGCGCCGTGGTCGCCTGGTCCTCTGCTTTTTCCGCGGCCGCTGGTGCCCTTTCTGCGTGGGACAACTGGAAGCGATGAACCTGATTATGGCCGCGATAGAACAGGCAGGAGGATCGCTGCTCGCGATCTCCCCCCAAACGGTTCAGCAATCGTTCTTCATGGCCGACCAGCACAAGTTGCGCTTTCCGTTGTTGAGTGACGCGGGGAACAAGGTCGCCCGTAAGTTTGGGCTTGTCTACCGCGTTCCGGACGAGCAGCAGGCAATTTATCGGCGCGCTTTTGTTAACCTGCCCTTTGCCAACGGCGACGAAAGCTGGGAACTGCCTATCCCTGCGACCTTCATCCTCGACCGTGACGGCAGCGTTCTCTATGCTTCGGCCAACGAGGACTACAGCGAGCGCCCGGAACCTTCAGACATTCTTCTTCGACTCACCGCGCCGTCCTGAGTACATCCATAAATTTTTCAATTACGATTGAACCAATTATGATTGGACATGGGTGACTCGCCTCTGTGGAGCGCTGGTGGGAGCAACAATGACCAGCGCAGCCGGCTTGCCGAGCTGACTGCCAGTTCCACCGATCCCATCAAGGATCTCCCTCTTCGCCGTGATGTCCGCTCCCTCGGCATCTTGCTGGGCCGTGTCCTGGTCGAGCAGTCCGGCAAGCCGCTGCTCGAAGTGGTCGAGGAGTTGCGGCGCATCTTCATTCAGCATCGCGAGCACCCACGCCCGCACGCTGCAGGTCCGAATTTGAATGATCTGGATTTCAAGGATCCCTTGCTCATCCAGGCCCAGAAGATTGTCTCGGACCTCAGCATCAAGGAAGCTCACCTCGTCACCAAAGCGTTCGCCATTTACTTCGAACTCACCAATCTCGCGGAGACCACGCATCGCAAGCGGCGCCGCCGCGCGGCCAAGCTCCATGCCGAACAACCGGCGCTGGAAGGTTCGTTCCGTGGCACGCTGAAGCGCATGCGCACTGCGGGGTTCAACGTTGACCAGGCATTGGCCGTTCTCCGCAAGATAAAAGTCGTACCGGTTTTCACCGCCCATCCCACCGAAGTCGCGCGTCGCACGGTGCTGCTCAAGCGTCGCCGCATCGCCAAGCATCTGGAGCGGTTGGACCGTCTGCCCCTGACCGAAGCCGACGCCGGCCGGTTCGAATCGTTGATCTTTGCGGAGGTGACCTCACTCTGGCAGACCGATGAGGTTCGTCTCGAAAAGCCCCTGGTCACCGATGAAATCCGCATGGGCCTTGACCACTATCCTATGTCGCTCTTTGCCGCACTGCCCCGCGTTTACGACGAACTCGCCGAATCGTTTCGCCAAATCTACGATTTCGATATCGATCACCGCGACCTGCCTGGACTGCTCTCCTTTGGCTCCTGGATCGGTGGCGACCGCGATGGCAATCCCTTCGTTACACCGGGATCCACACGCGAGGCGTTGCAGCGAGCCCGGAACACGATCCTCACCCACTACGTCACGGAACTGGAACGCGCTGCCGATCAGCTCAGTGCCTCTTCCCGCCAGGTAGCAGTCTCTGATGCGGTCCGAGCGCGGCTCGGGGAATATAACGCGCTTATGGGCGAGGAGTCGTCGCGCCAGTCGCGGATTTCCAGCTCTGAACTCTATCGTCGCCTGTTGAACCTGATGGCTGTGCGGTTGCGTCATAGCCGCGAAGCTCTCACCGAACCAAAGTCATACCGCTCTGCCGCCGAATTCGAAGCCGATCTCTGCCTGTTCCGCGAGAGTCTTGCAGCCAACCGCGGCCAGGGTCTGGCCGAACTGATGGTCGATCCAATTCTTCGCGAAGTGCGGACCTTTGGATTTCATCTCTCCACGCTCGACATTCGTCAACACGCTCGCGTGCACGCGAAAACGCTGGCGGAGATCGGATCTCAGCCCATCAACCCCGCCGGGCCAACCCCGGGAATTTCGGCATCCAGCCAGGATGTTCTCGACACTTTCCGGGAAGTGGCAGAGCTGAAGAAGACTTATCCTTCCAGCGCGATTCGCAACTACATCATCAGCGGAACGCAATCCGAGAATGACGTGTTCGCGGTCACGAAACTGGCTGCGGCGTGCGGCGTACAGGTCGCTGCGTCCGCGGATGACCCAGGGCTTATGCCCGTTCCGCTGTTTGAATCTATCGAGGACCTGCGCTTTTCTGCCACGGTTATGGGACGCGTCTGGAGCGCGCCAGACTATCAGCCACTGCTCGATTCCTGGGGACGCTGGCAGGAAGTGATGCTCGGTTACTCCGATTCCAATAAAGACGGCGGCATGCTGACCAGCATCTGGGAGTTGTACAAGGCCCACCGCGAATTGCATCGCGTGGCCCGTGAGCACAAGGTGAAGCTGCGCCTGTTTCATGGCCGCGGGGGGACGGTCGGCCGCGGCGGCGGACCAACCCACACCGCCATAATCGCCCAGCCAGTCGGGGATTTTTCCGGCGAAATCCGGATCACCGAACAGGGTGAGGTTCTCAACTGGAAATATGCCGATCCCGTTCTCGCCGAGTGGAACCTGGAGATCATGATCGCCTCCTGCATGGAAGCCATCACCCGTACGCGCGGGCCGGAGCCTGGAGCTGACCAGCGCTGGACGCCTGCCATGGAAGAAATGTCCGCCGAGGCTTTCAGTTTTTATCGCCACAACATCGCCGACAATTCAGATGTGATTGAATATTTCGAGCAAGCGACGCCGGTGAACGAACTGGAGCACGCGCGTATCGGCTCGCGTCCGCCACGGCGCAGCGAAGGTCGCCGCCTCGAAGATCTCCGCGCCATCCCCTGGGTCTTCGGCTGGATGCAGAGCCGCCACGCCGTCCCCGCGTGGTTTGGCGTAGGTTACGCCCTGGAGTGGTTCGTAGCACAGAACACCGTCGGTGCATCCTTGCTCTGCGAGATGATGCGCAGCTTTCCGCTGTTCTCAGACCTGATTCGCAACGTTGAACTGGCCATGTCCAAGGCTGACCTGACTATTGCGCGCTTGTACGCCGAACTGGTTACCGACACAGACCTGCGCGAGCGGGTGTGGCGGATGTTGGTCGAGGAGTTCGAACGTACCCGCCGCGTGATCCTCACCATCACCGGACAAAACGAACAGCTCGAAGGCAATCCGGTGCTCGCCCGTTCAATCCGGCTGAGAAACCCTTACGTCGACCCAATGAGCCTTGTGCAGGTCGAACTTCTGCGCCGCAAGCGCGCCGGGACTGGCGCGGACGGCGTGGATTACGCACTGGGCGCGACCATCAACGGCATCGCCGCCGGATTACACAATACCGGGTAACCCCAGTCGTGGTTCAATTTCAAATTTATCGATTGTCATCCTGAGCGGGTGGTTAACGCCCGGCCGTCGCCAGTTCTCGTTCCGTGCTGGGCTCGTACTCGACGATATATCCTGCCACCGCGCTGGCTGCCACAGTCAGCGGGCTGGCTAGATACATCTGTCCTGGCCCGCTGCGGCCTGGAAAATTCCGGTTCTGCGCGCTGATCACGACTTGCGCGGGCCTGGTGGTCACTCCAGGCCCCGCATTGATGCAGGCACCGCAACTGGGCTCGATCACAATCGCGCCGGCTTTCTCGAAAGTATCCAGATATCCCTTGCGGATACAGTACTCGCGCGTCTCCTGCGATCCGAACTGGATGTAGAACTTCACCGAGGCCGCCACCCGCTTGCCCTGGCGCAGTGCGTCGGCCAGCACCCGGGCGTACATATCCATGTCTTCGTTCTTGCCCGCCGTGCAGGTCCCGCCGTAAGCCAGTTCAACCGGCACCGGCGTATTGAGCTCGCGCACGTACTTGCCATTCCCGGGATCGCCCGGCGTCGCCACCATGGGCGTGATCTCGGCGGCATCGAGTTCGATGGCGTGGGCATACTGCGCATCGTGATCGCTGTATAGGCCCTCGATCGTTGACTCGGCCTGCTTGCGGTCCATGCCCCGTCGCTCAACCAGAAAATCAACTGCCTTCCGATCCGGCGCGACGATTCCGGTGAAGCCGCCGATCTCGGCTGCCATGTTGGTCATGGTGGCGCGTTCGTCCACACTGAGCTCTTCGATAGCCTCGCCCGCGTATTCCATCACCTTGGCAAGCGCCTTGCCGCTGCGCACATAATCCAGGCTGAGAATCTTCAAGATAAAATCTTTTGCGGTCACGTTGGGATGCTTCTTGCCGCGAATGACAATCTTCACCGACTCAGGCACCTTGACTCGTACATCTTTTGTAATCCAGGAGTTGAAAACGTCCGTGGTGCCGATACCGAACGCCACGCAACCGATCGCGCCTACGTGTGGAGTATGCGAATCGGAGCCGATATTCAGCTGCCCGGGCAGCGCATAGCTCTCCAGCACGATGGAGTGGCAGATACCCTCCGAACCCTTGCGGTCTCGTAACTCTCCGTGCAGCTTAATTCCCTGCTTCGCCGCGAATTCCTGCTGCTTGAGCTTGAGTTGCGTCGCCAGATCGAGAAGGCCGAGTTTCTTTTTCTCTTCCGAGATCACCTCATCGAGAAACGTCAGGTGATCGCGGAAAAACAGAATGCTCGAGGGATCGTTCACCTTCGCATCTCTGCCAACGTAGCGCTCAAAGAAAATGGCCGCCATCGGAGTGACGTATTCGTGGCTGAACCGCAGGTCGGCGCGGGCGAAGCCGGTATCACCGGGCTTTACGGACGGCACTCCCACGTCTCCTTTCTCGTCGAGCATGTGGCGGGCGAAAATCTTCTCCGCTATGGTCATTTGCGGCAGGGTGTACCGGCGTGGCCTTGCCGCTATATCCACCTTGACATCACTCTTGATCGGCGGCAGAAAAACTCTCTTCTGCAGGCGGGCGACGTTGAAGGGGAACAGGCCGCCATATTCGATCACCTGGCGCGTGATCTCATCTTCTCCGGCGGTGAACTCGCTGAGCGGAATTTCCTCTCCTGCACGAATCTGGTCAATCAGCGAGAAGTTTGTCGAGGTCAGCAGGCCCAGGTTCTGGCAATTCTGCTTGTAGATGCGTTCGATGTTTTCGGCAATGACCAGTCGGATTCCGGCGCACATCTCGGCGTAAGGCGACTGCTCCCGGCTGGAGCCCTTGCCCCGCCGCTTGCCGCTGATCGCGCAAACAAATCCTCCTTTTTTGACGTCGCTTCGTCCCACAGGCAACACGTTGCCGCACTTCAGCCCAAGATAGGGGATTTCGCCGAGCGTCTCATCGAAATAGAAACAGTAATGGGCGGGCGTGATCTCGTCGGTAGAAATGTCGTCCCGCAACTTGGGATTATTGGCCGGGTTCCTGGTATCCCAGGGCAAGTCCTCGCCTGCAAACTGCCGTTTGATTAGGTCGGGATCTTCGGTGAGAAACAGAATGCGTCCCTGCAGGCGAACCTTGTCAGGGCGTTTTTCGATCTTTCGTTCCAGAAGCGAATTGATCACAAATCAGCCAGTGTCTTAAAGGTACAGCAAGTCTCTGATGTCATTTTACCCCGGACAGGCCTAGTGATGGCCGTGTTTATGGTCGTATTCTTCTCCGGCCGGAATGGCAATGCTCAACTGGTTTTCCTTCGGCGCCAGCGGACAGGTGGCATAGGGCGTGACCGCGCACGGAGGATTGTAGGCGCGGTTAAAGTCGAGCACGACCGTACGGTTAACTACCGGATCGGTCTGCAGGAAACGGCCTCCCGGGTAGGTGTTGATTTTGCTGGTGGGATCGCTGAAAACAAAAAACAGCCCCTTCGAGAGATCACCGCCGAGGTCGGTAAGCCTCAACTCCTGGCCGTTGATCTTGAATACGGCAGTGCCGGTGATCGGGGTCGGCGTCACGTCGCCCAGCACGTTGGGAACGTCGACCGTCTGTTTGCCGTCGCTGGGAAGCCAGGTTGCGGTCACCCGATACGACAGATCAAGCGGAAAGAACGACGGACCACCATACTGCCGGGCGGCGTCACTCTCCAAATCCTTCAGGCGGACGCCGATGCGCTGGCCCCGCACGATCACGTGCAGGCGCAAACTTCCCATCTCGACCATGGTGGGATTGCCCGAGACGTCCGGCTGGAGTTCGGCGCTGGTTGCCGGTTTACCTTCAATGGTTGCGTTGGCCCCGGGAGCGAAATTCGCGACTACCTTTTTTCCTTCCAGGGTAAAGACTCCAGCGTGTGCCGGCCCCTTGGGGAAGACGATAGCGTTTTTCGGATCACTGCCAAAACTGTTCTCGCCCGGCTTAAGCCAGAACAATCCAGCTAGGGGCAGCCATTCCTGCTTGAGGTCATCGACCAGCTCGCCTCTCCACTTGTCGAATGCCTGCTGGTAAGCGGGATCGACAGCAGCAGGTGCCGTCTTGTCCGCCGCCAGAGCAAGCGCACATAAGATCGAAACCGTGAAACCCGCGAACCAGATTCTGCGCTTCATACTTTTCTGTACTCTTGCACTTCGGGCAACGGTTCCAGGCCTCGCCCTTCGAAGATCTGCTTGAACTCGTTGAGCAGCGCGCCATGCACCAAGCCATTCGTGGCAAGGGTCTCGCGGCTGTTCAATTGAAACGGTCCACCGTGGAAATCGGTCACTTTGCCGCCGGCCTCTTCAACCATCAGCACGCCCGCAGCCGTGTCCCAGGGATTGAGATTGAACTCCCAGAATCCCTCGAAACGTCCACTGGCCACGTTGCACAGGTCCAAAGCCGCCGAACCAGCTCTGCGCACGCCGTGCGTGTGCAAAGTAATCTGATGATAAAAATAAATATTCGGATTCTTGTGCCGCTTGTGACTGGGAAATCCGGTCGCTACCAGGCACTCTGCCAGATTCGCGATTTTCGAAACCTGGATACGCTGTCGGTTCAGATAGGCGCCGCTCCCCTGCTCGGTCGCGAATAGTTCGTCGCGGGTAGGATCGTAGATCACGCCGGCAATTCTCCTGTTCTTATGTTCCAGCGCCATCGAAACGCAGAACACCGGATACCCATGGGCAAAGTTTGTGGTGCCATCGAGCGGGTCCACGTACCAGCGATAGTCGCTACCGGTGTCGACCAAGCCTTGCTCTTCACCAAGAATGTCGTGGCTGGGCCAGAGGCTCTTGATCCGCTCCCGGATCAGAATCTCAGACTTGCGATCCGCTATCGTGACCAGGTCGGCATCGCCTTTGTACTCGATCTTCACATGCTGCTGAAAATACTCCATCAGCAAAGCGCCCGCCTCACGGGCGATCTCCGCCATCGCAGGAACAAACTCATGGTTGCTTTGAGTCATTGAAGATCTTCTGTGGGTCCCCGGCAAATTTTCTTCTCGGTCTTTGCGGTTAAATTCTTAAAAGGTTTTAACCGCAGAGTCGCAGAGGAAAAACGTAGAGGACGCGAAGAAACCCTACTTGCGTTTTGCGCTGTCTTCCGCGATGTACATGATTTCGTGCTTAAAGATAAACAGATTGGGCTGGTCTTCGCGGGTCAACCGAACCATGTTTTTGTCGTAGTATTCGATCCAGCCGCGGACCACTTCTCCGTCCGCCAGCTTGATGCTCACGGGTTTCTGTTTTTCTCCGAGAGACTTCAGGTATGCGGCCTCCTCTGATGTCTGCTCTGGAGGCGCCGGACGTCCCTTGCGGGGCGGGCCATTCGTTCCTTGTCCGTGAAAAGGCATAGACGCCATTTTACACGCGCATCCTCAGTCCGGTCGCGGGACCCAAAAACACGGCCCTAGAAAGTAAGTTTCAAGCCGAACTGAAACTGGCGGGGAGCGCCCAACGAGAACACCCCAGAACCCGGACCAATGCGGTTCGCAGTCCGGTCCGATGCGGCGGTTCCGTTGATCGTTCCTACCGCCCCGCTCAGCGCCCCGCTCAGGCGGTTTCCAGGACCATCGAAATTGGCGAAATTGAGAACGTTGAAGGCGGAGACGCTGGGCTCCAGAACAAATCGATCGGCGATCTTGAAAGGCCGTGACAGACTCACATCAAAAGTTTGCAGCCAGGCCAGGTTCGCAACCCCAGGCGGAGGGAGTTGGATGGCCGGTGCGTCCGCGCCCAGCCGCACGAGTTGCGATCGCGAGAGCAAACTGGCACTCACCAGGGCTTGGCCGGAGCGGGTCAGCTGATCGCTGAAGTTCGTGTCGTAATTCCCGATGATGGTGTTCAGATCCTTGGCGCGGACTGCACGTCCGAAGGCTCCGATGTTGGTTCCCGGCAGAATATCGCCATAGGCACTGGCGCCATTCAAACTCTGCCCGCCAAAGGCGCCGTCGCCAGTCACGTCAGTACGGTAGATCTCGCCGCCTACGCCGCCACTGGCGGGAAGAAACAAGGTCTGGGGCAAAGGAGAGGCAAATTGTGCGATCAAGCCCAGGCGAGCGCCATACGGCAAGTCCAGCATCGAAGCCAGGGAAAACTGGTTCTTGCGGTCCTGGGACGCGGAGCCGAAAAACGCTGTGGGGTGGTTAAAGTCCGCCGCCAGCGGCAATAGGTCCTGGTCTCCCAGGCCTCCCGCAACATTGCTGCGGAAGCTGGAGTGCGAGTAGGAAAACTGCACGGTTCCACCTCGAACCCCGCGGATCGGATTGGTGATCTGGGTGCGCAGTGAAAGCTGTATTCCGCTGTACAGGGAACGTCCGATGGGAAAGAACATGGTGTTGCGCCCCACCAGTGGATTGATTCCCGGAAAAGCCGCCCCGGTATTCGGAGTCAAGCCAAACAGGGACGCGGGTGCACCGTCCAGGTATTGTCCACCCGAATCGAGTCCATGGTTGGCAAAGTCGGCGATGTTGGCGCCCGGCACGGCTGCCAGATAGCAGTTGACCGCAGTCTGCGAACTGGCGCCGGCGCTGCCAGCCGGAGCGCAACCGGCGCTCAGAGGATTCGCTGCCAGGGTCTGGTTAATCGCGTTCAACGCCGCATTCGTGTTCAGGTAGAGCGCGTCGCCCACGTGATTGGTGTCGTATCCGAGCAGGTAATGAGTTCCCACGTTGCGCACGTAGTCCAGGCTGAACAGAGTCGACTGCCATATTTCTTTCTGGAGGCCGATGTTCATCTGCACGGAACGCGGAGTCTGGTAGTTCGGCGCCAGCAATCCCTGGCTGCTGAGCGCCTGGCCCAGAAAACTCGGATTGGGAGAACTGGAAGTAAGCGCGGAACTGGCCGCCTGGAACGCGCTCTGCAAATTCGCCACCGCTGCCGTCACATTTCCGATGGGCTGCCCGCACAGGCCGGCAGCGCTCTGCGGAACATTGCCCGGGAAAATGACGACACCGTGACTGGCGCAGGGATCGTTCGCCTCGGCATTGAACGCACCGTTCCCCAGGCGGGACACGCGATCCGATACCAGGTTTTTGAAAACATTGTTGTCGTAGTACATGCCGATGCCGGCCCGGACGACGGTCCGCCCACTCTTGCCCGGGTCCCAGGCCAGGCCGAATTGCGGTGCGAAATTCAGGTTGGGCTGCCGCACCCGATTGCCCGATTGGGGAACTCCTCCGAACTGGCTGATCAGGCTGGCACTACCGGAACAGGGCGCCTGGGCTCCGAATGAAGGTGCGACCGCAGAGCATGGAATGGTCGGTAAATCCGAATCACTGCGACCGGTGTCGCGAACATACTGCACTCCGATCGTCATCGTCAGGTTAGGACGCATCTTCCAGGTATCCCCGGCATAGCCCTGCATGCGAATGTCGCTGAACCCCCCACAGGGAGAGCCCAGCGCCGACTTTTCACTGAGACAGTTGAGACCATTTCCCAGCGTGATGCTGTCTACCGGGTAGTTCAGTGGATTGCTTGTGCCGCCCGCGAACGGCCCCCCGGCGGCGAATACTTCAGACGCTGCATCGGTTTGCGAGCCAATCTGCGGGGCCAAGCCGACAAGATTGGCTGAAATAAGACTGTCGATCTTGTTCACGGCAACGCCGGCGCGAAAGGTATGAGCTTGCCAAGTCCGGGTGACGTCGTACCTCCCTTCCAGATTTGCCTGCTTGGTGCGCTGCGGCGCCTGCGGGTTGGGACCGCTGGCAAAGCCGGACGCGCTGGTGAAATTGAGGCTGATGCCCGGTGCAGGATTGAAAGCTCCCGGCGTGGCATCCACGATATTGTTGGAGTACCGGTCGTAGGCAAAACGAATGCTGTGGAGCGTTGTTCCCCGGGTGAAATCAAATCCAGCGGCGTTGCCCGGAGTGGTATCGCTGCTTTTGAGAGGCTGGAAATTATTGCCTCCGAATGAATTCACCGCGCTGCTGTTGTCATAAGTGAAGCGGTAGAAGAACTGCGACCGTGGCGAGAGTTTGTAATCGAGGCGCCCATCGACTTCAGTCGCATGGAAAGGCGACTTATAACTTCCGTTGAGAACGTCAAACGGGGGGTTGAAAACCACCGGCGCGTCCAGGTCCTGCTTGAAATATTCGCCGGAGAGAAAGTAGAACAATTTGTCTTTCTTCCAGGCGCCCCCCACCCTGCCTCCGAAAAATTCCCGGGAATAAGAGTTGTCCTGACCACCTGGAAACTTCGCATCTCCCCCCGCCTGGTCGCGAAAGTTGCCGAAGAGATTGCCATGAAGATCATTCGCGCCGGACTTTGTGATCACACTCACGGCGCCGGCCGAGGCCAACCAGGAAGACAGCGGCAGCAGCGACTGGCTGACGCGCAACTCCTGAATCGCACCAGCCGGAAGATTGGTCGTAGTAGCGCCCACAGTTTCATCGGTGATGTCCACACCATCAACCTGCATCCGGGTGGTGCGGCCGTTGCGGCCGACGATGGAGGTCGCCGTAAGCCCGCTCTTGGATGGCGCCAGCACCTGGGCGTCGAGCACCTGCACCCCCGGCTCGATTCTGGTGAGATCGAGGAAATTGCGATCGGTGGGAATTTCATCGATCTGGCTGGAATCGATTGAGCCGCGGATTTCGGGGGTTTCGGTATTTACCAGGACCGGCCCGGCTATAATCTCCCGCTGCAGTTTGACGTCGCCGGAGGCAGTGGCCGCCGCCTGAATTCGTATCAGAAGCTCTGCGGGCTGAAACCCTTTCGCCACCACATTCAGGACATATTCTCCGGGAGCCAGATCTCGTACGGCATAGGTGCCAGCCGGGCTGGTCGTGGTTTTAACAGCTTGCCCGGTGACTTTTTGGGTGACCGTGATCTCCGCTCCGCTCACCGAGGCGCCCCTCGGCCCGGTGACCGTTCCCGAAATGTTGCCCGTGGAGGGTTCCTGAGCGGACGCCAGCGACGAAATTATGAGAAGCACCGCTATCGCTCCGGCCCACAGACCTGACTGCATGAAAGCGGATCGGGCACTACCAGTGTTGCTCGACATTCGTCTTAACTTACCTTCCTTGCAAAGGTTTGAACTTTCCACGCGCGGACAATCGAAAAGCATTCCACTGCCCGGATTGAAGGAAGGCAGAAGGGACCAGCTTCACGACAGGTATGACCTGCCCTGCGCCACGGAGAACCTGCGATTAGCAATCTCATAAGACTTTCACAAGGGAATTTGTCCCGTCAACCGACGCAGTGTAGCGGCGGGCGTCCCGCCCGCCTTACCGAGGGCGAGACGCCCTCGAGGATAGCTGCCAGCCTGCCCTGAGCTAAGTCGAAGCGATGCCGGCGCTACCAGAAATTCAATGCGATTTGGACGTGTAGTATCCCGTCCGATGACGCACCTTGCACCCGGATTCGACGGGCAATCCGCCGACCGTCACCTGTATGCGACGGAAATCTGAATCGGAAAGCCGCTGCGAAGGATAGTACGCCAGTAAGTACTGGGTACGCAGTTCGTCGCTGATCTGATGAAATGCCTCGTCCAGTTGTGGCAAAGACGATGCGTAGAAATACTTCCCGCCGGTGTCCTGGGAAAGCTGGATGAGTGCGTGCTCGCCTCCGGTGTCCCGTCCTGCGCTGGCCTCGATCGGCACCACGATAATACTGTACAGGATTGCTTCAGCCGTTTCCGCGGCGCGCACGGCTTCTTTGTAGTCGACCTTGCTCATGGTGTCGCCGCCATCGGTGATGACGACCATCACCTTGCGTCCCTGCCGCGGTTCCAGCGCCTCCGACCCGAGAAAGAGGGCGTCATACAGCGCCGTCGCCGCGCCCGTTCGGACGTGGTCGATGGCGCGGTCGATGATCCTGAGATCTGAGGTGAACGAAGTCAGTTCGCTCACCGTCTCGCTGAATTGGTAGAGCGACAAAGCGTCCATCGGGCGCAGGATGGCGTGGGCAAAGCGACGCGCCGAAGCCAGTTCCAACGGAAGGTCCTTGCGGGTGCTCAGACTGGTATCAACTGCCAGCACGATGGAGAGCGGCAGGGCAGACTCTTTGTCGAAGACCGCAATCTTCTGTTCTTTGCCGTCTTCCTGCAATGCGAAGTTTTCTTTTTTCAGTCCCGCCAGGGGCGCGCCGCGTTCGTCCGTAACGGTCACGAACACGTTCACCAGCTTGACGTCAACCTTGAAAGTGGGGTCGGACTCCTGGGCAGCGGAGACAAGGCACAGAACCAGCAGAAGGCCAGCGGTTGCAGCTTGTTTCATCTGGGAAGTTAAAGTGCTTCTCTGCGTTTGCTGTGCGCTCTTTTCTGCAATCTCTGCCGCGAAGAGACCTATACGAAACCAACTTGAGGACAGAAATCGCAGCCCAACGTCGTCAAATCCACGCAGGCAACGGCTGGTCACTTAGATGCACGCTCGCTGGAATGGGTGCCTTCCCTGCCCGGAATCTCGTCCGGGAAAGGCTCCCCATCGGCCCAGACTGCGCCGTCTTCAAAATATTCTTTTTTCCAGATAGGTACGGTTCGCTTGAGGGTATCGATAAGCCAGCGACAGGCGTCGAAGGCGGCTGCCCGATGGGCTGACGCCACAACAATCAGCGAGCTGGTTTCTCCGATTTCCAGCCGCCCCAGACGGTGCACAAGCGCGACGTCACGAATCCTGAACTCGCTCAGCGCCCGTGCTGCCAACTCTTCCATCTCTTTGAGCGCCATTCCTTCGTAGGCCTCGTAGTCGAGGTAGAGCGTGCGGCGGCCGCGGCTATGGTTGCGGACGATGCCTTCAAAGACGGCGACGGCCCCGTCTTCGGGATGCCTGATTCCTTTCACCAGGGCAGCAGTATCGATGACGCCGCTAACGATCGCCGCGTGCCTGCTGCGTTCGTTCTCGGCCACATCCGACGAGCTTTCCGCGGACCCGCCACTGACCGGCGGCAGGAGGGCGACTTCATCTCCGGGGCTTAGCTTCATGTCTGGAGCAGCGTATTGCTGGTTTACCGAAAGGGCAATGGAGGACGTGAACTCCTTCAGGCGAGGAATGACTCTTTCATAATGATCCAGGACATCTCCCAGCGTGGCACTCTCGGGCAAGCTGAGCAAATCACTCGGCCGTCCGGCCAAGTCTTTTAGCATGCCGAAAAATAGGACACGGATTTCCATGAAGACTTGCAGAAATGAAGAAACCACTTCCCGGTTTTCAGTTTCCGGTTCCCAGTAGTCTATCGCGCGGGAGACATCTGAAAGGTAGACAGCACAAAATAGAATTGCCAGCCCCCGCCTGGGAGCTGGCAAATGAACCCGTAGCGCCGGCATCCTGCCGGCTGTCCCGAGGGCATCTTGCCCTCGGTCAGTTACTAGTGTGGCCGGTTATCAGGCGGCCGCGGCGGCGAATGCTGTTCCTGCGGATGCACTTGCTGCACTTGCGGTGCTCGATTCTGCGGCGGCTTCGCTTGCGGGCGCTGCTGTTGCCAGTTGCGGAACTTGTTCTCATCGTCCCGTGCCTGGGCTGCGTTCCGTTCCTGCACCGGAGGTGCGGGCCGGGCCTGCGGATGCGACCAACCTTGCGAACGATTGTCGTTGTTATTGTTATTACCGCCCACCCGGCTTTCCCCGGTCATCGGCGGACGTGGCACGATCGGCCTCTCCGGATGCACCGCCTCATTTTCATGCGGAGCGACGATCGGAGTTTGTGGACGCGCGTCGGGGCGCGGCATATCTGAACGCGAGGCTTGCGTCGGCTCTGGCGGACGAATCGGCTGTTGTGGACGCGGGACCGGGCGTTCGATGCGCTGGCCCAGAGGTTGCGCCTGAACCGGCTGCTCGGTATGTACATTGATCGTAGCCTGCCGCTGTTCGAAAGGCTGCTTGGCGGGAACCGGCCTGCGGGTTGCAACCACCTGCCGGTTTATGATCGCCTGCGGAGGTCTGAACCGAGCCGGCGCACCCGAACCCAGCACGCTCGCCCTGACTGGCTGCACCGAAATACCGCGCTCGACCGGTGCCTCCGCCAGTTGCCGTGCGTCGAAGCGACCCAGGTTCCGGGCCACGGGGCGCGCGTTGATGAACGTGTCCCGCGAAACCACGGTCACGCCGTTATTCACGCGCTGGTTGATGTAGGTGAACCGGTTAACATTGCGATCATTCGAGTAGTACTCGTTGTAAACATTGGTCACTCTTGTGACGTTGACCACCGTGTTGGTCACGTTCAAGCGCTCCACGTAACCGCGGCTTCCCCGGTAGTAGGGAACAAACACTTCGCCCGGAGCCAGCGGGAACCAGCCCACGCCCGGGCCACCGCCGATGGCGAATCCACCGCCGCCAACAAAAGCTACCAGCGCCGGCGCGAAAACCGGCCTAACGGCCACAGGTCCCGGCACCCAGCACCAGCGATTTTCTGCGTAGGCCCAGCGTCCGTAGTGGAATGGCGCGAAGCCCCAGGGCTCGTCCTCCACCCAGGTCCAGCCCCACGGATCGATGAAAGCCCAGTGGCCATAGCGATACGGAGCCCAGTCCACGCCAACGCCGGATGGAACCCAAACCGTCCCGTAACCGCCGACATATTGCCAGCGGCCGTAATCATCCAGGTCCTCGTAACCCGTCATCTCCGGCGAAACATAGTCGGCCGATTCGGCGCCGTCTTCGCGACGGTCGCGCTCAAAGGCCCAATTATCAAAATCATCCGCAGCCGGTAACTGCGCGATGTCATAGTCCAGCTGGTTGGTACCGGAGAAGCGAGCCGACTGGCCCGCTACCACGGTGTACGAATATCCGCCGCCCGTCACTTCGCCCCGCCCCTTCATGACGCTGATGTTGGTCACGCCGCCATTGCTGTCGACGTCTACGCGGTACTCGCCCGTGCGTTGCAGATCGAACGCCAGGTTGGGAGTATCTACTTCA
The DNA here is from genome assembly GCA_964528615.1 of uncultured Acidobacteriaceae bacterium. Classification (GTDB taxonomy): domain Bacteria; phylum Acidobacteriota; class Terriglobia; order Terriglobales; family Acidobacteriaceae; genus JAIQFF01. The sequence continues at coordinate 11,457 of CAZGSU010000145.1, read as the reverse complement.
AAAAGATCGCCGTCATCGAGGTGTCGTACTCGCAGAATGATCGTGCCTTCGGAAAGCCGAAGCTGCGTCGACTGGTCATCCAGAGCAAGCAGTGTCAGACTGGTTTCCGCAGCCATGCGGATGGCGGTTGAGCCCACGTGCAGTTCAGCGCGGGAACCCTGGTCGGTCCACAGATTGTCGCCGCTGGTCAGCGGACGGTTGGGCACAGCCGTTACCCAATCGCCCTCCCCGCCCGGTTGAAACGTAACCGATCCCTGGGAGTAGTTCATGCGCGCCACCCGGCCCGGAGGATCCTGCTCGTTATCCTGATCCTGCGCCAGGGTGATTGCAGGGCTTTGCAGCAACAGCAATACGCCCGCCAAAACAACTCCGACTAACCACGCCCGGTATGTCTTCGTCTTTGGCATATTGTTCCTCACTGCGGCCAGAACCGCACCGCTCTCTCATATTGATTAAACACCCCAGAACTCAATAAGTTCTATACGGTGGACCGGGTATATAACATTGATAAAAAGGCACTTAAGGTGACCAGAGTAACGCGGAAAAGCGCTCCTGGCTGCTCGCTTTTGGGTCCTAGACTTTGGCTGTCAGTTTGTGCCTAGGAGCTAGCAGCTATTTTAAAAAAAATGCCAGCCTCCTTTTCAGGAAACTGGCTATGAAATCCTGTCGTCGGAGCTTACGAAACCGCCTGTGCGCTGAGCACTTTTTCGCGCTCCTCTTCGTCCAGCTTTTCTTCGCGCGGAGTGTGGGGCAATGCCAGCTCCAGCACTTCAGGAATGGATTTTACGTAATGCACTCGAACATGTTCGAGTTGCTCCGGGGTCAGATCTTCTTCCACATTCATCTTGTTTTCGGCGGGAAGAATCACGTCGCGGACACCAGCGCGTTTTGCGGCCAATACTTTTTCCTTCACTCCGCCGATGGGGAGAACGTCTCCGCTCAGCGTGATTTCGCCGGTCATGGCGGTCAACGGACGTACCGGCCGGCCCGTCAGCAACGACACCAGCGCGGTCGCCATGGTGACTCCCGCGGATGGACCGTCCTTGGGGATCGCGCCCGCAGGCACGTGAATGTGAATATCATGTTCAGCAAAGAAATTCTCCGGAATGCCTAGCTCGACCGCATTTGATCGCACCCAGGTCAGGGCCGCCTGCATAGATTCCTGCATCACCTGGCCGATCTGTCCGGTCATGGTGAAACCGCCCTTGCCCTTCATGGTGTTGGCTTCGACGAACAGTACGTCGCCGCCGGAAGGCGTCCAGGCCAGGCCTACGACCACGCCCGCACGCTTGGTGCGTTCGGCGATTTCGCCTTCGCTGCGAACCTTGATCCCGCCCAGCATCTCCTGCACCACTTCCTTGGTTACGATCAACTTGTTGCTCTTGCCTTCGGCCAAACGGCGCGCCTGCTTGCGGCAGATGGTGCCGATGTTGCGCTCCAGGTTGCGGACTCCAGCTTCCCGCGTATAGTGCCGGATCAGGTAAGCTACGCCCTCTTCCGGAAATTCGATCTGCTCCGCGGTCACACCGTTCTCCTCGATCTGCCTGGGAACCAGGTACTGGAAAGCGATGTGGACTTTTTCCTCTTCGGTATAACCCTGGAGTTCGATGATCTCCATCCGATCGCGCAACGGCTCCGCGATCGGATCGAGCATGTTCGCGGTGGTGATGAACAACACCTTGGAGAGATCGAAGGTTACATCCAGGTAATTGTCCCGGAAGGTGGAGTTCTGCTCAGGATCCAACGCTTCGAGCAACGCCGACGCGGGATCGCCGCGGAAGTCGCGCCCGACTTTGTCGATTTCGTCGAGCATGAAAACCGGATCTTTGGTCTCGGCGCGGCGAATGCCCTGGATGATTTGTCCGGGCAAAGCACCGATATAAGTGCGCCGGTGACCGCGGATCTCGGCTTCATCGTGCACGCCGCCGAGAGAGATGCGAACGAACTTGCGTCCCAGAGCGCGAGCGATGGATTTGCCCAGTGAGGTTTTGCCTACGCCCGGTGGTCCGACGAAGCACAGGATGGGACCCTTCATTCCCGGCTTCAGACGCCGCACCGAGAGGTAATCCAGGATACGATCTTTGACCTTCTTGAGATCGTAGTGATCGGTATCCAGGATTTCTTTGGCCTTCAAAATATCGACTTCGCCGCCGGAGGTCTTCGTCCAGGGCAACGCCGCCAGCCACTCGACGTAGTTGCGAGTGACCGAATAGTCCGCCGCCATGGGGGACATGCGAGCCAGGCGGCCCAACTCCTTCAGGGCCTCCTTCTTTACCTCATCCGGCATGCCCGCTTTTTCGATCTTCTCGCGAAGTTCTTCGGTGTCGCGGGCGCCTTCGTCCTGCTCGCCCAGTTCCTTCTGGATTGCTTTCATCTGCTCGCGCAGGTAGTACTCGCGCTGCGTCTGCTGTACCCGGTCCTGCACTTCCGACTGAATCTTGTTTCGGAGTTGCTGAACTTCGAGCTCTTTCGCCAGGTGCTGGTTGATTTTTTCCAGACGTACTCGGACATCGGTAGTCTCGAGCGTGTCCTGCTTGTCAGCGGTGGAGAGCGAAGGCAACGACGAGGCGATGAAGTCCACAAGACGGCTAGGCTCGTCGATGTTCATGGCCACGGTCGAAAGCTCGTCCGACAGGGTCGGTGAGCCCGCTACGATCTGCTGGAACAGGGTAAGAACGTTGCGCTGGAGGGCCTCCACTTCGGAGCTCTTGGGCGGAATGGACTCGGGGACGGAATCTACCCGTCCGCGCATAAATGGTGTCAATTGGACGAATTCCGACAGGCGTACCCGTTCCAGGCCTTCCGCAAACACGAACAGGCTCTGGTTGGGCATCTTGACCACTTTGTGGACGACCGCCAGGGTGCCGACGGTATAGAGGTCGCTGGCCTGGGGGGCGTCGACGCGGGCTTCCCGCTGCGCCACCACCACGATGGTCTTGTCCTCGCCCAGTGAGTTGATCAGTTGAACCGAGCTCTCCCGACCTACGGTCAAGGGCAGCACGGCGTGGGGAAACAGCACGGTATCCCGCACCGGCAGGATCGGCAGTACCCCAGTCTCTTCTTTTTCTTCTTTTGCTTTTGGAGTGCGCTCAGTGCGCGTTTTTTCTGCCATATGTCACCTTGAGTGTCTTGTGCTCAAGTTTTGATGACCAAAAGGCCCGGAAAGATGCAAGCCCAGAAAAGGTCTGAAAGTACTTGAATTCTAAACCCTCGGCGGGCCGTTTGTACCCAATCAAAGGTGCTGAGCCGGATGGTGACCCGGTTTAGACGTTGAATGTGTGGCGAACGCCCTCGTCCGCCGCCTTTGATTCTTTAAGGATTCGAGGCCCTAGGTGCCAACTGTAAACCAGGGCACTTAGACCCAGGATCAACCTCAAAAGCGGCGGGCGAGGGCGCCCGCCCCACACAAACGATTTCAGGCTGCCGGATAGATCCCCAGCACCTTGACCAGGTCGGTCACTTCACCGAGATGGCGCAAGGCATTGCGCGCAGGCTCGTCGTCGCCGCGAAGAAAATCGGCGTAGAACACATATTCCCAGGGCCGGCCCCGCCGCGGACGCGACTCGATCTTGCTCAAGCTGATGTCGCGCAGGGCAAATACGGCCAGCGCCTTGAAAAGCGCTCCGGCGATGTTCTTCACGCTGAAGGCAATCGAAGTCTTGTTGGCCCCGGGCAAAATCCGGCGCGTCCTTCGGACCAGAAAGAAGCGAGTGAAGTTGCGTTTGTCGTCCTCAATGCCCGCCGCCAAAATTCGACCGTCATACACCTTCGCGGCCTGACGGCCCGCGATTCCGGCCGCATCCGGCAACCTGCTTTCGATCACATGCTTGACGCTGCCGGCAGTGTCGTAGAAAGGCGTGGCCTCAATTTTCGGGTTCCTGCGGAAGAAGTCGCGGCACTGCTCTAAAGCGACCGGATGAGAATAAGCCCGGCGCAGGTCGCTGCGCTTCACTCCCGCGGGCGCGATCAGGTTGTGCACGATGCGCAAGCGGAATTCCTGCTGGATGAAAACCTGGCGCGCCAGCAGCAGATCGAAGTGCTCGGTCACGGAACCGGCCAGCGAGTTTTCGATGGGGATGACGGCGGCTCCGACCGATCCACGCTCCAGCCGGTCGAAAACCTCCGCCGAGCGCGCGCAGGGCACGATGCTGCAACCCGGCACCAGACGTCGGGCGGCTTCGTGGCTGAACGATCCGGCCTCGCCTTGGATTGCGACTCTCATTGGGGCAAATTATCTGGCGGCGGAGATGAAAACAAATCTTTCTTCAGCACTAACGCGTCAACGCCGTTCGAATAGTACCGCGGAATGGTGTTGACTACGTGGTACTGCCTGCGCTTGTAGAAGGACAGGGCCGCCCGGTTGTCGACCGCTGTCTCCAGAACCACCCCGTTACACTTGGTGGCCCGCAAGCGGTCCTCGGCTGCACCCAGCAATCGCGTCCCGATTCCAACTCCACGCGCTTCGGGCAGTACGTCGATGGTGATGACGTGGCCACTGCCGCGGCTTCCCGTCTCGGCAACAATGAATCCCAGAATCGCAAGTGAGATCTTTGCGACAGCCTCCGACGGTTCCGCCACCGGTGATTCCGCCACCAGGCAAAAGGCTCGCGGCCGGCGCAAATAGGCGGCAAGCTCCAGACGGCTGTACGAAACCCCCGGCGGAAAGCACTTCTGGTCGATGCGCCACACCGTCTCGAACTCAGCTGGCCGGAAGTCTCGCAAGGCGAATTCCACAAGCTTGATTGTAGCCGCAAGTCACCTGGCCTCGCCCGGCCGGCGCCGGACCCACCTGGAGCCGGGACTTGCTTCCAGCAGATTTTGCGGTTCCCGGCGAGGAACCTGTTGCGGTACTTGCGTCACTAGTCGTACTATTCGCAATTAGGACTCCTGTGGAACGCCTGTTGCTCATCGACGCGCTGGCTGCGGCCATTTTGCTCGGAGCCTGGTTTTCCTACTTTACCCGTTACAACCGCCGCAAAGGTGCTTTGGCTCTGCGCTGGGTAGAGTCCGCCTGCTCCAATAAGGGACGGATCCTGGACGCCCGCTGGCTGGGCATGAATCTGCTTCAAGCCCGCTTCGGCTTCGCCTCGCACTGGTTCGATAACGCCAGAGTCACCATTCGCCTGCGGCCTCGCCCGATTCCCTTCCGCTGGTTCGTCAGCATCTGGCACCAGCAGAAGGAGACTCTCACGTTTGAAGCTGACCTGGACTACGCTCCCAACTTCCAGCTAGACGTTTTCCGCCATCGCTGGCTGTCCCAGCGGCACGGTAATTTGGCGACCGAGGCGCGGGATTGGTCGATTTCCCGTCCCGGGCCGGTTGTTCTTACCACCCGTACCCGCTGGACCCAGGAGCTCTCCCCGGTCGTGAACACGCTGATGACGTCGCGTGGACACAACCTGATTACTGTGCGTTTCCGCTCCGAGTCTCCCCACATTGCCGCCACCGTTCCCCTGGAAGCCCTCTCTGACGAGCAAGCCGCAGCTGGATTTCTAAGCGTGCTGCGTGAGTTGGCCGCCGGGGCGTCTGCCTCGCACCAGTAATTGTCGCAATGTAGCGTTGGGCGTCCTCGCCCGACCGGACGGGCGGGACGCCGGTCTCTCCATCGAAAATCTCAAAGCGGCTTGTGCTAGAGTCGAAAGTTTCATGGATTCTGCCGCCATCTCCACCGAAAATCTGACTCGTCGTTTTGGAGAACTCGTAGCTGTCGAGGAGGTCAACCTCAGAGTGGCTCCGGGCCAGTTCTTTGGCTTTCTGGGACCCAACGGCGCGGGTAAATCCACGACCATAAAAATGCTCACTGGCTTGCTCGCGCCGACCGCCGGGCGCATCCAGATTCTGGGCCTCGATCTGGTCACCAACATGGTCGAAGTGAAACGCCAGATTGGAGTCGTGCCCGAAGGTATGGCGCTCTTTGGAAGATTGACCGGGGCGGAATATTTAAACTTTGTCGGTCGCATGTACGGTCTGGATCGCGAGACCGCCGCCAAACGGACGGCGGACCTGCTCGCCTATATGCAGCTCACCGATCAGCCGAAAATGCTGGTCACCGATTATTCGCACGGGATGAAGAAGAAGCTGGCATTGGCCGCAGCCGTGATCCACGGGCCGAAGGTTCTTTTCCTGGATGAACCCTTCGAAGGAGTCGACGCCATTGCGGCAGGCACTTTGAAAGCCATGCTGCAACGGATGATTGCGCGGGGCGCCACCGTCTTCCTCACGTCCCACGTGCTGGAAATCGTGGAACGGCTGTGCAGTCACGTGGGCATCATTCATCGCGGCCGGCTCGTGGCGCAAGGCTCGCTGGAAGAACTGCGCGCGGGAGTAGAAGCCCAGGCGGCAGCTTTGCCGGTCGTGACCACGGGCAATGGCTCGGTGGTTGCAGCGGGAGAAAGGCTGACCCTGGAACAAATCTTCCTGCGCACGGTGGGAGGATCACGACCCGGCGAACAGGAACTGTCGTGGCTGGCATAGACATTTTCAGTTCGAGCATTTCCGGGTCAAGCAAAGTTTCGTTCAAATATGTCTGGCTCAAGCTCGAATCCGGCTCCGTCCGCCCGTCAGCAGATGGCTGCGGTCGCAGGGCTGCGTTGGCGGATTTTCGTCAACTCGCTGCGTACGGTTCGCGGCCGGCTGGAACTGGCTTCACGAATTTTCATCAGCCTGGCTTTTGTGGGCGGCGGCATCGGCGGGGCCGTAGGACTGGGCGGTGCGGCCTGGTTTCTGCTCTCCCAGGGAAACCCTGAATGGCTTATCGTTCTGTTGTGGCCCGTGTTTCTGTTCTGGCAACTCTTTCCGTTAATGGCCACGGCATTCACCGAAAACGTCGAGTCCTCGACCCTGCTGCGTTTCCCGCTCAGCTACCGGTCATACTTCCTGATTCGCCTGGCATACGGTTCCCTGGATCCGGCGACGACTGTGGCCTCCTTGTGGCTGCTCGGAATTCTCATAGGCATTGGATTCGCGCAACCCAAAGTCTTTCCCTGGGCCGCGGTAGTGCTCCTGACCTTCGCGCTCGCAAACATCCTGCTTGCCCGCATGATCTTCGCCTGGCTGGAGCGCTGGCTGGCGCAACGCCGGACGCGGGAAATCATAGGCGTGTTGTTTTTTCTCTTTATCCTGAGCTTGCAGTTGATCGGCCCACTGATCGAAGCCTACGGCCATAAACCTAAGCCCGAAACCGTGCTTCTGGGCCGGGAACTCTCCAGCGCGCAGCGGCCGCTCCCGCCAGGCCTCGCTGCGGACGCGATTGCGGAAATGGTACAGGGCCGTCGGCGGGCAAGCTTGCTCTCTTTCCTGCTACTGGGGTTTTATGGAATCGCATTCTTCTGGCTGCTGAATGTTCGTTCGCGGGCAGAATATTACGGTGAGAATCTCAGCGAATCCGACCGCCGCAAGACTTTGCCGGGGGCTCCCGCGGTTCGCCCCGGCTGGAATGTGCCTGGCCTCTCCGAGCCGATCACGGCCGTCTTCGAAAAAGAGCTGCGCTATCTCGGGCGCAGCGGGCCGATGCTATTCACTCTGATTGTTCCCCTGTTCATGCTGGCGGTTTTTCGAAGTTCAGGAAAAAACGAAGGCCTGTTCGGGCACGCACCCGGGCTGACCTTCCCGCTCGGCGCCGCGTATTCGCTGCTCCTGTTGACCAATCTCACTTACAACAACTTTGGCGCCGATGGCGGAGGTGTACAGTTCCTGTTCGCCTCGCCGGCTCGCTTTCGCCAAATCATTATGGGAAAAAATCTGGCACACTCGGCCATCTTTGCCCTGGAGGTCGTCGTGGTGTGGCTGGGCGCATGTCTGCTCTATCGGCCGCCTTCGTTCGAAGTGACGCTGGCCACCTTGGCGGGCATCCTGCTTGCCCTGCCTATTGATCTCGCCGCCGGGAACCTGTTCTCAATTTATTCCCCCAGCAGGATCGAGGCGGGAGTGTTTGGGCGACAACGGGCATCCCTGACGACTGTTCTCGCCAGCTTTGCGATTCGCGGAGCGCTGTTCTGCGGCGGGGCTTTGATGTTCTGGCTTTCGCGCCGCTACGGAAATCTGTGGGTAGAGGGATTGATCTTCCTGCTGCCGGTGGGGTTTGCTTTCTTTACTTACGTCCTCGTTCTGAATCATGTTGACGGGATCGCGCTCGACCATCGGGACAATCTCATCGCTGAGCTCGGCCGTTAGCGGAGCCCGCAGGGAATCGCAGCGGCTAAAGCCGCGCCAGATGTGCGTTTTGGCGGCACGACTAAAGTCGTGCCCTTCCCAGATCTTGCCGTTCTCAAGTCGTGTCCTTCCCACACTATCCGGCAGAAAAACATCGGGCTGCGCTTTCGCTCAACCTGTCAGCTCTTCTCCGGTTCCGCCACGAAACGATAGCCTACGCCCCGCACGGTCAGTAGATGTTGCGGCGACGCGGGATTGTCCTCAATATAACGCCGCAGTCGCACGATGAAATTGTCGATGGCGCGGGTGTCGGTGTCCTCATGCAAGCCCCATACCTCTTCCAGAATGGATTTGCGCGAAACCACCAGTCCCTGCTTGCGGATCAGATGCCGGAGCAGTTCCGCCTCCATCAGAGTCAACTGAATGGTGTTTCCATTCACCCGCAACTCCAGCTTTCCGAAATCGATGGTGCGGCCATCGAATGAGAACACTTCGTATTCGGGGCCTTCGGTCGAAGGCGCAGTCCGACTCTGCCGCGTCCACTCTCGCCGCCGCAACAGTCCCTGCAATCGCGCCAGAAGGATCGGCAATTCAAAAGGCTTGGGAAGATAATCATCGGCGCCGGAAGCAAATCCTTTGAGCACATCTTCCGGGCGGCCGCGCGCCGTCAACATCAGCACTGGGACAAACTGGTGCGCGGCCCGCAATTCTGTGGCAACCGCAAAGCCGTCCTTGCCGGGAAGCATCACGTCGAGCACTACGGCGTCGAAGTCAGCGTCCTTGCCGCCTTCGGACTTACCCAACAGCAGATCGAGCGCACTCTCGCCATCTCCCACGACGGCGACGAAGTGCCCCTCGGCCTCCAAGTTGAACCGCAGCCCTTTGGCCAGGTGAGCTTCGTCCTCGACAATCAGAACCCGACTCATGCAAGAAGCTCGCAACGAACATGTGGCGCGGGCGCTTTCGCCCGCGAGGGCTGAAAATCAAAGTCAAAGGCGGCGGACGAGGGCGTCCGCCCCATACAAGACTATGTATTCACTCGCGGCAGTTCCAACACTACCTTTGTCCCACGCCCTTCGCCGTCACTCTCGGCAAAGACCCGGCCACCGTGTTTTCGGGCAATGGCCCGCACTATGAAAAGGCCCAGCCCCGTCCCCTTCACATGGCTCAGGGAGCGGTTCGAGACCCGGTAAAAGCGTTTGAAAACGCGTTTCAGCTCTCCCGCCGGAATGCCCACGCCCTGATCACGGACACTCAGCGTTACATGCTTCTCATCGGGAGTTTCGACGCGTACCGAAATCTCCACCTGGCCGCCGGAATACTTGACCGCGTTGTCGAGCACATTCGAAACCGCGGTACGCAATTCTTCGGAGTCTCCCAATACCTTGGCGCCGGCGCCATTGCTGGCTATTTGCTCATAGCGCAGAGCTTCAGGCTGGAGGTGGTGGCTGGTGCGGGCCACTTCCACGCACTCCTGGACCAGTCCGCCGAAGTCCACCGGCACTCGCCGGTCTTGCTTGTTGTGGGTCGCCTCCCCGGCCTTCAGAACTTGTTCCACCGTGCCCAGCAGGCGATCAGTATCGTCCAGCATCAGGCGGTAAAACTCGTGGCGCTGGGCCTCATCCACATCACGGTGTTCCAGGGTTTGCAGGTAGAGTCGGATCGAGGCGATAGGAGTTTTCAGTTCGTGGGTGACGGCATTGATAAAGCTGTCATGCTGTTCATTGCGGCGAATTTCGCGCACCAGGAAACTGGTGTTTACGATGAGTCCGGCAATCAGTAGGGCAAAGAAGATTACGCCCAGAAACAGCAAAACGCCTTCGCGCCAGTTGAGGATGATCCAGCCGACATTCAGTCCAACCGCGAGCAGGACCAGACACACGCCCAGAACGACAAAGAACGCAATCGCCCGGCGGCGGCTGGTGATACGCATGGCAGGATTCTACCGCGTGGATGGGGAAGAATGCGTGGGGCGGACGCCCTCGCCCGCAGTACTTGACGTTAAGTTTGAAGTTGGTTTGTAAAAAGGCTATGGTCTTAGTGTTTCCGGTCGCGAGACCAACCTTTACTGACTAACGTCAAAGGCAAAGGCGGCGGGCGGGGCGCCGGCCCCACTTGACACACTACGCAGAAACCATTTCCGACCGCGCCGCAGCCGGCACTCCATCTTCTTCTTCACGCCGGCGCAGTTCCGACAGCTTCACCCGGTACACGTGGCGCGCCAAACCCAATTTCTTCAATGTCCAGATACCGTACCAGTTGAAATCGATTTCGTACCATTTCAAACCATGCCGGGCTGAGACTGGGTGGGCATGGTGGTTGTTGTGCCAGCCTTCCCCAAAGGTGAGCAAGGCCACCCACCAGCTATTGGTGGACAGGTCTTTGGTAACAAAGCGTCGCGAGCCCCAGCTATGCGTGGCCGAGTTCACCAGCCAGGTGCTGTGCAGTCCGATCACGGTGCGGAAGAACACGCCCCACAGCAGGAACGGGAGGCCTCCGATCGCGAACAGCACCAGGCCGAGGACGATCATGGGAACGTAGTGATACTTGGTGATCCAGACGTGGAATTTGTCCTTGGCCAGGTCAGGAACGTAGCGGGCTAGCGTGGTCGTGTCGTGATGCATCGACTTGCCAGTCAGGATCCAGCCCATGTGCGCCCACCACTTGCCGTCGCGCGGTGAGTGCGGATCGCCTTCCTGGTCGGAATGCTGGTGGTGAATGCGGTGAGTCGCGACCCAGAATATGGGGCCGCCTTCGAGAGCCAGGGTGGCGCACGTGGTCAGGAAATATTCGACCCACTTGGGCGTCTTGTAGCCGCGATGAGTAAGCAGTCGATGGTAGCCCATACCGATCCCCAGGCTCCCTGAAACCCACCACAGGAACATCGAGACTAGAAGAGCCTTCCAGGAAAAGAAGAACAACGCTGCGATTGCACCCACATGGAACAGGCCCATGAAGATCGCGGTTACCCAGTTGATTTCGTCGTTTGCGGCTGCCTTGCGGTCCAGCACTTGGAGATCGATTGCCATGTTCTTTTCCCGTGCCCCGTATTGAATTCCTAAGCTTAGGGTAGCAGCGCTCGCCCGTGCTGACTGTAAGAGTTGTGTAATAGAAGACAGGCAGACATTACGGAGGTACTAGCACGGATAATCGGGAAGTGGTCGTGTGGCCGCGGGCGACTCGCCCGCGGCCACAAAGCCGTTCAGCCTCAGGCCGACGCGCCCTTCACTTCCACTCCAGCCCATTTTTCCAGCAGTGTTAAGGTCGCGGCGTAGTCCAGATTCTCGTGTCCGTCTTCGGTAGCCA
>CAZGSU010000144.1:0-21898 GCA_964528615.1 uncultured Acidobacteriaceae bacterium | reverse complement strand
TTCCGCGATCAAGTGCCAGGGCACGGCGATGATCAGAAAGATCAGCGAGCTGGAGAAAATCCGCAACTCGCGCCAGCGTCCCCAACTGCGGGTAAAGAGGATGAAGAAAAAGACCACGCCCAGGGGAAACAGCACGCCGATCAGGCCGAGCGTAAGCGCGGCCAGGGCCATCACCACCGACGCGCCCCAGTAGCCGACGCGCGCGCTCAGGGTGCCGGTCCATGCGCGCAGGAAAAGATAAAACAGGGCGGTGAGTTCGAAGGCGAAAATCGCCTCCGGAACCATCACGCGGGTAAAAAGCCAGGTTCCAACGCTGGTGCAGATGACCAGCCCGGAGTAAAAGGCCGCGGTCTCGCCAAACCAGCGGCGGGCAAAAAAATAAACCATCAGCACCAGTCCGACGACGGAGAGCACCAGCGGCAGCCTGGTCTGGAACGCGCCCTGTCCGAACAGCTTGTAGCTGACCGCTACCATCCAGTAATGCAGCGGCGCTTTTTCGAGGTAGCGAATCCCGTCCTGATACATCACTACCCAATCGCCCCGCTGCAGCATCTCACGCGAGACCAGCGCATGCGACGCGTCGGCATCATCCAGCAATGCCGGCGTGGCGGCGGTGGCGACGTAAACTCCAAGAGATAGCGCGAGCAGAATAAGGATGTGGAATCTGCTTTTCATCGAGTCATCAGGGGACGAAAACTCTGTTCACCTTTCTGTACGCGGGCCGGGGATAGAGGGTCAGAACGCTTGTGACGAACGGGTAATCATAGCATTTGGGTAGTGGCGTTGGTCGGTGATTACCGGGTGCCGGGTGCCGCATCCTTTTCGCGCATTTTGCGAAAAGGGCGGGTGAGGGGGATCATCAGGGCACTCGGACTCACGTGGTTTCAGGTGCCAGAGAAGAATCCTTAAGATGGAGACGTCCATGGAATCCCACCCTTAAAATCGAAGCGCGGGGCACCCGGCAGTTTTAAGTTTTCCTACAGCGGTAGCGCGTAGCGGAATGGCCGCTCTTCGATGCTCCTCCAGAAGTAGAAGAGGATGATCAGGCTGGCGATCGCCGCATAGGCGCACCACAGCGAGGTGAAGGCGTAGCGCTTGAATGCCATGACGATCAGCAGGATCGCCAGATTGGCTGCGCCGAAGACGACCATCATCCTGATCTTGGAGAAAAACAGCGTGCCGCACGTGGCGATCACATAGAGCACCGCAACTGCGGTGTTGTTGGTCGCCTGGTTGATATAGACGATGCTGTTTTGCCTGACGTACACCTGCAACGGGTATGTGCTCAGAGCCCACAAGATATAAAGCGTAGTTGCTGCGCCGAGCACGAGAAACGGCAGCATGCGCCCGCGGGCCCGGGCGGTAGGCTCGAACAGATAGACGCTTAACGGCAGCAGAAAAGGGAGCAACCCCTGCGCGTAAAGCATGAAGGCCGCAGCCATGCCGTGCGTCACCGCGGGCGAGAAGGTGCCGTCGAGGCCCAGCCACACGAATCCTTCGATGAACTGATGAATGGCAAATAGTGTGGGCAGCGAAGCGAAAAGCAGTTCGCGCCGGTGCCTCACCCTGGTCAAGGTGGTAACGCCGACCGCGCCCAGGACTCCGCTACCAACAAAGTTCGCGGTGGCTGAAAAGCACACGGCTGGGTTCCTCGCTTGCGAAGATTACACCTCGGGCTCCACTTCCCGCAAAAGACGCGGGTACGCCGCTCGGACATCGTTGTGGGTTTGTTTCTCGGATGACGTCCGCTTCGGGCCAACCTCCGCCGAGCGTTGCTCGGCCTGGACGGGCAAGGGCGCCCGTCCCTACATGGTCGGCAGGACTACCCAATCAATGCTAGCGCAGAACTTCGATCATGAAACCGCCGGGCGCGTGGAAATAGAACGTCCAGGAACCGTGCATGCGCGACGGCTTTGGGACCTGGTAGCCGTCCTCGCGTAGACGCTGGTTGATCTCGTTGACCTGCTCCTCGCTCTCCTGGACGAAGCCAATGTGAAAGCCCGCCGGATATTTCAGTTCAGCGCCTTTTGCGGCGCGGAACAGCGCCAGCACGAGGCCATTGTCGTCGGAGAGGAAGCTCATGGCTTCGCGCGGCTTCGTGCCAGCGTAACTCTTGAGGCCAAAGTATTTTTCCAGGAAGCGATGGGTTTCCGGAACATCGGAGACGGTGAGATTCAAGTGGTTGAGCTTCATGGGTGGCCTCCTGGTGACTGCCGTTATCTAGGATTCGTCGTCCGGGGCGACGGTCGCAGTTCTTTGCCGGGATTCGACTGCGAGGGCCAAGAGCCTGCCGAGCTTTGCTCGGCCTGGACGGGCGGGGCGCCCGTCCCTACATCGGCGATGGTGGCAGGGACGTGCGTCCCTACATGGCCGTTTTCCCGGCGCGGCCGATTACTTTACGTTCCATATATAAAGGAAGTTGGCGTCGGTGGCGGTCGCGACGTTGCGCCCATCTTTCCTGGTGGCACGGTTGAGAGCAGAGCGGACCTTGGCAACGGTTTCCGAGAGATCGGCCAAGGGCACTTTGATCGCGGAGTTAGGCTGCAGGTTATCCAGATCTTTCAGAATCGTGGACACAATCTGTTTGTGCTTGCCATTGCGGCCTTGCGGCACATCCCCTTGATCCATGGTTCCGAAGTGCATTGATACGTTGTTGCTGCGAGGACTCATAAGCTCCTCCCGAAAGATCACAGAACCTTAAACAAACCTGACGTTATCGTACCTCAACGTAACGAGACGTGCAATTAAAAAAATATTCGCACCTTTAGCGGAGAAATCGACATGTCCCGGCACCGCTAAAATTAAAATAAGTATCGATAACTGAACGATTTAGATCGCTATCGCCCAGGACTATGCTTTGCAAAAGATGTGACCCGTATCTTTCTTCGACTGGTAGTGTGTTAGGTGAGAACAGGGGGTAACTGATTGCGGATAACAAAAACATACTTCGAGCAGGTCCCGTTGGAGATTGTGAGACAGATCGCACAGCGGGAGGAAGCCGGCGTGAACGTCAACTCGAACGGCCACGGGATTGTGGACAGTTCCGGCGGCCGGAATGAGACGGTAGATCGCAGCAATGGTGCTAGTGAGGATGGTCAGGGGCTCGAATATCCGCGTTGGCAAAAAGTCTGCCAGGAGGCACTCACCGAGCTCCAACCGGACAAATTAAAAGAGCGGATCGCTGTCGCCGAAGCAGCGGTGGTAGCGAGGTTGCAGGAACTGGCGAATGGGACCGAGGGGCAAGCCGAGCGGCAAGCCCTGCTCGACGTCACGAGCAGCCTGCGGTTTCTGAAGCGAGACATACTCAAGTTCCCGGATTGGGAATCGTCCCGCTAGGTTCAATCCCGTCGAGGAGAGCGTGAGCTTTACCGATCAAACATCCAATATCGGCCGCCTTGGACAAGACAACCCGGACCCCAGCGGCGGCAGCCTCTTTTTCCACGATCCTGTCGGTATGAACCGAATACATCAGAAGCGGGATGTCGGGCAGGGTCTTGCTCAACACACGCGCCGCCTGCAGCCCGTTCAACCGGGGCATTGAGAGATCGAGAATAATCAAGTCGGGGAGCAGTTCCTTGGCCTTTTCGATTCCGTCGAAGCCATCCACCGCCTCGCCGCACACCTGCCAATCGTCCACCGATTCAAGGATTCGTCGAAGACTGCGACGAATAATTGCATTGTCATCGACAATGAGAATGCACTTGGCCATGAAGGGCAACGCAGTCACGAATCATCGTGGCCGAACCAACATGCCGGGTCAATCGGGTTTTAAGGGTAGGGAACATCAGGATTTTGTCCTTGATTACCGGGGTTTGTCCGATTCCGGGTAATGGAGACGTACTGCCGGGGCCCTTCACCGCAGCCAGAGTTGTAGAATGCCAGTGCTCCGTCTCTGTGTTGCCGGAAACAGCATTCCGCCGCGCTCCACTGGACGGGCGAGGACGCCCGTCGCTACAAAGCGAAGCTGGCCCGCTGACGTTCAAGAACTAAGGACTCTGAGTGCAACGATGAAAGAAACCTGGCGGTGGTTTGGGCCGCAGGATCCAGTCTCGCTGGACCAGATCAGGCAGGCTGGGGCGACCGGGATTGTCACCGCTTTACATCATCTCTATCGAGGGGAAGCCTGGCCGCTGGCGGAAGTGCTGAAGCGTAAAGCTGAAATCGAGGCGGCGGGATTCGTTTGGTCAGTGGTTGAGAGCATTCCGGTTCACAATTCGATCAAGTTGCGTTCCGGACCCTACAGGGAATTTATCGGCGCCTGGAAAGATTCGCTGGTGAACGTCGCGAAGGCTGGGGTGCGGGTGGTCTGCTACAACTTCATGCCGGTAGTGGACTGGACACGAACCGATTTGAAATGGCCGCTGCCGAGCGGCGGATATGCGTTGCGCTTCGACGCAACCGACTTTGCCGCCTATGATCTCTTTATTCTGCGGCGTCAGAACGCCGAAGGGGATTTTCAGCCACATGAGATTGCAGCCGCGCGGGCGCGCTTCTATGCGATGTCTGAAGAGCGCCGGGATGAACTCGAACGCACGATTATTGCCGGCCTGCCGGGCGCGGAAGGGTGGTACACGCGGGAAACGATCCGCGGGCTGCTGGCCGAATATCAGGGAATGACAGCGCTCGATCTGCGTGCGAACCTGCTGGCATTCCTGCAGGAGGTGGTGCCGGTCGCGGTGGAGGCAGGAGTCCGCCTGGCGATTCATCCCGACGATCCGCCGTGGTCACTGTTCGGCTTGCCGCGTGTCGTGTCGACGGCCGAGGATGTCCGCAACATTCTCGCCGGCGCCGACTTGCCCGCCAACGGGCTGACCTTCTGTGTCGGTTCCTACGGGGCCCGGGCAGATAACGATTTGCTCGCCATGGTCCGGGAGTTTGCGGGTCGCATCCACTTTGCGCATTTGCGTCAGGTGATGCGGGAAGGCGATCGATCGTTTCACGAAGCCGAACACCTGGATGGCAGTTCGGATATGGTGGGCGTGATCCGTGCATTGATGGAAGAAGAGGCGAGGCGTCGGAGCGAGGGGCGGGAGGACAACGAAATTCCCATGCGCCCCGATCACGGACATTTGCTGGCGGATGATATTTTCAAGAAAGTGAATCCGGGATATTCGCTGGTGGGCAGACTGAAAGGGTTAGCCGAGTTGCGGGGCGTGATGCGGGGGCTGGAATATGCGGTGCCGTAGTTGCGGAATTCAAGTGCTAACAACTAGCTGCTAGCTGCTTGCTTTTCGCCCATCAGAAACCAGTTGCCGGTTGTCAGTTACCAGTTGTCAGTAGCCCAGGAGCTTCCAATGAAAGAGTTCGACGGCAAAGTCGCGATTGTGACGGGGACGACGGGGATTGGCCGCGCGATCGCAAAGCGTTTTGCGCGGGATGGCGCCAACGTTCTGGTATGTGGCATCGAGGTGGCGGGCAATAAGGAACTGGCGCTCGATGCTCAAACCAACCGGCTGAGCCTGCGCGTGGAACAGTGCGACGTCACCCAGGCGAATGCAGTCCGGGACGTGGTCGCGAAAGCCGTGCGCGAATGGGGCGGGCTGGATGTGATCGTCAATGCTGCTGCCTTTCATCCTTTCGGTACCGTGGTCGAAACCGATCTGGAAAACTGGAACCGGTGCCTGATGGTGAACGTGGGCAGCATTTATCTTCTGGGACATTTCGGTGTCCCGGAGATGAAGAAGCGGGGTGGGGGTTCGATCATTAATTTGGCGTCGGTGCAGGGGCATGCCTGCCAGCGCGGTGTTGCGGCGTATGCGACGTCGAAGGGAGCGGTGCACAGCCTTACTCGTGCCATGGCGCTCGATCACGCGGCTGACAAGATACGGGTGAATTCGATCAGTCCGGGATCGATACGAACGCCGATGCTGGAGCGCTCGGCAGGAAACTTTGCACCGGGAGTGCCGATTGAGGAGGTATTCCAACGTTGGGGAGAGGCGCATCCGTTGCGGCGGATTGGGACGCCGGAAGAAGTGGCGGAGCTGGCCGCGTTTCTGGCGTCGGACAAGTCAGCTTTTTGTACGGGCGGCGATTATCTCGTAGATGGCGGGTTGCTGGCCGGAATTGGCGTGCAATGATTGGCCTAAGATGACCTCGGAACCGGTATGTGTCGCGCCAACGGGCGATGTTTGCGGCGAAGGCGCGGTCTGGCACGCGGCGCATTCGGCGGTGTACTGGACCGATATCAATCGGTTCCTGATTCACCGCTACACCCTGGCGGACCAGAGTGTCCGGACATGGTTCTTCGAAGAGCCGGTGACTGCACTGGCACTGACTGATCGGAACGAAGTGCTGGTTGTAGCGCTTGGCTCGGGCGTGATTTTATGGGAGCCGGGTTCGGATGTCCGGCACAAACCCATTTTTCGACTCGAAGAATGGCCCCGAGTTCGGCTCAACGACGGACGGGTTGATCCGCGGGGATCGTTCTGGGTTGGATCGATGCGAAACAATGTGAACCCGGACGGATCGTCAGGCGAAGCGGGCGGTCAGGACGGCGTTCTATGTCGAATTGATCCCGAAGGGCGCGTGACCATACACCGGCGGAATATTGGCATCTCCAACACGCTTGGGTGGAGTCCTGACAAGAAGCGTTTCTATACTGGCGACTCGCTGGCGAACGTGATTTGGGTATATGACTACGATCCCGGCAGCGGGGAGATCAGCAACGAAGACTCGTTTCTTCAGGATTTCGATCGCGGCCTGCCCGACGGGTCGACTGTCGATGCCGAAGGCTATCTATGGAACTGCCGATATTATGGCGGATGTATCGTGCGCGTGGCGCCGGGCGGCATGGTAGACCGCGTGATCGAGATGCCGGTGAAAAATATTACAACCTGTACGTTTGGCGGCTCTAATCTCAAGACCTTGTTTGTAACTACTGCGGCTGCACAGGCCGCGCCGGGAGAGCGGTTGGCTGGCGGGCTGTTCGCGATTCAGTGCGAGGTGCGCGGGCAGCCGGAGAATAAGTTTCGCAGTTTCGGTGCGTAAGCCGTCCCCTCGATATCAGCTTCCGGAAGTATTTGGTGATCGATGACTTTCGCAGGTGCGCCGCGCGGGGCGATGGTAAGAACATCAGTTTTCCTATTCTGCTTAACGTCATGCGTTTGCCTCGCTCAAGTGCACGATGTCGTATGCGCCGAGGGTGAAGGGAAGTTCGAAGCCGAATTCCGCGGCGGGATAAAAGTCAGCGTGGCAGCAGCACGGAATGGGGAATTGGCGACGCGAGCCTGCGCAGGAACTCTCAGTTGGGACAAACAGGAATTGACAGTGGCCAAGGACGTTTCACAGCTTGACGTCGATGGATTCGGCGTGGATTTGGGTATTGGCGTTCCAGTGGTCACGTTTCAAATAAAGAAGTCTGCCTCCGACTGCTGTATGGCCTATCAGATTTATCCACTGGAAAAACCGTCGCATTTGCTGCGGACGATTACTGGCGGAGACTTCTTCAGCGTTTCTGACACTGACCTCGATGGCAGGGTAGAAATCTGGACCGACGATGCGGCTGCGGTGAAAGGCCTCGAGAACCTGGCCCTCGGCGAGCTGGATTTTGTGCCAACCTTAGTGCTCCGATTTTCCCATGGCCGGTTGCTGGACGTGAGCCCGGAATTCCAGGCTTATTTTGACAGTGAAATCGCTAAGGCAAAGGCGGGTCTTCATTCGCAGGATCTGCAGGATTTCAAGAACTCTGATGGCAGACTGACATCTCCACCGTCAGTAACGGCAGAACAGTTGCATCGGTTGCGGATCACGAAGATTAAAGTTGTCGAGATTGTTTGGTCCTACCTGTACAGCGGGCGTGAGGAGCAGGCATGGCGTGCTCTTGGTGAAATGTGGCCGGCTGGAGATGTCAGCCGGATTCGCACGGAAATCTGGAATGCGCGCGCTCGCGGAATCCGCGCTCAGACTGACGGGGAGTCCACGGCATCTTCAAAGAGCCGAAAGAAACACACCCAGATTTTCGACGCGGTCAGCAGATCTCAGTCAGAACACAGTTTGGAAGTATCCCCTCCCCAGATGATCTTGCTTCGGCGGCCTCCGGTCGTGATGGCGCAGGAGCAGGATCCGACCGCGGAATTGCTGCTGCATCTGGTGATTGATTCCGCGGGAAAGGTTCGGTCAGCCGAGCCAGCCGGAAAAGTGAAATGGGTTGACCCTGAACTGATCAATGCCGCTTCAACCTGGAAGTTCATTCCTGCATTCAAAGATGGCCGGCCGGTGGCTAGTCGGTTGCGGCTGGATGTGTCTTTGAAACAATAAGCCTCAAAGTGGAGATGGAGGCGACCATGAGAATAGCGCCTAAGGATCGACGATTCGCGACCCCGCGCGGGTTGACTGCGGCGCTGTGCTCTGTTCTGCTGCTCGTCACCTGGCATCCGACCAGAGCGAGCCTTGGTCTTCAGTGTCGGGAAGGAAGTCAATTGCATCCACACTAGGCCGGATGTAGCGTCCGGAATGTCTGCAGGCATTTCCGTGCCGTGTCGAACTCGGAGAATCTGCTGCCTTCCTGCTCGACCAGGTAATACTCCACGCCACCTACACTCTCCGCTGCCGCGAAAATGCTTTTCCAGTCAGCCGCGCCTTCGCCGAACAAGACGGTGTAGCCTTTGCCAGGATCGGGCGACCAGTCTTTGCAGTGGATGGAGCGGATACGGCCCGGGTTGGCGCGAATCCACGCCACCGGGTCCGATCCCGCCTTCAGACAAGTGCCGATGTCCAGTTGCAGCATGATGGATGACTTCGTATTTTTCGCCAGGATTTCGATGGGACGTTTACCGTCGATGGGAGTGAACTCCAGTTCGTGATTGTGATAGCCCGCCTTCAGGCCCGCGGGTTCGAGCTGGTCGGCGGTAGAGTTCAGAGTGTCGGCAAGTTCCTTCCATCCGTTCAGACCGGGCTTGGGCTGCGAACTCGACATGACGATGTACCTGCTTCCTAGGATCAGGTTCATGTCGCGGGCCTTCTTAAGATTCTCCGCGGTGAAATACGAACTGCTGTTGTGGGTGGAAAGGCAGCGGATGCCGAGGTCATCCAGAAGTTTCTTCATGTCTTTGGTTTGAGGCTCGGTCCAGTCGAAATAGGGAGCGTAGAATTCGACGACCTGGTATCCCATTTGAGCCACGGCGCGCACAGTGCCGGTGGGATCGTCCTTTAACGCGTTACGGACGGAATAAAGCTCGAGGCCTACCGGAATCGAGCTGGCGGCGAAGGCACGAAGAGACCAGGGAAGCATTGCGGATAGAGCGAGGAAAGAGCGCCGGGTGAACATAGCTGAGAATCCTACCCGAGAACGCGTGGAAGTTCACTAGCTTTGAGGCCTCTGGAGGCTGAAGACCGACCACTCGGCCCATCGGCGTCCCGGGCGCTCCGGGGGGGGAGTCAGGTTGTGTGATAGGGTAACCGTTCTTTGTTTTTCGGGGGTGGACGGTTAATTCTTCTGGGTGTAGCGTCGCAAATCGTCGCACGGCGAGTGTTGGAAGGTAATGACGCAGGGTTCCACAGAAGAACGATTGATCATTGGTGTGGATATTGGCGGTACGAAAATTGCCGCTGGCATAGTGGATTCCAAGGGGGAAATCAAATGTCAGACCCGCACACCGATGGTGTCCGATAATGGAGCCGGAGCGGGGTTGGCGGCAGTAATCTCCGCCATCGATGCCATATCCGCAAGCGACCCGCAGAAACGAAGCCGGGTCCGTGGCATCGGGATATGCTCTCCGGGTCCGCTCGATCCTAAGACCGGTGTAGTGGTAAATCCTCCCAATTTGCCTTGCTGGCGAAATTTTCCGCTGGCTGCCGAGGTGGCCAAGGTCTACGGCGTGCCAGTCCGGATTGATAACGACGCAAATGGCGCGGCCCTGGCGGAAGTTCGCTGGGGAGCGGGCCGTGGGCACGACACCGTTTTCTATGCCACGATCGGCACCGGTATCGGTACAGGAATTGTGTTTGGCGGGCGCATCTATCACGGACGCACCGGGGCGGCTGGCGAAGGTGGGCACATGAGCATTGATTATCGTGGCCCGCGCTGTGGATGCGGCAAGCCGGGATGCATCGAAATTCTGGCGGCGGGGCCGGCCATCGCCAGGCGTGCGCAGGCCAAGTTATCGGAAGCGCCGGGACGTCATTCGAAGATTCTGGATTTGGCAAACGGGAACATCGCGGATGTGACCAGCGAGATGGTGGGTGAGGCCAACGCTGGTGGCGACAATCTCGCCAAGGAA
Source organism: uncultured Acidobacteriaceae bacterium (assembly GCA_964528615.1). Lineage (GTDB taxonomy): Bacteria > Acidobacteriota > Terriglobia > Terriglobales > Acidobacteriaceae > JAIQFF01. The sequence goes on along the minus strand of CAZGSU010000144.1, from coordinate 11,681 downwards.
ATTTTGCTGGAGACGGTCGAAGTGTTGTCATTGTGGCTGAGCAACGTTGTGGACCTGCTGGATCCGGATGTGCTGATCGTCGGGGGAGGCGTGGCGGCGATGCTATGTCCGCTGTTCGACGAAATTCGCAGCCGGTTACCGAAGTATTGCGTCAACTCGCGGTGCCAGGAGATTCCGTTGCTCAGAGCGCGCTATGGGGCGGATGCGGGAGTGGCGGGCGCCGCGGCGCTGTGTTCGGAGGTGGCGTAGGTGTTTTTGTGACGGATTGGAATATTTCTTCGCCGGGGTGCCCCCAGGTCTCGCCGATTTCGCGAGACTTGGGAGCCGCCCCTATGCTCCCAATATAACAATGCATACTGCGCACGACGCCAAGTTTTAATGCCTGAATCGCGGTCGACTGAAAGTCAGAAAGTGAAGTCGTTGCCGACATAAAACCAGTGCAGGCCTTCGGTCATGAATGGAGAATAGAAAAATGAGAAAGAGCTGTATGTGACGAGCGACATTCGAGGCCCGTCCCAGGTCTCGCAAAGTCGGCGAGACCTGGGGTACCCGGCATTTCAAGCCAACGGCCCGGAAGTATCATAGGTCGGGAGTACGCCGCCGTGAGCACGCCTCAACCCATCAATGGTCAGCCCAAGCTTCACAATCAACTCGGGCGAGCCGCAGTGCGCATCTTTGCCGCCAATGATCGCATCAACCAGATTCTTATCGAGCATCTTGACCCTGCGGTCTGGAGGGCCAAACCGCCCGGCAAGGCCCGCCCGATCGCGGCGATCTTTACCCATATGCACAATGTCCGCACCAAGTGGATCAGACTTACTGCTCCGCATTTGAAGGTTCCACGACAGCTCAACCGCGCGCACTGCACGCCGCAGCAAGCCCGTGCGGGATTAGCCGAGAGCGCCGCTCGTTGCACGGAGATGCTCTCCGAAGCGCCCGGCGATGGCGGGGATCGCGTGAAGAAGTTTCGCAGAGACGGATGGGCTCGGCCCTGGCCGGTTGGCCTGGAAATGCTGTGCTACATGCTTTCTCACGAAGCCCATCATCGCGGGCAGGTTTGTATGCTCGCCCATCAGCTCGGATTCCCGTTGCCACACAAGGTGGCGTACGGGATCTGGAATTGGGAAAAGCTGTGGAAAGAGTGCGGGTTGCCTGGCGGCCCCGGCGACGATTGAGGTTCGCCGGGCTGGTTTAGAGATACGCAACGCTAATGGATCGCCAGCTTCTTCTGCATCTCTTCTAACGACAACCCCTTTGTTTCTGGGTAGACAAACAAAACTACGAAGAACTGCAGCACCATCATGAGCGAGAAAAATACGAAGGGATAGGCGCCGGAGCTGGCGGCCATCAGCGGGAAAATGAGGGAGATGGCGGCGTTCATGAACCAGTGCGAGAAGCTGCCCAGGCTCTGGCCTTTCGCTCTCACCGTGTTAGGGAAAACTTCCGAGAGATAAACCCAGATGACCGCGCCCTGCGAGAAGGCGAAGAACGCGATGTATCCGACCAGGAGCCAAACCAGAAGGCTCTGGTGCTGTCCAGTGAAGAAGATGATCGAGACTCCCGCCAGGCATAGCGCGGTGCCGACGGATCCCACCAAAAGCAGAGTCTTGCGGCCTAGGCGGTCGATCACCGACATGGCGATCATGGTGAAAAGCAGGTTGGTGGCTCCGATCGCGACTGCCTGCAGGTTGCCTGAAACTTTGCTGAAGCCGGCGTGGGCAAAGATGTCATTCAAATAATAGAGGATCGCATTGATGCCGGAGAGCTGATTGAATATTCCGATACTGACTGCGAGAAAAATCGGGAACGCGTACTTGCGGGTAAAGAGTTTTTCTGCGGCCTGACTCTGTTCCTCGCTGATCGAGGCGACGATTTCCTGCAGGTCATGCTCGTAGTCCTCATCACCCGTGGTCTGCAGCACGGTTCTGGCTTCCTCGACGCGTCCTTTCTTGACCAGCCAGCGCGGGCTTCGGGGGATAGTAAATAACATAACGAAGAACAGGGCTGCTGGAATGGCGGTAACGCCGAGTTCCCAACGCCATTCGGTTGCTCCAAAGTGCTGCAGGCCGATGAGGTAGTTCGAGAAGTAGGCCAGCAGGATGCCGAAGACTACGTTGAACTGAAACACGCCAACCAGTCGGCCGCGCAACTTCGCCGGCGCGATTTCCGCAATGTACATGGGGCCGAGGACGGAAGAGCCGCCTACGCCGAGTCCGCCGATAAATCGAAATGCCACCAGGGCGCCCCAGTTCCAGGCGAAAGCGCAACCCAGACCGGAGATCAAGTACAAGATCGCCATTACCCGCAGACTGTCGCGGCGGCCGTAGCGTTCGCCCGGGAAGCCAGCCAGCATCGCGCCCAGAACTGTTCCGAAGAGCGCGCTGAAGACGGTGACTCCGAGCAAGAAAGGAGTGAGCTGGTAGGTTTGGGTCAGGGCACTGGTAGTGCCCGAGATGACTGCGGTGTCGAATCCAAACAAAAGGCCGCCGAGCGCGGCCACGATCGTGCTCTTCACCAAGGTTCCATTCAGCTTCATGCCGGCTCCAGCCGTTCAGAATTGGAACGGTAATTATGCGCGACTGCGAAAAGCAGCCCACAAGTTATCACAGAGCAAACTTCAATTCATTGGACGGAATCGCAGCGGGCAGGAGAATATGAGAATGGAGGTCAAATGGCAGGCCCAAACTCCTCGAAGCCACGAACAGTGAAGATAAAAGCGGTGATTCTTGATTACGGAGAGGTTCTGTCCTATCCGCCGACGGGGGAAGAGTGGGGTCGCATGGCGGGCGTCTTCAAGCTCGACCCGGGAGCATTCCGTCAACTTTGGGGACGAGACCGCCTGACTTACGACCGCGGAGATGTTTCCTACGACGCCTACTGGTCGAAGCTGGCGGGAGATGCCGGCGTGAAGCTGGCCCCCGAGAATCTCGAGAAAGTTGGCCAGTGGGATCTGGAGATGTGGGGCCACGTCAATTCGACGATGCTGGAGTGGGCAGAACAGATTCGTTCCTCCGGAATAAAGATCGGGCTGCTTTCGAATATGCCTATAGAGATGATTGACTATGCGCGGCAGAGATTTGCCTGGCTGAAGCAATTTGACCATACGACTTTCTCGGCGGAAGTGAGACTGGTCAAGCCCGAAGCGGGCATCTACCGCCACAGTCTTGCGGGTGTGGGTGTGGCGGTTGCGGAGGCTCTGTTCGTGGATGACAAAATACAGAATGTCGAAGGCGCACGAGCGGTCGGCCTGCAGGCAATTCAGTTCAGTTCGGTCAGAAAGTTCAGGGACGATCTGGCAGAGTTGAATTTTCCGGTGTTGCCGGCGGAAGGGACCTTGTAGCGCCTCCGTTCCGGCGGCTGTCTGCGCAGCCCTACTTTCTGGGCGGCAAGAACCCGGGTCCCTCGGCTTGCCCTCACCGCGGTTGAGGCAGGTGTAGGGACGACAATCGTAATCGTGCGTCGGTACGGTGCGGGATGACACGAGCTTTCGGCGGACGCGTCCGCTTCCTAAGTGCGGACTGGCGGACCGGTCCAGAATCTGGTGATGTCTTCCAGCGTGCGGCCCTTGGTTTCCGGGACCAGCCACAGCACGCACACCAGATTCAGAAACGCTGCCGTGCTGAAGCACCAGAAGGTGCCGTCACTTCCCAGGTGTTTTTGCATGAGAGGGAAGCTTTGATTGCCGAGGTATCCGACCACCCATAGCGCGGTTGTGGCGATGGACATGGCGCGTCCGCGAACCTTGGTGGGATAGATCTCGGAGATGATGACCCAGCAGGCCACTCCATTTCCGAAGGCATGGCCGGCCACGAAGGTCATGACAAAAATCAGAACCGCCAGACCGCTTCCGTGGACATGATAGAACCAGCCCACCAGGGCAAAAGACATGGATTGCAGAAGCGTGCCGGCGAGGATCAACTTCTTGCGCCCCGACAGATCAACCAGCCACAGCGCGAACAGGGTGAAAACCAGATTCACCAGGCTGACCAGCACCGACTGGAAAAATGCGTCGCTGGTGGCGGTGCCAGCCGAGCGGAAGATTTCGGGTAGAAACGAGAACAGTGGAGTGATGCCGCTCAACTGCGAAAATCCTGCCAGCATGATGCCAATGAGCAGAGGACGGCGGAACGTGGTGAACAACTCGGAGATGTGACCTTTTTCCAGGGCCAGAGAGTCCTGTATCTGTGCGGCTTCGCTGGCCGCAGTAGCCTTGTCGTCTATTTTCGAGAGAACGGAAAGCGCGTCAGCGTGCCGGCCCATTTTCATGAGCCAGCGCGGACTCTCGACCGCGGGAATGATCGTCATTCCAAAAAGCAGCGCGGGCACGATGCCGGCGAGGAACATCCAGCGCCATCCGATCGAGGTATTCCAGGCTTCGTCTCCCAGGCGCTGGATGAGCATGTTCACGAAGACCGCCGCGAGGATGCCGAGGACGATGCCGAGTTGATAGAGGGTGACGAGGCGGCCTCGAAGGCGGGCGGGTGCGATCTCGGCGATGTACATTGGAGCGATGATCGAAGCGGCGCCAATGCCCAGCCCGCCAATCAATCTCCAGATTACGAACTGGTTGAGGCTGGCGGCGAACCACATTCCCAGCGAGGACAAAGCGAAGCATGCCGCACAAAGCGCTAAGCCTTTTTTCAGGCCGATGCGATCGACCACCGCGCCGGCGCCGGCAGCGCCGACGGTGCATCCGATCAGCGCGCATCCCGCGGCCCAGCCAACGCCTGCGGCATCGAGGTTGAAGCACAGACTTAAATAGTGGATGGCGCCGCTGATCACGATGTTGTCGTAGCCGAACAGCAGGCCGCCGAGCGCTGAAACGGAAGCGGCGATGATAAGAGGACGCCTGTGCGGCTGACGGGAATCGCCCGGCGCGGAGGTCAAGATTTTGCACCAGACTTTTTCGAAGACGTGTCGAGCATTGCCTGTGCGGCCAGAATGAAGCCAATGGTGTGGGCCATGCCGGCGTGCCACGGAGCCGGGCAAGTCATCTGCGGTGTGTGGTCGGGGATGATCACGCCGTCGAAGTGATTTCTCGCGAGGATGGACAGGATGCGGATCATGTCCACGTCGCCTTCGTCGATAAATGTTTCCCGGTAACTGGGCACTTTGCCTACGACGTTGCGCAGATGGATGTAAGCAATTTTTCCCTGCCGGCTGTAACTGTCCACCGCATCGTAGATGTCGCCCTCCGTCATTTCTGCGAGTGTGCCGACGCAAAGCTCGAGAGAGTTGTTTGCGCTGGGGGCAGCGTCGATCAACCGTTGATACATGTGAGGCTGATAGACCAGGCGCGGCTGGCGGCGCATGGTGGGCATGGGAGGATCGTCGGGATGGGCGGCCAGGCGCACGCCGGACTGTTCGGCGACCGGGATTACATCTGACAGAAATCTTTCCAGGCGGCGCCACAATTCCTCATGCGAGATGGAAGGCAGCGTGCCCGGAGGAGCGGCCGGGTCGTAAATCATGTTCCAGACCATTCCATTCGGGATGGGGACGTCTTCGGCTGGGCCGTCCATGCCGAGAGTGACTGCGTGTCCGCGCCCCAACGGAGCGGTTACGCGGCCGCAGACTCCAGCCAAGCTGAAGTTGTAGCCCAGCACCGGGATTCCCGCTTCGCCCATGCGGCGAATAATTGTCTTTACCTTTTCGATCTGCTGCGGACGCTGCGGGCCGTCCAGAAGAATGTCGTGCCAGTGGGCGGGATCGAGGTTTTCAATCGCCGCGAGAACCAGTCCCGCGTCTTCAATGTTGCGGCGAAGAGTTTTCAATTCCTCGATCGTCCAGAGCTTTTCGGAATCGCCCGCCACTCCCCACGGCTCGTATTTCGCGCCGGTCGGTTGATTGTTGCGCGGGTTGGAGGCGCCGTTGTTGAAATAGTCGACGAGGTGCACCACGGCATGAGTACAGCCGGCCTGCCGCGCGAAGTCGTAGTAATCGCGCGTGAGCATGTGGCGATAGAGGCCCAGGCCAAGTTTCATAAGCGGTTGCCGATGCCGGCTCCGTAGTCAGGGCTTAAGATCTGGCCATTGATTTCGTTGGCCAAGGGCGAGCAGAGGAAAACGAAAGCGTCCGCGATGGATTCCGGGCTGTTTCGTCTTCCCAAAGACACGCGCAGCACGAATTCGCGGTACGCCGGATCCTCATCAAAAACTTTCAGCGAGCTCCCGGCAGCGACGTTGCCCGGTGATACTACGTTCACGCGAATGCCGGTGGGAGCATACTCCAGGGCCATGCAGCGGGCGAAGTTTTCCAGCGCAGCTTTGGCCGAGGCGTAAGAAGGAATCTGGGTATGAGGCATGCGGGCGACGTAGGAAGAGGTGAAGATGATGTGGCCGGGAATCTTGCGCTCGATCCATTGGGCGAAGACGGCGCGCGCCAGATTGACCTGCGCGAAATAGTTGAAGCGAAAAATTTTGTCGTAGTCAGCTTCGGAGGTGCTGGCGAAGGGATGCAGTCCGCAACCGCCGGCATGCCCGAGAACCGTATCCAGGGCAGGGAAGCGGTGGAAGGATTCGGTGACGACCCGCCCCAGGGCGGCTGAGTCTGTGATGTCGGTGGTGAAATAAACGTATGAAGACGGCGGAATTTGCCAGTCCTGCAGAGCTTGTTTGGCCGCGCTTTCGGGCTTAATGTCGACCAGAATCAAAGTTGCTCCGGCTGCGGTTAACTTCCGGACCATGGGTTCGGCGATGGCGCCCAACGCACCTGTAAGCAGGATCGATTTGCCGGAGAGATCGATATTTATCATCGTTGTTTATCGTTTCTTGCTTGTCGTTTCTCGTTTCTCAATCGGACGCTTATCGGGTGTCTATTATTCCGCGGTTTGTTTTTGTTACAAACCAGTTCTCGGTTCTCAGTTTTTGGTTTTCTTACATGATGCCGTGCTTTTTGAATGCGGCTACTGCGCTGCTGCCTTTTTCGAGGGCTTGGCGGACTAATTTCTCTCCGCGAACTTTTTCCAGGGCTTTGGCGAAGACCTCGTCGGCGGCTTCGGTGGGGATGGCGCAGACGCCGTCGATGTCGCCGAAAAGAATGTCGCTGGGGCGCAGGCGAACAGCTCCGATTTCGAGCGGGACGCGAAAATCCATCACTTTATAGCGGGGCGAGGAATCCTGGCCGTAAGGGCCCCAGGAAAAAGTTGGAAAGTTCAGATCGAGGATGGCTTTGGTGTCGCGAGTGTAACCGTTCAAGACCGCTCCACTACTACCTAGCTTGCGGGCGCGGATGCTCATCAGTTCTCCCCAAAGCGCGTTGCGCGGGGACGATCCAGTGCTGACGTAGACTTCGTTAGGACGAAGGTCGTCGAGAGCCTCGAGCATCAGGCCGAACGGTTTGGCCATCAGCTTGTTGGCGGTGCCGGCGACGTTCTCCGCGAACACATCTACGGCGAGCACGGGCATGGCGCGACCGACGACGACCATGTCCGCCCGCAGTGGGCGAATTTGCGGAGGTAGAAACTGATGTTGCAGTTCCAGTTTGTCCATCACATCGCCCACCACGCAGGTAAACAATTCGCGCTTGATGATGGCGAAAAGCTCGTCGTCAGTTTTCCAGAGTTTCATGGCAGTTGGCCGAATTACTTCCCGCGCGCGCGTTGAATCCTTTCGACAAACTGTTTGGCTGTCTCGGTGACGAGTTCCAGGTTGCCTTTTTCCGCGCCGGCAGTCAGGCTGCCGCCAACGCCCACGGCGACTGCGCCGGCCTTGATCCAGTCAGCGACGTTTTCAACACTTACGCCCCCGGTCGGCATCAGCGACGCCTGCGGCAGCGGCCCTTTCACGGCTTTTACGAATGCAGGGCCCAGGGTCTCGCCAGGGAAAAGTTTCACGATATCGGCGCCGCATTCCATTGCGTCCACAATCTCGCGCATGGTGCCGGCGCCCGGCATGTAAGGAATCTGATAACGGTTACACAGGCGAGCAGTTTCGGGGCTCACCGACGGGCTGACGATATATTGTGCGCCGGACAGAATCGCGATGCGCGCGGTCTCCGGGTCGAGAACGGTTCCCGCTCCGATGAGAATCTCGCCGGACTTGTATTTCTTAGCCAGATTTTCAATGACCGCAGCCGCCCCGGGAACGGTAAAGGTGATTTCGATAGCTGCCGCGCCACCCAGGGCACAGGCCTCGGCGATGCGCGCGGCCAGATCGGCACTACTGGTGCGCACGATGGCAACCAGGCCGGATTCAATGACTTTTCCGAGAACCTTCAGTTTGAGCATAAGTATCGTTGAATCTTGTTTCTGCTATTTCTGCAGGTTTTCTGCAGGAGTAGCGGCATTCAATTTCTGGAACTCCTGAGTTTCGCGCTCGGCTTCCGCCGTTTTTCCCTGTTTGCGGTAGAGGCCCGCCAGAGCGAAGTGAGTCTGGGCCGCTAGGCTGCTGTTTTTCTCAATCGAAAGCAGTTTCGTCCAGGCTTTCTCGGCAGCCGGCAGATCCGCGCCCAATGCTGCGGCTTTGCCTAATGAATAAAGAGTTTCGGGCATATCGGGCAAAAGTCGATTCGCCCGTTCCAACTCGGTCCGGGCTTCGCGTGCCTTTCCCTGTTGCAACAGCGCTGCGCCCAGGCGATAGGCGGCCTCGGCATTTCCCGGCTGCTGTTTACTCTGGGCGCGAAACTCTTCTTCGGCCTTTGCCCACTGCGACGAGCCCGCATATACCAAGCCGAGCTCGAGGTGCAACTCGGGAGTGTCGGGGCGGAGCCGGAGTGCCTCGCGGAATTCTTTTTCGGCCTGGGGCATTTGTCGCAAGACGAAGTAGTTTTCCGCCAGAGCCTGATGGGCGCGGGCTGAATCAGGATACGCCGCCAGCAATGTGTCGATCGACTGCTTCGACAACAAACCGCTGGCGCGGCCAAGGTAATAAAGCAAGTCAGGATCGTTGGGGTGTTTGGCCAGCGCGGCCTGCAAATTTTCGACTGCCGGTTGCAACTGCCCGTTTCCAATCTGCGCGATGCCCAGCGCCGTCTGCTCCTGAATCTTCTCGAGATGCGGAATCGCCTCGGCGTTGTAACCTTGCGCCAGCAGCGCGTAACCCAGCAACTGGTGCGCGGCGGCAAGTTCCGGCGCCAGTTGAACAGCATGCTTAAGCGGCGGAATGGCGGCGCCGTAATCCTGGTTTTCCATGTAGGCCTGACCGAGGCTTACGAAGCCGTCGGGCAAGGTAGGCGCGAGTTCAGTTACTTTTTTGAACTCTGCGATAGCAACGTCGAAGTGGCGCTGCTTCTCGGCTTCGCTACCCGCTTGCAGGTGCTGCAGCGCTTCCGGAGATGCCGTCTGCCACGCCAGCCAAACTGCTAACAGGATCCGGATCACGGTTTCTCCGGTTCACGGACGTCTAGAAACTGGTCGGCGCGAACGTCGTTCAACGTCTGGTGTGCGCCCGAAGGCCACTCGATCTCCACTTTGGCGGTGTCGGACGTGCCCAGCCCGAAGTGCAGGCGCTTGTCGTTGGAAGAAAGATAACTTCCGGCTGCGGTGGCAAATCGAGTTTGCCCGTTGACCCGGACGCGGGCTCCGAAGCCATCGCGATTGCTGCGAGTGCCGCGCAGCGAAATCACCAGCCAATGCTGCTTGCCCCCTCGATTGAAAAAGACCTGGGGATGGTCGCCCAGCGTGGTCATGACCACGTCCTGCCAACCGTCGTTGTTCAGGTCGCCGAAGGCGGCTCCGCGCCCGGCCGCGGGAGAAGTGCTGCCCGAATCGGCGCGTTCGAAGCGGCCATTGTGATTCATCGCCAGCAACGGCAGCTCCCAATAGTGAAGTGATGGGTCAATTTTTTCGACATTGTCAAGAACGTGACCCTGCGCGACGAAAAGATCCTTCCAGCCATCGTTATCAAAATCCTCGAGGCCCACTCCCCAGCCTGAGCTGCCGCTGGAGAGCACGCCCAGCCCGGTCTCGAGACTGCCATAACCGAAAGTGCCGTTACCTTCATTATGGTAGACGCCGTAAATCTCCCGGGGTAGCTCGGTCACGATGACGTCGGGCCGGCCATCGTTGTCGTAGTCCTGAAATACGACGCCCATGCCGGACAGGCGCCGGCCGTCTTCGGACAGCGCAGCGCCGGCTTCGAGAGCGCGCTCGGTAAAAGTGCCGTTGCCGTTGTTGTGATAGAGATACTGTTGCATGCCATCGTTGGCGACGAATATATCAGTGTATCCGTCGCCATCGTAGTCGGCGAAGGCGACGCCCAGGGCCCGGCCTTTCTTGGCGGCAATTCCGGACTTCTGACTCACATCGGTGAACGTGCCGTCGCCGTTATTGTGATAAAGAATGCTCGTGGTGGCAGGGAATTCTTCGGGAGGACAATAGGTGTGCCACTCCCCGCCGCAGGTCTTGCTGTGTTTGGTGTCCCATTCCATGTAGCGGGTGACGAACAGATCCAGCTTGCCGTCATTGTCGTAGTCGAAGAATCCCGCCGAAACTGACCAACCGCCACCAGCTACGCCGGCCTTAGCCGTCACATCGGCAAAAGTGCCATCGCCGTTGTTGTGGTAGAGGATATTTTTGCCGTAGCTGGTGACATACAGGTCGGGAAAGCCATCATTGTCGTAGTCGCCGACAGCTACACCCATGCCATAGTTGCCATCCCCGGCATCGGCCAGGCCGGCCGACTGAGTCACGTCGGTGAAGCTGCCGTCTTTATTTTGCCGATACAGCCGGTTGCAGTAGCGCGGATTCTTGCGATCGAACTTTTCCGGAACGGACATGGGACTGGTCACGCGCCCGCCGTTCACCAGAAAGATGTCGAGCAATCCGTCATCGTTGTAGTCGAGCAATGCCACGCCGCCGGGCATGGTTTCGATCAGGTATTTTTGTGGCGTAGGAGAATTCTGCAGGACGAAATCCAATCCGCGAGGAGATCTGACGTCGAACTGTGATTGCGGGAGGGCGGCGAGGGACGAGGCCAAGCAGAACCAGATGACGCCGAACCACACTAAGCCGAACCGGGTCAGAGCGAATGAGGTTTGGCAAGACCGGGCCGGATAAAACCGGGCAATGCGGGAGACCAAAACCGGAATGTAGATGAACCGCGGAATGGAGATTTGCAACTTGGGGAACCCTGGTAGTTAGCATATCGCGAGGGCGCGATGATTGCACACGAGATCGCAGGCATCGCGATCTGGGCCAAAATCGTGGGGAAGAATTTGCCAGTAGGTAAATGGTTTTAATAAAAGTTGTCGAGGAGGAATAGTGTGCGGGACAGTTCAATGAGACTGACCTTGTAAATTTCTGTCATGCAGAAAGCGCTCCAGATGCCTGAGAGTAATCGTTTACCGAGACCTTCGCGCTCAGCTTTCTTCTTGACAACGTTCTACAGGGTGTGACAAAAAGTGCCCTGGCATTCAGTCATTCCAGCATCCGGCCCGAGATGGCCGGTTCACCACAGAGCTGTCACTGTGCACTTCGCGTGGGGGTGGGTAATGAGTTTTCGCAGATTCCTTTCGGTGGTTCTCTCGCTGGGCGTGATGTTTTCAGCCTGCGTCTTCGTCCAAGGTCAGTCCACTTACGGCTCCATTACCGGTCTGGTGACCGATCCTTCGGGAGCTGCAGTCACGGATGCCCGGGTCACCTTGACCAACTTGGGAACCGCAGAGAAGCGCACCCAGCCGACCGGAACCGATGGCTTGTATTCCTTTGTGAACCTGATTCCGGGAAATTACCGGGTTGAGGC
>CAZGSU010000143.1:0-57346 GCA_964528615.1 uncultured Acidobacteriaceae bacterium | reverse complement strand
AGCACCAGCATCATCACATCCTTGGGCGAGGTTCCTTCGACTGCCGCGGCAAACGACTCCACCGACAGCTTCAGGCCGTCAATAATCGCCTTGCGCTGGTTGGCGATACCCTGGCCCTGCAAGGCCTTGCTCTCGGCTTCGGCTTCAGCCTGCTTCACTTTCAGGATTTTTTCCGCCTCACCCCGTGCACTGGCCGCGACCTGCTCGCGCTGTGCCGCGTTGATCTCGTTCATTGCCGACTTCACTTTTTCGTCCGGCTCGATGTCGGTCACCAGCGCCTGGTCGATGGCATAACCGTAGGTCTTCATCACGTCGTCGAGACCTTCCTTGATTGCCACCGCAATGTCGGACTGCTGCAGGAAAGCGTCGTCCAGATTCATCTTGGGTACGTGCCCGAGAATCACGTTGAACACGTAGGACGAAATCTGCTGCTTGGGGTTGGCCAGCTTGTAGAAGGCTTCATACACGTGGTCCGGGATGACGTGGTACTGCACCGAGACTGGAATCTTCACGAAGACGTTGTCTTTGGTTTTAGTTTCCACATCGAGTGCGAGCTGCTGCACCCGCAAGTCGATGCGGCCGGCGATCTGGTCCAGCCAGGGCAATTTGAAGTTGATGCCCGCATTGGCCACCCGAAGGAATTTGCCCATGCGCTGGATTACAACGGCTTCCGCCGTCCTAACCTGAAAGAAACCCTTCAAAATCGTGCCGATCACGAAGGCAAAGAAAATCGCGTACAGCACGAACAGCAGAGCGTCCATAAGCTAGTCCTCCGTCTGGCTCGATCACTCCAGGCAAATTGCGCGGCAGGAAGCCAGAATGGGAGGCATGATAGCCGTTGAACTACCTTCCTACAATTGCATAGTGTGGTAGCGCCCGGACGAGGGCGAGGCGCCCTCGGGACAGCCGGCGGGCCTGTCCTGAGCGTAGTCGAAGACGCCGGGCTAGAGAAAGCAAACCACCCGTGCGCCTGTAACCGCATCTACTAATCGCACGTTTGAAATACCGCGGGCCAACCGGAGATGAACAGCGTCAGGGACGCTTGCAGAGGCTGTAAGACCTGGAAGCCAGTCTTTTTGCTGTTTCGATTGGTGGAGTCGACGCTCGATCTAGCCGAACTCGAGTCAGTCATGCAAGCGTCACGGTCTGTTGCCGAAAATTCTCCGATAAAACTGCCGGATTCAACGCCCGCCCCCCGTCAGATTCAGGCAGCCGGCTTGGTCCCAGGCGGCTCGATAGCTAGAAATTCCGTGGCGAACCGTTCGGCATACGTCTTCAATAGATCCTGAACCCGCTGGGGATCGGAGGAGCGCAGAACCACGCCGGCGTGATGTCGTTTTTTCAGGCGCAACGCAATTTCAGGATCGTTGTAGGCGGAGGTGTCCGGCTCCTCCTGGCGGGCCAGGGAGAGAATGATTCCGGCGTAGTCGTTGCGGGTGGCTGGCAGGTAGTAAGGCTGTTTGCCGCCGGTGATTTCGATGCGCGCCCACTCGCGCCACAAGTTGATGCCTGTGGCGGTCTCGACCATTTCACAAATGTAGGCGCCACCTACGCGAGCAGCACATTCCAGAAAGTAGAAATTCCCGTCGCTGTGCGCGCCGATGAACTCAGCGTGGGACACTCCCCGCACCAGTCCCAGTGCCTTGATCAATTCGTGGTTGAGCTGGCGCAGGCTGATCGCTTCAGGTGACTCGCCGGGCAAGAGATAAGTTGTAAAGATTCCGCCTTGCTGCGCCACCGCCATGGGCGGAGAGCCGTAGCGGCTCACGCGGGAGAAGAGCACCTCGTGCTCCGACACCACCGAGTCCACATGATAGACATCACCGGGAACGAATTTCTCCAGCACAAAAGAAGACTGCTGGTCGCCGAGCGATTCCAGCACCGGCCACAAACCTTCCGCGGACTCGATCTTCCTGATTCCGATGGCTGAAGCTTCTGACCGCGGTTTCAACACCCAGGGGCCAGGAACGTGGTCGAGGTAGTAACGAATATCGTCATGATTCAGGACGGGGATGAAATCGGGCACCCGAATTCCATTCTCCATCGCTTTCATTCGCATGGCCAGCTTATCGCGGAAGTAACGCATGGTGGTCAGGCCCATGCCGGGGATACGCATGTGCTCGCGCAATGTGGCCGCCGTCTCCATATCGAACTCGTCGAGGGCGACGATGCGGTCGATCTTCTTATCACGCGCCATGAAGGTGACAGCTTTGACGATCTCGGGCAGAGGAAGGTCGGCAGGCATATAGAAAACTTCGTCGAGACTCTCGCGCGGCCAGTCTGCGTTGCGCAAGGTTTCTGCGGTTAGCAGGAAGACGCGGCAACCCTCGCGCTTGCATTCGCGCATGAATTCCTGGCCTTTTTCGTAGGTGGTTATGCAGAGAAAGGTAAGCGGAGCGGTTTCCGCCATACGGCCTCCCGGATCAGGGGAAAAACTATACCACCGCTTGAAGGATGAGCGTCCCGCCGAAGACCATGTAGGGGCGCGCGCCCTTTCGACTTCGCTCAGGGCAGGCTCCGACCCGTCCCTACACGGCCAATCTCTGTCCCTACCGGGTGTAGAATCGCCCTGCGCTTGCCGCTGTTCACAAACGCCCACCGACCTTCAGGAGGCTCAATCTGCTCGGCAGCATGCTCTCCCATTACCGGATCACGGCCGCGATCGGTGCCGGTGGCATGGGCGAGGTATATCGCGCCACCGACACCAAGCTCGGTCGTGACGTTGCTCTCAAGGTGCTGCCGGCGGAGATGGCGCGCGACCCTGAACGCCTGGCGCGCTTCCAGCGCGAAGCCCGCGCTGTCGCCGCACTCAACCACCCTCAGATCGTAACTCTCTACTCGGTCGAGGAGGCTGAGGGCGTCCATTTTCTGACCATGGAACTGATTGAGGGGCAGTCGCTGGAGCACCGTATTCGCGCGGGCGGCCTCGCGCTCGACCAAATTGTCGAGATCGCTTCTGCTCTTGCTCAGGCACTCGCCGCGGCCCATGAGAAAGGGATCGTCCATCGCGACCTGAAGCCGGCCAATGTGATGGTGACCGACGATGGCCGCATCAAGGTACTGGATTTCGGGCTGGCCAAAGACGTGCGCGTGGACAAATCCAGCGACGCCACGCTGACGTCGGCGGCGCAGACTGCGGTAGGCGTGGTGCTGGGCACGCTTCCGTACATGTCGCCCGAGCAGATCGCGGGCCGCGCCATCGATCATCGAACGGATATCTTCTCGCTCGGGGTCATACTCTACGAGATGACGAGCGGTCTCCTCCCGTTCCGGGGCGAATCGTCAGCCGAGCTGGCATCCGCGATCCTGCGCGATACGCCCCGGCCGCTGAACCAACTCCGGGCAAGCGTTCCCGAAGAGCTGTCCACGGTGATCCGGCGTTGCCTGGAGAAGATCCCCGCGGATCGCTTCTCGTCGGCGCGAGATATCCGCGACGGACTCCGCCGTGTCACCGCCGACTCGCCATCGCTGGATCCGGCGCCGGTCTTGCACCCGGTGTCTGAGGTCAACTCGGGCGCTACCCGGGCTGAGCAGGGGTTCTGGATCACAGTGCTGCCGTTTAAGTACAGCGGCGCCAACGCTGACCTCACGGACCTGGCCGACGGGTTGTCCGAGGACATCGTGACCGGCCTGTCGCGTTTCTCGTATCTCAGGGTGATCGCTCGCAGCTCGACCCTGCGATACGCCCGCGAGGCGGTCGACGTTCGAACCGTCGGAAGGGAACTCGGAGCGCGCTATGTGATGGAGGGAAGCCTGCGCCAGGCAGGATCCACACTGCGCATCGCGGCTCAACTCGTCGATGCCACTTCCGGGGTCCATCTGTGGGCCGAAACCTACGATCGTAGTTTCAGCCCGGAGCAGATCTTCGCGGTGCAGGATGACGTCGTACCCAGAGTTGTCTCTACCGTCGCCGATACCCACGGCGTTTTGCCGCACACCATGAGCGAGGCTCTGCGCAACCGGGATCCGAACTTGCTGAGCCCATATGAGGCCGTGCTGCGCAGCTTCGCGCACTTCCAGCGCGTCAACGCCGAAGAGCACGCCGCCGCCCGGTCCGCCCTGGAGCGTGCTGTGCAGCAGGCACCCGGTGACGCCGATTGCTGGGCCATGCTGTCCATGATGTACCGGGAAGAGTACACCCACGGATTCAACCTCCGGCCCGATCCCATTGGACGCGCGCTGGCGGCTGCGCGGCGTGCGGTCGAGCCGGCGCCATCCAATCACCTCGCCTACCACGCCCTGGCCTCGGCCCTATTCTTCCGGCGGGAGCTCGGAGCCTTCCGCAGCGCCGCGGAACGCGCCGTCGATCTGAACCCCATGGACGGGTTCACCCTTGCGTACCTTGGCTTCCTGATCGCGTATTCCGGCGACTGGGAGCGCGGTTGTGCCCTGGCGGAGCAGGCCGGGCAACTCAACCCTCACCATCCCGGCTGGTACTGGTTTTCCGTGGTCTTCAATGCTTACCGCAAGCGCGACTACCGCGGTGCGGTAGAGGTTGCGCTCAAGGTCAACATGCCGGGCTTCTGGCGTACGCATGCCGCGTTTGCGGCGGCGCACGGGCAGCTCGGCGAGCTGGACGCCGCTCACAATGCCGTACGCGATCTGCTGGCCATAAGACCGGACTTTGCCGTGGTGGCCCGTGAGGAGCTTGGCAAGTGGTGGGATCCTGAACTCGTCGAGCATCTGATCGAAGGATTCCGCAAGGCGGGGCTGGAGATCCCCGACAAACCACGATCCACGTAGGGGCGGGCGCCCCCGCCCTCGCGGCTCCGCCCCATCCGCACACGGTTCCAGGTCTGTACCGAAACCCGGCGAGCTATACCCGCCCGGCCCGGGCAAAGCCCGGCAGGATCGTTGAAAACTGTCGAGCTACGCTCGACCTGGACGGGTCAGAAACCCGTCCCCACACGGGTCACGCTGTCCCACCGTTCGCCGCATTGCAGAACTTTATAAGGCTGGTCCAGCCGGCTGCATTCCTGCCGGAATTCCTCGGGCGACGCGGTGTTGAATGCGAACATATCGAAGTGGCAGGGAATGACCAGCTCGGCCGCGATGTCCTTCGCCAACTGCGCCGCCTCGTGGCCAAACAGATTGCCCGGCACCCGTCTTTCCGGAGCGCGTCCATTGATGGGAAGAAGTGCGACTTGAATTCCGAATGGCCGAAGTTTCTCCGCCATTCCCGGATAGCGTATCGTGTCGCCGCTGTGATAGATCGTCCATTCTCCGAACTGAAGGACGTAGCCCAGAAACCTGGCCCGGCCTTGCTCATCGCGCTCCACGCTTTCGTGAGCCGAGGCGATTCCGGAAAATCGAATCCCTGAGACTTCGACGGTTGTTCCGTCCTCGACTCCAATGGGAAGGGCAGGGTCTATGCCCAGCCGGTCCGCAACGAAGCCGCGATTCGCCTCCGGTATAACCAGCTTCAGGCACGGGTTTCCCGCCAGGATCGGGCGGAGAGTTTCAGCATCGAGGTGATCGGTGTGGTTGTGGGTAGACGTGGCGATATCGGCGAATGCGAGCCGGGCCGGATCGATTACCAACTCCGTCATCCGGATATGCGGCTTGTCGGTCTGACTGTACTTTCTGGTGAGTGAATCCGAAAGGTACGGGTCGAGCAGCACATGGAGGCCCTGCCACTGCAACAGGAACCCGCTCTGTCCCAGCCACCACAAGCGAAAACTGCTGTCGCGGCGGTCGGAAGCGCGAATGTCCGCCAGCAGCGCGTCATGCGACTGAAGCGGACGGATCACCGCAGCCCCAGTTCCTTTCGAACAGTGACCACGCCGCTTACCATGTTGGCCAATTTCTGGCGCGCTGCCCAACGCGCAGTTTGGCTGAGTCCGCAATCGGGCGCAAAGGAGAGCTGTTCCGCAGGCGCGTGCTTCAGGCACAGGCGTACCCGATCGGCAACATCGCTAGGAGTTTCAATGTAGTAGCTTTTTACATCGATGATGCCAACCGCCACGTCGATGCCACGGGCAGCAATCTCGTGGATGATTTCGATCTCAGCAAATTCGCGACTCGCCATCTCCACATGAATTTCCTGGACTGGAAATTCGAAGAACGCGGGAAACAGGGGCGCGTACCGCCGCAAACCTACGGCGCGGCCCTTGTAGTTGCCAAAGCAAAGGTGAGTCGAAAGCCGGCAGTGGCCAACAACCGGTTCGACTGTCTCAGCAAAGATCTTGACGAAGCGTTGCGGATCCTCACGATGGCCGTAGCAGCTCATTGAGGGTTCATCGAGAGTGATTTCCTGACAACCGCTTTGCACCAATTGTTCAAGTTCTGCACGAACTATCGGAACCAGCGCGTCGGTCACGTCCCAACGCGTCTTGTAAGCTCCGCCTGGATTGATGCGACCGCTCAGGGTGTAGGGTCCGGGCACGCTGGCCTTCAGCGCCGGGCCGGGCGGCGCAATCTTCTGCAGGCGTTTGAACTCTTCGACCGCGCCCAACCCATGCCCGGACCTTATCGTTCCGGTGACTTCATATTTTCCCCGTTGATCATGCGCCGGCGGCCCGAAACGCCGCGGAGAAACTGGCGTAGCGTTGATGCCCTCCAGCCGACCGTAGAACGAGAGATTGAAATCGTATCGCGTCTGCTCTCCGTCGGTGATCACATCAAGCCCGGCGGCAATCTGATCGTGGACTGCCGCGATGACCGCGTCCGTCCGCATTTCCTCAATGTCAGCCTCGCCGAATTGATCGAGGTGTGCCGAGGCAAACTCCAGCCACCCTGGAAACGGGTAACTCCCGACCACCGTAGTCCGTAAAGCAGGCCTCATGCGCTTACCGTCCAACCCGCGTCCACGGTGACGATCTGACCGGTGATCGGGCTTGAATCTCGACCCAGCAGGAAGCATGCGGTCTTGGCAACATCTTCCGGAGTGAGCATGCCCTTCCGCAGCGGCTGTTTGTGAGCGATGTAATCCTTGATTTCAGCATTTCCCTGGGCGCGGACCGTCATCGGAGTATTCACCAGTCCCGGCGCGATAACATTGATGCGGATACCTTCCGGCGCATAGTATGCCGCCGCTGCGATGCTCATGGACTCGATCGCTCCTTTGCTGGCCGCATAACCTACGGTCGCAAAATGATCCCGCTGCGGGTGACGGGCCAGCACGCTTCCGGTGTTGAGAATGACCCCCGGTTGCTGATTTTTCGTCCACAACTGGAGAACCTCTCGGCACATCAGGAAAGTGCCTTTGGCGTTCAGTTGCATGACCGCATCCCATGCTTCAGCAGTGCACTTGTGTAAGGGACCGTCACCCACGGAGCGGGCGCTGATGCCGGCCACATTCATGAGCGCGTCAATACGGCCAAACCGGTCGAGGCAAGCGGCCACGCCGCGCTGAACCGCAGCCTCATCGCGTACGTCGCCGACGAAAAAACCGGCGCGGGGCAAATCGGCGGCGAGACCGCTGCAGGCATTTTCGTCTACTCCGAAAATGAAAACGGGATTCTCCGTCGCCCACATGCGCGCGACCGCAGCCGCGATCCCCGACGAGCCCGTGATTAAGAGAACCTCGTCCACCTGGCTATTCGAACAGATGCTTCAGACTCTTGCGGTAGGCTTCGTAGAACGCTTCCAGTTGCGTGGCAGCGCTGGTGTTGCCCACAAATTGATGGCTGGGCAGTACCACTGGTTTTACTCCCCGGGCCAACAGGGCCTCGGCAGTCGCGCAGCGAATCATGTTGATGATCATCGCTCCGGTTATCGTGGAAATCGGCCCAGTCCTCCACTCAAGCCCGTCCAGTTCGACCACGCAATCACCCGCAGGGCACTGGTTATCGATGACCAGGTCAGCGCAATCGACGAGCTTCCTGCCCGAAGAGTGGGCGGCTTTCGCCTGTTCGCAATGCGCCTTCGACACGATGGCAATCACCGGCAATCCACGTCGCTGCGCGCCCATTGCCGCTTCCACGATCACCGGACGAATTCCGCTGGTCGAGATCACGATGAAGGCGTCGTCAGGTCCAAAATGATAACCGCTAAGAATCTGGTCGGCGTAGCCCTCGTAGTTCTCAAGATAGAGCGGCGCGCGCAGACCGTTCGCTCCCACAATGGCGGCATGATTCGAGAGCGCTAACTCTACCAGTGCGACGAAGCCGACAAAACATCCCTGGCGCGGGGTCATTTCCTCGCACATCATCCTGGAGTGTCCGTTGCCAAAAAGAAAAACCAGGCCGCCGCGCGCGATGCGATCGGCGCAAAGCTCGGCCGCCTGCTGAATTACCGGAGCCTGAGTACGTTTCAGCTCCAGCAAATAGCCCATGGCACGTTCGAAGAACGTTAGGCTGGCCTCTTTCGCATTGTTGGCTTGTGTGTGATCGTCCACTGAGAGTGCCCACATCGGCTCACTAGGATGGCACAGAGTGCGTATAATCCACAACGATTGTGACCAAAGACACGCCAACGGCTCCTTCCGATACGGCGGTTGCAGTGGGCGTCGACATTGGCGCAACTGCAATCAAGGCGGGAGTGGTGGGACTCGGCGGAAATCTGATTGAAAGTTTCCGTGAACCGTCACCGCGGACGCCCGCCGCGCTGCACGACTTTGTACATTCCGTCCTGCAACGTGCCGGGATGCCCGTGCGCGGAATCGGCATCGGCTGTAAGGGCGTGATCGACAGCGCTACTTCGCGTGTGAACAGCCTTCCCGGAGATCTCCACTTTCTCGAAGGAAAACTGTTGGCGGATGTAATCGGGGCTGACGATTCTCCGGTCTATGCAGACAACGACGCGCGCACAGCGCTGATTGCGGAAGTGCTGTGGGGGAGCGCACGCGGAAAACGCAATGTCGTTCTCCTGACTCTTGGCACGGGCGTGGGCGGAGCGGCACTGGTGGATGGCGTGATCCTCCGCGGAGCCTCCGGAGCCGCGGGCCATTTGGGGCACATGACCATCGATCTGCATGGTGGATTGTGTATCTGCGGGAACTACGGCTGCGTCGAGACCCGTTTTTCTTCGCGCGCGATTGAGTCCGATTACCTGGCTCATCTTCACCGCGCCGCTCCGGCAACGTTATCCCTGGACAATGCCGGCCAGCCGCCCAGCACCGAGGACATTTTCGGCGCCGCCGCTCGGGGAGATGAAAGCGCGCGTTATGTACTGGACCGCGCTATGGAGTACCTGACTGCCGCCGTAGTCAGCTTTCTGCATGTCTTCGATCCAGAGGTGCTGATTCTCGGAGGCAACATCGCCGAGGCTGGGTCCCAGTTGCTCGATCCGATTCGAGAGAAGGTAGCGCAGCGCACAAGAATCCTGCTGGGCCGCGAAATCCCCATCGTCTTTCAGAGCGCGATGGGCTATGGCGGCGTTGCGGGGGCTGCGGGCCTGGTCTTCTTGCAACAGCGCTTGCTGGAAATCTGAAGGCCGAGTCGACCGTCGAATCAAAGAAGCAGGCAAGAAACAATTTATGGATGAAATTGAGGGTTCCTCGCGCTATGTGTATCTGCCGGCGGCTGTGGCCGCGATCGGCGGCCTCCTGTTCGGTTTCGATACCGCCGTGATTAACGGCGCCATTGTGTTCCTGAAGAGTCAGTTCGGATTGAGCGAGGCTCAAACCGAAATTGCCGCCAGCAGCCTGCTTCTGGGATGCGTGGTCGGGGCCAGCGTCGCGGCTTTTACCAGCGACCGCTTCGGACGAAAGCGGGTTCTGCTGGCCGCCGCGGCTTTGTTCACGGTTTCATCGCTGGGGTCGGCGTTGCCCCGCGATCTGGTGCAGTTTGTAATCGCGCGCGTGATCGGCGGTTTGGCCATCGGAATCGCTTCGACCCTTTCGCCCCTGTATATTGCCGAGATTTCTCCAGCCAAGAGTCGCGGACTGATGGTCAGCCTGAATCAACTCGCGATCGTTATCGGCATCCTTCTTTCCTACAGCATCAACTACCTGCTCACCGGCACAGGACCATCCAACTGGCGCTGGATGTTTGCCTCTGCCGCGATTCCGTCACTATGTTTTCTGATTGCGCTGCTGTTCATCTCCGAAAGCCCGCGCTGGCTGGTGCAGAAGGGTAGGGAACCCGCCGCGGAACACTTCCTGGCGCAGATGGTAGGGTCGGAGGCGGCCCGCGAAGAGATCAATGACATCCGAGCCGCGATTGCGGAGGAGAGCGGAGACCTGCTCGATCCCGCTTTCAGGAAGCCGCTGGTGGTTGCGATCCTCATCGCCCTGTTCAGCCAATTCACGGGCATCAATACGATTATTTACTACGGGTCGCTCGTCTTTCTGGAGCACGTCCCGCACCAGACCGCGAGCACTGCGCTTTGGGCAAATGTCATCATCGGCGCCATCAATTTCATCGCCACCATTCTCGGAATGTCACTGATCGATCGCGCGGGACGAAAGCCGCTGCTGATGTCGGCGTTTGCGGGGATGGCTTTATCGCTGGTCGGAGTAGCCGCGGCCATTCGCTTCGAGGCTCCAGCGATCCTGGTCCTGATTTTTGTCCTTACTTACGTCGCTTGCTTTGCCGTGGGCGTGGGGACAGGCACCTGGGTGGTAATGTCGGAAATATGTCCGACACGCATCCGCGGACGGGCGATGTCGGTGGCAACTATCTTTCTGTGGTGCGGAACCCTGCTGGTCACGCTGACTTTTCTTTCACTCGTCAAGGCCTTCACCGCGCCGGAAACGTTCCTGATGTACGCCCTGGTTTCAATTGCCGCATTCCTCTTTGTGTGGAGATTCGTTCCGGAAACCAAGGGGCGCACGCTGGAAGAAATCGATAAGTGGTGGCGAAAAGGATTCTCGTAGCGCCGGCGTCTCGCCTTCACAGCGGAAGGCAAGGCTTGTGGGGCAGTCGAAGGGACGCTGGCGCTGCAAAGACCTCTTTGACCCGCCCCGTCCGGGTCGGAGACCCGGACCCACACTGGCTTTTGGTTTCCGTCACTGCGCGGGCACCGGTTCGGGCTCAGCCGAGCCGTCGGCGCGCGGATCTGATGCCGCAAAATTCACATTCGTCTTCGAATTGTGAAGCACCGCCTGCCCCCGGCCCATCGCCGTCGAATACTCTTTTCTCACCTTGAGCTTGTGTCCTTTCTGGCGAAGCTGTTGCAACGTGACCGGATCCACTCGCGACTCAATCAGAATGTCGCAGCCGATTCCCTCGTCCGTCAGGCGCACTGTGAACCGGGGCTCGGACAACGCAGCTTGAATATTCATCGCGTAGTCCACGAAATTGGAAACGAATTGCGCGTGCGCGAGGGGCTGGTTGGAGCCGCCCATGATACCGAATCCGATATGCGTATCGCCTTGCTCCATGAACGCGGGAATGATGGTGTGAAAGGGGCGCTTACGGGGTGCCAGCGCGTTGGGATGGCTGGGCTCGAGAACGAACAACCCACCACGATCCTGCAAGACGAAGCCCCTGCCTTTTACCGCCACACCGGAGCCAAAGGCGTCATACAGGCTTTGTATGAGCGAGACAATATTTCCGTCTTTATCTACTGCCGCAAGATAAGTCGTGTCGCTTCTGGCTGGACTGCCGCTGGCCGCCGTGCAATTCGCTTTCTCCGGATCGATGAGTTTCGCGCGCTGCTGGGCATAGTCCTCGGACAGCAATCCCTGGACCGGCACTTTGGCGAAGCGCGGGTCGGCGTCGTAACGGTACAAATCCGAGTACGCCAGCTTCATCGCCTCGATGCGGTTGTGCAGTTCGGCCGGCGACACCGGCCCAGCTTTGTCCGCGGGCAACGTGCTCATGATATTCAGCATTTCAAGTGCGGCCATGCCCTGACCATTCGGCGGCAGCTCGTATACCCTCCAGCCTCGGTAGACGATGGAAATCGGATCGACCCATTCGGCGGAAAAGTCTGCCAGGTCGTCCGCCTGCATGGTTCCACCGAGGGCTGTCGATGTCGCCAGGATCGACTGCGCGATTTCCCCGCGATAGAACACATCGCGGCCCTGCTCCGCAATCAGACGCAGAGTCTTACCCAGGTCTGGATTGGCGAACATCTCGCCCACGTCCGGCACCTTGCCGCCTGGCAGAAAGATCCGCTCTGCCTCCGGCGTCTGTTTCAGGGTCTGCGCATCGCCCTCCCAGAACTCGTGAATGATTTCGGGTACGGGATAGCCATGTTCGGCGAAATAGATCGCGGGAGTAAAAAGGTCCTTCCACGGCAGCCGGCCGAAGCGGGCATGAGCTTTGGCCCAGCCGTCGACGGTGCCGGGCACGGTGACGCTGTCGATTCCGGCTTGGGGCATCTGCAGCGTGCCCTTCTGTTTCAGATAGTCGATCGAGAGCCCGCGCGGCGCCCAGCCGCTGGCATTCAGCCCGTACAGCTTGCCGGTTTTCGCCTCCCAATAAAGCAGAAAGAGATCGCCTCCGACTCCGTTCATCATGGGCTCGGTAACGCCGAGCACGGCGTTGGCGGCAATCGCCGCGTCCATGGCGGAGCCGCCGCGCGCCAGAATCTGCGCTCCGGCTTGAGAAGCCAAAGTGTGACTGGTCGCGACAATACCGCCGTCGGTGATGACCATGGAACGCCCGTAAGAGCGATCCTGCGCGCAGAGCGGAACGACGGCGAGCAGCGAGTTCGACAAAACGCACAGGCAGAACAACAGCGATTTCAAGGGGGCGGATTTCATAGAAGAGATTTCATGCGCGATGGATTACGAAGCAACGAATTATAGATGGCCGAGGATAGTTTTCGAGCGCGCGCCTGAACCACAAGCCACGTAGGGACAGATGTCCCCATCTGTCTAGCGGGGCAACGCCCCGCAATTTTCACTCCCGAAAGAAACCCTGTCGAGCTTCGCGTGACTGGACCGATGGGGGCATCTGTCCCTACGCAAAAACAGGCCTTTAATCCTGCCGAATCAGTCATTTAAGCTTCGCTTCAGGAAACAACTTTTCTCTGCCCTGGGGGTTTAATCAAGACGAGGATGGAGGGTGCCAAAATGCTAAAGAAAACCGCACTTTCACTATTTGGACTGGTTGTAATGCTGATCTGTATCAATCCGCCACAGGCGCACGCCGGTGTCGTGATTGCGCTGGGACCGACCTATCCGCGTCCGGTGTACGTTCGTCCGTACGGGTACGTTGCTCCGCCGCCCTACTACGCGTATGGGCCGAATCCTTACGTTTACGGACCGGTGTACGTTCGTCCGCACTGGGACTATCCCGGCTACTATCGGCCTGGGTTTGTTGTCCGCCCTGGGTTTGAGCGCCCAGGATACTGGGGTCCGCGTGGATTCGAGCATCGCGAGTTTGTCGAGCGTCATCCGTGGCGCCGGTAAGAAGTTCCAAGTGAACTGATGCGGCTCCCGCCGCGTTGCCCCACCCTTTGCCTCCACGGCGAAGGGTGGGCCGGCGGATGAGACGCCGCCGCCCACCTGAGCTTTCCACACCCCAAATTTCTCAGCTATCTTCGCTCTTAAGAAACGCACGTGCTCGGGATGTCAGGGTCACATCTTCTGATCGGGGATGCCAACAACCAGGGCGCGTCTGCGAGGTAGTTCGTTCTCCGAGATCTCGGCTACGAATTGCAGTTCGATCCCCAAACGCAAGCTTTCCCGGAGAGCAGCATCGTTGAAAAAGTAAACCACATCGCCGCCAAATCGGTCCTTCATGCGACGCCGTTCCTCGAGGTCGAAGGGGCTGCACGAATAAACTTTCACGTCACTCGAATCGCGCAGGATCGCGCCCAGCTCGCGTTGAAACGCTAGCCCTCCTTGCCGGACCTGGCTCATAGTCAAGGCCATAACATGGTATGGCATAGGTTTGGATCCCCCCAACCAAGCTTTCGCCGCGCTACTCGGATCAATAACCAAACTGTGTGGGCCCGGGTCTCTGACCGGGGCGGGGCGGGTCAAAGACCCGCCCGCACAGCCCATGCCTGCGAAGCAACTTGTCACGCGGTTCTGGCGTGAACCTCGAGATACTCCGCCTTGACTAGAACATGATCGGCATCGCCCTGGTTGTTGGCTGCCCAGTGTTTGGTCAGGTCGTCAGCCAGGGCTTTCTGGCCGGTTTCGTCCAGTCGCGCAAACGTGGTCTTGGTGGGACCAAAGTATTTTCTGAAATGCGCGACCGCCTGTGCCGGAGGGAAGGGAAAATCAAACAGCAAATGCTGCTTCCTGGTCTCGAGGCGCACTCCCGGACCCAGGCGCTCGGCGACAACTTTTTCATCTCCCCAAAGTAACGGAGACGGCATTCCCGGCGGAGGCGAAGCGTAGCGGCCGGTGATGACGAAGGATTGGCCGACGAAGCCTTCCGCAGTCCAGTTGCCCATCGCGATCAAGCCTCCGCGGCGGCAGACCCGCTTCAATTCCGCAGCAACTATTTCAGGGCGGGGAGCAAACATGGCTCCGAACACGGACATCACTACGTCAAACTGGCCCGCGTCGTAAGGTAATTTCTCGGCGTCGCCTTCAATGAAGTCGATTTTAAGTTTTTCAGACTCAGCGCGCTGGCGTGCCTGCTGTAACAGATTGGGCGCGATGTCGAGACCTGTCACCTGCGCGCCGGTGCGCGCAGCCGGAACGGATTGGTTTCCGGTACCGCAGGCGACGTCCAGTACTTTCATCCCTGGCTTGAGATTTAACCGGTCGACGAAGTCTTCGGCGCCGCGCGAGTTCAGGCGCGCGATCTCACCGAAATCCCCGGCCATCCACGTGGCTCGCAGGCGCTGTTTCAACTCGGCAAATCCGTCGGGTAGAGCGGCCATAGCTACCTCCTGATGAATGAAGCCCAGAAGAGTATATGGGGAGGCGCGGTGTTCCTGCATTGTGACATTCGGCGGGAACTGCGGAGCTTCTCTCCGCGGGGGCGCCCGTCCCTACGTGGATGAGCTCTGCGGCAATGTTACTGCTTGGCTCCCAGAATCTTGGTTTGGACGTGGGTGTGCTCGAAACTCTTGTTCTCCAGGGACACGGTTATACTGCGACTGAAAAAGAAGAGAGCGCGGATGCGAAATTCGCTGCCCAGGCTCACAGGAAACCAGACTCCGTCTTCCTGCCGGCGATAGTGCACTGCAAAGCCGATGCCGGGCAGGTCGGTCCCCAGAAACGTCCGTACGCCGAATGGCAAAGGACGCGACAGCTTCGTAAAAACATAAATCGGCTGGAACTCCTGCGCGTCGATATAAGCCTCTCCGGCCCAATCCGTGTCATCGTCGTCCTTCGGAGTGAAGGCGATGTGGTAGGACTGGCGATTTTCGAAGAGTTCGCGGCCAACGAGCCGAAACTTGTAGTCGTGCTGCTGGTCAGTGGTGAGCGGGAACAGGTCGCGAGCCATGCCGTCCTTGGACTCTTCATTCGTGAGGTCTTCACGGAGGTCGTGAATCAATTCTGCGTCGGTGCTCTCGGCTTGGGGTACAGGCTCGCCGGTAAATTCCTGATACTTTCCTTTGTGCCAGTATCTGCCGGTCAAAACCTGAAGCGTTCTCTCGCTATGGTCAGGTTGGGGGACGACATGGTAGTCGGCGGTTTCTTCGCGGAGGACTTTGCCACCGCCTTTTCTATCCACGATGTGAATGTGCTGCTGGTAGATGTATTCGCTGCGTAGTTTTTCGCCGCGATCCTGGTTGGCCGCGACTTTGGCCATGATAGTTTCCGCGGTTTCAGGATTATCGGCCAGGGCCGGACAGACGAGAAGCGGGGCCAGGAGAAGGATCGTGATCAGGCGGAACGTCGCCATAGTGGCACTGAGAATACTGTACGAAGCCCTCGTGTTTGGAGTTCAATTAACTGCGGAGCTTCGCTCCGCTGGACGGGCGGGGGCGCCCGTCCCGGCATGGCCGTGGTTAGCTTCCCATTTGGATTTGCAGGACTTCTCCGGGGAGGCGAACCATGCGCGATCGACTTGAGGTTTCACTGGGTTCGGTGTCAGTTCGGTTGCGGGCTGGCCGCTCGAATGGGGCATCGTCCGCCGGCATTCTTTCCATGCGGATGCCCAGTGTGCGCTCCAGCTGATGCAACTCGGAACGCTGTTCCCGGGCAAACAGAGTGGAGGCTACACCGAGTTCACCGGCGCGTCCAGTTCGACCCACGCGATGGATGAAGTTTTCCGCCACTTCGGGCAGATCGTAGTTGATGACGTGAACGATGTCTTCCACGTGAATGCCGCGCGAGGCCAGGTCGGTCGCTACCAGGATGCGATAGCGTCCCTTCTGAAATCCAGTGAGGGCGGCGGTGCGCTGCGACTGGGAGCGGTCGCCGTGGATCATGGCGGCAGCAAAACCTTCGCGGTTCAGGCTCTTGGCCAGGCGCTCGGTCCCGCGCTTGGTGCGTGCAAAGACCAGACAGCGGCCGGTTTCTTTCGACAGTAGGCGGTGCAGCATTTCCTGTTTGCGGTCGGCAGCGACTTCAAAGGCCTGCACGCGAACATTTTCCGACGGCTTCAATATGGATCCGAAGGCCAGGCGTACCGGATTTCTGGTGTAGTCGCTGATCAGATGAGCGACCGATGCTTCAAGCGTGGCGGAAAAGCATAGCGTCTGGCGATCTTTAGGCAGGACCCTTGCGATCCGGCGCAGCGCGGGCAGAAATCCCATGTCGAGCATGCGATCGGCCTCGTCGAGGACCAGGACTTCAAGCGCCTGAAAAGTGATCAGCCGGCGATCCAGGAAATCTTCTAAACGGCCTGGGGTGGCGACCACCAGGCGAGCGCCGCGACGCAGCGCGTTCAGTTGGGTTCCTTCCGACAAGCCGCCTACAACCAGCGCTGCGGGCGACAGTTTTGCCCCGCGCAAGGCGTTGTACTGGTCGACCACCTGCATGGCAAGTTCGCGTGTGGGGACCAGCACCAGGGCGGTTCCCGAGGTATTTGGCCGAAGCAGGCGTTCGATGATCGGGATCAGGAAGGCCAGGGTCTTGCCGGTTCCGGTCTGCGCGGTGGCCAGCACATCTTTGCCGGCAAGCGCTTGCGGAATGGCCGCGGATTGAACCGGTGTAGGGGTGACAAATTTAGCGTGTGACAATCTCTCCTGGGTATAAGGAGAAATTGGTAGTTCTGAAAAACTCTGCATTAGTGTTTATTCTCTTTTTCTGTTGGCGGAAGCGATCGCGGCGCGCACACGAGCTTCCGGGCGAGCAGCAACTTGCATTGCCAGTTTTTAATTACGCCGAAGACGAACGGGAGGGACTCAAGGCGGGAATTCAGGTTAAAACCGGAGCAACCGCACCACAACCGTGGTATTAGACGCAACATCAGTATAACACGCGGGTGAGTCGTGCGAAGTGACTTTGGTGATGCGGGAGAAAAGGACCCATCGTTCTCAGGTTCGTCGACATGCCACGGCTCAGTGGCGGCCGTCGAGCCGTAAGATCATGACCGCTAACCGTCACGCGAGGAAAGTCTCCGCGTCAGATAGTGCAGCGCTCGATCGACACATGATTGCAGGTTTTCGTCAGTGTCAATAACGAGTTTGGGTTGGTCGATCGGCTCCCATGCCCTCCGGATTTCGCGATAGACCTCGGGTGTGCGATTCGCAGCAAGGTGGCTGTTTGCCGCCACCGCTTCCGCGATGCGACCTATTGCTGTCGCTTCTGAACAGACGCACTCCAGCGTGGACCAGGTGGTTCCCAGTTGTGAACAGAACTCGATCACACGGTCGCGCTGGTAGCGCAGCGAGAAGGTGCGGCCATCCAACAGAACCTTGAGTTGGGCATGTTTGGACAGCAGATAAGCTGCAGTTTGCAGCATGATCTCCTCGCAGAAATCGTCCTGCGACAACGAATACTCGATATACGGCGGTTTGAAGAGCGACGCTCGAATTGAGTCCTTGTCGAGAACCGCGCTCGGCAGCCGCTGCGCGAGTGCTCGCGCTAGCGTGCTTTTGCCTGTCCCCGGGAGGCCCGCAATGATCACGATCATATGAATTTCCCCGTTGGTCCTTCAGGAGGTCGTGCTAGGTCTTGGTTTTGAGGCTGTGGCCCAGTGCGACCAGAAAAATTGCACTCTTACCTGTGGCGTGGGGCGAGAAGAAGTTGGTCACGTCGTCATCAAAAAACGTGAGGCCGGTGGCTCCGAGATGTTGGGCGTAAGCCGCGAGATACAGTTTGCCGCCAAGGATACCGGCTTCGAGTTGCACGGCTCGGTATCCGCGGTTGCCAAAGCGCAGCAGGATCGGCCGCAGATCGGCCAGAAAGAAGACGTCCACCGCAGCGTCGGCAGGCAGCGCTTGCTGCAGCCCCAGGTAGCCAGCCTGAGACCGGAACTCTCCCCGCTCCAGACACTCGAGCAATTTCTGGTTCCGATGGAACACGTAAGCACCGGGATCCAAACCCTCGACAGCGTGAACGATCAGGTACAGGTGATTGAGTTGAGATCCCACGGGATCGAGAAAGTCTGCAGGCACTCCTCGGGTAGCCCGGTCGAGCATAGTCGAAAGCTGGGGAAGAGTGATTGGCATGCGGGCAAACTTGCGAGTAGAGCCGCGCCGCAGGATGACCTGCTCGATCGGGTCGCGAGACATTTCCGCGTCGGACAAAGGCTGGAGCTGAACTACTGGTCCCTTTGGAGGCGGGAAGTTGGTCAGCGGAGTACCACCGTGCCAGGCCGCAACTTCTGCGGGGGATTGCAATGAAGAGGCGGCGTGCATTTCGCGCATGAGCGGATAGTCAATCTCATGGCGGGAGAGCGGCATGGTTTCGAATCCAAGAGGGGAGATTGCTGCCGGCGATTGCGGCGGGAGCGTAGAGCCGTGGCCGAGTGGCACCAGGGAAAAAGCCACCTCGCGTCGGGGATCGAGATCGAGCAGGGCGTTCACCGTGTCATCCACAAAGCCACACACTACCTTGGCGGGGAGACCCAGGGCGGTACCGACGGCCAGCAGGTTGGTGAGCAGGGTCCCGTTGTCCCAGCCGAAATGGCGGTAGGTGCGGTCCTGATACTTCCACGCATTGCGCCAGTAGGTAGCGGTGCAGACGATGGTCAACGGAGCATGCGCGATGGCGGGCTCGGCAGCAGTGGCTTCAATCAGGACGCTGCGGTAGTCTCCGGCGCGCAGCTTGCGCAGGCCGAACTCGGCGGCCGCGAAATGGTAGACGCCGGCATCGAGGTTCGAAAGATTACCGCAGACCAGATACAGCTCGACTTCATACAGCGCTCCGGTACACGCGGCCGCGCGAAAGTAGATTTCGCCCGCGGGATATTTTCTGTGCCGGGTGATGCCAGCGGAGAGGTAAAGCAGTTGAGCGATAGCCTCGAGGTCAGGTGCCGCTAGAGTGTGCGGAGGAACGATTTCGGCAATGGCGGAAAGCGCGGCCACGCCAGTCTGGCGCACCTCGGCGGGCAGCGGCGACGGCTCCAGCGTGGGATAGATCTTGAAAGGAATAGGCTGGTTGTTGAAGTCAAGAGAATGCGGGTTGTTGTGGACGCTGGCGTGGGAGTGTTTGGTGGCGTTGTGATATTTCCAGGCGAGGTCGGGATTGTGATTGTCGAGCATGCGGTGTGATGAGCATACGCCCGTACCGTCCCCAGGGTGTCTTCCTGAACCCAGCGGCAGCGCCAGGCGTGCCCCGCAGGGGCGATTGATAGTAGCCCGCCACTTCAGTGGCGGGTGCAGTAAAGGGAAGAACGCGCGTGCCGTCGGCACGCCTGAAACGAACCCGACGCCGCGTGCGGCATTTCAGCCGTCCCAACGGGACGGTAATCATCTTGCTCGAACACCCGGCGTTGAAACGCCGGGCTACTATCCGTCGCCCCTCCGGGGCATCGCTTCACCGTAGCGCCGGCGTCCCGCTGGCCGTCAGGCGGACGTCTCGTCCACCCGACAAGCATCCTACCTTCTGCCCTCAGGAGGGTTAATGGTATGCTTACTGCGATATGGGCATCCCGAGCCTGCTGCGCAAGATCTTCATGTGGGACCTGCTACAGGGATTGAAGGTCACCTTTCTTTATCAGGATCCCAAAGAGATTTATACCGAGCAGTATCCCTTGCAGCGGCCGCAGGTGGCGGAGCGCTACCGCGGGGCGCCGCGGCTCAATGTAAATCCTGATACCAATGAGACCATGTGCATCGCCTGCGACCTGTGCGCGCTGGCCTGTCCGGAAAATCTGATCGTGGTCTCGAGCGAACGCAACGAGAAGACCCGCCGCAAGGAACTCACCAACTTTACCTACGATCTCAGCCGCTGCATGTTTTGCGGGTTGTGCGAGGACGCCTGTCCTACCGACGCGCTGGAGTTGAC
Organism: uncultured Acidobacteriaceae bacterium; assembly: GCA_964528615.1. Taxonomy (GTDB): domain Bacteria; phylum Acidobacteriota; class Terriglobia; order Terriglobales; family Acidobacteriaceae; genus JAIQFF01. The sequence continues at coordinate 37,203 of CAZGSU010000143.1, read as the reverse complement.
CCAGGATTTTGAGTTGGCCAGTTACACCCGCGACGGTGCCATCTGGAACCGCGAAATGCTGGAGAAGGGTCCGCAGCCGACGCAATACAAGAGATAGTCTCCAGACAGTCGCCAGGCGTTGGTCTTCCTTCGTCAACAAAGCAAGAGGCCAATAACTCTTCCGCAGGCCCAGTCCGCGAGTGTTCTTAACTGAAAGCTAGTCTTAAGCCGACGACTGAAGACCGACGACTAGATTCCCGGCTGCTGCTGAGTCATACAATGCATTGCGCCGAAGCCCCAGATCAGATCTCCTGAATAAATGCCGACGACTTCGCGATCCGGAAACAGATCAGCCAGAATATCCAGAGCAAAACGGTCGTTGGGGTCGTTGAAAACCGGGATGAGCACCACGCCATTCGCGATATAGAAGTTGGCGTAGCTGGCGGGCAAACGGCGCTTCTCGAAAACCACTGGGCTGGGCATGGGCAGCTCGACTATGGACAATTGCTTGCCGTCCTGATCCGTAGCGGCGCGGAGACGGCGGATATTTTCTCGCAGTGGTTCATAGTTGCCATCATTCGGATCGGACTCGACTGCGGTGACCACCGTGTCCGGGGAAACGAAGCGAGTAATGTCGTCGACATGGCCGTGGGTGTCATCACCGGCGATGCCTGATCCCAGCCAGATCACATTCCTGATTCCCAGGTAATCTGCGAACAACTTCTCGTAGTCGGCGTGGGACATCCGTGGATTGCGCTGCTGGACTTTGCTGAGCAGGCATTCTTCGGTGGTGAGAAGGGCGCCGCGTCCATTGACATCGATCGAGCCGCCTTCGAGAACGACCCGCAATTTGCCGCGGACCGGGCGGACTTCACTGGCATGAGCGGCCTTGGCCATGTGGCTGCCGATCTTCTCGTCGAGCTGATAGTTGGAATACTTGGCCCAGGCGTTGAAGCGCCACTTGATGGCGGCCAGAGTTGGGTTGGGTTCAGCCCTTGGGGCCGCGGTAGACGCGCCCACCGATTCGGTATTCCTGACAAATGTGCAGCCGGAGTCGCGCGTCCAGACCCGATTTGTGGGCCAGCGGTGGAAGCGGACGTTCTTGCTAAGAGCATTTGCCTTCTGCAGAACTTTGCGGGCATGTTTTGCTGAGTTCGCGCTGTTGACGATCAGGTCGACCCGTTCGTGCCGTCCCAGGTGGCGGATGATTTCGGCATAGACCCAGGGGATTGGCTCGAATTTCCCCGGCCAGTCTCCGCGGTAGTGCGGCCACGCCAGCCAGGTGGAAGCGTGCGGCTCCCATTCGGCCGGCATGCGAAAGTTCGGTTGGGAGGGTTTCATGATCGGGTTTCTCGACTAGCTAGCCAAGTGCCTGGCGAGCTGCGCTCGCCCTGGACGGGCGAGGGCGCCCGTCCCTACATGGTTTGCTGGCTTCAATCGATCAGCCTGCTTGTGATCTGACCATAGCTGTCGATGCGGCGGTCGCGCAGGAAGGGCCAGTTGCGGCGGACATCTTCCAGGGCGTGGAGGTCGATTTCGCCTACCAGGATTTCTTCCTTGTCATGCGAGGCTTCGGCGATGACCTTGCCGAAGGGGTCGCAGAGGAAGGAGCCGCCCCAAAACTCCAGCCCGTCTCCCGGGACGGCGTTGCCGCGCACGTCGCCGTTTTCATGTCCGACACGGTTCACAACGGCCACGTAGACGCCGTTGGCAATGGCGTGGGCGCGCTGAATGGTGCGCCAGGCATCGTGTTGCGACTGGCCGAACTCGGCTTTCTCCGAAGGATGCCAGCCGATGGCGGTGGGATAGAAAATCACCTGCGCGCCCTGCAGCGCAGTCAGGCGGGCGCCTTCGGGATACCACTGGTCCCAGCAAACCAGGCTGCCCACCCGGCCGAAACCTGTGTCGAACGCCCGGTAGCCGAGATCTCCGGGAGTGAAATAGTACTTCTCGTAGTACAGCGGGTCGTCGGGGATGTGCATTTTGCGATACAGCCCGCGCAGGGAACCGTCCGCGTCAAAGATTGCGGCCGTGTTGTGGTAGACGCCAGGGGCGCGCTTCTCGAACAGGGAAGCGATGAGAACGATGCGAAGCTGTTTCGCCAGCGCGGACAGCCGTGTTGTCACCGGTCCGGGAATGGGCTGTGCGAGGTCGAACAGGCTCGGATCCTGGCGTTGGCAGAAATACTGCGTCTGAAAGAGTTCAGGCAGACAGATCATCTGCGCGCCGCGGGCGGCGGCCTGGTGGACTTTGTCGATCGCGCGTTGCAAATTCTTGTCAGGATCGGGCGTCGCCGACATTTGCACGAGCCCTACCTTGAACTTTTGTGGCGGCAATGAGCGAGCCTCCGTCAACTGCAAAACTCAGGCGAAGACAAAATTCAGGTGAAACTGGATTCAGGTGACTAAAATTCAGGTTGCCAAAATTCAGGTTGCTGAAATTTAGCATAACAGTTTCCAGTCGTCAGTTCCTGGTTCTCCATTCTAATGTGTTAGCAATGTCTCGCGGGCTTCTAGTAAAGTAGTTCTTCGCAAGCGGGGGGGTGCAACTTGAAACATAACAATCATGACGGCGCCGGTGTGGAGCGCCATCTGCACAATCCAATCGAAGACCGGTTGATCCCACTGGAGCCTCTCGATCTCAGGAAAGTGCATTCCATCGATGACCTTATGCGCGCCATGGCCAAGACCGCATTCACCGGCCGGCAACTGGGCGAGGCCGTCGACGTCCTCGAAGCCATGGCCCGCGACAAGGACTGCTTTGTGGTCATGACCCTGGCCGGCGCTATGACGGTCGCCAAACAGGGGCTCATCGTCGCGGAATTGATTGATCGGGGAATCGTCAACGCGATCGTCTCGACCGGCGCATTGATGGCGCATGGATTGGTCGAAGCGACAGGGCGGGCGCACTTCCGCTACAACCCAGAGGTTTCTGATGAAGAACTCTACCAGCAGGGTTACAACCGCGTTTACGACACGCTTGAGCCGGAGACCAATCTGGACGACGTGGAGAAGGTAATGGGCGAGGTACTGGAACAGTGGGATCCGAGCGAAATCCTCTGTTCTTACAAGCTCAATCACGCGATTGGAGAACATCTTGCCGGCCATGCCAAAGATCAGCGCGGCATTCTGAAATCGGCATTTGAGAAAGGTGTGCCGGTCTTCGTTCCGGCCTTTACTGACTCCGAATTAGGGTTGGACGTCGCACTATCCAACCGCATGCGGGAAGCCGCCGGCAGACACAAGTTGCGGTTCGATCCGTTTGAAGACCTGGAGCACTTCGCCTCAACCCTGCTGCGGCAGAAACGGCTGGGCATTTTCACCATCGGTGGGGGAGTGCCGCGAAACTGGTCGCAGCAGTTTGGGCCGTTCATCGAGCTCCGGCATCGGCGCATGGGAGAAAATGTTCCGCTAAAGCGTTATCACTACGGCTTGCGAATTTGCCCCGAACCTGTGTATTGGGGCGGGTTGTCAGGAAGTCCGTACAGTGAAGCAATTTCGTGGGGCAAGTTCGTTCCGCCGTCCGAAGGTGGAAAATTTGGCGAGGTCTTTGTAGATGCGACCGTGGGCCTGCCATTGATCGTTGCCGCAGTGCTGGAACGCCTGGGTAAGAATGGCGAGAATCATAAGGTGAAAAAGGAAAAAGCTTTGGCGAGGAAGTAATGTTTACGTAGCGCCGGCGTCCCGCCGGCTGTCGTGGGGGCGTCCCGCCCGCACTCCACTAATCCTAATCGAAAATCAGCACTGCTGACGCGATCACCGTGGTCCACAGGCCGCGCTTGTCGCCCACGGCGGACTGGGTTACGTTGGCGGTGCGAACGATCTTGTTGGAAATCCGGTAAATCTCTTTCTTCTCATCCCAGGAACGGTCGGGATCGAACTCCACGTTCAGTGTGGTGGCCAGCATTTCGGCCGCGAGTTCTTCCGCATAGTCTCCGGCCGCGTCTTCGGTTTCGCCGAAAGAGTGGTGCTCGCTCAGATAGCCGTACGTATTCCGGTCGGCGGGGATGGCCACGCCGATGCTGGACGCCAGCAGGCGGTGGGGCTCATGGGTTGAATTTTCCGCCACCACGGAAAAAACCACTTCACCCGGACTGAGATGTTTCAGTCCCTGCGACCGCGGTACCAGCTTACACTGTGGTGGAAAAATTGAGGAGACTCGAACCAGGTTCTGGGCTGCGATGCCGGCGTCCCGCAATGCCAGCTCAAATGAGGTAAGACGCTCGCGATGTTTACCGACCCCCTTGGTGAAGAAAATCTTCTTGGGGACCATGTCTCTAGACAATTCGAGTTTCCTCCGGATGCCGCGTGGCAAAATTTGCTAAAACATAACATAGGCGGCGCGGGCGCAATATGAAAATCGAAAGAAAAGAAGCCGCGAAGTTCCGAAGTAAATACTTCAGAACGCCGCGGCGCCCGCCTACTTGGCTTCGCTGACCGAGCTAACGCTCACGCTGTCTCCGTTGACCTGCCCGGTTACTTTAGCCTGCTTGTCGGCCAGCTTGTCTAGCTTATCCAGCGTAGGTTTATCGCTGGTGTCGAGGGCGTAAACCTTCTCGCCCACCACCAGGGCGTACTTCGAGCCCTTTTGCACGCATGCCCGGACGCAATCAGAGCCTGCGCCGGCCATCATATGGTTGGCGCCGCACATGGCATCGCTGACCTTGCCGGTGAGGCTCTGGGGCTTGTCGGCGGCGAAAGCCGTAGGTGCGGTGTGGAGCGTGCCCATCAACAAAGCTACGACGAAAAGGGCTGTCTTGGACGGAACGGATTTCATCAAACTAGTTCTCCTTCTTTGATTAGCGTTGCGTTTCTGTTTAGATGCAGATTTACGGCTTGCGCTCGAAATGCAGCGAGACATCCACGGTCTTATCTTTATCCTCTACCGTTTCATGGACCGCGACATTCCAATCGTCCCCGGAAAGCAGGTTCATTGCTTCCTGGGTGAATTTTTTCGGGTACTGGCCATCGTAAGTATCGCCCGGCCTGAGTTTCCAAGCGGCCGCGATGCGCTCGGTGTTGTGGCTATCCAGGCCGCGAATGTCCAGATCTCCCATCTTGTAGATGTCGCCTTCATGAAATTGGACCACGTATTTTGCCGTAGAGTCCGCGTCGTTCGTCTCCGGCGTGGCCACGATGCGGGTCGCCATGTAGCCGCGGGATCCGTAAAGCCCCTTGATGGCGTCGATGTCTTTGTTGAGCTCGACGAGGTTGATAATCTGGCCCGGTTGCAGACGGATCAACTCGCGTAGTTTCTCGACTGGAAATACCTTGTACCCGGAAATTTGCAGTTCGCTGAGCTTGTACTGCAAGCCGGGAGACACCGGAAAAGCCACATCCACTAGGGTCTCGTTGGGGCTGTCCTCCACCACCTTGGGCTCGGCGTCGGAGAACGCCGCCTTCAAATAGCCACGTTCGAGGTAAACCGGCAGGAAGTTCTTGTCCACCTGAATCCGAAGCGCGGGGCGAACAAACTCCCGCCCGGACATCTGCTTTGCAGCGGCTTCCAGGGTAGGTAATTCGGCGGGACTAGCCCCCGGAAATGCGACCTGGCGAATACGAATGTCCTGGCCAGTAATGCTGAAGTCGAAGGCCTCGACTGGGCCGTCGGCGGGCCCCGAGCGAAGATAATCGGCGCGCCCTTTGAGCTTGAGCTCAATGGCAAGGGTCTGCAAGGCGTCCGAAACCTGGTCGACGAGTTTGCCGGACACGGGGAGTTCACCCTGGAAAAGCGGCACACTCGCACTTAGTTTCTGCAATAGGTCCCGGTCGGAAAGCCACACGAAGTTGTCGAACCGGACAGGCACAAACTGGTCGCTGTCGGCAACCTGCAATTCAAGCTTGATGCCCTCTGAGGAGAACTGGAAGGTGTAGGCAACGTTGCTGAAAGCGCCGCTTTCCCCCAGTTGCTGGGTGACCGTCTTGAAATCATCCTCGGTGGCGGGCTGCCCACGCTGCAGGTCGGTGGCGGCGATGATCTCGTCCGGTGTGTATCGCTTTGATCCCGTCACCTTGATGGAAAGCAGTCTGGAGGTGGAAGGCGAGCTGGATGGCTTGCGGGTCTGGGCAAAAGGCAGGGAAGCGCAGCCCAACAGCAAGGCTAGATAGACAAGTTTCACTGCCGGAATTCTAACCCAACATCAAAACATGTAGGGGCGGGCCCTCGCCCGCCCAGCGGAGCGCAGCGCCGCAGCTTTCGCACCAAATCTGGCGAGCGTCGCTCGGCCGCCCGGACGGGGACGTCCGGGCCTACGCAGACTCGGCGGTTCTCTGCCAAGGCTGAGGGATCTTTACCGACGCCATTCCGGCGGCTGTCGCGGCCTGAATGCCCATATCCGTGTCCTCAAACACCAAACAGTCCTCCGGCGCGACTCCCAGCCTGGCTGCGGCAATCAGAAATGGCTCAGGATCGGGCTTGCTTCGCCGGTAGTCTCCGGCACAAACCAACGTGTCGAACTTGTTCAGAAGCTTCAGCGCCTCCAGGGACGCAGTCACCGAGTCCCTCGTGCTCCCGGATACGACCGCAAGAGGAATCCGGCCATGGCTGGCCTCAATATGTTCCAGTACTTCCGGGACGGCCTTGAGTTGAGGGAGAATCTCGAAATATAGTTCTTCCTTCCGTCGGGCCACACTCTCGACCGGCATATGCAGCCCATATTTCTCATTGAGCGTGGAGATGATTTCAGCCACCGGCATACCTCCCCAGGCGTAGAACAGTTCCTCGCTGAATTCACACTTCCATTCGGAAAGAGCTCGGCTCCACGCTACATAGTGCAGCGGCATCGAGTCGGCGACTGTGCCGTCACAATCGAACAGGTAAGCCTTAAACACTCCAGGGGGTAGTTCCAATCTCATATCATCCTTATCTCAAATGACTTTATCTCAAATGATCCTGGCGCAGCCGAGGGCACGTTCGGGGCAATGCGGTTTGGGATGAGGCAATCAGCGTTTTGCGATGGCCACCGGCTCGACAGTTTTGATCCTCACGGTGGTGTCGATGAAAGCAAGAGCAGCCCGGCTGAGAGCCTTGTCTTTACGGAAGACCAGCGCCAGGTCGCGGCGAATCGGTGTCTCTGTCATCGGAATCGCGACCAGTACATTGGCCTGTACGTCTTCCTGCACATTGGATCGGGCGATGAACCCCACGCCCACATCGGCGGCCACAAAGCGCTTCAGCAGTTCGCTGGAATCGAGTTCCATGGCGATCTGCGGCTTCAGTTTGTGCTCGTGGAAGAGTTCTTCCAAGCCGTCGCGAGTGTGTCCGGCCTTGGGCAGGACCAGGGGGTACTGGGCGATCTCGGTGATGGTAGGGGATTTCAGTCTTGCCAGCGGGTGCTTCGGCGGCGCGATCAGCACCAGTTCGTCACGATGGATTAGAACCACGGTCAGGCGTGTGTCAGCGACCGGCAGCGACACGAATCCGAAATCTACGGAATTGTCGATGACTGAATCGAGAATCTTCCCGTAGTCGGCGCGGGTGATGTTCACGGCCACGTCGGGGTATTGCTTTTTGAACTCGGCAAACACTTCGGGAAGAATATGCAGGCAGGTGCCTTCGTTGGCGCCCACGATGATCTCGCCGCGGGGCACGCGTTCCGTCTCTGCGATGGCGGTCAGGACCGCTCGCCGGGCCTCAAGAGTTTCCTCAGCATATTTTTGAAACAGTTTGCCGGATGCGGTAATCGAGACCTTTCCCCCGGAACGGTCCAGCAGCTTGGCTCCGACTTCTTCCTCCAGCGCCCGAATCTGGGAGGAGATCGCAGGCTGGGTGCGGAAGCGTTTCTCCGCGGCTCGGGAGAACGAGCTGTGGCGCGCGACCTGCAGAAACGTTTCGAGCTGTTCGAAGTCCATGCGAGCACTCAGCAGTCAGCGTTCAGCGACCTGCAATCGCCTCAGTGCTTGCCAGGGCGGAATGCTGAGTGCTGACGGCTGACTGCTCTTTCGCCACGTAACTACCTGAAAACCCATCCGGATGCACGGCATAAAGCCTGGTTATCCGGGCCATAAAAACAATAGATTTCCTTGCACAGCCTCAGCCGGATTAGACTCCGTCCGGCCTGCACAGTGCGAGAAGATTGTAGCAGGCATGCAATATTCCCTTACATCCATGACCGGTTCCACCCCGCTTACGGCGTTGCGCAACGGTGGGGCCGACCTCAACGAAATCCGAAAGACATGCAAAGGAGTGATCCATGGCTGATCCAAAGACCATCCTGGAGTTTGTAAAGAAAAACGGAGTGAAGATGCTCGATCTCCGGTTCACCGACTTGCCGGGATTGCAGCATCACGTTTCTTATCCCATCGACCAACTGAGCGAGGCCTCGTTCGACGAGGGATTCGGGATGGATGGCTCATCCATTCGCGGGTGGGCGGCGATCCACGAAAGCGACATGCTGCTGATTCCCGACCCGACCACCTACATGCTCGACCCGTTTACCGAAATACCCACGCTGGTGATGGTTTGCGACGTTGTCGATCCCGTCACCAAACAGCGATACGACCGCGACCCGCGTTACATCGCGAAGAAAGCGGAAATGTATCTGGGCTCGACCGGAGTGGCGGATACAGCCTACTTCGGTGCGGAAGCGGAGTTCTTTATCTTTGACAACGTGCGCTTCGATCAGCGCGAGCAGCACGGTTTTTACTTCATCGATGCGGAAGAAGGCCGCTGGAACTCGGGCCGGGTGGAGAACAATCAGGGATACCGGCCGCGCTACAAGGAAGGTTATTTTCCGGTGCCTCCCACGGACCACTATCAGGACCTGCGCAGCGAGATGGTCATGACCATGCAGAACTGCGGCCTCGAAGTGGAGTGCCACCATCACGAGGTGGCCACCGGCGGACAAACCGAGATTGACCTGAAATTCGATTCGCTGGTGCGCTCGGCAGACCACATGATGCTCTACAAGTACATCGTGAAAAATGTGGCCAACCAGTACGGCAAGACTGTGACCTTCATGCCGAAACCCATCTTTCAGGACAATGGCAGCGGCATGCACACTCATCAATCGCTGTGGAAGGGCGGCAAGCCGCTGTTTGCCGGCGATGGTTACGCCGGTATCTCGCAGCTGGCACTCTGGTATATCGGAGGCTTGATCAAGCACGGCCCGGCACTGGCGGCCATCATTGCGCCCACCACCAATTCGTACAAACGCCTGGTGCCCGGATTCGAAGCGCCCGTGAACCTGGCCTACTCGCGGAGGAACCGTTCGGCGGCCTGCCGTATCCCGATGTACTCGGCTTCACCCAAAGCCAAGCGTGTGGAATTCCGTCCGCCCGATCCCAGCTGCAACCCTTACATGGCATTTGCCGCCATGATGATGGCCGGTCTGGACGGAATCGAAAACAAGATGGATCCCGGCCAACCGCTCGACAAAGACATCTACGATCTGGGTCCGGAGGAGCTGGCCAAGGTTCCCTCCATGCCGGGTTCGCTGGAAGATGCTCTCGATGCCCTGGAGAAGGACCACGCGTTCCTGCTCAAGGGTGACGTTTTCACCGAGGAACTGCTGAGCACCTACGTGGAATACAAGCGCACCAAGGAGGTCGACGCGGTAAGGTTACGGCCGCATCCTTTCGAGTTCGCGCTGTATTACGACATCTAGATGTTTAGGAGTTTTGTTCAACCCTGTCATCCCGACCGGAGCGAAGCGTAGCGAGCGCAGTGGAGGGACCTGCTTTGGCTTCACAAAGCGGCAGTCCTTGGGAATACATCTTTGCGTTCTTCGGGTTCAGGCTCCTTCTTTTGGTCCTTATGCGGGTCGCAATTGTCCCAGTTAAATGCGGTCCGTACGCCTCCGATCAACTCCACTCGGCTCGCTACGGTCGGGATGACACATTTGTTGCGAGGGACTCCCAGCTCAGCCCCATGGTCACCGGGCACAAAAAAGCCCGGCCCGCGCCGGGCTTTCGATGAGATAAGGGGTTTTAGACCGGGCTGCTGATTGCCGCTCGATCGGGTCGGGCGGGAATTCTTTCCACGTCCAGCTCGCGAATGGCCTTTACTTCTTTGACCTCGGGCAGGCCAAGGACGATGGCTCCCAGGGTGGAGTTCGACTTCTCCAGCACCATGAGCAGATATTTCTGGGCTACGGCTCGATCAGAAGGATGAATGAGTTTCCACCAGCGCCGAATGGACTCCTGCACCTCAACGGTGTTCTTGTCCCCTTCGACCATGGCGTCAACCAGCTTGTAGACCTTGCTTTTGACCGCTTGGTAGGAGATAGAGACCTCCTGTGGCATTGTCCACCCCCGGTTCAATGCTTGATAGCAATACTTTGGCCAAACCTATCCCTAAGATACGCTGAGACTTACGCATACCATCGATTCTAGTTGTGGGAGGAATAGAAAATTTGAATATGGATTTTCGTAGACAATGGATGGGCGCGAGCGCCTGACTGCTCAGTGACCGACGGACAGACTTCGTGCTCATTGTTGCTTGAGCTGTTTTTCAACGGCTGAAACCACGTCCTTGGAATCGGGGGTCACGGCAGACTCGAAGCGCTGCACCACGTGACCGTTACGGTCGACCAGGAACTTGGTGAAATTCCACTTGATCTCGCCCGCGATGGAAGGATCGGTCTGTTTCGTCAGATACTGGTACAACGGCGTCTGGTCGTCTCCCTTAACCGATACCTTGCTATACAGGGGAAAGGTGACGTTGTACTTTCGAGAGCAGAAGGTCTTGATTTCTTTGTTGGTGCCCGGTTCCTGCGCCCCGAAATTGTTGGCCGGGAAGCCGACGATGACAAAGCCCTGGTCCTTGTACTTCTCATACAAAGCCTCCAGCGCACTGTACTGCGGAGTGTAACCGCAGCGGCTGGCCACGTTGACTACGAGAACCACCTTACCCTTGAAATCCGCCAATGGCATGGGCTTGCCGTCGATCGAGGGCAAAGTAAAGTCGTAGATGTTGGACGCAGCAAACGCGGATCCGGCCATGATGGTCACCATCCCCAATACAAGAAAAGTACGGAAGCTTCCGTTGCGCGCGGCTTTCATTGGATCTCCTTGGCGCTGCTGAAGTCCGGACGAGATTGATTCGAGGATACGCGAGTGCCCGCCGGGCCAGCAACTGCGGCTCTCTGGCGAACCGGCCACCACCATAAGCCGGCAAGGTCGTTCTTGGAGTTTGGAGGAATTGGTGAGAATATTGGTTCAGAAAGTAGCAGGTGGCGGCATGAAATACCGAATTGCTGTGTGGACGAGTGCAGGCTTTCTGGTTGCGTGTTGTTGGGCACTTTATGCCTTCGCGACCACACCTCCAGCGATGACCTCCGCCGACTCAATCGTGACTCTCGTAGAATTAACCTGCCCAGTTGTATTTGCGAGTATCCATTTCCACTTTGCTCTTGGGTTATATTGGTCTGTTCTCGCGAATGCTGCCACGTACGGTTTGATCGGTCTGATCGTGGAAACCCTGCGACAGCGACCTCATCACGCAAGATAATTCAAGACTGACCCACCACTCGCGCTCCAGACTTCGTTTTCGTTCCGCTGGCTTGATGATCAATTGGCCAAGTCTCGCCGCAAAAAAGTGAGACACAATCCATGACCTGCGTGGGGCTCGCCTCCGGGTCAGAACCAGGTTGCACCAACATAAAACACAACTCCACGCCGATCCTGCCCTGAAAATGTTGCCACACAGGGTACAATGTGGCGCCCGCGCAGGGGCAGGCCTCACTTTGCCCGGCGCAGCGAAGCGCATTCTGACGCGCGACGTTCACCCACCCAGACCAAGCGTCCGGGTCTACGCGGCCAATGAGGCCGGGCAGCAAGCTCCGTGAAATTCCAGCCACATCGGAGGCCCGGCCCTGAGTTTCATCAGGTAATGCACCAAACTTTTTCGCGGAGGCTTCATGAAGCAGGCCCTGCTGTGGATGTTTGTATGTCTAGCCATGTCCGGGGTGGCGTCGGCCCAGGCGGCTGCGGCGCCAGCCGGCTCGGAACGCATGTTCTTTCCTCACGACATGTTCTGGGGCTATGGGCAGTTCGATCTGGCGCCTCCCCACAATGAAATTGATCCCAACATTTGCCGCGCCGATGCGGGGATTTCGGGAGGCGTGAACTCCCCGTGTAACGCCTTCGCCCGCTACATGCTTTCGGGATACGTCGAGGTCCGGCCGTTCGGACGGACCCAACTGCGTCGATTCTTCCTCTACGGAGAGCCCCGATTCCTGTTTGGCAAGAACCTTCCGCAGACGCTCTACACCTGGTCATTCGATGCGATCGGAGTGGAAAGATCGTGGGGCGCGGGAATTTATATGGGAAAGGGCTTTGAAATGCGGGTCACGCAGCATTTCCTCTTCAGCCGGTTCGGCGCGCGCGATCGGAATCTGGGAGACGCTGATCTCGGTCCCAACGGCCCCTGGGGCCGGTACAACACGGTCGGAGTGCGAAAGTATTTCGGGCAAAGGCGATATTGATTGTGGGTGCGGCGGACAACAAACCGGGAAGGGAACGGCCTTCGGGCGTGCCGAATAGTGCTTGCTGGTCTGCACGGCAACCACTGGAAGTCGTGCCCTCCCCGTCCGTAGCCACGGCCCACTGCTTTCCAGCCCACAAAACTACAAATTCCGGCCCGGCCTCTGCAGTTTCGTCCCCATGCTATGCTGACAATCCGAGTGGAGAGTCTTGCCTTCAGCGAAACTGCCAAATCAGCCGACGCCACAGGGTGGACCGGAGTCTCATTCCACGGGAGAGCGCAGCCGGGCTTTGCTCGGCTTGGGCGGGTCTGAAATCCGCCCCCACACCAGTACAGCGGACCACATACCCTTCCGGAATCCTGACAGCGCAAAACTCAGCCTGACCGCCGCGAGTGCACGAGTCTGTCCTGGTCTGGCTGTGGCTCTGCCCGGGTTGCTGGCGGAGTCTCCCGACCCGGATTGCGCCCTGCGTCTGTTTGAGCGCCTCACTGAGTCCCCTGAAATCGTGCGCTTGCTGGACCGGCATAATTTTCTGGTGCACTATGCGATCGTGGTTTTTGGCCACAGCCGTTTTCTGGGAGAGACGCTGATCCAGAATCCGGATTTGCTGCAGTCCTTTCTTCGCGAAAAAAATCTTGATCGCAGCTTCTCCCAGGAAGAGTTCCATGAAAGTCTGGCGCGCTTCCGCGCCCGCTCCTTCGAGACTGATGTTTCCCTGACCCTGGCACGATTCAAGCGGCGGGAATATGTCCGCATCATGTTGCGCGACGTGCTCAAGATCGCGCCCCTGGCGGAGACCACGGCGGAGATCTCAGCTTTGGCCGATGTGCTCATCGAGGATGCCCTGCGCGAGGCTGACAGCAAACTGCAGCGGCGGCACGGTACGCCGCAGCATCTGGACGCGCTGGGCCGCCTGACGGATACGCCGTTTGCGATTCTCAGCCTGGGCAAGCTGGGCGGCAACGAACTGAACTACAGCTCCGACGCGGACTTGATGTACATCTACGGCGACGGCGAGGAGCCGCCCAAGGCTCCGGTATCCAACCGGGAGTATTTTATTCGCCTGGCCCAGCAAACCACAGAAATCCTATCCCGGGTAACGCGGGAAGGGCCGGTGTTTCGCATCGACCTGCGTTTGCGGCCCCAGGGCGGAGAGGGTGAGCTGGCCATCCGCCTGTCGCAGGCGTTGAAGTACTACGCGGAAACTGCGCACGACTGGGAACGCCAGGCGCTGATCAAGGTGCGGCACTCGGCTGGGGACCTGGTCCTGGCGCGCGAGTTCATCAGAGCCGTGCAGCCCCACGTCTACACCGAAAAAGCGAACTTTGCCGCCATCAAGACGGCGCTGGTGGCGCGGGAGAAGATGCATAAACGGCGCCAGCAGGGCAGTGGCCTGGAACAGGTCGCGTCAACTATCGACGTGAAGATCGATCGCGGAGGGATTCGCGATATTGAGTTTCTGGTGCAGTGCCTGCAGCGGGTTTACGGCGGTGCAGAGCCGTGGCTCCGATCTGGCGGCACTTTGTTTTCATTGCAGAAGCTGCACGATAAGGGGCACATCAGCGGCAGGGAGTTTCATGATCTGACCAGCGCCTACGAGTTTCTGCGTCATCTGGAACACCGGCTGCAGTTGCGCGAAGGCCGGCAGACGCACCAGTTGCCGTCATCAGAAGCCGACTCCCAGATCCTGCAACGCGCCATGGAGGGATACGCTCCCGGGGAACACCGCGCCGGTGAGCTGTCGGCGATGGTTCGGCTTCGAATGGGAGCGGTGGCGGAAATTTACCAGCGCATCATCTACCAGCAGCAGTCTCGCGGCCGACAGCAATTGCGGGACACGGAATTCAAATTACTGAGTACCCCGGAACCTGCACTCACCGACCAGTCCAGCCAACACCTGCTGGAACGCCTGGCCACTGAAGCGCCGGAGCTGTACGAAATCACGAACCGTCCTGACCTGAGCCTGCAGGCACGAAGCAATGTCCACCGGTTTCTGGTCTCGGCATTTGCCAGTTCCCATCGCTATGCCGCGGTGCTGCGCTATCAGAAGGAAGCCTCGCGGGCTCTGACTCTGTTCGAGGCCAGCGACTACCTGACCCAGATCCTGATTCGCCATCCCGAGGAAATCGCCACGCTCGCTGAAACCGAGGAGGCGCGGCCGCGGCCGGGGCGTGGCTACACGGTCGAAGGATCCCCCGGGGATCGGCCGTTATTCGACAACTTTTCGCTGGAGAGCTCTCAAGGGAGCAGCGACCCGGTCTTTGCTTATCTGGGAAACTCTCCGATCCCCTACGGAGAAAAGTTGTCCCTCCTGCGGCAGCACTTCCGGCACCGCGCCTTCGCCGTGGGTGCGAGAGATCTGATCGAGTTGCGCAATGTGTACGAATCCTTCAGCGACATCACGCTGGCAGCCGCCGATGCAATGGCGGCGGCGTTTTCCATGGCTGGCTCGCCTCCCGGACTTGCGGTCATGGCGCTGGGCCGGCTGGGAAGCGGCGAGTTCGATTTGCTGTCCGATGCCGACGTCTTGTTTGTGTGCGACGAAGCGGGGGATCGGATCGCCCTCACCAGGTGCGCCGAACAGACGATGTACGCATTGTCCGCCTATACCAGGGAAGGAATGGTGTTTCCTGTGGATGCGCGATTGCGCCCGCGGGGTGGGGAAGGCGAGCTGCTGAGCACACCCACACAACTGGCAGCTTATTTCGAGCACGAGGCGCAACCCTGGGAAGCCCTGATGTATACCAAGCTGCGTTTCTTTGCCGGCTCGAAAATCGTGGGAGAGCGTGCCATCGCCCAACTGAAAACCCTGTTTGAACGGTTCGCATCTGATGATGGCTTTGCTGCGGCCGTGCGCGAAATGAGAACCAAGCTCGAAACTGCCGAGCCAGGGAAAAGCTTCAAGTCCTCGCCGGGCGGGGCTTACGACATTGACTTCATCACCAGCTTTCTGCTGGTAAAACACGGAGTAGCTCAGAAGCCGGGCAGCTTGCGTGACCGGTTGTGGCGGTGCGTGTCCATCGGGCGGCTAGAAAAAGTTGACGCCGCCGTGCTCGACCACGCTGCCGAATTGCTGCGGACCGCGGAGCATGTGTCCCGGCTGGTAGTCGGCCGGCCCGGAAAATGGCTGCCCGCAACCGAGCACGGACGACAAGTGGCGGAGAAGTTCACAGCGAAGATTCTGGGCCGGCATTTTTCGGATGGCCTGGAGAACGAGCTGTCGCGAACCTTCGAGACCGTGCGGGGGATATTTGATCGGGTACTTGAAGGATGACGTGTAGAACACCTGGGACGAAGCGGTTCGCAGTTAGGTGGATGTAGCGACGGCGTCCACGCCCGTCCATGCTGTGGATATGCAAACCGGACGGGCGGGACGCAGCCTCTCCATCCGAATATCGAGCTTGCGTCAGTTTCTGCGCAGAGTATATGCGGGAACCGGTACCGGGCGCCGGCTGCGTTGAATCAGCCAGATGATCAGTGCAATGATTCCACCGAGGAAAGCAAACGGCAGCAGGAAGATCAGAAAAACCCAGCCTCCTCCTCCCATTGAGGTCACGTCGCCCGCTACTGCGGCCTGTGGGGCGCGGTGGACGTTGCCGCCAATCACGGTCAGGTCGCCAGCTATCTGAGTGCCATCGTCAATGCGGGCATCTCCGCCAATCGCGGTGACATCTCCTGCGACCGCCGCCCCTTGCTCCGCAACCACGTTCCCGTGAATCGTAGTGACATCGCCGGACACGTGGCCGCGAACGTAGACGGAGCAGTTGAGGCAGGTCGCGTCCCCGACTTCGTCCTCGGGCTGGATCCGAATGTCATGGTTGATCTGGAAGCGGTCAGCATTACCTTTGGCTCTGGCGGCAAACACTGCCGAGGGCACAAGAAGAACAGCTAGAGCGCACAACACCAGCAGAACAGAGAACCGGGGCATGAGGGTCTCCTACGAACCTGACTGCACTGCGGATAGTATATGCCCACCACCGTGACACGTGTCATCCGTGAAGATGACTGGCAGCAGGAAGGGCCTTCAGGGCGCTGCGTGCTTGGACTTCAGCGAGTAGTTCCGGGCGACGCCGAAGCCGGTAACCCCGATATGGACAATTGAGATCCAGCGCTCGATTTTGTGGTGTCCGATACGATGCATCCAGTAGGAAAGGCCGATCGACGTGGCAGTCCCCGCTGCTTCCAGGGCAGCAAATCCAACCGAGTTGTTGACTACGTCGTCCGGAATCAAGACTTCTTCTCTTCCGCGGGCCTGAAAGTTCCGAGTGGAGACGTAGTCGAGGCCGCGAAAGACTCCCACGCCGGTGAAAAGGAGAATATTGGTTCGGTCCCAGAAGGCATGGGGCGGCAAAGGCGGCTCGGCCGCGGGACGGGGAGCGGGTGTGTCCGTGGAAACTTGGCGAGGCTGGGCCGGCGGGGATTGCTGGGCGGCGGCCGATAAGGCTATGAAGAGGCAACTGGCGATGAGCGAGATCAGGAGACGCGAGGAACTGGAGAACATCTTTGCATTGTATCGGCGAACCCGGCGAAGACCGTGTCCTCGGTGATGACGATAGTTTTTCTCCACGTCCTTTGCGTTGCTTTGCGTCATTTGCGGTTAACAGCTTTGGGACGTTGGTCTAGGCAAGAACTCGCTAAGAACGCTAAGCACCCCTTATAATTATGGGTTTTATTCGTGAAATTTGGAGGGCCTGTAATGGCGGCTTCATACAACGGGGTGCCGGTTCCGGCAAATGGCGCCCGCATCAATTACAGCAATGGAAAGTACCAGGTTCCTGATAATCCCATTGTTCCTTTCATCGAAGGCGATGGCACGGGCCGTGACATATGGAAAGCCTCGGTGCGTGTGTTCGACGCGGCCGTCGAAAAGGCCTACAAAGGCAAGCGGCGCATCGCCTGGTACGAAATTTTCGCGGGCGAAAAGGCCATGGCCAACTTCAATAACTGGCTTCCCGACGACAGCGTAGCCGCGATCCGCGAATTCCGGGTTGCCATCAAGGGACCGCTGACCACGCCCGTAGGAGGCGGTATCCGATCGCTGAACGTCGCCCTGCGCCAGATCCTCGACCTCTATTGTTGTGTACGGCCAGTCAAGTATTACAAGGGCGTCCCGTCGCCGGTGAAGCACCCGGAACGCATGGATGTAGTCATTTATCGCGAAAATACCGAAGACGTCTACGCCGGCATCGAGTGGGAGCAGGGAACCCCTGAGGCGGCTCGGCTGATCGAGTTCCTGAACAAGGACATGCTGAAAGGCGGCAAGAAACAGGTGCGCCTGGATTCAGGCGTCGGCATTAAGCCTATCTCGATTACGGGAACCAAGCGCCTGGTGCGCATGGCAATCAAGTTTGCTCTGGAGAGCGGGCGCAAGAGCGTGACCCTGGTACACAAGGGGAATATCCAGAAATTTACCGAAGGAGCGTTCCGCAAATGGGGTTACGAGCTGGCGACCGAGGAGTTTCGCGACAAGGTAGTAACTGAGCGCGAAAGCTGGATTCTAGGCAATAAAGACAAAGACCCGAATATTTCTATTGAGCAGAACGCTGCGTTGATCGAGCCGGGCATGGAGTTTGCCACGGAAGACTTCCGGCAGTCGGTCTACAAAGAGGTCGAGGCGGTTCTGGAAAGCATTTACGCCACCCACGGCAAGGGTGCGTGGAGGAGGAAGCTCATGATCAACGACCGCATTGCCGATTCTATCTTCCAGCAGGTAGTGACCCGGGCCGATGAATATTCGGTTCTCGCCACGCCCAACTTGAACGGCGACTATATTTCCGACGCTTGCGCGGCGCAGGTGGGCGGACTCGGCATCGCGCCGGGCGCGAACGTCGGCGACGGCTATGCCTGCTTTGAAGCCACGCACGGAACCGCGCCCAAGTATGCGGACAAAGACGTCATCAATCCGGGTTCGGTCATTCTCTCCGGCGTGATGATGTTGCGATTCCTGGGCTGGAATGAAGCCGCGGACCTGGTTGAGCAGGGACTGGAGCGCACCATCGAGCAGAAGAAAGTCACATATGACTTTGAACGGCTCATGGAAGGCGCGACCAAGGTTAAGACCAGCGAATTCGCCAACTACATCATCGACAACATGGACGCGAGCGTGCTTACCGCGATCTGAGAAGTCTGTCACGGATTTCGCGGATGAACACGGATAAACCAATACGCTCGATCTGTGTAAATTCGTCCAATCCGTGACTCGAAAGGACCTTTGTTCATGCGCAAGAAAGTCACCATCGTAGGTTCAGGTAACGTTGGGGCGACCGCGGCTCACTGGATTGCTTCCAAAGAACTCGCGGATGTCGTCCTCATCGACATTGTCGAAGGCGTACCACAGGGCAAAGGTCTCGACCTGCTGGAAGCCATGCCCATCGAGAAGCGCGACTCGCACATTATCGGCACCCAGGACTACGCCGATACTGCCAACTCCGACATCGTTGTGGTGACAGCGGGTATTCCGCGCAAGCCGGGCATGAGCCGCGACGATCTGCTCAATACCAATCACAAGATCATGAAAGACGTGGTTGGCAAGGCGGTGCAATATTCGCCGAACTGCATCCTGATCATCGTGTCGAACCCGCTGGACGCCATGGCCCAGGCCGCTTACAAGATGAGCGGCTTTCCGCGCGAGCGCGTCATCGGCATGGCCGGGGTGCTCGACTCATCCCGCTTCCGCACGTTCATTGCGGAAGAATTGAAAGTCAGCGTGGAAAATGTCACTGCATTTGTGCTCGGAGGACACGGAGACACGATGGTCCCCCTGCCACGGTATTCGACCGTTGCAGGCATCCCGATTACCGAGTTGGTGGACGCGGCCACAGTAGAGCGTCTGGTGCAGCGCACGCGCGATGGCGGCGCGGAGATTGTGAAGTACCTCAAGACTGGCTCGGCGTACTATGCGCCCTCGGCGGCAGTAACCGAGATGGTGGAGGCGATCCTGAAAGACAAGAAAAAGATCTTACCCTGCGCCGCCTACCTCGAAGGCGAATACGGGATCCAGGGCCTGTACGTCGGAGTGCCTTGCAAGCTAGGGGCGAAGGGTCTGGAGCAGATTATCGAGATCAAGCTGACCCCGGAAGAAAAGACCGCGCTGGACAAGAGCGCCGCTGCGGTGAAGGAATTAGTCGCGGTGATTGGAGTTTAAAAACCAGTTGCCAGATTGTTCCTAGTTCTCAGATGCTTTTTTGTTGGATTGACCATGGTCTTTGACCATGGTATAAGTGACAAAAGATGAAAGAAGTCGCCATATCCGAGTTCAAGGCCAAGTGCCTGGGTATGCTGGAGCAGGTGCGTAAGACCCGAACCCCGATCCGGGTCACACGCTTTGGCGATCCTGTGGCTGAGATCGTGCCGCCCGCTCCCAAGAAGCGACCGGCAAACTGGCTGGGATGTATGGAGGGGACTATCCGTATTGTGGGCGACATTGTCGGTCCGACCGGAAGCGAGGATGACTGGGAAGCCTCCCGCTGATGAACCTGCTACTCGATACTCACATCTGGTTGTGGAGTGTTGGTGACCCGAAGCGGCTTACCTCCCGCGTCGCGAAGGAGTTGGCAAACTCCTCAAACCAAATATGGATATCTCCCGTCAGCGTTTGGGAGCTACACCTCTTGCATCGCAAGAAACGCATCCAGCTCGAGGGAATTGATGTAGAGGCCTGGGTCCGAAGGACGATGGAGAGCTTCTCCTTCAACGAGGCAACCATGACCGTCGACGTCGCACTGGAAGTATCCAAACTTAAACTTCCGCACGGCGATCCCGCGGATCATTTTCTCGTGGCGTCCGCGAGGGTCTTCGGGCTGACCCTGGTTACTGCTGATCGACGTCTCACGCGTGCGCCCGGCATCTCCGTGCTGGCCAATCGGTAAAGGAGCACGCTCGAACAATTACCCGAGCCACTGCGGGTTGTGATAGGTCCCGTCGAAATCGTGAGCCGTCTTGTAGAGTTCAAACTCTCCTTTTTCTGCGGCTGTGGCGGTCCTGGCTAAGAGATCGGAAACCTGCTTCGCGGTCAGCGGAGTAAACGTACGTGCCGCTTGCAGCGCCTGCTCGAGAATCCGCAGACTATCGCATCCTGTAATCACCACGCTGGTCGGCAGGGTCAGGGCATAGTGAAGGCACTCCACGGGCTCGGCCGTCTTGCTCTTGAGCACCAGGCCGTCACCCATAGGCTTCATGCCCAACACGCCGATATTGTGCTTCACCAGTTCGGGCAAGACTTTTTTCTCAAAGCTATTGAAGTGTGTGTCCATGACGTTCAAGGGCATCTGCACGGTATCCGGCGTGAGATCGTGTGAGAGCCAGGTCTCCAGCATTTTCAGATGGATATCCGGACTCTTGTGCCCGGTGAAGCCGACGTAGCGCACCTTCCCGGCCTTCTGGGCCGCTAAAAGCGCTTCCATACCGCCTCCGGGACCGAAAATGCGCGCCGGATCGGAATCCCGAATCACCTCGTGAAACTGCATGAGATCGATGTGGTCGGTCTGAAGCCGGCGCAGCGACTCGTCGATCTGCTGCGCGGCCGCCACCCGGGTCTGGCCGTCAATCTTGGTCATCAGGAAAGCCTTCTGGCGGTAGCCGTCGCGCAGGGCCTTCCCCATGCGGATCTCGCTCTGACCGTCGTTGTAATCCCAACAGTTGTCGAGGAAATTGACGCCCTCGTCGAGGGCAGCGCGAATAATACGAATGCTGTCTGCCTCATCGCTCTGTGAACCGAGGTGATAGCCCCCCAATCCGATGCAGGAAACTTTCTCTCCCGTGCGCCCGAGCGTGCGGTAAGGAACAGCTTTTGCTGTCTCAGCGGAACCCACACGCGGCAACAGGCCGGTCACGAGCGCCGTACCTGCGGTAGTCTCGAGAAACTTGCGCCTGGTAAGCATGGCCGATTCTCCTCGCGGCTGGACGCGCTACACCCGTTCAATCACCACCGATTTCACCACCGCGTCTTTAACCGGCTTGTCCTGCCGGTTACGCGGCGTAGCGACGATTTTCTCCGCTACATTGTAGCCCTCGACGACTTCGCCGAAAATCGTGTGCTTGCCGGTAAGCCACTGCGTGGGAGCCACTGTGATGAAGAATTGCGAGCCATTCGTATTGGGCCCGGAGTTGGCCATGGCCAGCTTGCCAGGCTTGTCGAAGCTGTGCGGCGAGCCCTTGGTCTCATCCTCGAACTGGTAGCCGGGGCCGCCAAATCCGGTGCCAGCGGGGTCGCCGCCCTGGATCATGAAGTCGGGAATGACACGGTGAAAGATGGTTCCGTCGTAGAGACGGTCTTTGCTCTTCTTGCGGCTCACGGGATGGCTCCACTCGCGCTTGCCCTCCGCGAGGTCTGCGAAGTTGGCGACGGTTTTGGGCGCTTCCTTTTCGAAGAGCCGGCAGACAATTGTGCCCTCAGATGTGTCGAAGATTGCGTATGTACCGGGTTGGCGTGCCATGGATTCCTTTCGTTGATCGTGATGATGCGAGGGCGAGATGCCCTCGCGACAGCCGGCGGCGGGTCCTGAGCGAAGTCGAAGGGACGCCGGCGCTACTGTGGTGCGGTCGCGGGGGCGGCCGGCTTCTTCGCCGCAGGCTTGGCTGTGGTCGCGGGTTTCGCGGGTGCGGGCTTGGCCGCGGCCGGTGCCGCCGCTCCTGCTTTTGTGATGGTGATGTGGTTAATCTTTACCGGGCGATAAGGCCGGTCGTTGGAATCGCGGCCCATGCGGGCGATTTGCTTCACCAGAGCCACGGTAGCGTCGTCGCACTGACCAAAGATTGTGTAGCCTCCGTTCAAACTGGCATAGGGAACTTCGGTGATGAAGAACTGCGAACCGTTGGTGTCCGGACCGGCGTTGGCATAGGCCAGGCGTCCGGGACGGTCGAACTTGAGAGTCGGGGAAGTCTCGTTCTTGAACTCGAAACCGACCTCGCCGCTGCCGCTGCCGGCGGGATCGCCGCCCTGGATCATGAAGCCAGGGATTACGCGATGGAAGATGGTTCCGTCATAAAGCGGAACGCCGTGTTTCTTGGCGTGCGAAACCGGATTGGTCCAGTCCTTGGTCCCTTGAGCCAGGCCGATGAAATTGGCGACGCCGATCGGGGCTTTATCAGGAAAAAGCGTGCAGGTCATCTTGCCGGCGGTGGTGTCGATGATGGCCACGGGCTCTCCCGATGATGTCGTGGCCGCGGGCTTGGCAGCGGTCGTAGCTGCTGGCTTCTTTGCAGGTGCGGTCTTGGGGGCGGGCGTGGTTTGTGAGAATGCCGCAGAACACAACACGGTTACGGTTAGAAGAACTGAGTACACAACGCGCATGGAAGCTCCTGGTTGCCGAGCTTCGCTCGGCCGGGCGGGTGAGGGCACCCGCCCCTACGTGGTCTGTGATGACCGCGAACTACGCATTCTACCCTAAAGACTCACGAAAAAAGAGTTCCGACAAGAACTACTGATCGGTCGATGCCGGTTGACTTTCGGCGTGCATTTTCCGGCTTACACGCTCTACTTCGCCAAAGGCGCGCAGCAGGTTTCCACCGAGAATCTTGTGGATGTCTTCAGCACTGTAGCCACGGTCGAGCAATGCCTGAGTAATCTTGGGCAAGTCGGCAGCCGAGTCGATGCCTTGGGGCGTGGCGCCGCTCACGCCGTCGAAGTCCGAACCCAGACCGACATGGTCAATTCCGGCTACTTTGGCAATGTGATCAATGTGGTCGATCAGGGACTTCAGCGGAGGACGCGGAATTTTCGCCGCCCACTCCCGCTCGACTTCATCTTTATCCAGATAAGTGACGGTCCTTCCCGCCGCCTTCAGTTCGGCGACGCGAGCTTCGACCGCCGCCTCCGCGTCTTTCTTTTGAGCTTCGGCTGCCCTACGGTAATTTTCGTCGATAAACGCATCGTAGAAATTTGTCTGTACCACGCCGCCGTTTTTCGCCACTGCTCGAAGCATGTCGTCGGTCATGTTACGGGCATGGTTGGTCAAGGCGCGAGCCGAGGAGTGGGAGGCGATCACCGGGGCTTTGGTGGTGGCGATTGCGTCGAAGAAAGTCTTGTCGGCAACGTGGGAGATGTCCACCATCATGCCCATGCGGTTCATCTCCAGAACGACTTGCTTTCCGAAATCAGTCAACCCGTTGTGGTGCTCAACCTTGGGATCGTCGATATCGCCGGAAGAGTCGGCCCACTCGTTGGTATTCGACCAGCTCAAAGTCATGTAGCGAACCCCCAGCCGGTAAAAATCGCGCAGCAAATGAATATCGTTTTCGATGGAGTGGCCGCCTTCGATCCCCATCAGTGCTGCCAGCTTTTTCTCCTTGTGGGCGCGTTCGATGTCAGCGACCGAGAAGGCCATCATCATGCGATCGGGATGGCGGGCCGCCTGTTCATATACCGAATCGATCATGTCGAAGGTGGACTTCGCGAAATGCCCCCGCGTAGTTTCGGGGTCGGCCCAGATGGAAAAAAACTCCGCGCCCAGATTGCCCGCACGGGCCTTGTCCAGGCTGATGTGTCCGATATCTTTGGGATCGGTGGTGCCGATATCGAAGTTCTCGTAGAGAAAACGCTGCGGCGTGTCGGCGTGTGTGTCCACGATGATGGCGGAGTCGTGAATGGCGCGAGCGCGCGGGCTGATGGTTTGTGCGGCAAAGAATGAAGAGAGGAATAAGAAAAGTACTGAAAACCTGAAATGGCTCATGGGTTTTACTGGAGATGACAAGGCAAGGATTTTATACGGTTGCGAGGCGAGCGGCGAACAGAAGTTTTGAGGAAACTCGTGTGGGACCGGGTCGAAGCCTGCCCTGAGTGGAGCCGAAGGGACCCGGTCAGGCGGCCCAACGGCCCGCAGTCTTGGCTTTCATCCAGGCTTGCCTGCGGTGCTTCGCACCGCTCGACCGGGTCAGAGACCCAGTCCCACACAGGCAATGTATGTGGGGTGTAGTTATTGTTGTCGCAGAGAAAGGTCTTCGGCTTCGAAGGCTTGCGGATCGGGCTGTTCGCCAGCCAGCATCATGGACTCGCGCCAGTCAGTGTAGCGGCCCGAGACCATCACGTGGAAGACCCACTGGTGACGTTCTTCTTCGGGCTCGACCAGGCCTTGCTGCTTCAAGGGAAGCATGTAGTCCTGCATCCACTTGATCTGTTCGCGGCTCATACCGCGGCGCTGGATGTCTACTGTCAGACCGGCGAGATGGGACGAAGCGATCTCGCCTTCGGCCGGGGCGGCATTGCGGTTGTGGCGGCGAAGTTTCTTCTGGACCTTCACGGTTCGCACCGCGGAGTTCACCTGAATCGAAGTATGGAATTCTTTGTAATAAGCGGCGCTCAGGTCATCCAGAAACTCGCGCGTCCAGGGACGGCAATAACGCCGGTCGGGATCGAGACGAGGATCGAAGCGCAGCGTCGGCCCGGCGACGATCGGAACCAGATCTTCGGTAGCTTTGAGCTGCTCGAGCTCTGCGTCGTCCTGAATGCGGGGCAATTCCAGCCGGTCGATTTCCTGATTCTGCAGTAACAGAGACTCACGCGAAGGGCGAAACACTGGATTCCAGCGCAGCCGGCGCAGATGTGCCCGGCGCGCATGGCGAGTACGTCGCGGCGCAACATAGCTATGCAGTGCAAACGCTGGAGCGCAGACCGCGAAGCTCAGTACTACAACAAAAATTGCGCTTTGAATCTTACTCTTCACGAAGTGGCCTCTGATTTCTTGGCGGCTCTGTCCCAGGGCGCTGGAGACAGGCGCGTATTCTAAATCCACACTGCACAAAAACAAGTGCTTTTTTTTAGCCCGGGATGGCCCAAAAGAGCCACCCGGGCGTTACCCGAGGTTACTGCACTCGCGCTATCGGCGCGCCCGTGGTAACCGCTCTTTGTAGAAGCAACCGGACTGCCATTGTGCGGGCAGGTAATTTACAAGAGGTTACGGGTTGAAAAGCCCTACTGACGGGCTATATGCGCCTGTTGAGTGACAACTTGCGGTTCCATCATGACACTTTCCGACTGCCACTTTCGTGGGGTTACCGATGAGCAATCATTTCCTGAACAGGTCGCCGATGGCTTGTTTCATCACGTCTCCGCCGACCTCGGCAATGGAGCGCGTTAGAGGAATGTCCTTGGGGCAGACCTCGACGCAGTTTTGCGCGTAGCCGCACTCCTGAATTCCGCCGTCTCCCATCAAGGCAGCAAGACGCTCCCGCTTGAGAGCAGCACCCGTGGGATGAGTATTGAACAGGCGTACCTGAGAAATCGTCGCCGCGCCCACGAATCCGGTGTCCTCGTTGAACTGCGGGCAGGCCTCCATGCAACAGCAGCAGGAAATGCAGCGTGAAAGCGGGTAGGCCGCTTCCTGCTCCTGCATGGTCATGCGAGGGCCGGATCCGAGATCGTAACTGCCGTCGATCGGGACCCATGCCTTTACCGCTTTCAAGTTCTCGAACAGGACGCTGCGGTCCACGGCCAGGTCGCGTACCACAGGAAATTTGGAAAAGGGCTCGAGCCGGATGGGCTGTTCCAGTTTGTCGACAAGCGCGGAGCACGCCATGCGGGCGCGTCCGTTGATCAGCATGGCGCAGGAGCCGCAAACTTCCTCCAGGCAATTCGAGTCGTAGGTGATGGGCGTCGTAGCCTTGCCCTCGCGAGTCACGGGGTTGGCGGCGATTTCCATTAGAGAGGAGATCACGTT
The DNA here is from genome assembly GCA_964528615.1 of uncultured Acidobacteriaceae bacterium. Lineage (GTDB taxonomy): Bacteria > Acidobacteriota > Terriglobia > Terriglobales > Acidobacteriaceae > JAIQFF01. The sequence goes on along the minus strand of CAZGSU010000143.1, from coordinate 11,148 downwards.
CATGCCCGAGTGCCAAGCGAGCTCGAACTCTTCCCAGTGCGACTTGGCGTCGGGAGCGGGTTGACGCTTGATCTTGAACAGTACAGTTTTGGAATTAGCCATTAACTTTTAGCTCAAAAAATCCACGGCTCGTCGTTCTCGCCTAACTCGCGTAGGCCCGGACGCCCCCGTCCGGGTGGGCGAGCAAAGCTCGCCAGTTTTTAGGCGACGTCGCGTCCTAGACCCATGCCGAGCTTTGGTCGGCCGGGCGGGCGAGGGCGCCCGCCGCTACGTGTGCAGTGCTTACTTCACCGCGTCGTATCTTCTCGGACGCGGCGGGATCAGCGAAACGTCTACCGGCTCAAACTCAAATTTGGGTTCGTCTGCATCCGGAGCGAACGTGGCCTTGGTCGTCTTCAGCCAGTTCTTGTCGTCGCGCTCGGGGAAATCCGGCTTGTAGTGTGCCCCGCGCGATTCGTCGCGCATCGCGGCACCCTGTGCGATCACCCTCGCCAGTTGCAGCATGTTGTAAAGCTGCCGCGCGAACACCACCGAAGTGTTGGCCCACTGCGACCGGTCACTCAAGTTAATGTGTCGGAAGCGCTCCAGCAACCTGCACAGTTCCGCGTCCGTTTCCTGCAGGTTCTTGTTGTAGCGGATGACGGTGCAGTTCTTGGTCATCAGATCACCCAGTTCGCGCCACAGTTTGAATGGATTCTCGGTGCCATCCGACTTCATCAGCACGGCATTGTTCTCTTCCTGGCGCTTGCGTTCGGCATCGAAGTAGCCGTTGCCTGGCGCGGCCTTGAGGTTGCGGGCATAGTTCAAAGCCGTCGGCCCAGCGATAAATCCTCCGAATATGCAGGAGACCAGGGAGTTCGCGCCCAGCCGGTTGGCCCCGTGATACTGATATTCGCACTCGCCTGCGGCATAGATGCCGGGAATATTCGTCGCTTGCGTAAAGTCGACCCACATTCCTCCCATGGTGTAGTGCATGCCGGGGAAAATCTTCATGGGAGTGTCGCGCGGGTCGTCGCCTACGAATTTTTCGTAGATTTCCAGAATGCCTTCGAGCTTGCGATCGAGAATCTTGCGATCAATGTGGGTGAGATCAAGATAGACCATCGGCTTGCCATCGATGCCGAGGTTGTACTCGTACACCACTTTGTGGATGGCGCGAGTCGCGATGTCCCGCGGCACCAGGTTGCCGTACTTCGGATACCACTCTTCGAGAAAATACCAGCGCTCTGTTTCCGGGATGGCCTTGGGGTCTCGTTTTTCGCCCGGCGTTTTCGGAACCCAGACGCGCCCGCCTTCTCCGCGCGCCGACTCCGACATCAGGCGCAACTTATCTTCGCCGGGGATACAAGTGGGATGAACCTGAATGAACTCCCCGTTAGCGTAATAGCATCCCTGCTGGTAGAGCGCCGATTGCGCCGAACCGGTACACACCACCGAATTCGTCGACCTGCCGAAGATTGCGCCGTTGCCGCCAGTGGCGAGGATGATCGCGTCCGCCGGGAAAGTGCGAACCTCCATCGATCGCAGATCCATGGCGCAGATGCCGCGACAGACCCGATTGGAATCGAGCACAGCCGAGAGAAATTCCCAGTGCTCAAATTTCGTGACCTTGCCTTCAGCTTCGTAGCGGCGGACCTGCTCGTCGAGCGCATAAAGAAGTTGTTGCCCGGTAGTGGCGCCCGCGAATGCGGTGCGGTTGTAGAGCGTCCCGCCGAAGCGGCGGAAATCGAGCAGCCCTTCCGGAGTGCGGTTGAAGGGCACACCCATGCGGTCGAGCAAATCGATAATGCCCGGCGCGGCATCGCACATGGCCTTGACCGGAGGCTGGTTGGCCAGGAAGTCTCCGCCATAAACGGTGTCGTCAAAATGCTGCCAGGTGGAATCGCCCTCACCTTTGAGGTTCTTGGCGGCGTTGATCCCGCCCTGAGCGCAGACGGAATGCGAACGCTTCACCGGCACGATGGAGAACAGGTCGATGTGTCCGCCCATCTCGGCAATTTTGATGACAGCGGAAAGTCCCGCCAGGCCGCCGCCGATCACGATAATTTTCGGTTGTGATGCCATGCGATTCGAATTCCCGATTACCGGGGAGCGTTCCTGGGTCTTACCGCGCCCGCAAAAGAGTCGTGCGTTCCATTCTCGGGCCCGATCGGCTGCAACGGCGTGATGAAGAACGAACGCATGGTCAACATTCCCACCAGAATGAACGTCGCCCCAATGACAAAGCAGACATAACCAAACCTGCGCCGGGCCGCGTCCCCCGTGGTGATCCCCCACTTCGCCGCAAACAGCCACAATCCGTACGCGAAGTGCCACGAAGCGCAGAAGATTCCCACGATATAAAACGCGATGGCCCAGCCGTGCTGAAATTCCAGTTGCACCTTGCCGAAGGCTGCATCCGGATGACTCAGGATGTGAACGCCGCTAAAGCGCAGATGCCAGGTATGCCAGATGATGTAGAAAAAAACGATGCCACCGGTCCAGCGCTGCGCGTTGAACATCCAGTTGCCCGTCCAGGGATAGTCGGAAACGTTGCTCTCCCCGCGGAACCAGATGTAGAAACCGTAAAGCGCGTGATAGAGAATCGGCAGCCAGATGCCGAACAATTCCAGGTAAAAGACAAACGGGAAACTGGAAAGCAGCTCGACCTGCTTGGTGTAAGCGCCCGGACCCCGGGTGGCGAATGCGTTGGAAACGAAGTGCTCGATCAGAAACGCGCCCACGGGAATAATGCCGCTGAGCGAATGCAACCTGCGCAGCCAAAACGAATGTCCCTGGCCCGCTCGCAGGGGAGCCACACCTTCATGGCCGCTTATGGGAGCTGCAGGACTGGCAGTCGTTGCCACTGGACCTCTTGTGCAATCAGAGTTGATAAGAGAACTTTTTATTATCTTGGTGGAAGAGAAGGGAAGTCAAGGAAGGTAGAGTAGCGACGCTGAGTCGGTTTTTGTAGCGCCGGCATCTTGCCGGCTGTCCGGTGGGCATCTTGCCCACCGAGCCGAGGGCGGAACGCCGGCGGTACCAACCTCAGCGAGGCTGTGAAATCCATTCGAGAAATTGATGGAAGGCTTTTCCGCGGTGGCTATAGTGGGCCTTCTCTTCTGGCGTCAATTCTGCAAACGTCTTCTGAATCAGCGGAAAATAGAAGAGCGGGTCATAGCCAAATCCATTTGATCCGCGCGGGACGTCCAGCAACAGGCCATCTGCCTGGCCGTGAAATACGGCGAGTGTGTGGCCGTCGCGGGCGGCAGCGATCACGCATACGAAGCGGCCGGTGCGCTTTTCGGCGGGGATTTTTCTCAGCTCTCGAATCAGGCGCGCGTTGTTGGCCTGGTCATCGGTGTTGTTTCCCACAAGGTGAGGCTGGTCCGCGGCATAGCGGGCTGAATGCACTCCTGGAGCGCCACCCAGCACATCCACTTCCAGGCCGGAGTCGTCGGCCAGAATGATTTCTCCGGGAGCATACAAGCTGTAAGCCTCGGCCTTCTTGCTGGCATTGGCCTGAAAGGTCAGGCCGTCTTCGACCACGGGAGGAAGAGACGAGAAGTTCGGAAGGGATTCAATCTCGATGCCCAGCGGGGAGGCAGCTCCGGCAAAATCGCGGAGTTTGCCCGAGTTCGATGTGGCGATCAGAATGCGACGCATAGCATCATGAACCTTCAGGGGACTCTGGCATCAGTAAACAGCGTATCGCGTCGGCTGAAAAGTACGCCGCCCAGCAGCAGGATCCCGGCTCCAAAAGAAATAAACCCGCCTACGGTTCTGTCCGGTGTCCGCGCAAACTTGATTCGGACCTGATTCTCTCCCTCCTCAATCGGAATGATCATCTGGCCGGTCACTTCGTGGGTTTGGGCTTCAACCGGACGGCCATTCACTTCCACCCTCCAGGCCGGATAGTTGAACAGCTTCAGCACCAGCTTGCCGGATTTGCCGACACCTACGGTGAAAGCCTTTGACTCGGGCGCCCACTCCGTGACGTGGATCCGCGAGCTGCCTTCGCCTTCGAAGCTTACGCGGCGCGCATCTTTATTGATCTCGTAAGCGTCGGCGCCGGTGGGGACGTACTCATCGGTTCCCTCGTAACCCGTACCGTTGTCCTGATTGTCCTGCATTTCGGCAACGTCGGTGGCGGTGTCCCACCAGGGCGGCTGAACCCGGTGCCATACCCAGGCCAGCACCGCCAGCATTAAACCACAGGCCAGGACGCGTAGCATTGCGCGGCGCCAGGCCATGGTTAGCAGCAGTGCGAACGCCACGTTCAGACCCAGCAGCCAGCGCCAGGGAAGCTGTACAAAGCGGAGTTCGGGAAGAACGCGATAACACCTAGAGCTGACCGACAACATGAGGACTGCGGCGGCCGCGGCCCAACCCGTAAGCGTCCACCAAAGCTGTGGGGTACGATTTCGCCAGCGGCGGGACAAAAACCTGGTCACGGCCAGCAGAATAATCTCCGCCGTCGCCATCAGCGAGACCAGCAGGTTGAAGCGGTTGTGATCGGCATCGTTGATGGGCGTGAACAGAAAATTGTCCAGTGGACGGACGCCCGGCGACAGGACTTGCGCGATCTCCACCCACTTCTGTTCGTACGCAATGGGCACAATATAAAACGCGGCCAGCGTGAATCCTGAGAAAAGACCCCCGGCTCCAATTAGAAGAATTCGCGTGGACCGGCGCAGAACCGCGAGAATCGCCACCAGCAAGGCCAGCGAATAGGTGAGCATGACCGCAGACGGAACGTTGGTGAGCCAGGCGGCAGCCACAATCAGACCTAGAGGGAGGATGCTTTTGCGGTCTTCTTCCTCCGCACGCAAGAGATGCAGCAGAAGCAGAGGAAGAAGCGCACCTGCGAGCAACTCGGCAAATGCGCTGCGCCAATACACGATCACGAGGTGATAGGGATTGATCGCGTACAGCACCGCTGCAAACAGGGCGTCGCGCCGTTCCAGAAACCTGCGCGCCAGCAGAAACATAGAGCAGCCGGCGAGCGTCAAGGCGATCCAGTCGTAGACTCCGGGGACAATTTTCCAGGGCAGGAACGACCCCAGTGCAGCTCCCAGCATCCAGGAGGCCGGCGGATAGAAAATAAATCGTGCCTCACCGAATCCGTAGTGCGCTAAAGCGGCCCATCGCGGGAAGACGATCCCATGTTTCCATTGTCCGAGCACTTCCATCCACGAATTGACGTGGAACTCGAAATCGTGTCCCGAAGGAATTCCCAGAAAGAAAGTCGGCACGAGCACGGCCAGAGCCGCAAGCATGATGATCACAATCGGCGTGGCGAAAACCGGGCCACTGAAGATACTGTCGGGTGCGGTCACACTGTCAGGCGGACGTTTCGTCAGCACGAAGTTAGGTTCGCTCCTGGGTCCCGGAAGATTGTTGCCTAACGGAAGCAAATGGGCAAACCCAATCGCAGCTCGCGCCAGGCCGCGGTCGAGCTGCGGATATGTCTCCAAATTTTGACAATGAATTAATTTGTCTGAAATATGTTCCCACGAAGCCCACGATAGACTGCAATCCAACAGGGTGGAACAAGCCCGTAAGGGCGCTGGGGCCTGCATGCAGTAGCGTGTGGGCCTTATGAATTTATTGCGATCCTGAAATCAGATCAGGGAACGCACTCAGGGAAGAACAGAGACAAACGCTGTCTTTCGTCGCGACGTCCGAGCGGGGCCGCGGAGTTCGCACCGCTCGGGCGGGCGAGGGCGCCCGCCCCTACGTAGGTATTGCCACGACTTGCGTAGACCCGGGTGCCCCGTCCGGGTGGGCGAGCGAGGCTCGCCTGATCTGAGACGCAAAACTTCTGGACGCAAAGCCTAAGTTGTTTGGAGACTAGGAGGAAGCAACTTCCTCGGAGCTGCGCTGCTGGCGTAACTCCTGGAGAAAGTCTTCCTGGCTGAGGGCATTGCCACGGGTGAGCAGATCGAGCAGCAGATCGGGGTCCTCGGAGCCCTCGTTTCCGGAGTAGTCACGGTTGTTGTCGGTAGCCAGGGCGCGCGGGGTGATGAGCAGTTGAGGCACGATTCCGGGGCGGCTGGTCAGGAAGCCGATAAAATTCCCCACCTGTTCCCGCTGTTCCGCGGTGCCCGAGGCGAATTGAATCCCCATGCCGAATTCGGGATGCATGACCCGTACCATGCCTTCGGCCTGAACTTCCATGTCCGCCGCCTTCAGACAGAGGACGATTCCAGAGCGTTCCGGGAAAGGTGATTCGGTTTCTACGTAACAGCCGCCGAGGCTGAGATCAGTTAGCTTGCACTCGGAGACAGGCTCAGGATCCTCGGGAAGCTCCGCCGCGTTAGCGGCCACCCATTCTCTGAGAGTCTGTCGCAGATTTTCCGCCAGGTCTACATAACGAACGCCTGATTCTCCGTTGGGGTTCGCCCAGGCCACTTCGCCGCGAATATCGATATCCTCGTCCTGATCGGGAAGACTGAAACGCGCCGTGATGATGGCCGAGGGACACAGCGGTTGCGCCGCCAGTACATCCAGGCCGTCCTCGCTCAGGTCGAGCAGGATCCCTTCCATCTCGGCGCCGTTGTCCACCCGGAGCCGCACCGGAAGTTGTACCGGGACGCGAAAGGAGCGGCGGCGTTCCCGCTTTATCAACGCGGTAGCCGCGCGCAGGCTGGCCTCGGCCTGCTGTTGCGACACCGGCTTGTAGAGAACGAAATTTGCGCCCGCGCCGAAAACGTGGCGGACTTTGGTCTTGTCGCCCAGCAGGGCCACGGTGACGGGGTTGTGACCTGCCGATGCCTGGTATGCGTTTTGCAGGACCAGAGCCGCGCTGTGGGGATCGTCGTAGTCGACAATCACAGCGTCGAACTTCTGCTCGGTCAGGCGGCACAGGGCGTCGGGATACCCGCAGCACTGCACTCCCAGACCGAAGCCGGCCAGGACGGACGTGAGTACGTCCGTGGCCTGTTCGTCTTTGCACACCAGAAGAGACTGAAATGTCATAAAACCGGCCTTGTACCCCATTAGAGTCTGGCCCGGACTTAGGGCCAGCGTGGAGCGCGCGCCGCCGGCTTGGCTGCTGGAGCGGCAGGTGCGCTTGAGGATGACGATCCGGCTCGGGCCGCCATGCTGTTCCCTGGCTCCTCCACTTCTGCCAAAACCGTGTTGTCCTCTTCCTCATTCTCGACGAGTAGAGGGGCGACTTCCCGCAGTTTTTCGGCCGCCTGTTGCAATGCCTCAATCTGCTTGCTGAGCTGGGCGTACCGGGCCTGCTTACGCCGCAAAACCTCGTGAATATCCTTCATACGTCCCCCTTCCGCGAATGTAAGTTCCGAGGCCGCCAGGGTCAACGGCAATCCCCCTGCGGCAGATTACGGGGGTAACCTGGGTCATCGCACCGGCTGAGGTGGATCCCGGCAAAGTCTAGATTTCCGAAGAGATAGATGAAGGGGTATGCCGGGTATGGCCTTTTAGTGCTATAGGGTTGGCACGAAAGTGGGATTTACAGCGTGGGCGGTGGATCGTACCTTGAACGTGAGCAGACCTGGGGGAGGGCTGTTCGGGCGTCCCATAACTCGTAAGAGTTCGGGGCGCTTCTTATTTGGGGCCATTTCTTCCGCTACCCGACTCTTGCCGAATCTCTGACTTTCAGCTGGCTTCTTTCCGAGGATTTCCGCCTTGGTGCCTGGACTTTACATTTTTACTATCTAATTTAGGATTGCGGCCACAAGCTGCCCACGAATCCCCGAGATCAGTGCATAATGCAAAGCTGCCTGCGGTGCCGGAAGAGAGTCTAGCCGCTAGGAGCTCGCCTTCCGCACTGAATCGCGTTTGCAGCCTTCCGCCGGGCTTGGCCGGCGGTCTATCCAGGAGAAGTGCATGCGATCAGTTCCATTTCACCTCAGACTCACCGTTTCTTCAGTTCTCATACTCATCCTGTCGACTACGATCCTGTCGGTTACGGCGGTTGCTCAGGAGGCTGGCCCGCAGCAGATTGGCGGCCAGAAGACCTATGCGCGTCCGCTAATCAATCAAGCCATCGACGAGGGACAAAGGATCGTCCTGAAAGGCAATGTCCATCCCCTGGCGCGTGCCCAGTTCCAGGTGGGCGCGGCTCCGCTGGATTTACCGATGCAGCGCATGCTCCTAGTCCTCAAGCGCAGTCCGGAACAAGACCAGGCGCTCCTGAAGCTGCTCGACGATCAGCAGGACAAATCCTCTCCCAGCTACCACAAGTGGCTGACCCCGGAACAGTTTGGGCAGCAGTTCGGCCCCGCCGACTCTGACATTCAGGCTGTGACCTCATGGCTGCAATCGCACGGCTTGCAGATCGCGCGGGTCAGCAAGGGCCGGGTCATGATCGAGTTCTCCGGAACCGCTGCCCAGCTACAGGAGGCATTTCACACCGCGATCCGCAAGTATGCGGTAAATGGCGAAACGCACTGGGCAAATGCCAGTGATCCGGAAATACCGGCCGCGCTGGCTCCGGTGGTGGCAGGAGTTCACACTCTGCATAACTTCTACATGAAGCCGCTGCACGTGATTTCGAATCAGCGGTTTTCCGTTGCGCGCCAGCCTGGTTCTGCGCCCCAGTTCACTGGCTCTGACGGCTCGCACGCCCTGGTACCTGCCGACTACGCCATCATTTACAACATCAACCCGGTTTACCAGGCGGGCATCGATGGAACTGGAACCACCATCGCCGTGATTGGGCGATCAGAGTTTATTGTGCAGGATGTGGTGGACTTTCAAAGTGCCTTCAGCCTTCCGCCGAACCCTCCGCAGATTGTCAATGACGGCCCGACTCCCGGCGACCTCGGCGGCGGCGAAGAGGCGGAAGCCACGCTGGACGCTACCTGGTCGGCAGCGGTCGCGCCGGGCGCGACCGTAAAATTCGTGGTTTCCGCTTCCACCGATACCACCGATGGGATTGTCCTCTCCGAGCTCTACATCATTGAGAACAACGTCGGGGATGTGATGAGTGAGAGTTTTGGAGGTTGCGAGGCCAACGTCAGCAGTACCGAGGCGGCTGGTTTCGAGGCCCTGGCGCAGGAAGCAGCGGCCCAGGGCATAACGTACATCGTTTCCAGCGGGGACACAGGCACGGCCGGATGCGACAACCTGGGAGAGAAAGTAGCGACGGGCCCGGTGTCGGCCAGCGTTCTGGCAGCTACACCTTTTACGGTCGCGGTCGGCGGCACCATGTTCAATGAAAATGGACATGACACCACTTACTGGAACACGACCAATTCCGCGCTTCTGGCTTCGGCCAAGTCGTACATTCCGGAAAATGTCTGGAATGAAACCTGCACGACCCAATGTCCGGCTCAGGCTTCACCGCTGGCCGCGAGCGGCGGCGGGGTCAGCGTATTTTTCGCCAAGCCCCCGTGGCAGACCGGAGTCGCCGGCATTCCGACGGACGGTTTTCGTGACGTGCCCGATGTTTCTCTCACTGCTGCCGGTCACGATCCCTACCTGTTGTGCGTCGACGGATCTTGCCAGTCTGGCAATGCCTTTGGGGTTTCGGGTACTTCGGCCTCTGCGCCTGCGTTTGCCGGAATCATGGCGTTGGTCAACCAGAAGACGGGGTCGCGCCAGGGACAGGCCAACTATGTCCTCTATAAACTGGCGATGGCGGAGACGCTTTCCCAGTGCAACGGATCGAACACCACAACCCTTCCCGCCAACACCTGCGTCTTCAACGATGTTACGATCGGCAACAACGGCGTTCCTGGCGAGCCCGGTTACGGAACCCCCAGCGCTCAATTTCAAAGTACGGTCGGATATGACCAGAGTACGGGCCTGGGCTCCGTGAACGTAAGCAATCTGTTGAACCACTGGAGTTCGGTTGCGTTCCGAGCGACCACTACTACTCTTGCCCTTACGCCGCCGAGCTTTACTCACGGCGCGTCGGCCAACGTCAACATCAGCGTGACGCCCAGCAGCGGCAGCGGAACGCCTACCGGAGACGTCTCGCTGTTAACGAACTCATCCGCCATGCAAGGCGTGACATTTTTTACTTTGAACAATGGAGCGATCTCTGACAGCAGCGATGGTCTACCCGGCGGCACATACGCCGTTCATGCCCACTATGCCGGGGACGCGACATTCGCGCCGAGTGACTCGGCGCCGGTCACGATTACCGTATCTCCGGAAGCCAGCACCACCACGCTGTCGGTGCTCGCGTTTGACGTGGCCGGCAATACCATTCCGTTCAACAGTCAGCCCTATGGCAATCCTGCCTTTTTCCGTGCAGATGTGGCCGGCGTTTCGAATAACGGCACGGCCACCGGCGGCGTCACTTTTACGGACAACGCGACGAACATCACGGGCGACCCTTTCAGCCTGAACAGTGAAGCCGCGGCAAGCACAACACAAGGAGTCTTCACCATGCCGCCCGGTCCCCACGCCATCGTGGCCCACTACGGCGGAGACGCGGGGTTCAATGCCAGCACGTCATCCACCGTCAACGTTACGGTCACGCAGGCTCCTACCACGATTGCCGTGACTTCGAGCGCCAGCAGCGTCGCCCAGGGCACGCCGGTCACGCTGACGGCGACAGTCAGCACGAATAGCGGCGGCGCCGGACCAAGCGGTCAGGTGACCTTCCTGGCAGGAGGAACCCCAATTGTTCCGGGCAGCCCAGTTTCGGTGGTCGGGGTCAGCGGCAGCGGTAATATCCAAAACGGCGCGCTGACGGCGGCCCAGGGAGCTGCGGTTTCGGTCATCACGCTGCCGACCGGTCAGAACAGCATCACGGCACAGTACAGCGGCGATGCCAATTACCTCGCATCGCCTGCTTCCGCCGCCATTACGGTCAACGTACTGCCCGATTTCAGTTTCACTGCGGCCGCTCCTTCGGTCACGGTTGCCAGGCCGGGCGGCAGCGGAACTGTGATGCTTACCATCACTGGTCAGCCTGGCTACAACGGTACTGTCAACTTCTCCGCGACGTCGTGCGCCGGCCTGCCGAGCGAGAGCACGTGCAGCTTTAGCCCGGCATCGGTCACGGGTACTGGTTCGACGACACTCACGATTGCCACCACCGCAGCCCATCATGCCAGTCTGCAAGGCTCGGGCTGGTGGACTACGGGCTTGGGTGGCGCCCTGGCAGGCGTCTTCCTGCTGGGTGGCCCGTCGAGACGGCGGGTGTGGAGCAGATTGCTCTCCCTGGTGGCCTTCGCCTTTCTG
>CAZGSU010000142.1:0-7044 GCA_964528615.1 uncultured Acidobacteriaceae bacterium | reverse complement strand
GCCTTGCCGGCTCGAACTCGTCGCCCTTCTCCCAACCTACGACTTTGGGCGCGCTGGCTGCCTCCCAACCCAGGGCGAAGCCGAAGCGGGCCATGACGGCATCTCCGGTGAAATCCGATTCGGGATGATATTCATCGCTGGGCTGGTGGTAGTGCTTTTCGGTGTATTCGTTGGCCTGCTGCAAGCCCCACTCTGCATCGTGTCCCTTGAACTTGACCCCTTCATTGACGGAAAACGCGGGAATGCCGACACGCGCCAGACTGAAGTGATCGGAGCGATAGTAGTGTCCCGCTTCCGGGTGCGCGTCGGGCCTAATCGTGAGCCGGAACTCCTGTGCCAGTGCTTGTAGGGTGGGATAGAACGTTGTTCGCTCAGAGCCTGACACTTCCACTTCTTCCGGGGAGCCGAGCGGCGGGACGTCGTCATAATTCAGATCGAGGGTGATTTTTCCCGCGAGAATCGGGGGATGCTTGCCCAGGTACTCAGAGCCCAGCAGACCCTGCTCCTCCGCCGTCACTGACGCAAACAGAATCGACCGCCGCGGGTGTTGCGTGGCAGTTGCGTAGGCGTGAGCTACTTCGAGCACGATGCCGCATCCGGTGGCGTTGTCGTTCGCGCCATTGTAGATATTGTCGCCAGTCATATCAGGACGAATGCCCAGGTGATCGTAGTGTGCGGTGTACATCACAGCTTCATTCTTCAGGACTGGGTCGGAGCCGGGCAGCATGGCGATCACGTTATTCGATTCGAATGGCCGGACTTTGCTCACCATATGGGCTTGCAGCTTCACTCCAAGCGCCATGGGATGGAAGTCGCGTGAGCGGGCATCGGACATCATCTTGTCCAGGTCCATGCCCGCGGTGGCGGCCAGTTCCCGGGCTGCATCAAGATGAATCCAGGATGTCACCTTCAATTTGGGCGCTCCATCAAGTTTGAGATAGGACTTCTCTCCCGAATCCGAGTTGCGCACTACTTCCCAGGGATAACTGGCCATATCGGTCTTGTGGATCAGAATCGCACCCACCGCACCCTTGCGGGCTGCCTGTTCGAACTTGTAGGTCCAGCGGCCGTAATAGGTCAGCGATTTGCCTTTGAAGAAATTGGGATCGTCGGAGCTGGGCTCGTTCAGTAACATCAGCAGGACCTTGCCCTTCACGTCCGCGCCTTTGAAGTCGTCCCATTGGTACTCTGGCGCCTCGATACCATAGCCCACGAAAACGATTTCTGCATTCACCGTAGAATCCGGTTGCTGAGTTTCATCGGTGGCAACATAGTCGGTAAGCGGCTTCAATACCTTGGCGGAGCCGTTCGCGGCAACAAAGGAAAATGTAGTGTCGGGCATGGTCGTGATGCCGACCATGGGCACCTTTTGCATGTAGGTGCCGTTGTCGCCCGCGGGTTTCAGACCATCGAGCGCGAACTGGGTAGCAATGTACTCGGCCGCGATGTCGCCGCCACGTTGTCCGGTTCCGCGGCCTTCGAGCAGGTCGTGAGATAAGAAGCGCACGTGCGCCCGGATGCGCTCGGCATCAATTTTCTGAAATGCCGCAATGGCTGCAGGCGGAAAATGAATCGAAACGGCCTCTGAGATCGGCCGCCGGGAAGAATTCTGGGCCCAGACACTACAGATCGAAACAATCAGAGACAAGAAGATCAGGCGCTTGCGCATGCTTCGCGGCTCCTCGCTGGCAGAGAACTTTGTATTGTACGGGAAGGAATGGCCGGGAGCGCGGTCGCACGAACCGGAAGTGTAATCCTGCGGGGGGCCGCTCCGCTTCGCGTAGCCGGGGTTTCAGGAGGGTAGAGTCCGGTAGAGGTCCTTCGACTCCGCAGGCTGACAACGCAAGAGGACCCCGAGGTCCGAAGTTCGAGGTCCGAGGTCTGCTTTGCGCCCGCGACCGCGGGCTAGTTTTTCGATCCTCAACCGGCGCGAAAGTCGGCAACCTGTTCATCCCCGCGAAACAGCGGCTTTGTGGCGTCGGCTGAGGCCCGGGCAGCGCGCTGGTTCAATTCTTCGATATCTTTTCGTACCCAGCCCACACTTGAGACTTCGATTTCGCCGTCGGGCGCGATCCAGAAGAGAGTAGGGACATTGGTCAGCCCGTAGGCGTTGGACACAGGATAGGTTCGCGTATCGTCCAGCAGGACCGGGAAGGTTAACCCGTATTCCTTAATAAAAACAGCGGTGTCTTTCTTTTCATTTTGCGAAATGCCGACGATAGTAAGGTTCTTGTTCCCGTGCGCCGCGTGAATCCGCTGCAAGAAGGGGAACGCGTATTGGCAGGTGGGACAGGAAATCTTGAAAAATGCCGCCAGCACCGGCCCGCGAAGAAGGGCCTCTCTCAGTGAAAACTGCTTTCCGTCCAAAGTCTGCAGCCTAAAGTCTGGAGCCGTGGTTCCCGGGTTCAAAGCAGCCATCGAGCGTCCTCCCTTGTGAAGATTGGGTAAATCCAGTAGTCAGTTTTTAGTTCCCGGTTCCCAGTTGCTTGAACAGGAAACTGGCCAGTGGCTCTACTAACTACTGTTTAGATGACCTGCGCCTGCCGAAGGATTTTTCGTGTCAGGCCGGTCAAAGGTAATTGCGGAAGCCGCTTTTTTTCCATCCACTGCCCCACGTTTTCGTTCTGTGCTGGGCAGGTAACCACGTGGACGATGTAGTTCGTCACGGTAATGGAGTGGCGGAGAGTGAGGCTGGGCCGGCCCTGCGCGTTATCTGCATTAATTTCGGGCAACTCCCACATGCCGGGCATGAGCGAGGCATGGCTTGGCCGCTGCACCAGGAAAACTGAACTGTCACGGTGATCGAGCGCGTAGCAGATCTTCTTCCGTTTGGCTCGGACAAGCCGCTTCGGGGACTCGAGATTCCCACGAGTCGCACACAAGGCCACCACCGGACAGACGGAACATCGGGGCTGGTGGGGCAGGCATACTGTAGCGCCCAGTTCCATCACAGCCTGGTTGCAGTCGCCGGGCCGGGCGTGGCTGAGCAATCCTTCCGCGACGTGCCAGAGATCCTTTTCTGAAAAATGCTTCGCGAATGCACGACCCAGCACGCGCTCAACATTTCCATCCACTACCGCTATGGGCGTGTTGAATACGATGCTGGCGATTGCGGCCGCGGTGTAGCGCCCGATACCCGGAAGAGCGCGCAATTCGGCGATGCTGCCGGGAAATCTTCCTTTGTGGTCTTTGACGATCGACCTTGCTGCGGCATGCAGCATGCGGGCACGGCGGTAGTATCCCAATCCGCTCCAGGCCGCGAGCACTGACGATACGCGCGCTGCCGCCAGTTTCTGCACCGTGGGAAAGCGTTGCAGGAAACGGCGATAGTGCTCCAGCACGGCGGCGACGCGGGTCTGCTGCAACATGATTTCGGAGAGCCATACCCGGTAGGGATCGCGATTCTGACGCCAGGGGAGATCGCGCCGGTTGCGGTCATACCATGCTAGCAATCGCCGCCGCCACTGCCGTTGGGCATGGGGATCGAGGTGGTGATCACCGGTTGTAATCAGATTCATCGTTGGCGATCCGTGGCTCTCAAACGAAGAAGACGCGATTATTTTTGGTCGGCCTTCTTGTCGGGTCCCATGACGGAATGGGCAATCTGCACCCAGCCAGGTTTCTCCTTCTGCCATACCGTCATCATGCGCACCGGATAGGACGGCAACGGCTGCCCTGAGAATGTGCCTCGCAGGGTGATGGCATAGGTCACGACCAGGGTGTCAGTGCTCAACTCGGTCTCCAGGTCGCCGAGGACGAACTCATCCAAGCGTACCTGCTCGAGATGGGCAAGCGCAGCCGTCCTGTCGAGCCGGCCTTCTTCCGGGGTGACCAAAACGTAGTTGCTGGCAAGATGCTGTTCCACCTCGCTCCAGCGCTTCGCCTTCACTCCCTTCCAAAAGCTGCGCTCCAGGCCTTCGCCGCCGGTCGCATCTTCCCACTTATTGACTTCGTGCTCGCGCCACACGGTACAACCGCCGAGCAGCATGATCGTGGATAGCACGAAGACGGTCAGGCAATTTTGCATGGCGAGATTTTATCAGTCGCTGGCCGTTGGTCGTGGGTTTTCAGACGACAGGCGTCAGGCGTCGGATCTCACCTTCAGTCTTAAGGCCAGTGACCAACGACCAATGACCAACGACTGCCCCAGGGTTGTCACTTGCAATTCCCCCGATTGACCACTGGCCGGATGCGGGAAATAATGGGCGCATCTGCCTTCTATAAGGGGCGGGGATGGATTTTTGTGCTTTGACGGCTAAACTGTAAGTATGAACGACTTCAACCGCAAGGTGGAGGACGCCTCGGCACGGGTGAACAAGTCAGTGGCCGAGGCCACGGAACGCATCGAGAAGGAGACCGCCGAATTTATCGCCTATCTCAACGACGAAGTAGTGCCGGCAGTCCGCCAACACTCCACCAAAGCGTTGCGGGTGGCGGCCCAGAAGATGTCGAAGCTCGCCGACTACCTGGACGAGGCCAACTCTCCACGGCGGTAATCCGGCCGTCCTGGGGCTGTCTCCTGCTGGCGCTTGCCGAGATCACAATGAGCGGGTGCGGCGGGAAAAAGCAGGCCCAGGTTGCCACGCCTCCCCCTCCACCGATGGCCCAGCCGTCGGTTGCCAGCCTTCCCGCACCAGGACCAACTACGCAGCCACGGCATGAATCGGCGGCGCCAGACGCAGGCAACAAGCAAGCCAAGGCCAGCGAATCTCCCAACGCGATCTCGCTTCCCGAGGGAACGAAACCGCTTTCCGTCGAAACCGGCAAGGCCAGCTGGTACGGCGCGCCTTATCACAACCGTCGCGGCTCGAATGGCGAAATCTATGACATGCATGAGCTGACCGCGGCTCACCGCACTCTTCCGCTGGGCTCGACCGTTCGCGTGATCAACCTCAAGACCGGTCATTCAACTATCGTGCGGATCACCGACCGCGGACCGTTCGTAGAGGGACGGATTGTTGACCTCTCGCTGGCCGCCGCCAAGCAGGCCGATGTATGGCAGGCAGGGGTGGCGCAGGTCCGGCTTGAGGTGCTGCGCACGCCGGTACCATTTGATTCAGGCGGACGATGGGCGGTGCAAATCGGCTCATTCGAAGGTGAAGCTGCGGCCAGGTCCCTGGCGAACCAGCTGTCGCGGCGGTACAAAACCGCCAAGGTACTGAGCTTCGGCAGTCCGGTAGGCGACTGGTGGGTGCGCGTTCGAGTGTTGCAGGACGACCGCAAGCGCGCGGAGGAGGTCGCTCGCGATACCCGGACGGTTGAGGGGAAAGTGTTTCTGGTGAGGCTGGACTGACGCCGCTCTAGGTCGTTCGTTGTTGGTCTACTTGAGTCAGCCGTTCCCCATGCGCGGGCGAATCGCCCGCGACCACACGATCACAATCAGTTCGTGGGATTCTCAGCCGATTGTCTGTAGGTCCCGAACTTTCTTGCTACTGGCTTCAATGTCGGATAGAACTGTACAAAACTATGTTCGACGGCCGCGTGGTCTTCATGGCACTGCCAGCAGGCCGACTTGGGGTTGGCCTGGGCTGACCTTGAGTCTTCGTCGAAGTTGAAATAGGCCCACTGGTCCGGAAAGCTCGCGTCCTTTACCTCAACCCCGATTCCCATCAGATCGCCCTGGAAGTGGCCTCCCTTGACGATGGAGCCTTTGCTTTCCGAGAACCGCTCTTCCACCACGAAGATGGTCTTGTCCGGCCACTTCCCGCTGTTGAGGAATTCGGCGTAGGCCCACGGCGGAACGAAAACATTGGTGAACATGATGTGGTCTGTACTTACCGGGCTGTAGTTCATACCCAAGCCGGAGGATAAATAGATCCACTCCCGGTAGTTTTCCGGGCGGAGCAAATGGTGATCACCCGTGTACTGTGGCTTGCCCGAGCCAGCGTCACTGGCTGCAGCCAACAGGAACCCCAGACATCCAACAATTGTTAAGCCTGACAGCAGTGCTCTTTTCATCTTGCCCCTCCCGATCAGTATCCGATTAGACGACAGGCGAGGTCAAAAGGACAACAGGAGTGTCAGTTGCCGGTACTCAGTTGCCAGTTGTCAGTAGACGTGGAAGCGGGTGCCCGATCTCTCGCGTACTTTGCGAGAAGTGGGGCACCCGGTTGTCACGATGCTCAGCTTATTTCGGTGCGCTTGCGAAGGAACGCCGGAACGTCGAGGTCCTCTTTCTCGAAGTTGGCGATCATGGCATCCCGCAAAGTGTCGACCGCAACCGCCTGAATGGGCGGCGCCTCATGCCGGATGGGTTCATGTTGCTCCATCACCATGGGCGGCGCCTTCGGCTCGAAGTCCGGATCAGGTTCGGGCTCGCGCAGCTCTGACGAAACCACAAATCCTGTCCGCATCTCTGCCTGCCGGCGACGAATGTCCGAATCTTTGAAGCCGGTTGCGATCACGGTGATCTTCACCGCGTCCTTGGCTTTTTCGTCCAGTACGGCACCGAAGATGATGTTGGCGTCTTCGTGTGCGGCTCCCTGGATGATGCTGCAAGCCTCCTGCACCTCAGCCAGTTTTAGCGACGTGGAACCGGTAATGTTGATGAGGATCCCGCGCGCCCCGTCGATTGCGCCCGCCTCGAGCAGCGGAGACGCAATGGCTTTTTGTGCGGCGTCTACGGCTCGGCGCGCGCCGCTGGCTGTGGCCGTGCCCATGACGGCGTAGCCCATGCCCGCCATGATCGCTTTTACGTCGGCGAAGTCACGATTGATGATCCCCGGAATGGTGATGATGTCGGAGATGCCCTGTACGCCTTGCCGCAGAATGTCGTCAGCAACACGGAAGGACTCGAAGAAGCCGGCGTCCTGCGCTACCGCCAGCAGCTTTTCGTTGGGGATAACGATGGTGGTGTCCACCGAATCCATCAGCTCGGAAATGCCGCGCTCCGCCTGCTGCATACGGCGTTTGCCTTCGAAAGCGAACGGCTTGGTAACCACGGCCACCGTCAGTGCTCCCATTTCGCTGGCCAGAGATGCAATGATGGGCGCGGCCCCGGTGCCGGTGCCGCCGCCCAGGCCGGCGGTGACAAATACCATGTCG
>CAZGSU010000141.1:0-11919 GCA_964528615.1 uncultured Acidobacteriaceae bacterium | reverse complement strand
CAACCAATCTGTGTCCGACAGCGCCAAGGAACAGACTCTTAAGACCATGATCGACTTGCTGGTCCGCAAAAGGCGGGACTATCGCGACCTCTTCACGTCAAACGAGACCTTTATCAACCGTCCGTTGGCGTCGGTCTATCGCATACCGTTCGCTTCCTCCAGCGACTGGGCTCCGTATACGTTCCCGCAGTCGTCGGAGCGGTCGGGTTTTCTTACCCAGGTGGCCTTTCTGTCGCTGTACGCTCACCCGGGGTCCTCCTCTCCCACCCGGCGCGGCATAAAAGTTCGCGAAGTTTTCATGTGCCAGGTGACGCCAGATCCTCCTGCAAATGTCGATTTCTCCAGGGTTCAGGACAGCACCAAAGGGACGGTTCGTGCCCGGCTGCTCGATCACATGGAAAACGTGGGCTGCGCCGTGTGCCATCGTCGCACCGATCCACTAGGCCTTGCTCTTGAGCATTTTGATGGGTTGGGACAGCTGCGAACCATGGAGAACGGCACGAAGATCGATGTGAGTTCCCAGCTCGACGACGTGAAGTTCGAAGGCGCCCAGGGTCTCGGCCAATTTTTGCACGATGACCCGAGGGTTCCCCCCTGTCTGGTGCGCAATGTCTTCGCCTACGGTGTTGGCCGCGAGACCGACGCGCAGGACGAGGATTATCTTCTCGACCAAACCAAGGCTTTTTCAAGCAACGGATATCGTCTGCCCGATCTCATGGTACAGATCGCTTCAAGTCCCCAGTTCTTCAAGGTCGTGGTTCCAAGCGGAGCCGAGCGCGTGTCCCCAACAACTGCGGCGGCCGCGACGGCGCCAATTGAAACGTCCACTAAAACACCGACAGGAGTCGTTCCATGAGCTTCTCTTTCAACCGGCGCTCATTTTTGCGCGGCATGCTACAGGGCACTGCCGTCTGCGTATCTGTTCCAATCCTCGACCGGTTCCTCAACGGCAATGGCACCGTATACGCCGATGGAGCGAAGCTGCCTGTCAGGTTCGGCACTTATTTTTGGGGGCTAGGCCTGACAGACACGCCGACGGGCGGCACACGCTGGGTTCCGAGCAAGACTGGCTACGGCTATGAAATCATGCCCGAGTTGGAATCGCTGAAACCCGTCAAGGACAAGGTGTCGGTTTTCTCCGGTTTCCGTGCGATCGGGGACGGGCGGCCAAATTTAGTCCATTGGAGCGGCCATGCCTCGATTCTATCCGGTGTCGCCCCGGGTATGTCGGGTCGGTTCGAGGCTCCATCTTTCGATACCAGGATCGCCGACGCCATCGGCACAGCAACGCGCTTCAAAGTCATCGACGTGGACGCATCGATGTCGCGCCAACCGGTCAGCTACTCGACCCCCACCGGAGTTACCTTCGCCATGCCGGAAACCACGCCACTTGCCCTCTACACCAGGCTATTTGGCGAGGGCTTCCAGGACCCGAACAGCGACAATTGGAAGCCTGATCCCTCGATCATGCTTCGTCAGAGCGTGCTCTCTGCGATTAAGGACCAGCGCCAGGCTCTCATGGCGGGCGTCGGCAAGTCCGACCAGATTAAGCTTGATCAGTATTTCACTTCCGTTCGCGAGATGGAGAATCAGCTCGCGGTCCAGCTTCAGAAGCCGGAAAAGTGCGAATCCTGTGTAGTGCCCGCCGCTCCCAAGGAGACGCCGCGGTCGGCTTCGGTCGACTCCGTCCGCGCCAACACGAAGGCAATGGCCAAACTGTTGGCTCTGGGGCTGGCCTGTAACCAGACAAGAGTGTTCAACTTCGTCCACACGGCGGGCATCTCGGAAACCTACGTCTCCGGGGAGAGCAAGATTTATCACCAGATCACGCATGACGAGCCTACCGACGCCAAACTCGGCTACCAACCGGAGACGAGTATGCTTGCCGGCATGGTCATGCAGGCCTTCGGGGACTTCCTTGTTGAATTGGATTCCGTCAAGGAGGGTTCAGGCACAGTCCTCGATAACAGCCTGATTATGGCGTTCAGCGACACGGGGTACGCCAAAATCCACTCTATCGAAAATATCCCCATGTTCCTGGCCGGTAAGGCCGGTGGCAGGCACAAGGCTGGTCAGCACATCCATGCTACGGGCGAATCGGTCACGCGCGTCTCGCTGACAGCACAGCAGCTGATTGGGGCGCCGGTCGGCGAGTTCGGCTCCGGCTCGATGAGAACCGCGCGCCCGATCACCGAAGTCATCGCCTGAGAGGGGGCTCTAATGAGGTGGCATTGGATCGCAACCGCGGCGACGTCGCTCAGCATCGCATTCCTGGGCTGGACATGTACTATGGCGCAGCAGCCGTCCCGGTCCGTCAAGTGGACGAAAACCTACGTTGTCGAATGGAATGAGCCGGCAATGTACTACGGCGCGAAAACCGGCGTCACCGATCCTGGGACCGACTGTCCCAAGGGAACGAATCCGTCACCCGACTGGATCAAAGTCCTGGTGGACGCGGGATACACACTCGAAGAGGCCAAGTGGTTGCGTAATCCCGCCAACCCGACGCGCAGCCCAGTTCACGGCCAGAATCAGATGGCCTTCCGCGGCAAGGATCGGGCGAACGTCTATATCAACCCCACCTCAACACCCGATACTGGTCTGGTGGGCGTTTCCGGCGCCATTGCCGAAGGTCTCAATCTGGATGATGATGAGAAAACCGGCTTCACCAGCCCTACGGGCGAGAAGGGCATAGACAACAATTTCTACAAGGCTCTCGGCTGCTGGAAGACCTATCGCGGCCCGCACCGCCTTTCCAGCGGGGCTCTCAATTTCAATGATGCAATGCGGGATGGAGCTTGGACCACGGTAATCGTGGTGGCGGGCGAGGGCGCCGATCCCATGAACGACAGCCACGTCACGGTCGGCTTCTACATGAGTAAAGATAAGATGGTCAAGGACGGGTTGGGCAACATTGCCCCGGACTATACTTTCCGCATCGCGCCCCACGCGAAGTATGAAGGCATACTCCCGGCCCGCACATCCAACGGCAGGATTCTCTCGACCACCCCGGCTGACATCACGTTGCGTGACCCCTCGTATACTCAGGACCTGGAACTGCTGCGCGCGCGCATTGATCTGGAGATGAAGCCGGACGGCTCTCTCACCGGCTATCTCGGCGGCTATCGCCCCTGGGAACCGGTTTACAGGGGTTGGGTAAACGCCCGTGGCACGGTGATCGAGGTGCTGACGTGGGTGCAGTTGCCCTCGGTTTATTACGCCTTGCGACGCAATGCCGACTATAGTCCAACGGGACCCGGCGGCGAGAAGACCCATATCTCCTTCGCACTCCGAATCGACGCTCTGCCGGCGTTTGTCATGACGCCGGATGGGAGCAAGGAAGTGGCTTCTGTCGAATCCTACAAGGCAATCGCGCCCAAAGAAGCCGCCAAACCGGGCGTGTTTCCATTCGCGGTCGTCGACGGCATCGTCCCCGATCCTACTGGCAAGTTCCAGGCGGGACCGAAGGCAGTCATCCTTCCACCCTCCGCCAGTTCCAATGTCGGACACCAATAACGTTTAGGAGGAAAAGTCTTGAGCCACCGTTCGCTTCTTTTACCAGCGGGCAGCCTGCTCGCCAGTATTTTCGCCGCCGCGGCGCTCGTTCAAACGCCGGCCTCCGTCATCCCCTCCATGCCGGACGACATAAAGCCTATTCGAGTCGCGGGTCTCGGAATTCGAGTTAGCGATCTCGAGCGTTCTAAGAAGTTCTACACGGAAGTTCTCGGCTTGAAAGTGGGCGCCAAGGTCCCCGCCCAGGGTGAGCCAGTCGAGTATCTTCTTGGTATGACCGGCGACATCCGCGCGGATACGCTGATCGTCATTCGCAAAGGTGAAATCAAACCGGGCGCCACGGAGTTCGGCAGTATCACCATTGTGGTTCCGGACGCGCGCAAGATGGCCGAGCGCGTGGCGGCTGCGGGTTATCCTCCCGCCAAGATTGTCGACGGAACCAACTTCGTGAAAGACCCCGACGGATACGCGATTGAGCTCTATCAGCGGCCAGGGACTCCCGCTCATCAATAAATAATAAGGGTTGAGCCGCGGCGCGTAAGCAAAACGAACGACTTCCAATCCGCCAAAAGGCTTGATACGAATCGGAAGCGATTGCAGCGAGGGGTGCAAATTCCCGCTCTTTGCTCTGTCCTTCAGACAAACGAAATGGCCGAGACCTACCATGCCGCCTGGAAGACTCTGCCAGCAGTCTTAGTTGCACATAACATCGACTGGTCGCGTTACTGCAGCTCATTTCACCCTGACCTTCGGCACCACCGACATTCCGAGCCGCAAGAGGTGCTCAGTATCCTGGCCGGCCTCGAAAACGATTTTAACGGGGATGCGCTGCACAACCTTGACGTAATTTCCGGTGGCATTCTCCGGCGGCAAGAGGCTGAAGAGGGATCCGGTTGCGCCAGCAATGTTGAGAATGTGCCCATTGTAGGTATGGCCGAAGGCGTCGACGGAGATTCTCACCGGCTGCCCCGGCCGCATATGCTTCAACTGCGTTTCCTTGAAATTAGCTGTGACCCAGATGTTCTGGCTGTCGAGCGGAACAATGGTCATCAATTGCTGGCCCACCGCGACGTTTTGGCCCGGCTGGGCGGACCTTTGTCCCACGATACCGCTGACAGGCGCCACGATCATCGTATATTGCAAGTTCAACTGCGCCTGATGGAGGCTCGCGGCAGCGCTTGCAGCTTGCGCCTCCGCGGCGCGCGCTTTGGACACTTGGGCTGAAATCTGCTGGGGACGGGTTTCGGCGTTTCGTACCGCGGCCTCAGCCTGCGCGACCTTGGCCCGTGCCTGGGTGACGGATTGTTCCGCGGCCAGCGACGACGCCCGCGCAGAAGCCACGGCCGCGGCTGTGCCTCTCTGGGTAAGCACGGCCTGCGTGTATTGTTGCTGTGGAATCTCATCCTTCGCCGCCAGCGGCTTGTATCGGCGGACGCTGTCCTGAGCGTTCAAGTCATTGGCTTCGGCCTGGCGCAGCGAGGCTTCGGCGGCATCGAATTGCTTCTGGGCGGCCGTGAGACCGGCCTGCGCATTCACGAGATCGGCCTGGGCGGTGGAGAGGGTGCTGGAAGTGCTCACCGAAGTGATGGGAACATTGGTTCCCTGCGCTGCCGCGCTGGCCTGATCGTTGGCAAGTGTGGCTTTCGCGTTCGCTACCGCCACCTCAAAATCCTTGGGGTCAAGCTGCGCCAACACGGTGCCGGCCTCTACGTACTGGTTGTTGTCGACCGTCACCCGGGTTACGTAGCCGGCAACACGTGGGCTGATGGGATAAATATAGCCGTCAATCTGCGCGTCGTCAGTGCTCTCAAACAGAGTGAAGTAGCGATACAGCAGGAATCCGCCTAGGATGACCGCCAGGCCCGCCACCAATGCGATGATCCTCGTGCCGCGCTTCCAATGCCGTCGCAGAACCCGCCTCGGACCGACTGCCGGCCCTTTGGGCTTCGCTGCGTCGCGCTGGGATTCGGTGCGCTCAGGTGGGTCGAGCTTGTGATCTTTTGGAGTCTCGGGTACATCGCCAGTCATGATTACTTAACTCCTAAGTACGCGAGGCCTGATTGTTCCGCCACGCCGATGGCCTGAGCGAGGGAGATCTTCGCTACGTTGTAACTGTAAAGGCTGGCGATGTAGGACTGGTTCGCCGTCGCCACCGTCTGCTGCGCTTGCACCACCTCGAGATTGTTGGTCACGCCGGCTGTAAAACGATCCTGGGCTTGCGTCAGTGTCTGGTTCGCCAACTCGATGTTGCTCTGAGCAACAGTCACCAGTTCGGATGACGAATGGAGGTTGAAAAAAGCCGTGCGCACCTGGTCGTCAATCTTGCCTCCCAGGTCCGCGAGCTGCGCCTTGCGATCCTGAAGAACCGAATCTGCCTGCAGTTTGTCGGCTCGAACTTGAGTGCCCAGGAACAACGGAATGGTGACTGTCCCTGCGACAGTGAAAGTTCCGTGCGATCGGCCAAAGTTCGGACTGCCGATGTCCCCGTAATTGGCGTTCAGCCCCACCCAGGGATAGTTCTCCGCAGCCGCGGCCTGCTGGGCCAGTTCAGCCGCTCGGACCTGCGCCTTGGCGGCCAGGTAATCCGGGCGTGACGCGTGTGCCTGCTGGAGGGCCTGCTCCAGAGTGATGCCGGGCACTGCCGCGTAGGGAACGGGGTCAGTCACCTGGAAGTCCTGGCCGTCGGGCAGTCCGATGACCCGCGCTAGAGTGAGCTTGTCGATGGCCAGTTGATTTTCGACGGCGATGAGCTGCTGCTGCTGGGTCTGCAACTGCACCTTGGCGCGCAACACGTCGATACTGGCGATAACACCCTGTTTGTTTTGATCCAGGTCCTGCTGGTAGATCGTCTGGTTGGTCCTGACCTGGGCGCGATTGGATTCAACATTGGCGGCGTCAGAAAGAACTTGAAGGTAAGCCATGGCCGTAACCAGGACTACCAAATCGCGATCGCTCTTGTAGGAATAGAGAGCCGCTGTTTCCGATTGCGAAGCCGCTTTCCAGTTCTTGATATCCGACCAGTTGAAGATTCGCTGGGACAGATAACCGCGAATATCCGCCACTGTGAATGGACCGACAATCGTCGGGATGCTGACTCCGGGAATGGTGATCAGCCTCAATCCCTGGGCTTGCAGATTGATCTGCTGGACGCTCCCGTTGAGTTGGCCGTAAAGATTGGGCAGCAGTGCGCTCAAATTGCGCAGGCGCTCGGCGCGGGCTGAGCGCGTGGCCTGGCTGCTCTCAATTACGCCGAGGTTGTAGCTAAGAGCACGATTGAATGCATCTTTAAGAGAGAGCGCCAGCGTGGTTCCCGTGGCCTGGCCGGTGGGAACACTTCCCTGAAACGGGCTTTGTGATCCCGCGCCGCCGGCGGCCGCAGCCTGGCCGGCAGGCGCGGCCGCCTGTGAGTTTGCTTGTGATCCTGTGCCGACGCCGGTCGGGTATTGGCCTGGTGCACCGGCACCGGTGGTCTGCCCGGCGCCACCCGAGAAAGTAAACAGGAGAAGGCACATGAGGCCGGAGAAAAGCCCTGCATTGTCTCGAAGCCTTCTACTTGGCATGGCCAATCCCTTCTTCGCCTGTCGGATCATCACGATCGATTCCCTTGCGCACCTACCCGGGTGATCGCATCCAGGATGGTCTCAACCGCCACTTTCTCGCCCATGCTGGAGTTGATCATCAAATGGAAGCGCTGCCTCTCCGGCCAGTCCACGTGGAAGTACTGCTGAATGAATGACGCGCGGCCGACGTCCACCTCTTCCACGAGGCCGATGGCCTCTTTTTCCGATTTGCCGGTCGTCTGCAGACGCCGGACCTTGTCGTCGAAGAGCGCGTAAATGAAGACGTGGAACGCATCTTGCCGGTCGCCGAGATAATAAGCGCCGCCGCGTCCTACGATGACGCAGTCGCCGGCCTCCGCCACTTCCTTCAAAATCTGCTGCGTGGTTTCGCGAATACAATCGGCGTCCACCAGCTTCAGCCGCGGGGCGTTCACAGTTCCCTCAAAACTGCCGTGCAAGAAAACCTTGAAGAGGCGGTAGTACGCAGGGTCCCTTCGTTCTTCGCGTTCCTCCACCGCGCGGCGTTCACAGTCCAAGCGGCGGGCGATCTCATCGGTCAGCCGCTGGTCCCAGAGTTTCCAGCCGAGGCGCGCCGCCACCTGTTCCGCGATCACGGCGCCTCCGCTTCCGAACTCACGATCAATCGTGACAACTCGAATCACGTCCGTTGCCTCATCCCACAGCTACCTCGCCGCCGCCACTCGGGTCATTTTTCTTCAGCGCAAAGGACAGCAGGAACATCACGGCGGCGCCCATTGCCAAAACCCAGAAAGTGTCGATATAGGCCAGCGTGGTGGCCTGGGCAATGGTTGCCCGATAGACCCGTCCATAAGCTTGATGGAGGGCAAGCGTGCTATCCAGGCCCAGTGTCGCCAAGTGATCGGCCAGTGCCGCAACGGTCTGGGTGAAGGTCGGGCGCCCCGGCGTGACCTGCGCCACGAGGTAGACCTGATGCACCTGCGCTCGTCGCGCTATCAGCGTGGTAACCATCGACGTTCCAATGCTGCTTCCGATGTTGCGCATGAAATTCAGCAGCCCGGCTACGCTGTTGCTCGCTTCCTTCGGCATCCCCACGTACGAGACCGTCGTGATGGGAACGAACAGGAACCCCACACCGAAGACTTGCGCCACCCGCAGGATGCTCGCAGTTCGAAAACTGATCTGCAGGTGCAACTGTCGCGTTGAGTAGTACATGGCAAGGGAGAGCGCCAGCCAGCCAAAGGCGATAATGTAACGGGCCTGAATTTTGCTCGTCAGAATCCCCACGACGGGCATCAGCACCAGCAGCAGTACGCCGCCTCCCGAGAGCACCAGTCCCGCCAGGGTAGATGTGTAGCCAACCAGGGTCTGCAGGTATTGCGGCATCATGACCAGGCTGGCGAACAGCAAGATCCCGAGAACGAACATCATCGCGTTCGCGCTGAGAAAGTTGAAGTTCTTGAAAAGACGCACGTCGATAATTGGCGCTTTCTGAAACCATTCCCAAACCGCAAGCGAAACCAAGCCTACGCCGGCGACAAGCGCCAGCGTCAGAATGAATCGTGATCCGAACCAGTCATCTTCCTGGCCTTTATCCAGCATCACCTGCAATGCGGCCACACCGAGAGCAAGCAGGCCGATGCCAACGTAATCAAATCTCACGCCGGCGCCTTCAGCGCGTTTCGCCCACGGTGGGTCCTCGATCAGGCGGTAGATCAGGAACAAGGCGAGGATGCCCACGGGCAGGTTAATGAAGAAGATCCAGCGCCAGGTGTAGTTGTCGGTGATCCACCCACCCAATGTAGGTCCGATCGTAGGCGCCACCACGGCCGTAACCCCAAAGACCGCGAATGCGAGGCCGCGCTGTTGCGGAGGAAAAGTGTCCGCCAGGATGGCCTGCGCCATGGGCTGCAGCCCGCCTCCGCCTGCGCCTTGTAGTATTCGAAACAGAATGATTGCGCCAAGGTTCGGAGCGATTCCGCACAAAAACGAACTCAAGGTGAAGATCGCGAGACAGATCAAAAAGAACCGCTTGCGGCCCAGGAAACCGGCAAACCACCCGCTGAGGGGCAGCACAATGGCGTTCGATGCCAGATAGGAAGTGAGGATCCACGTGCTCTCATCGTTGCTCGCGCCCAGGTTACCGGCCATGTAAGGGAGAGCGACATTGGCGATGCTGGTGTCGAGAAACTCCATGAAGGCAGCCATGGCGACCACGACCGCGATCAACCAAGGGTTGGCTTTAGGTCGCCACCGCCCCCCAGCCGAGGATGCCGATGTACCGCTCCCGCCAGAGCTTTCGGGTGGTGAATTCATGGTTCAAGAGTTTCCTTGGACAGACGCCCGCGCGATTCGGGGACGGCTCACAACTTGGTTGATGGCGACAGTTTCAGGAGAGTTGTCCAGAGCTGAACCAGGCGGTAAAGGAAAGGCGATTTATGCGGCGAGTGTTCAATTCCGCCGGCACACCTCAATGGGAGAAATTCTTTCCCGGACTACTACAGCTTCCCGGCCACCGGAATGGCGTCTTCGCCACAAGCGGCCAGGTTTTTCGCTCTGCGCACATGCGAATCGTGATTCGAGTCCAGGCTCCCAGTGCCGCTAGGAGCAGCTCGTAGGATCGGGGCCGGCATCCGCGCCGCCGAGCTGCGCAAAAAATCCTGCGCTATGGCCCGCAAATCTGGTCATCGGCTGTGTCCTTAGGATGCACAATGGCTCCGGTCGCCCGACATTCTGACGTGAAGCCGCATCTTCGGCCAGCAGCTTGGGCGAATGCATGTGCGGTAGACTGGTCGAAGTTCCTGGACCGTCCCCTCTTTACCTCGACATGTTTCAATTCTGATCCTCGTTTCTTGGGGAAGACCGTGCTGGTCACGGGGGCCGCGGGCTCCATCGGCTCCGCCCTGGCCGAGCGCCTCATGGCAGGGCCGGCAACCACGCTTGTCCTGCTCGACCGCTCGCAGCAACGCCTGCGCGCGCTCTACGAGAAATACAGGCAGCGGCACATCACCGTGCCCAAAGTCGAGTTTTTGCACACAGACATCTTGAATGCAGCGGAGCTGCGCGAGGCATTCTCGCAATACCAGCCGCAGATCGTGTTCCACGCAGCAGCCATGAAGCACGTGGCGCCGCTGGAGTCCGATCCTTTTACCGCGCTTGAGTCCAATGTCGCTGGAACATTGCAGCTGCTGGAAACGGCTCGTGATTCAGAAGTTGAATGTTTTGTCCATGTATCTACGGACAAAGCTGTGAATCCGGCGAGCATGTTAGGCGTGTCCAAGCGTATTGCAGAGTTGCACCTGTTGACCAGCCAGTCCGAGGCAACACTCCAGCTTTCGTTGCGGCTGGGGAATGTACTGGGAAGCTCGGGCAGCGTCGGGCCCTTGTTCCTTCAATCGCTGCAAAGGGGTCTCCCGCCGCAAATTACTGATCTGCGGGCATTGAGGTTCTTTCTCACGCTGGAGGAAGCAGCCGCCGTGCTGACGAAGTCGCTGGAGGCCGATTGTGCGCTGTTGGTTCCGGAGATGGGCAGACTGCGGAAGATCACCGACCTTGCAGACTTCCTGTCGCATGAATTGCGAGGCGGCGCTTCCAGACAACCTGCGGAATTTATTGGTTTGCGCGATGGCGAAAAGCTTTCCGAGCAGCTCACCTACAGTTACGAATACCTTGAACGCACCGCCGTACATCACCTGTACAGGATCTGTGGCGGCACGACGGTCGACCCTGACGAGTTTGAAGACACACTCAATCGTCTCTTGCAGCTTGTAACGGCTCGTCGAACAGGCGGTTTGATCCGGGCTCTTACGCGCTTGGTGCCGGAATTCATTCCCAGCTCTACACTTCTGCGAAATGTCAACTAACTCCGTTTCTCGCGATCCGATTTCTCCACCCCGAGCAAAGGCGCTTTCCAGCGGCAAGCGCGGCTCGTCCAGCCCGCGCTTGACGGAGCTTTCAGCTTCGGAGCTGGCGCGATGGATTCATCATAAGAAATGCTCGCCTGTAGAAGTAATCGACTCCTACCTCCGCCGGATCGAGCAGCTCAATCCAAAGGTAAACGCCTTCGCCAGTGTGGAAGCAGAAAGAGCGCGAGATGAGGCCAGGCGCGCGGAAGCGGCGCTGATGGCGGGAGATTCCTTGAAGCCGCTGCTGGGAGTCCCGATCACCATTAAGTCCTGTATCGATGTGCAAGGGTTTCGTTGCGAGGCGGGGAGCCGCCTGCGGTCAGGATTCCTGGCCGCGCGCGACGCAACTCTGGTGGCCCGTCTGAAGGCCGCGGGCGCGATCGTGGTCGGCAACACGAGCACGCCCGAGGCGCTCGTGGCCTACCATACAGAAAATGAGCTGCAGGGTCGCACTAGTAATCCATGGGATTTGGCGCGGACGTCTGGAGGCTCCAGCGGAGGCGAAGCAGCCGCAATTGCATGCGGCATGTCCGCCGGAGGAATCGGGAGTGACGGTGGAGGATCAATCCGCGTTCCGGCACATTTCTGCGGCATCTGCGGACTCAAACCCACGCCCGGACGAATTCCCGCCACCGGACATTACCCGCCCTGCGGAGGCCCTTTTTCGCTGATCGGCGTAGTCGGACCGATAGCCCGCTCGGTCGAAGATCTGCGGCTGTTGCTGGAGGTCACGGAAGGTTACGATCCTGGGGATCCCGTCTCTTCGCCTGTTTTCCCAGTATCAGAAACCCAGGTCATGCCGCGCAGGCTGCGCATTGGTTTTTACCAGGACGATGAATACAGTTCTCCCGAGCCCGCGATCCAAGCGGCGGTGCACTCGGCAGCCACGGCGCTGGCGGATGGCGGCTTTGAGGTAGAACAATTCCGTCCGGAAGGGCTCGAGCGGGCTCGCGAGCTATGGT
>CAZGSU010000140.1:0-93189 GCA_964528615.1 uncultured Acidobacteriaceae bacterium | reverse complement strand
GCTTAACGGCACACTGCTGATCGAACGAGGAATCGTCCGTCAGAGGGTTGGAAGTGTCAAAACGGCCGAGTCCGAGCAAAAGGTGTCCGCAGACCCTGAGATGCTCCAGGTCATGAACGCCTGGAGGCAGACCACAACGTTTGCATCCGAGAGCGATTGGATCTTTGCAAGTCCTGTCCAGATCGGTCGATTGCCCATATCCTATCCCTGGGTATGGAGATCTTTCCAGCAGGCGGCCGTGAGAGCCGGCGTTCCTAGGTTCGGAACGCATTCGCTCCGTCACAGCTACCGTTCTTGGCTGGACGCCGCGGGAACTCCGATTGCCGTGCAACAGAAGCTCATGCGGCATTCGGACATTCGCACGACGCTCAACATCTATGGGGACGTGGTCACGGACGAGATGGCTCAGGCCAACTCGAAAGTGGCCAAGATGGCTCTTTCGCCAGCCAACTGATTTCGGACTGATTTCGTTGTCTGCAACTGATTGAAAATATGGCGGAGAGAGTGGGATTCGAACCCACGTTACCCTTTCGAGTAAACACGCTTTCCAAGCGTGCGCCTTCAGCCACTCGGCCATCTCTCCTGAGGCGGGTTTTGCTGCGGGAAGCGTGGCGCCAGGGCGCAACGCGAGAATCCTGCTCTTCGATTCTATGGCCCACGGCGGGGA
Source organism: uncultured Acidobacteriaceae bacterium (assembly GCA_964528615.1). Lineage (GTDB taxonomy): Bacteria > Acidobacteriota > Terriglobia > Terriglobales > Acidobacteriaceae > JAIQFF01. The sequence continues at coordinate 92,522 of CAZGSU010000140.1, read as the reverse complement.
AACCGCAACTTGCACCGGGCAGAACTCCAGATCGGCGAAGCGAAGATCGGCGAAGCGTTGACCAGCGAACTCGAGATCGGAGAACTGAAGATCGCCGAAGTAAAGATCAGCGAAGTAAAGGTCAGCAAAGTAAACTTCAGCGAAGTGAAGAACGGCGAACTGATCCGGCTACGAAATCTTTGGGGATTCTTCTGTGCTGACCGGTAACGCGCCGGGAGCACTGCCGTTTCCGGAGGACGGCGCTGCTGCGGCAGCGGCCGCTTTTGCACTTCCGTCGAGCACCCGGTTGTGCAGGCAGAACAGGGCCAGCTCCAGACGATCGGCCACGCCCAGCTTGTCGTACACCTTGCGGAGATAATTCTTCACCACCTGTTCGGTGGTGCCTACACGCAGGGCGATTTCCTTGTTCTTCATGCCCTGGGTTACGCAGGAGACGATGAGCGATTCCTTCGGGGTCAGTTGTACTTTGGGGCGGGCGGACACAGGTCGCGCACCTTGCGTGCGGAAAGCTTCGAGCACCCACTGGGTTCCGCGGCTGTCCAGCCAGGGATGCCCCTCCGAGACTTTGCGCAGGCAGTCCACCAGCAGTTCCGGTTCGACATCACGCGAAACAATCCCGTGTGCTCCCCGGCGCAGCAGTTCCAGGGTAAGTTCTTCGTCGGGTTCCTGAGTTACCACTACCAGGCGAAGGTTTGGAGTCTGCCGAATCAGATCAGAAACTGCTTCCACGGGATTGGGCGAGAGGGCGGCTTCAAATATGAGGATATCAGCGGTAAATTTCTTGGCCGCGGAGAGCGTCTGGGCCAGGGTTTCGGATTGCCCCACCACTCGAATGTCGTCTTCCAGGGCAAAAATCTTTCGCAGTCCAGCCCGGAAGATCGCCTGGGTGTCGGCCACAATGACGCGAATGAACTGGCCGTCGCTGTCGTGCGGCAGTCCGACATTATCTTCCACGCTGACGGGAATGCTTGCCATCAATTTCCTTGCGCTCAGCGGCGCTCAAAACGGTATTCATCGATGACGACGCCAACTCCGCGGCGGCCATCTTCTTCAAAATTCCGCACCACCCGGCCACGGCAATCGAGTTGGACATCGGCTTCCGCGCCCACTACGTCCGCGGGCAGCGAAATGGTGAAGTCCACCAGCGAACCGATGGGCATTTCCGAATCCACCTGAAATAGCACGCCATTGGCGGATATGTTCTGCGTCTCCGCGGTGTTAGCGCCGGATTTGGATTTCACCGAAATCGGCAGCTTAATGGGAAAGCGCACCGCGCTTTGCATGTCCGGATAACGCGCGGAGCCGGCCTTTTTCTTACCGTCTTTCTTTGCCTCGGATTCTGGATATCGGGTCAGGGCGGCCTCCGACGGCGACTGTTCCTTGCGAACCTCTGCCCCCGTACCGGGATTTCCGTCTTCCGCAAATCGCCCGTGATTCGACATTACGTGAGGCAGATTACACCCGCGAACCAGCCTGCAAAAGTTACGGAAGTCATGGAACTAGTAGGCGTAAAGCCTTGCGGATCATGGAATTGCGGGGGAAAGTGTGGGTGCTGGTGGCGGCACGACGGTCTTTGGAACCAGCGCTCAGCCGTCAGCGATCAGCAATTTGCATTCAGCATTCAGCCAAGCGCGCCTTCAGGGGAAATAGCTCTTCGCCGGCCTCTTGAAAATCAAGTGGGACTCAACGAACATCTGGAATCACCAGGCTGACTGCTGACGGCTGCTTCTAAAATTTCGTTACTTCTGTGAAATTAAAATCCCGCACCTTCATAGGCGGAGCCACCATGTCGAAAGATTCTTCGCCGCTGGCGCGCACCGGAGTTCCCATCGCTTCCACATTCGAGAGCATGTGAAGCAGACTCTCGTTGAAGCGGAAATTGAGGATGCCGTGGCGGACCTTGCCGCCCTCCACATAAAAGGTGCCGTCGCGGGTCATGCCGGTGAGAATTTTTTCGTAGGGATCGACCTCGCGGATGTACCAGAGACGCGTGACCAGTACGCCGCGTTCTGTGGACGCAACCATCTCATCCACAGTCTTCGGCTCAGCGGGGCTGCCGAATACGATGTTCATCGGCGCTTCACCCATTTCGTTGGGAAGCGGAAGGCCGTGTCCGGTGGCTGCGACGGGACCGACTTTGTCCGTGTACTCCGATTGTTTCATCTTTTCCGCAGTGGCGCGCGCGTACACCAGGCGCTTGACTACGCCATTCTCCACCAGGTGCACCGGCTGACGGGAGACGCCCTCACCATCGAACGGCGCGCCCGACTGCAGGGGATGGGCGACGTCGTCCCAAAGGTCAATGTTCGCGCCAAAGATTTGGGTGCCCACCCGATTGTTCAGGAACGAACGCTGATCCAAAATCGACAGCCCGCCAAAATCGAAAAACATGAAGCCCACCATGTCCAGCACCGCTGCCGGTTCCAGAATGACGGTGTATTTTCCGGGCGGAATTTCGCGCGGGCCCGCAGACTCGATAGCTTTGCGCGCCGCAATGTCCGCTAGCAGCGCGGGATCGAGCCGGTTCACGTCGGGTGAGTTGGCTTTCTGCCAGCCTGAGGAATTTTCCGCCAGCATAGTGATGGAAATTTCAGAAGACGTCTGGGTATGCCAGGCCCCCAGGCCACGCGAGTTGAAAACTCCCTCTACCGATTCGGAAGCAGAGAAGATGCCGGCAGTGGTCAGTTTGTGTTGTGTAGCAACACTGACAATCTTCTTGACGCCCTCGGCACGCAGGTCGGGAGTCAGCGCTGCGGTCTGTCCAAAATACCGGCTGGTCCGTGTGGTCGCGGGGGACTCGCCCGCGCTCGGCATGGGCAACAAATCGGGATCAGGGTGCTGAACCTTGGCCAGGCTCTCTGATGCCAGCACAACGCGCTTCAGGCTTTCGTCGTCGAGTTTGTTGCTTGTTGCCCTAGCGGTGCGACCGGCGAACACGGTGCGCACCGAGGCAGAATAATTTTCCTCGGCGACGTTCTGATGAATGACGTTGTTGGCAAAACGCGTGAGAGCGCTTTTTCCACCATAGAAGAGGACCTCCACTTCGTCGGCGGTGGAGTGCTTTCGGATTCGTTCGAAGATGCCGGCGGCCTGGTCTTGGTTTAGCATTCAGCAAAAGCCCCGCCCTGTCTCTCCAAAAACCGGAGAGACGAGGACGGGGCACCCACTTTCATGTTCCCTTGTAGGCAGTCCCCACCTTTATGTTGTGGAACCTTGCGGGTGACGCTCCATGTCCTGTGCCCATGACCTGTTGCGGCTGGCCCTTGCCGCAGTGCGGCGTGCCCCAGAGCGTCCACTCATCGCGCGAGCAGATGGCATCCATCGAGTTCCAGAACTCCGTAGTGATGCCGCTGTAGGATGGGTTTTTCAGCATGCGCGTGCGCTTGCCGTTCTTGATTTCCCATCCTGCTTCGCAGCCGAACTGGAAGTTGTAGCGCTTATCGTCGATCGACCAGGAGCGATTGGTTTCCATGTAAATGCCGTAGTCGGTTGACGCAATCAATTGCTCGCGGGTGAGCGGCTTTTCGCCGGGAAGAATGCTGACATTGGTCATGCGGATGATGGGCAGCCGGTTCCAGCACTCCGCGCGCAGGGTTCCGCCGGAGCGGTTGGCACCGATGGTGTGCGCGGTCTCACGCGAACTCAGATATCCGGTGAACAGGCCGTTGGTGATGATCGGAGTGCACTGCGCGGGCACGCCTTCGTCGTCGAAGGCGAAGGTGCCGAGACCGGGGCCGTGCTCCTGGCGCGCGTCGGCGACGATGTTTACCAGGTCGCTGCCGTAGCGGAGAGTGCGCAGCTTTTCTAATGTCAGGAAGGATGTTCCCGCAAAATTCGCTTCCATGCCCAGGACGCGGTCGAGTTCAATGGGATGCCCCACCGACTCGTGAATCTGCAGCCCGAGCTGCGAGCTATCGAGGATGATGTTAAACACACCCTCGGGGCACTTGTCGGCTTTCAGCAGCACTACCGCCTCTTCGCCCACCCGGCGCGCGTTTTCCAGCAGCTTTAACTCCTCGACCAGTTCGTAGCCCTTGTTCTGCCACTGCCCGCCGTAAGAATTTGGATAGGATCGCTTCTGGATTTCGCTCCCCGCAAAAGCATGCGCGGCGTAGCCAACTCCCGTGGTGTATTTCGTCTGATGAATGTCGGCGCCTTCGGAGGAAAAGAACCATATTTCCTCGCGACGGAAGTTCATATTCGTCTCGGCCAGCGTAACGCCTTGCACCGAGCGCAACTCCGAATCGATCTTGAGCAGCAGTTCAAGGTTCTGTTCGACCGAGGTAGAGAAAGGATCGATCCGGAACGGCGATGTCCAATCGGCGGTAGCCGGCTTCTCGGGCGACAGCTTGATTTCGCGCTGCTTCACCCGCGAAGATGCTTTTGCAATTTCGAGAGCGCACGCGGCTGTGGCTTCAACGCCGGCCCGGCTCATATCGTCCGAGGCGGCGTATCCCCAGGCCCCGTCGGCGATAACGCGCACTCCAAAACCCATCGACTCCGAAACCGAAGCCCCGCCGACTTTGCTGTTTTTGGTGGAAAGGGCGCGGTGGCGATCGTCAGCCAGGCGAACGTCGGCATAGGATGCCCCGCGAAGCGTGGCGATGTTCAATGCCCAGGAGGCAACGTCTTTCATGAGTGTTTTGAATTTATCACAACATCTCAGGGCGCCTGTGAAGGCGAAAATCCTCCCCGCATATTTGTCATCCTGAACGCAGTCTTTCGTCCTGCGAAGCGCGACGAAAGCAAGTGAAGGACCTGTGCATTCCCAGCCAGACTTCTACTACGTGTACATCATGGCGAACCGCTCGAAGACTCTGTACACAGGCGTGACCGGAAATCTGGAGAGGCGGGTGTTTGAACACAAGCACGGTATCAAGGGGGAATTCGCCGCGTGCTATAAGATTGGTCGGCTGGCTTACTTTGAGCGTTTCGGAGATGTGCGTGCCGCGATTGGGCGCGAAAAGCAGATTAAGGGATTGCTCCGGATGAAGAAGATAGCGCTAATTGTTTCGAGGAATCCGGAATGGAAAGACCTGAGTGAAGGCTGGTATGTCCGGCACCGATATTAGCCGAAAAATGCATAGGTCCTTCGTCAAGAGCCCTTCGCTTTGCCAAGGGCTCCGCTTCCTCAGGATGACAAGGCGCTACAGGGATGGCGAGAAGCTACGTTCCCTCGCTCCAACCTGCCAGGTATTCTTCCTGCTCCGGCGTCAGCTTGTCGATTTTGATTCCGACTGACTCCAGTTTCAATTTGGCGACGCGCTTGTCCAGATCGTCGGGAACTTTGTAGACCCGCTTCTCTAGAGTTTTGTAGTTCTTCACCATGAATTCGGCGGAGAGAGCCTGGTCGGCGAAGCTCATGTCCATCACTGACGGCGGATGGCCTTCGGCGGCGGCGAGGTTGATCAGGCGGCCTTCGCCCAGCAGGTTGATCTTGCGTCCATCGCGGAGCGAATATTCTTCGACCGAAGTGCGTGTGGTGCGCTTGGAAGATGACATCTTTTCCAGGGCCACGATGTCGATCTCGACGTTGAAGTGACCGGAGTTGGAGATGATGGCGCCGTCTTTCATGACGTCAAAGTGATCTTTCGTCAGCACGCTCTTGTTGCCGGTGACGGTGCAGAATACGTCGCCCAGGCGGGCGGCCTCGGTCATGGACATGACGCGGAAGCCGTCCATGTGTGCTTCCAACGCCTTTGTGGGATCGACTTCGGTGACGATCACTTCGGCGCCGGCGCCGCGAGCCCGGCTGGCCAGGCCTCGTCCGCACCAGCCGTAACCGGCGACGACGAACTTCGATCCTGCCAGCAGGAAGTTGGTGGCGCGGATGATGCCGTCAATGGTGGATTGGCCGGTGCCGTAGCGATTGTCGAACAGGTGCTTGGTGTCGGCGTCGTTGACCGCAACGATAGGAAAACGCAGCACGCCTTCTTTTGCCATGGCGCGCAGACGAATCACGCCCGTCGTGGTTTCCTCGGTGCCGCCGATCACGCCCTCGAGAGCGTCCTGACGCTTGGTGTGCAGCAGAGTCACGAGGTCGGCGCCGTCATCCATTGTGATGTGGGGCTTGTGATCGATGGCGGCCAGGATGTGGCTGTAATAGGTGTCGTTATCCTCGCCCTTGATGGCAAAGACGGGAATGTTGTGGTCGCGCACCAGGCTGGCGGCCACGTCGTCCTGTGTGGATAAAGGATTGGAGGCGCAGAGTACGACATCGGCGCCGCCATCGCGCAGACAGATGGCCAGGTTCGCGGTCTCGGCGGTTACGTGCAGGCAGGCGGAAACGCGGATGCCCTTCAGCGGCTGGTTCTTGATGAATTCCTTGCGGATGATCTGCAGAACCTTCATGGACTGGTTGGCCCAGTCAATCCGCTTTTTGCCGAGATCGGCGAAGTCCAAGTTCTTTACGTCACAATTCACTTGCGTCGGTGTTGTTGACATACCTCTCCTGTGGCGCGTGCGTTATTGAAATTATGAACGAACTTATATTGAACCACCAAGTACACGAAGTAACACGAAGGAAATCACCGGATTCGTTTTTTTAATCGCCCCTCGCGCCCGCAGTGGTTACAAGAGTTATTTCCGGACACCCTGTCCGACCGTTTCACGCAGGCCGGCGTCGCTGGCCAGCTTGGCTGCCTTGTCGGTGGCTTCCCAGGTAAAGTCGGGATCGTTCCGGCCAAAGTGTCCGTAGGCTGCGGTCTTGCAGTAGATCGGCCGGCGCAATTTCAACGACTCGATAATGCCTTTTGGGGTCAGCAGGAAATGCGCGCGCACCAGGTCGGGAATCGTATCCGGATCCACTTTGCAGGTGCCGAAAGTGTCGACCAGTATGCTCACTGGATCAGCCACGCCGATAGCGTAGGCCAGTTGAACCTCGACGCGGTCAGCCAAGCCGGCGGCTACAATGTTCTTGGCAATGTAGCGCGCCATGTAGGCTGCGGAGCGATCCACCTTGGTCGGGTCTTTGCCGCTGAAGGCGCCGCCTCCGTGACGTCCCATGCCGCCGTAGGTATCGACGATAATTTTGCGTCCGGTCAGGCCGGTGTCGCCCATGGGTCCACCGATTACGAAGCGGCCGGTGGGATTGATGTGGTACTTGGTATCTTCGTCGAGTAGGCGGGCGGGAATGGTTGCCTGAATGACGTGCTTCAGGATGTCGCTGCGCAGTTCTTCGTTGCCGACGGTTTCGGAGTGTTGCGTGGAAATAACGACCGCGTCGACGCGCTGCGGCTTGTGGTTCTTGTCGTATTCCACTGTCACTTGGGACTTGCCATCGGGACGCAGGTAGGGAAGGCGGCCATGCTTCCGGACTTCGGCGAGCCGCATGGTCAGCTTATGGGCCAGCGAAATCGGGGTCGGCATCAGCTCTGCATTCTCGTTGCAGGCATAACCAAACATCATTCCCTGGTCGCCGGCGCCGCCGGTGTCCACGCCCATGGCGATGTCACCCGACTGCTTGTTGATGCTGGAGATGACGGCGCAGGTATTGGAGTCGAAACCGTACAACGCGTTGTTGTAGCCGATGGACGAAATCGTGCCCCGAACCAGCGACTGGAAGTCCACATAAGCCTTGGTGGTAATTTCACCGGCGATGACTACCAATCCGGTGGCGGTCAGGGTCTCACAGGCCACGCGGCTAACCGGGTCTTCGGTCAGGCAAGCGTCAAGAATGGCGTCGGAAATCTGGTCGGCGATCTTGTCGGGATGGCCCTCGGTCACGGACTCCGAGGTAAAAAGATAACGGTTCTGGGATGACAATCGGCTTCTCCTTCTTTGCAATCTGGACGTTAGGCTCTGGAGGGGGGCACAGAACAAAACAGCCTATAAATGAGCATTTTGCAGCCACTAAAAAAATAGCAGAGAAGGGGCCGGGACGCAATGATTTTGGCCCTGGCAGCGGATTACTTCCAGCCACCGGGAACTGCCTGCATTTGGATGGTAAATGACGGGAGTCGAACGGTAAAAGACGGTAAGTCGGTTGTTGGTCGTTGGTCGTTGGCTCTTTCACCCCTGGGTCCTTGGCCGAGCCCGAACGATTAGAATCCAAAGCGGTCATTTTGCGGTTTTTGCCAACGACCAAGAGCCAAGGGCCAACGACTAACGACCACTGGCCAACGACCGCCTACGGCCGCTGGCCGTTTGGGTCGAAGGTGAGCGTCTTCACCTGGTTGTAGGCGCCCTGTGACGGTAGCTTCTTGCCATTGAAGGAGATATCGAGGGCGCCTGCATTTCCCGTCTTGATAACGACCTCTTCCCGAGCCCCAATCGACTTCTGCTCCGATGCGGAGAGGGTATCCTGCATGATTTCCCGTCCATCCGCACTGATTGCCACCCACGAGTCCTCACGCGCTTTGATCTGAACGAGAAAGGCCCCCGGATTCGATGCGGCCTGCGGTGACGCTGGCGCCGAGGTTTCATGCGCCGCCGGTGGTGTGGAAGAAACCGCCGATGGACTGCCCGATTCCGGCGCGGCAGCCCGGGACGGCGCGGCTTGCGCGATATTCTCGGGTGCCAGCGTGGAGCTCTTGGCTTCGACCGTCGCCGGAACTACGGGGTCGGGCTTTGCCGACTTGTCCCGCGAATAGAAACCCCAAATCGCCAGGCCGAAGGCCACGAGTAGGAGCACGGTCGCGAACAATCCCCAGGGGAGGCCGGTGACCGGGCTCGCGTCGATTTCCGGCACACGGCTCGCCATGACTGCGAGTTCGGGACTCTCCTCCGGGCTAGGCTCGGGTAGCGTGGTCTGGCTGGCGGCCACATAATCGGCAACCGCCTGGTCTTCATTAATCCCCAGGTATCGCGCGTATGCCTTTACGAAACCTTTGTTGAAGATGCCGCCGGGAAGCTGGTCGAATTGCTCTTCCTCAAGAGCAGTCAGAAAGCGGGTGCCGATCTTGGTGGAGAGAGCGATCTCGTCCAATGTGATCTTGCGCTGCTCCCGTTCCCGCTTCAACCGCGCGCCGAATGATTCCACCTGACGTCTCCCACTATCTAGCCGCCCGCGCACATAGACCAACAGAGTTGATTGGTTGGGTCTAAAGATAAATATATGTTAATCATGGCCTGCCGGCTCAGAAATTTGGATGTGAGCGAGAACCGTAGTATTAAACGAGTTCGAATGCCATTTCGGCGTCTGGAGCCGGGGTTATGTCCATCTGGTACGTGGCTTCGTGGGTTCAGGTTACTAAGGTTGATTGCGGCTGCTTTCCGCTGCCGCATATAATTTCAGCACTCCTGTCTCCATCGAGGACTGCAGTTGATGACCAAGGCCACGTCCGGCGCTGACCGCAAGGCTCAGGAACTGAACATCTTTCATGATGTGGCCAAGGCCCTGACTTCGTCCCTTGACCTCGATTCCATCCTGCAGACCATCATGGAAAAGATGGCGGAATACTTTCGCCCCGACAACTGGTCCCTGCTCATGGTGGATGAGGAGCGCGACGAACTCTATTTCGCGATCGTCGTAGGCAAGGCTGCGGAAGCGCTGAAGAACGTGCGACTCAAAGTCGGTGAAGGAATTGCCGGTTGGGTCGCCAAGCATGGGGAGCGCGTAGTGGTGCCCGACGTGTACACCGACGCGCGCTTCGCCAAGCGCATCGACGAGATGACCAAATGGGAGACCCGTTCCATCATCTGCGTGCCCCTGCGCTCCAAGCTGCGGGTTCTGGGCGTCATTCAGCTGGTGAATGTAAAGATGGAAAACTTCACCGATCAGGAATCATTTTTCCTACAGTCGATCTGCGATTACGCGGCGATCGCCATCGAAAACGCGCGCTCGGTGGAGAAGATTCAGGAACTCACCATCACCGACGATTGCACCGGCCTGTACAATGCCCGCCATCTCTACAAGACGCTGGAAACCGAAGTCTACCGCTCGGCGCGCTACGGCTACGAGTTCACCGTACTGTTCATCGATCTCGACCACTTCAAGCAGGTCAATGACACCCACGGGCACCTGATCGGAAGCAAGCTTCTGATGGAGATCGGCTATCTGATCAAGGCTCAGCTCCGTTTGATCGACTATGCCTTCCGCTATGGCGGGGACGAGTTTGTGATCCTGCTGCCGCAAACCGGCAAAGATGCCGCCCTGGTGGTAGCCAAGCGCCTGCGCGACAGCCTGCGCACCAGCATGTTCTGCCAGGAAGAAGGACTCAATCTGAACGTTCGCGCCTCGATCGGTGTGGCTACCTATCCGCACGACGCCAAGACTCCGCGCGAAATCATTCGCCAGGCTGACGAAATGATGTACCTGGTGAAGAACACTTCGCGCGACAATATTGGGATTGCCGCGCGCGGAGTGATGAAGTAAATCAGCCGTCAGCTCTCAGACATCAGCTCTCAGCCATCGACTGCCGCCCTCATTTGGTTTGTGTGGACTGCTTGTGATTGTGTGGGACCGGGTCGGAGCCTGCCCTGAGTAAAAGTCGAAGGGACCCGTCGGGCGGTCCGAAAGGGCCGCGGTCTTGATGACTGATTTGGCAATTACAGACGGTGCTGCTTGACCCGGAGTGATGAAGTAATCAGTTGTCAGTTATTGGTTCTCTGTTCTCAGCCCCCGGGATGCTTACTTTGCCACGACGGCTGCCGGCTGGGTGAGGCGTGTCGGCTGCGGCTTTCGACCTGGCTCCGGCTGCTGTATCCACTTACGGATTTCGGGTAGTGCCGCACGGGCTGCGACTTCCCCGGCGCGAATCAGGTCGGCGGAGCGCTCAAAATCGTCGTACTTAAATCCGTTGACGTCAGGATCGATCACCAGGTCGGCAGCCGCCTTCCACATGCTGCAATTCATCTCCTGGGCAATTGCAAAACACTGGCCGATCACGTCGAACAGATGTCGCGGGCCGGCGTCGCCGTTCGCCCAATTTCCCTTCAGATGCACGGCCAGGACGCGCTCAGCTCCCATCTCTCGCAAGGGAACGGTTGGGACGGCGTGGGCCAGCATGCCATCCACGAGTAGGCGTCCGCGAATTTTCACCGGCAGAAACATCCCCGGGTAGGCACAGCTGGCGCGCACCGGATCTACCAGCGGTCCGGACTGAAACACCACGCCCTGACCGGTAGAAAAATCAGTGGCCGTGACCGCCAGGGGAATCAGCAGTTCTTCGAATGTGTTGACCTTCAGAATGCTGCTCAAAAACTTGATCATGCGCTCATTGCTGGCAAATCCGTAGCGCGACAGGGTCCAGCGGGCAAAGTGTTTAAAGCGTACGCGCGTCGCCATTTGCTCTAACTCGGGAATGGTGACGCCGCTGCAATAGGCTGCCCCAATGAGCGCTCCCACGCTTGTACCCGCGACCAGACTGATAGGAATGTTTTCCTGTTCGAGGACCTTCAGGACACCAATATGAGCGATGCCACGAGCGAAGCCGCCGCCAAGCGCCAGGCCAATGCCTGTGGAGCCTGGGGCCTGCTCCTGCCCGGCAATCCCCGTGAGGCCGCGTCCGAAGGCCTGTACCGAACGAATGATCCTGTCTAGACTCTTCACCGGAACCTCATTTCTCCCGGCTTGCCCACTACCCCAGTAACCCTGGCTAGCAACTAAGATGCCAGCTTCTGGCGAAGAGTTCCAGGCACGTCGGTCAGACGGTCATGGTTACCCCCAGATGGAAGAGCTAGCCCTCAAGCTCCCGTGACTAACTCCAGTAATCCTGCTAACTTGAGGGCCATGGTTCGGGAGATTTCCGCGGGCGGCGTGGTGGTGGAAAGGGCTGAAGAAGGCTGGAAACTGGCCGTCATCGAGCCCCAAATCGAGGCCGCCTCGACACGTCCAGCCCGAAAAACTTCACAAAAACTGGTACTGGCTTTGCCCAAGGGGCTGCTGGATCCGGGCGAAAAGCCGGAGCAGACGGCGCTGCGCGAGGTTCGCGAAGAGACCGGCCTGATCGCGACCCCGGTAACCAAGCTGGGGGACATCAAGTACGTCTACGTCCGATCCTGGGGAGACCGGCAACGGGTCTTCAAGATCGTTTCTTTTTTCCTGCTGCGCTATGACTCCGGCGTTATCGACGACCTTGCTCCTGAAATGCGGGTCGAGGTTAAACGCGCGGCCTGGATTTCGCTTGACGAAGCTCCCCGTAAACTCGCTTACCGGGGTGAGCGGGATATGGTAAAACGCGCCCTGCAATTTCTGAAAACTCATCCGGAGGTTTGACCATGCCGCATGGCGAACATGTCGAAACCCATTTCATGGCCACCAATTTTGTGCGGGACGTTGTCATCGGCATGGCCGACGGTCTTACCGTACCCTTTGCTCTTGCCGCCGGACTCTCGGGCGCGGTGCAGAACACCCGGTTGATCGTGGTGGGCGGGCTGGCGGAAATCGCTGCCGGTTCCATCGCCATGGGCCTGGGCGGCTATCTCGCCGCCCGCGGCGATGCCGAACACTACGAGCAGGAGCGTGAACGCGAATATCGCGAGATCAAGGAAATTCCCGAGGAAGAGATGGCGGAAGTCAACCGCGTGTTTCAGGCCTACGGCATGACCCAGGATGAAAGCACGCCGGTGGTGGAAGCGCTCAGCCGGCGTCCGGATGCCTGGGTGGACTTCATGATGCGCTTCGAACTTGGCCTGGAAGAGCCGGACCCGCGCCGCGCGGTCACCAGCGCTGTCACCATTGCCGGTTCCTACATTGCGGGCGGCATGATTCCTCTTTCACCTTACATTCTGCTCTCCAGCGCGGTGCATGGGCTGGCCTACTCCGCCGCCGTGACGCTCGCCGCGTTGGGCATTTTTGGCTACCTGAAAGGCCGCTACACCGGCACCGGCCCCATGCGCAGCGCATTGCAGACGGTCGTGATCGGCGGTCTCGCGGCGACCGCGGCCTTCCTGCTGGCCAAGGCTATCTCATGATTCGGAGGCATAACCGGAGAGAACCTGGTTGGTGTCTTGGAGCAGAGCGGGGCGTCATAGATAATGAATTGTGACTTTCGAACATTTAGGGGGAATGCCCGCCTTCCTGCGAATACGGGGCAGGCATCTTGCCTTCCTGATTTTGGCTGTCTTGTTTGCAATCTTGTTCGCATCAGCCGCGTCCAAGACCAGGGTTGCTCCAGCCGTTTCGACAGGGTCCGATCCGGGCTATGTGTCCGCCCTGGCCGCGGCCAACCGTTTTCTACAGGCCTGGCAAAACCAGGATCATGAAACCGGTCTTCTGATGTTGACCGATGCCGCAAAGGATCTCAGCTCGGAGGATCGCCTGGAATCGTTCTTTTCTTCGTCTTCCGGATCCGACACCGCATACGAGATCGCCCGCGGGAAGAAACTGAAGCCGGGACGCTACGCCTTCCCGATCACTCTTTTCTCATCCAGTTCCGCTATAAACAAGTCGGATCGTCCACAGAAATCCGAGATTGTTGTTGTCCTGACTGGCAAGAATGAGTGGGCAATAGATAAACTGCCATAGCAGAATTCGAATTCCAACCACAGAGGACGCCGAGAAAACAGGGGCGGACTGCGTCTCATCCGTCCGTGCTTCCCCTGTAGAATGATGAGTCATGAAACGCATACATAAAATCGCGGTTCTTGGCGCCGGAACCATGGGCGCACGTATTGCCGCCCACTTTGCCAACGCCGGCGTCCCCAGCTATTTGCTCGATATCGTCCCGCCAGATGCCGACGGCCCCGCACGCAATAAAATCGCGTCTGCCGGGCTCGAAGCGGCAAAGAAGTCCAAGCCGGCCGCCTTCTTCGAACCCGGGCTCGCGCGCCTGGTCACGGTGGGCAACTTCGACGACGACCTCAAGCGGTTGGTTGAAGTGGACTGGATCATCGAAGCCGTAGTTGAAAACCTGGACATCAAGCGTGGGCTGTTGAAGAAAGTGGAAGCCATCCGCAAGCCGGGAACGATCGTCACCACCAACACCAGCGGCCTGCCCGTGGCAAAGATTGCCGAAGGATTCTCCGACGAGTTTCGCCGTTCGTGGTTTGGCACACATTTTTTTAATCCGCCGCGCTACATGCGCCTGCTGGAACTCATCCCCACGCCGGAAACAGATCGGGCAGCAATGGATGCCGTTGCCCACTTCGCCGACGTTGAACTCGGTAAAGGCGTAGTGCTGGCCAAGGACACGCCCAACTTCATCGGCAACCGCATCGGGACGTTTTCCGTGCTCAACATCATCCGCCTAATGCAGGAGATGGACCTCTCGATTGAAGATGTGGACGCGTTCACCGGCGATGCCGTCGGGTGGCCGAAATCAGCTACTTTTCGCACCATCGACCTGGTTGGGCTCGACATCCTGGGCCACGTGGTCGCCAATGCTCGTGTGGCCGCTGGCGATTCGCCCGCGCACGGTGACGAACGCAGCGATCTCGACCTCCCCGATTTCTTCCGCCAGATGCTGCAGCGCAAATGGCTGGGCGACAAAACCAAAGGCGGTTTTTACAAGAAAAGTGCGGGGCGGGAGGCGGGTGGCAAAGAAGAACGGCTCGCCCTTGACTGGAAGACGCTTGAGTACCAACCGGTCAAGAAGCCAAAATTCCCCGCACTGGATATGGCCAAAAATATCGAGGACCCGGGCGCGCGCGTCCGCATGCTGCTGGGACTCGAAGGCAGCCCGCAGAAAAACGACAAGGCCGGCGTGTTTCTCTGGTCTGCACTCTCCGAACTCTGGACCTATTCCGCCAATCGTATCCCCGAAATTTCCGATACCGTGGTCGAGATCGACCGGGCTATGCGCCTCGGCTTTAACTGGAAGCTCGGCCCCTTCGAGCTGTGGGACGCGGCCGGAGTCGAGACCACCGTCGCCCGCATGAAGAAAGAGGGCCGCCCGATTGCGCCTAATGTCGAACAACTGCTGGCGGCGGGCAAGAAGTCATGGTACCTGGACGATCCCAAGAGCGCCTCCGGCCGCGTCTATTTTGATCTGCGGTCTACGAACTATCAGCCGGTGAAAGTTCCTGACGGCGTCTGGTCGGTGGAGGTGGCGAAGAAATCCAACGGAGTGGTCAAGAAGAACGCGGGCGCATCGCTGGTCGATCTCGGCGACGGCGTTGCTTGCATCGAGTTTCACTCCAAGATGAATTCGCTGGGCGGCGACATTGTCAGTCTCATTACTCAAAGCCTAAAAACTGACGGACTCGGCAATCCGTTCGACGCCTTCGTCATCACCAATGACGCGGATAACTTTTCCGTCGGCGCGAACGTCATGCTGCTGCTCATGTCCGTTCAGGAAGAAGAGTGGGACGAGGTCGATCTGGCCATTCGCCAGTTCCAGGGGATGACCCAAGCCATCAAGTTCTCCCCCAGACCGGTGGTGGTAGCGCCGTTTGGCCTCACCCTCGGGGGCGGCACTGAAATTTCCCTGCATGCGGCCGCGCGCCAGCCTCACGCCGAACTCTACACCGGGCTGGTGGAAGTCGGTGTCGGCCTGCTGCCGGGTGGGGGCGGCTGCAAGGAAATGTTGCTGCGTGCGGTGGACAGCGCGGCGACGATTCGTCCGGGCGGGAGAGGTGAATCCGTTGAACTGCTGGAAGCCATGAAAAGGGCCTTCGAGACCGTTGCCACTGCCAAAGTAGCGACTTCCGCTCACGAAGCCCGCGGACTGGGCTTCCTTCATGATTCCGACAGCATCAGCATGAACCGTGAGCGCGTCCTGGCAGACGCCAAAGCCCGCGCCCTGGAACTGGTCCGCGGCGGATACGAGCCTCCGCAGCCACGCACCGACATCCCCGCGCCCGGTGAAAACGTTCTGGCTGCCTTGAAGATGGGCGTGCACATCATGCGCCAGGGCGAGTACATCACCGATCACGAGGTCAAGATCGCCACCAAAGTTGCGGAAGTGTTATGCGGCGGCAACGTGACTTCAGGCACGGCGGTAAGTGAACAGTATGTGCTCGATCTGGAGCGCGAAGCATTCAAATCGTTGTGCGGAGAACGGAAGACGCAGGAGAGAATTCAATACACGCTGAAGACGGGGAAGACATTGAGGAATTGAGAGCATCCATCAAGGAAGACGCTAGACTGCACACGTCATCGTACGTATTGCCACTATGTATGATGTGATGTATTATTGTGAGTTACGAGGTACGTATGGCCTACATCGAGCCTGCCACCGTCTTAGCTCCCAGGACATCTGTTCGGTCGGTCGAGATTCTGCACAGTACGGGCAGTGGCGGATGGTCCGTGGCTCGAGTCGAATGGGAAGGGTCCGAGAGAATCGGGATCCGATGGAACGGATCGAAAGACGGGCCGGGAATCGGCAATCCTCAATCTCGGGGGAATGCGACATGGTTCCTTTTGCCCGAAGAACTCGAAAAAGTCATTCTTGAAAAAGTGGAAGAAGTCAGTATGAGCGGGCCCAATGGACTGCTGGAGCGATATCGAGAAATGGCAAGCGATTCGGAACGCGAAGCGGAAGCGGAAGATTGGAGCGAAGGACTGATTAGCGATGCATCCACGCAGGGGTGAGGTGTGGTGGGTCGCTTTCGATCCCTCGATTGGCGGTGAGACTCAAAAGACTCGCCCCGCATTGATCATCAGCAACAATGCCGCAAACACAGTGCTCAATCGCGTTATTGTGATACCACTGACCAGTCAAACCTCCAAGGTCTATCCTGGCGAAGCGGTAGTTACACTAAACGGCGAACCGCGAAAGGCCATGGGTGACCAAGTTATGACCGCCTCGAAACAGAGGTTGCGCACCAAGCTTGGAAGCCTTGACAACACGGATATGACTGCGGTGGAAAATGCGCTACTGTTTCAGTTGGGTATTCGGCGGTAGCAAGCCCCCGGCTCCGAGCCCTCAGAAGCTGCCTCCTCTGAAGCGTCGCATCCGTGGTTCACATCTAATGGCTGTTGGCTTCGTCTCGGCGGTTCGTGGATGCCGAGTGCTAGACTGAGCTTGATCTACGATTGGAACCTGTTATGAGAGATGTCGTCATTGTTTCTTCTGTCCGTACTCCTGTGGGACGCGCTTTTAAGGGTACGCTGCGCGCGACCCGTCCCGATGAACTTGCCGCCATCGCCATGAAGGGCGCGCTCGAACGCGTGCCGCAGGTCGATCCCAAAGAAATTGAAGATGTGATCCTGGGCTGTGCTATGCCGGAAGCGGAGCAGGGCGGGAACGTGGCCCGCGTCGCTTCGTTGCGCGCCGGGCTTCCGATCGAGGTCTCAGCGATCACCATTAACCGTTTTTGTTCTTCCGGATTGCAGGCGATCTCGATGGCCGCCGAACGCATCATGAGTGGTGGCGCGGAAATCATGTTGGCAGGCGGGGCGGAATCCATGTCCATGATCCCGATGGGTGGACATAAGATTTCTCCCAACCCCTGGCTGGTGGAACACTATCCTGATTCCTACCTCACGATGGGTCTTACCGCCGAGCGAGTGGCGCAGCGCGTTGGGATCACACGCCAGGAGGCAGATGAATTCTCGCTGCGCAGTCATCAGAAAGCGCTGGCAGCGATCCAGGCGGGCAAGTTTACCGATGAGACGGTGCCGGTTCCGGTCAGTTTCACGACGCCCAACGGCTCGAAACCCAAGCGCCAGGAAATTGTTTTCAAAGTAGATGAAGGCCCGCGTCCTGATACCTCGCTTGAAGCTTTGCTCGCGCTGAAGCCGGTATTTCATGCCAAGGGAACGGTGACGGCGGGTAACTCCTCGCAGACCTCGGACGGCGCGGCCGCGACAGTCGTTATGTCCGCCGAGCGCGCCAAGGCGCTGGGCATTCAGCCTCTCGCCCGTTACGTTTCTTTTGCCACCGCCGGATGCTTGCCTGAGGAGATGGGGCTGGGTCCAGTGTATGCCATTCCGAAGGCGCTCAAGCTCGCAGGACTTAAACTCTCCGACATTGAAGTGATCGAGTTGAACGAAGCTTTCGCCGCGCAGGCGCTGGGCGTGATCAAGCAAGCCGGCCTCGATCCTGAACGAGTAAACCCGAACGGAGGAGCGGTCGCGTTGGGACATCCGCTGGGCTGCACCGGGGCGAAGCTGACGGCCACAGTCATTCGCGAACTGAAGCGACGCAACGCGCGTTACGGGATGGTGACCATGTGCGTTGGCGGGGGCATGGGAGCGGCGGGGATTTTCGAAAGGCTTTAGCCACGGAGGGTGCAGAGGATCACTGAGGAATTCTTGGATTTGTGGTATAGAACTGTCGTCCAGTAATTTGGACGATTGTTCAGTCAACTTTTTAAGAAAATATTTGGAAAAGCGTTAGCTGCAAGAATGAGATGGCGCTTCCCGGTAATCTTTGTGTCCTAGATGATTTAGAGAGGTTTCCTATGGCTACCACAACAGCAATTCCCGCCACCAAAGTCTCCGGCGGCAGTTTTCTTCTTGAACAACGCAAGCCTGATGAAGTTTTTACGCCCGAAGACTTCACCGAGCAGCATCAGCTGATCGGGCAGACGGCGGAGGAGTTTGCGGTCAACGAAATTCTCCCGAACGCCGAAAAGATCGAGCACAAGGACTTTTCTATCAGTCGCAGTTTGCTGAAAAAGGCCGGCGACCTGGGCCTGAGCGGAGTGGAGGTCCCGGAAGCGTACGGCGGCCTGGAAATGGACAAAGTTACGGCCGCAGTGATCGCCGACAATATCGCAAAATATGCCGGCTTTGCCACCACCTGGGGTGCGCACAGCGGTATTGGAATGTTACCCATCGTGTATTTCGGTACGGAAGAGCAAAAGAAGAAATATCTACCCAGGCTGGCGGCGGGGGAAATTGTCGGCGCCTATGCCTTGTCGGAAGCTTCGTCGGGGTCTGACGCCCTCCACTGCCGCGCCCGTGCACAACTCTCGCCCGATGGCACGCACTACATCCTGAACGGCGAGAAGATGTGGATCACCAACGCCGGGTTCGCCGACCTGTTCACAGTCTTCGCCAAAGTTGACGGTGAAAAATTCACCACGTTTCTGATTGAGAGGAACTTTCCCGGCTTCTCTGTAGGAGCGGAAGAGCACAAGATGGGCATCCGCGGCTCTTCCACCTGTCCCCTGATTCTCAACGACTGCAAGGTTCCGGTGGAAAACCTGCTGGGCGAAATCGGTAAAGGGCACACGATCGCTTTCAACATCCTGAACATCGGGCGCTTCAAGCTGGGTGCGATGTGCGTCGGCGGAGCGCGGGTATCGCTGGAAAATGCCATCGCCTATGCCAAGCAGCGCAAGGCGTTCAGCAAAGTGATCGCTGATTTCGGTTTGGTGCGTGAGAAGCTGGCGAACATGGCAACGTTGATTTACGTCGGCGAGGCACTGGTCTATCGCACGGTAGGCATGATGGATGTGGCTCTGGCTGAGGTCGACAAATCCAGACCCGATGCCGCCAAAGAAACGCGCAAGGCGATCGAGGAGTACGCGGTGGAATGCTCCATCCTAAAGGTATGGGGCTCGGAAATGATCGACTATGTGGTGGATGAGACCATGCAGATCTACGGCGGCTACGGTTTCGTCGAGGAATATCCGGCGGAGCGCGCTTACCGCGATGCCCGCATCAACCGCATCTTCGAGGGCACGAACGAAATCAACCGGCTGATCATTACCGGCTTCCTGCTCAAACGCGCCATGTCGGGACAGTTGACGCTGATGCCAGCCATCAAGAAGTTGATGGATGAAGTGCTCGCCGGGCCGAGTGTCGGCGAAGAGCTGGAAGGCCCTCTGGCGGACGAACGTAAGCTGGTGGCGCAAGCCAAGAAACTCGGGCTGTTTGTCTCCGGAGTCGCCACGCAAAAATACATGCAGGCGATTCAGGACCAGCAGGAAGTCATGGGTGCGATCGCAGACATCGTTATTGAGACCTATGCGATGGAATCTGCGGTGCTGCGGGCGCAAAAGATGGTGGAAAACAAAGGTGAAGCGGCAGCAACCCTTCCCATTGCCATGACGCGGGTGTATCTCTCGCAGGCGATGGACAAGGTCGAAGCCGCGGCCAAGAAAATTATCGCTGCAGCAGCCGAAGGCGACACGTTGCGCGCACAGCTGGCGATTCTGCGCCGCCTGGCGAAGCACGAGCCGTTCAACACGATCGTGCTGCGGCAAGAGATCGCGCAGAAGATGATCGAGCGAGGAAAGTACACGCTGGCGTAGGAGTGCGGCATCACCGTCCGTGTGGGACCGGGTCTCCGACCCGGTCAGGCGGTGCAAAGCACCGCTACTAGTGTAAGTTTCAGCGATCAGCCTGCGGCCCTTCGGGCGCCCGCATCGAGGGCATTCCCCTCGCGAACCTGGCCAAGATGAAAGTCGTGTCACTTATTACCGCCTGGCGCCGGAGAATCCTTTTCCAGCTGCAGTCGACGATGTGGTTACCGTGTACAAGGAATTGCTGAAAACTTACAAGCCGAACGGCATCGGGATGTTTGGCACGTCGGCGGGAGCCATTCTGACTTGCGACGTTGCAGTCCGTCTCAAACAACTGGGACTGCCGCTTCCGGCGGCACTCGGCGCGTTCTCGGTGCTGACCGATTTCGGCCGCCCCAGCGACTCGCGCGAGATTTTTGCCTTGGACGGTCTTTCCGGCGCGAACCACAGCGGCTAAAGCCGGACCGAGTTGTGGCGCTTTACGGCACGACTGAAGTCGTGCCCTCCCGAAACTGATCTCTGGCGGGGAGCACCCTTCAGAACGTTGCAGAGAATCGGTATTTTTCTGCAGCCCGCCAAGACTAGCCGACGCGCTGTTATGCCTGCTTGCTCAGCTCCGCCATTACACTCTGGATCAGCTCTTTCGCGTCGGTCAGACTTTTCATGACAATCTGGATGTCGAGCACGGGCTTGCCCGGCCAGCGCTGGCTTTGGCAATAGACGCCGTGTTGTCCGACCAGCGCCATGGCGTCGGTGATCATGTCCATGGTCACGGCCAGGCGACCGCGCGGGACACCCATCATGGTCTCGTAATGTTCCAGTTCCTCGTGTTTCTCGTCGAATACCGGCATGCCCTGATTGTAGCGGGTGGGTTGTGTGGCGCATAATTGCGTGCGTCCGGGCGGTATCCAACTTTGAAGACTTACGTCAAAGCATTTAGCAACTGAAGACGGCTTCTAGCTTCTAGCTGCTGGCTTCCGGCTGTTTTTGGGAAAGCTAGAAGCCAGCAGCTAAAAGCCAGAAGCTCAACGCTACGGTTGAATCTCAAATGCTCAAGGAGAACGATTTCATGTCAAAACGTCTTGCATTCACGGCTCTTTTGTTTCCTGTACTCACCCTGCTGGCCTGTGCGCAACAGGACCAGAGCAAGCGTCCCAGCCCTGCGGCGCAGGCACAATGCAAGTTTACCGACGGCAAGAGCGTCAAGACCGACTACTCGAGCCCGCGCGCGAAGGGGCGCAAGATCTTCGGCGGCCTGGTGCCGTACGGAGAAGTGTGGCGCACCGGCGCAAACGAGGCAACCACGCTGGTTGCGGATACGAATCTAAGGATCGGGGATAAAGACGTTCCCGCAGGCAGTTACACCATCTTTACCCTTCCCAACGCGGACAAGTGGGTATTGATCATCAGCAAGAAGACCGGTGAGTGGGGTATTCCGTATCCGGGTGAAGGAGAGGACTTTGTTCGAACGGACATGAGAGTCTCGCAATTACCAGCGCCGGTGGAGAATTTCACGATTGGTTTTGATCAGACGGGAAGCGCATGCGTGATGCATCTGGACTGGGAGACCACGCGCGCGGCGGTGGATATCAGCGAGAAGAAGTAAAAAGTAAAGAGAGGGTCGGGTCTGACCCGATGGTGCTTCCGCCCTTTCAGGGCTGGTTCATTTTCTGCTTTTCCACCCCGGGCTTTCGCCCGGGGCTTCAATCTTGCGCCGCGTTGCGGCTTTTGCAGGGCGGGCTGAAGGCCGTTGTCCTGATGGTCTTATTGCAGGGCCAAGGCCCTACTCCACGTGATCGCCTGAAAAGCGCGGGTTAGTTTCCCGGTTTCCAGCGGAGCACCGGTTTGCGGGCGGCGGCAGTTTCGTCCAGGCGTGAGACGCGGGTCGTGTGGGGTGCGTCCAGCACGATTTGCGGATCTTCTTCGACTTCCTCCGCGATCGAGCGCATGGCCTCGACGAACAGGTCCATCTCTTCTTTTGACTCGCTCTCCGTCGGCTCAATCATGAGCGCGCCGGGCACGATCAGCGGAAACGCCGTCGTATAAGGGTGAAAGCCGTAGTCGATCAGGCGCTTGGCGATGTCCATCGTCTTCACGCCTTTTTTTGCCTGGAGCTTGTCGCTGAAGACGACCTCGTGCATGCTGGGCGTGGCATAGGGCAAGTCGTAGGCGCCTTCCAGTCCCTTGCGAATGTAGTTAGCGTTCAGCACCGCGTCTTCCGTAGTCTGGCGCAGGCCATCGGGGCCGTTGGCCAGAATGTAGGCCAGGGCGCGGACGAACATTCCAAAATTGCCGTAGAAGGCTCGCACCCGGCCCACCGATGGCGGCCGATCATAGTCGAAGGCCAGAGTGCCATCGGGCCGGGTGACTGCGACCGGTGTCGGCAGGAACGGTTCCAGGATCTGCTTCACTGCCACCGGACCCGAGCCGGGGCCGCCTCCGCCGTGAGGAGTGGAAAAAGTCTTGTGCAGGTTGAGGTGCATCACGTCGACACCAAAGTCGCCGGGGCGAACTTTGCCGACCAGTGCGTTCATGTTGGCGCCATCCATGTAGAGCAGGCCGCCCTTGGCGTGCATGATTTCCGCGATCTTGTGGATTTCCTGCTCGAACACTCCCAGGGTGTTGGGATTGGTGAGCATGAGCGCGGCTACGTCTTCGTTCATCTGTGCGGTGAGCGCCGCTACATCGACCATGCCCTGCGCGTTGGATTTCAAATTTTCTACCGCATACCCGACCATGGCAGCGGTTGCGGGATTGGTGCCGTGAGCGGAATCCGGGATCAGAATCTTCTTTCGCGGCACGCCCCTGGACTGGTGGTAGGCGCGAACCAGCAACAATCCCGTAAGCTCGCCGTGCGCGCCGGCAGCGGGCTGCAGCGTGATCGCATCCATGCCGGTGATCTCGAGCAGACAGTCACTGAGCGTCTTGATAATGCGCAACGCGCCCTGCGAAATCGGCTCGGGCTGATAGGGATGTCCGTTGGCCAGGCCGTCGAGGCGAACCACCAGTTCATTTACCCGCGGGTTGTACTTCATCGTGCATGAGCCCAGCGGGTACATGCCGAGATCGATCGCGTAGTTCCAGGTGGAAAGCCGGGTGAAGTGGCGGATGATTTCGATTTCGCTGACTTCGGGCAGGTTGCCTAGATCCTTTCTTTCTGATGAGCCCAATAGCGCCGAGGCGTCTACGTCCGGAACATCGAGCGGGGGCAGCTTCCAGGCCGCTTTACCCGGCGATGACTTCTCGAAGATCAGACCTTCGTTCTGGTTGACGTGCCGGGTGGCTTTGCGGGTCTGATGTTTCACCGCTCCACCTCCTGCGCGTCAACTTCTTCCTTCGTAGCTTTGACCGAACGCTCACTTTCCGCGACCAGGCCGACCGCGGTGTCGATGGCAGTGCGGGTGGTCAGCTCGGTGCAGCACCACAGGGCGGCATTGCCCAGCTCGGGATAGAACTTCTTCAGTGGAAGACCGCCGATGATTTTATGTCCAAGCAGGCGCCTGTTGATGGCGTGCGGATCTTCGCTGGTCTGCACCACGAATTCGTTGAAGCGCGGCGCGCCCGGGAAAAGCACGTTCGCGTGCTTGCTGAACTGCGCGGCGGCGTATGCGGCCTTGGCCAGATTTTGTTTCGCCAACTCCTTGAGACCGACTTTGCCGTAAATGGTCATGAAGATATTGACCATCAGCGCGACCAGGGCCTGGTTGGTGCAGATATTCGATGTCGCCTTTTCGCGCCGGATGTGCTGCTCCCGCGTGGCGAGAGTAAGAACAAAACCGCGCTTGCCGGCGCGATCAGTGGTCTGGCCGACAAGACGTCCCGGCATCTGGCGGACAAACTGTTCGCGAGTCGCGATCACGCCGCAGTAGGGACCGCCGAAGCCGAGCGGCACGCCAAAGGATTGCGCTTCCATCGCGATCACGTCTGCTTTCCGCGGGGGCTCGACGATTCCCAGTGAAACTGCCTCAGCAATCGAGACCACCAGCATCGCGCCGTTTTTATGTGCGATTTCGGCGATGGCCGTGGTGTCCTCAATCGTCCCCAGGAAGTTTGGCGACTGAACCAGAACGCAGGCCGTGTCCGATGTGATGGATTGTTCCAGCTCTTTCGGGTTCAGGCGCGCGTTGTCGCCAAACGAACAGGTTGAAAGCGGCAGGTTCTGATGATGAGCATAGGTGCTCAGTACCTCGCGGTATTCCGGATGCACACCGCGGGCGATCACCACTGAGCGGCGGCCCGTGAGACGCACCGCCATCATTACGGCTTCGGCGGCGGCGGTCGAACCGTCATACATGGAAGCGTTGGCCACTTCCATGCCGGTGAGCTCGCAAATCATGGTCTGAAATTCAAAGATCGACTGCAACGTGCCTTGAGAAATTTCAGCCTGGTAGGGAGTGTAGGCAGTCAGAAACTCGCCGCGGGAGATGAGCGAATCGATGATGACCGGCCGGTAGTGGGAGTAAGCGCCGGCCCCGAGAAAACTCGCGTAGCTGTCACCGTTTTCACGAGCGCACTCGCGAAACCAGTCCACGATCTCGGACTCGGCCATCTGGCGCGGCACTTTGAGGTCGCGCTCCAGACGATATTCCGCGGGGATGGGAGCGAACAAGTCGTCGATCGAGCGTGCGCCGATGGCTTGCAGTATGGCTTTGCGATCGGCGGGCGATTTGGGCAGATAGCGCATAGAATTTGATTAGATGAAACTCAAGGCCTGTTCGATTGTGGAATCACGCGATTCGATTTGGCCCGGCCGTCAGCCCTCCTCGGCGACGAACTTTTCATAATCGGAGGCGGGCAGCAGGGCGTTCATTTCATGGGGATCTTTCAGCGTGATCTTGATCATCCATGCGCTGTGGGCATCTTTGTTGATCTTTTCCGGCGCGGTCGCCAGATCGCCGTTGACTTCGGTCACCGTACCGGAAACCGGAGCATACAAATCCGAGACTGCTTTTACAGACTCGACCGAGCCGAAGGCTTTGCCGGCAATGATCTCGGAACCGGCCTTGGGTAGATCAACAAACACGATGTCACCCAGCGATTCCTGAGCGTGATGCGTGATGCCGATACTGGCACTTTTGCCGTCGGCTTTGATCCACTCGTGTTCTTTGGTGTACTTGTAATCCGTCGGATACGGCATGTTAGCTTCTGGCTCCTGGCTATGACCTCTAGTTTCTGGCTTCAAGTTTCTGGTTCGTGTTTCCTCAGTGTCCTCTGGTGGTTAAGGCTTTTGTTGTTTCTTGTAAAAGGGCGTCGGCACTACCATCGCCTTTACTCCCTGTCCCCGGATTTCTACTTTCAGTTCCGTTCCCAGCGCAACAAATTCTGGCGGCACGTAAGCCAGTGCGATGTTTTTCTTCAGAAACGGCGCGGGCGAACCGCTGGTGACATACCCGATCGCAGCGCCAGACTGGTCGAGGACTCTGTAGCCGTCGCGGGCGATGCCGCGCTCAATCATCTCCAGTCCGACCAGGGCGCGCTTCACGCCCTCGGCCTTGGCTTTTTCGAGAGCCGCTCGCCCGATGAAATCGGACTTCTCCATCTTGCAGAAGCGGTCCAGTGCCGCTTCCCACACGTTGATGGTGTCGGAAATCTCGTGACCATAGAGCGCCAGCTTGGCTTCCAGGCGTAGCGTATTGCGCGCGCCCAGACCGCAGGGAACCACTCCAAACTCTTTGCCCGCCTGCAGGACTTCGCTCCACACCCGCACGCTGGTTTCCTCATCGCCAGGAACGTAGATCTCGAATCCGTCTTCGCCGGTGTATCCGGTACGGGCGATCAGAGTGTTTTTCAGACCGCAAACCGTGCCTCGCGTCACCCAGTAAAATTTGACTGTCGAGAGGTCGGCGTCGGTGAGCTTCTGCAACAAACTGACGCCCTTGGGCCCTTGAATGGCGATCTGGGTGAAGTCGTCCGAGAGATTTTCGACCTTGCAATCGAACTGGCGCGCGTTGTCGCGCACCCAGCTGAAATCTTTCTCGCGCGTGCCGGCATTGATCACCAGCAGATATTCGTCTTCTCCAAGGCGGTGGACAATCACGTCGTCGACGAAAGTCCCCTGCGGGTAGAGCAGCGCCGAGTACTGGGCCTGACCGACCGCAAGCCGCGAGGCATCATTCATGGAAATGTGCTGGACGGCGGCCAGCGCCTCCGGCCCGGCCAGTCGGATATCGCCCATGTGGCTGACGTCGAAGATACCCACACTCGTCCGCACCGCATTGTGCTCGGCCATGATGCCGCCGCTCGATGGGTACTCGACAGGCATCTCCCAGCCATTGAATTCGACCATTTTGGCGCCCATCCGGCGATGAACCGAGTAGAGCGCGGTCTTGCGGATGACTGGCGTGGTCGCCTCGACAGCGGGCAATGAAACCTCGATGAAAAGCAGTGGTTGAGCTGCTGAAATGGTGAGACTAGCTACCCTAACACGGGCTCGGCGGCGGCTTCAACTGACGGTTACCAACGGAACTTTCCCTGCGGTTAGACCCGCGCTAGAGTTCGCCCATGGCCACTACCACAAAGACAAAGTATCACTGCATGCAATGCGACCTGACCGAAGACAAGTGTGACTGCGAAAAGTATTGCTGTTCCTGTCAGGGACAAATCGATATCCGTTTGTGCAGCGACGGTCTCTACTACTGCCCGCCGTGCCGGCAAGCGTGTGGGTATAGAGTTTCGGATTAGGTTCTGATTTTCAACCGATCGAGGCCGCGGGCTCTCTGCCGAGCTTCGCTCGGCTGGACAGCCGAGGGCGGCTGTCCCCACGTCGTTTAAACTGGAACTAACCCCTCAGATCACTACTGCTTCTTTGTACTCTCCAAACACTTTGCGCATTGTGTCTGAGACTTCGCCTACCGTGGCGTTGGCCTCGACAGCAGCCAGGATGCGTGGCATGAGGTTTTCTCCCGAACGGGCCGCATCCTCGACTTGATTAAGTGAGGACTTCCAGGCTTCGGCATTCCTGCGCGAGCGCAAGGCACGCAGACGTTCCACCTGCTTGCGCTCCAGGGATTCGTCGATGTGCTGTATCGGGATGGATTTTTCCTCGTCCACGGCAAAGCGATTCACGCCGACCACTACCGCTTCCTCGCGATCGACCTGCTGCTGGTACTCGTAAGCGGCATTCTGGATTTCCTGCTGCACGTAGCCGCGCTCCAGACCCTTGATCATGCCGCCGAGCGCCTCGATCTTCCGGAGGTACTCGGTGGCGCGGGTTTCGATTTCGTTGGTCAGGCTTTCGATGTAGTAGGAGCCGGCCAGTGGATCGACGGTTTGCGAAACTCCGGACTCGTAAGCCACGATCTGCTGGGTACGCAGAGCGATCCGCGCCGCCTGCTCGGTGGGCAGGGCCAGGGCTTCGTCGTAGGAATTGGTGTGCAGTGATTGGGTACCTCCGAGCACCGCGGCCAGCGCCTGCAGCGCGGTACGGACGATATTGTTTTCCGGCTGCTGCGCGGTGAGCGTGGAACCGGCAGTCTGGGTGTGGAAGCGCAGCATCCATGATCGCGGATTCTTCGCTTTGAAATGGTCCCGCATGATACGCGCCCACATGCGGCGGGCTGCCCGAAACTTGGCCACTTCTTCCAGAAAATTGTTGTGCGCGTTGAAGAAGAATGAGATCCGGGGGGCAAACTTTTCGATATCAAGACCGGCGTCGATAGCCGCCTGCACGTAAGCGATGCCATTGCCCAGAGTGAATGCGACTTCCTGCACTGCGGTGGATCCCGCCTCGCGCATGTGATAGCCGGAGATGGAAATCGTATTCCACTCAGGGACGTTCTGGTTGGCCCAGGCAAACAGGTCGGTGATGATGCGCATCGCCTGTTGTGGCGGGTAAATGTACGTTCCGCGCGCGATGTATTCCTTGAGCACGTCGTTCTGTACGGTGCCGGAGAGCCAGCGAGTGTCCCCACCTTGGCGTCGGGCCACCGCGACATAAAGTGCCAGCAGGATCGATGCGGTGGCGTTGATGGTCATCGAAGTGGAAATCTTGGTCAGATCGATGCCGTCGAAGAGGCGCTGCATGTCCTCGATTGAGTCAATGGCCACGCCGACTTTTCCGACTTCCCCGACAGCCAGCGGGTGGTCAGAATC
This sequence comes from uncultured Acidobacteriaceae bacterium, assembly GCA_964528615.1. Classification (GTDB taxonomy): domain Bacteria; phylum Acidobacteriota; class Terriglobia; order Terriglobales; family Acidobacteriaceae; genus JAIQFF01. The sequence goes on along the minus strand of CAZGSU010000140.1, from coordinate 64,412 downwards.
GAGTCCGATCTGCGTGGGCAAGTCAAATGCGACCGAGAGGCCGGTGGTTCCGCTAGCCAGCAAATACTTGTAGCGTTTGTTCGATTCCTCGGCATCGCCCATGCCGGCATACTGGCGCATGGTCCAGAGTCGACCGCGGTACATGGTGGCCTGCACGCCGCGCGTGAAGGGATATTCGCCGGGGTATCCGACTTCGTGTTCCTGGTCGCGGCTGTCCAGATCAGCCCGCGTATACAGGTTGCGAACCGGGATGTGCGAGGAGGTTTCGGGATCGGCGGAACCGGCGGCCTTGAGCTTATTGGTCATTTAAAAAAGTCGTCAGTCTTCAGTCGTTAGCCAAACTTCCCAAAAGCGACGCTGGTCGTCAAACCGTATCTGGTTGAACCCGGTTGCCAGTTGTGAGTTCGCAGTTGTCAGTTTGCTGACGACTGAAGACCGACGACTGACGACTGCCTCACCCTTTCTTCCATACTCTCCAAAACGAGGTCACGCCGAACCAGACGAATGTCAGTGTGAAAACAATTGCGATCACGACTCGTGCCGTGGTGGTCTGGCCGGCCTGGTAGCGGGCGTATTCGCGAAAGAAGGCGGCAGCGCCGATGAAGGCTAAAGCCAGGAAAACAAAGCCTGTGACTTCCAGCCACAGCTGGTGCAAGACGCGTCCGAAATGGCTGGCTGTGGTTCGTGCTCCCTTAACCACGGCGCTTACGGTCCGATTCCGTCCCGCAGACTGGGCCACCACGCGCGCCAGAATGGTCATTTTGCGGACGGTCGAGAGCTTCGTCATTAGCGTCGATTTTAACAGTGTTCGGGGTTACAATGACGGGCATAGCGGGCGGGCGTCACGAACCCCGCGAGGCGTTTTCGGCATCCAACGGATGTATGGCCGTCATTCGACAGGGGGCGAAGTGGACCAGCAACTGAAGCAGTTAATGAAAGAACTGGGCGAGGCAATCAATGAGTCGCTGGCGGACAGCGAGCAGATCGCCGAAGTCGTCTCCAGAATCAAAGACGGCGGATACGACATTTTTCTGGTGCTGGAAGCCACCATCGGCGTGAGCAAGCCGGGAGAAAAGTCCAACGACAAGACCTCGATGGTAACCACGCTTACCACGAATCCTGAGTTTAAGATCAGCGATCAGGACCTCAAGTTCCTGAAGTCGCTGCGCATCAAGATCGAAAACGACGCGGCATAGCAGTCGTCGTCATCAGTCTTCAGGCAACCCCCCCAAGTCCGCTGAGATGTGTCTGCAGTCCCCCCAACCGTGCCGAATCTGCGGTGACTGAAATCCGATAGCTGACAGCTGTTCTTGTGATACAAACACGTCTTGCCCGGAACCGAACCATCCACCTTGGTGCGCGCAATCGGACGGTGGAGTCTGGCCGCGCTAGTGGTGAATTCCGTCATCGGCAGCGGAATCTTCGGCTTGCCTTCCGACGTCGCCAGACTTATCGGTCGTGCCAGCCAGTGGGCGGTCTTGCTGGCTGGGGCGGCTGCGGGCGTCATTATGGCGTGCTTCGCCGAAGTGGCTTCACAGTTTACCCAGGCGGGAGGCCCTTACCTGTATGTTCGTGCCGCCTTCGGTCGCCTGCTCGGAATTGAAATGGGCTGGATGCTGTGGCTGGTGCGACTGGCGGCGCCCGCGGCCACGGCCGACCTGTTCGTCACCTACTGTGGGGAATTCTGGCCGCAGGTCAAGGAGCCGCTCCCGCGATTCCTGATCCTGACTTTCGTGTATGGCCTTTTGACCCTCATCAACTATCGCGGCGTGCGGGCCAGTACTCTGGTCAGCAATGTTTTCACGGTGGCCAAACTGGTGCCGCTGTTTTTGGTCGCGATTGTGGGTTCGATCTACCTGGCAATGGGCCACCGGGCGATATCGGTGTTGCCGACCGGTGTGGGAGCAGACGCCTGGCTGAAGGCTTGTTTGCTGCTTGTCTTCGCCTATGGAGGATTCGAAACTGCACTCACTCCGCTGGGGGAAGCCAGGAATCCGCGGCGTGACGCAGCTTTCGCTTTGTTCCTGTCGCTCATCACATGCACGGTGCTGTACACGGCGATTCAGTGGGTGGTGATCGGAGTTCTGCCCGATCCCACGCATAGCGAACGGCCACTGGCGGATGTGGCGCGACTCGCGCTCGGGCGTGGCGGCGCCGCCTTCGTCTCTGTGGGTGCGCTGGTCTCGGTGTACGGTTATCTCAGCGCCAATATCCTGGGTGTACCGCGCATCACCTTCGCGCTGGCGGAGAATGGGGACTTTCCGTCGATCTTTGCGGCCATTCATCCGCGATTCCGGACTCCCTACATTTCGATTCTGGCGTTCGCCCTTCTGAGTTGGCTGCTTGCGCTTTTCGGCAACTTCACCTGGAATGCGACCCTTTCTGCGGTCGCACGGCTGCTCTATTACGGACTGGTTTGTGCAGCGCTGCCAGTATTCCGTCGCAAACAGCCTGGGGCTGCCATGTTTCGTCTTCCCGGGGGGACGTATTTCGCGGTACTTGGCGCGGGGATTTGTGTGGTATTGATCGCCGGGGTGAGTTTGAGCGGATCGTTGATCCTGCTGGCGACTGCGTCGGTGGCGTTGATCAACTGGATGATTGTCCGCAAGAAACGTACGGATCCGGCTGCCGCGTGATTCTTGTGCTCACTGTCACGAAACTGCTAGGCTACGCCGTCCCATAGTACGGTAGGTCATGAAACTAAAACTCTTTCTGCTGATCCTTTGCGGACCGGCTCTTCTCGGCATTGCCCAGGCCTCCACAGCCGAGGGTGACTTCGTCATCGAGAAGGACGTTGCCGTGCCCATGCGTGACGGCGTGAGGCTGCGTGCTGACGTAATGCGGCCTGGTGGCCAGGGCGCTTTCCCCGTGCTGGTGTACCGCACCCCGTACGGGAAAGAGTTCGCACTGAAGGAGTACACCACGTTCCAGCATGCGGTCGAGCGCGGATACGCAGTCGTGGTGCAGGACGTTCGTGGCCGCTACGCCTCCGAAGGCGAATTTCGTCCTTATGAAAACGAAGGCCGTGACGGGTACGATACGATCGAATGGGCCGCGCGGCAGCCCTGGTCGAACGGCGCGGTCGGGACGTTTGGACTATCTTATCCCGGAGCGGTGCAGTGGCTGGCCGCGCTAGAGAATCCGCCGCACCTCAAGGCGATGGTTCCCGCGATGACGTTTTCCAGCGCGCAGAATTTTTTCTACGCGGGTGGCCTATGGGATATGTCTTGGATCGAGTGGATCTGGGACAACATCGCACCCGACATTCGCGCCAAGAAAAATCTGCGGGGACCGAAAACGTATGACGAGGCTATAGCTGCGTGGAGCCAGATGGGGCCGAAGATGCAGGACGAGATGCCTCTCGGTGGTCTCGAGGAATTGCGCGGGATCGCTCCTTACTATTACGACTGGCTGACCCATCCCTTTGACGATCCCTGGTGGGACTGGTGTGACCTGCGCAACAAGTATGGCCGGGTGCATGCGGCGGTGCTCAATTTGTCCGCCTGGTATGACGACAACTACGGTCCTGAGGGCGCCACCACAAACTTTGCCGGATTACTGAAATCCCGCTCCGGCTTGTCTGATCCGCGAACGCATTTGCTGATCGGTCCATGGGTACACGGCGTGGATACGACAGCGAAAACAAAATCCGGCGAGCGGACATTTGAGACAACGGCCGCAATTGACTATGACGAGGTCGTGCTGCGCTGGATGGATCACTACTTGCGGGGCGTTGCGAACGGAGTCGAGAGCGAAAAGCCGGTCCGCTACTTCGTCATGGGGGCAGATCAATGGCGCGATGCAGCCGCCTGGCCACCGGCTGCGAAACAGTCTTCCTATTACCTGATCAGTCCGGGAACCGGTGGAGAGCGAGGCGGTCTCTCTCAGGATGTTCCGGTGACAAAAAAGGCCTTCGAGTCAATTCTCTCGGATCCGGCAAAGCCGGTTATCAATTCATATGCGGTCTCGGGTGCCCATGACTATCGCGAGTTGGCCAAACGGGCCGACGTTCTGACCTTCGATTCGGCGCCGCTGGAAGAAGATACGGAAGTGACCGGCCCCATTCACGCGCAGATTTATTTTGCCTGCGACTGCCGCGACACCGATCTCTGGGTGCGCTTGCTGGACGTGGCGCCTGACGGCACGGCGTTCAACCTGATGAATCCCGGCCTGGACGTTCTGCGGGCCAGCTATCGCGACCTGAAGCATGGTCGGCAGTTGCTCAAGCCACACCGTGTTTATGAAATGCATCTTGACAACCTGATCACAAGCAACGTTTTCGGGAAGGACCATCGCATTCGAGTACAAATCTCAACGACGTTCTTCCCGAATTTCTCACGTAATCTGCATACTGGCAATCTTGAGGCGTCATCGGCAAAAATGCAGAATGCAAACATCTTTATCTACACGGACCGCCGGCGGCCTTCGCGCATCGTCTTGCCGGTAGTCGCACGCTGAAGGGAAGATTCGGAGGAGTCCTTGCCCACGCGAACACGAATTTGGCTGCTGCTGGGTCTTGCGGTTGCTTCCGTACCGCTACTTGCCCAACGCGAGCCCGTTCTCAAGCAGATCAACGAGCCGCACGCGTACTACTTCCGCGAGATGTATCTGCCCCAACTTACGACCGGGCCCAGTTCGGTGGCCTGGATGCGCGATTCCCGCAGCGTGGTCTATTCCATGGCGGGCTCGCTGTGGTGGCAGCCGCTCGACTCTACAGTCGCCGAGCAACTGACCGCCGGCCTGGGCTACGACTATCAGCCTGATTGCTCGTCCGATGGGCGCTGGGTTATTTACACCGCTTATGCCAAAGATGCGATGGAACTCTGGGCGCTCAACCTGGAGACGAAAGGCACGCAGCAGCTCACTCAGGGTGGAGGGGTCAACCTGGAGCCACGCTTTTCGCCCGACGGCAAAAGGGTCGTCTTCGTTTCCACGTCGTTCAATGGGCGCTTCCACATCTTTGTGGGGGAATTCCATAACGGTGAATTGACAAACGTGCGCCGCCTGACGGGCGAGAATCGCAGCGAACTGACTCGCTACTATTACAGTCCATTCGATCATGAGATCAGCCCGGCCTGGTCACCGGATGGAGCGGAAATTCTTTTCGTTTCCAACCGCGGTCACATTTACGGCACGGGTGGTTTCTGGCGCATGAAAGCTGAACCTGGCGCCGAGGCTCGTGCGATCCACTATGAGGAAACGGCGTGGAAGGCGCGTCCCGATTTTTCGCCGGACGGCAAGCGCGTCGTATATGCGTCCTATCTCGGCCAGCAATGGCATCAGCTGTGGGTGATACCGGCGCAGGGTGGCGATGCCTTTCCTGTTTCATACGGCGATTTCGATAACGTAGCGCCACGCTGGTCCCCGGATGGAAAGCGCATCGCTTTCATTTCCAACCGCGGCGGCAATACTTCGCTCTGGACGGAAGAAGTTCCCGGCGGCGCGCAGATGCAACTGGTTTCTAAAGAGAAGCACTACCTCAAACCTGTGGGACAGCTCAGCATTGCGGTGCTCGACCAGGCAGGACATCCCACGCCCGCGCGTGTGTTCGTCGTGGGTGAAGATGGCCGCGCCTACGCTCCTGAAAACGCCTGGATGGCTGCGGACGATAATTTCGTCCGCTCGGAGCGCCCGTTCGAGGCCCATTACTTCCACACCCCGGGGCGCGCCGAATTGACGGTGCCTGCCGGACGCGTGGATGTGGAGGTCATGAAAGGTTTCGAGTACCACGTTGAGCGGAAAAGCGCGACCATCACGGCCGGACAGAGTTCCAGGATGACGATTCGTCTGCAACCGCTGAGTCTGCCGAAGGAGGCAAACTTCCGGTGGGCGAGCGGGGATGTGCACGTCCACATGAACTATGGAGGCGCATATCGCAACACGCCCAGCCATCTGGTGCAGCAGGCGGCGGCGGAGAATCTGCCGGTCGTGGAAGATCTGATCGTAAACAAAGAGCAGCGCATTCCTGACATCGCTTACTTCAGCACCAAACCCGATCCGGCTTCAACCGCGAACAATCTTCTATTGCATGGCCAGGAATTTCACACCAGCTACTGGGGTCATCTGGGGCTGCTGAACCTGACTCGAAATTTTCTCTTGCCGGGTTACGCCGGCTACCCGAATACCGCGGCTGCCAGCTTGTTTCCGGCCAACGCGATGGTGGCTGACATGGCTCACCAGCAGCAGGGACTTGTGGGGTATGCGCATCCCTACGAAACGGTCAGCGACCCGTTCAAGGACGCCCGCGAGCTGCCGGCCGACGTGGCCCTGGGCAAAGTGGACTACATCGAAGTTGTGGGTTTCGCGGACCATCGCGTGACGGCTGAGATCTGGTACCGCTTGCTCAATTGCGGATTTCGCTTGCCTACCGGGGCTGGCACCGACGCCATGGCCAACTTTGCGTCCTTGCGCGGTCCTGTGGGCCTGAACCGGGTTTACAGCCGCGTTCCGGCAGGCCCTCTCAATATTGGAGCCTGGCTGGATTCGCTGAAACATGGCCGTACGTTTGCCACCAACGGGCCTCTGCTTGGATTTTCGCTTGGAGACCGGCAACCGGGTGACGAACTGCACCTGCCGGCGGGCGAGAACAAAGTGAAGTTCAGCGTGTGGCTGCGCTCCTTCGTCCCGCTCGACCATCTGCAGGTGATCTGTAACGGGGAAGTGGTGCGTGATCTGAAACTGAGCGGCGATGGCGAGACCGCCGACGTTGAAGACACGATCCCGATTTCACGGAGTGGCTGGTGTTTGTTGCGGGCATGGAATGATAAGCCCGAACATCCCGTGCTGGACCAGTATCCCTACGCGACGACTAGTCCGATTTACGTGACGGTCGCGGGTTCGAATCCAAAGCGGGCGGATGACGCCGCGTATTTCATCGCCTGGATCGATCGTCTGACCGAAGAGACGAAGTCCAATCAGGATTGGAATACGGTGGCGGAGAAAAATGCCATGCTGGAAATGTTGAACTCGGCGCGCAAAGTTTACGTTCAGTTGCAGAAATAAGCTTGCTGCGTCCTGAAATCCCCGCCCTGTCTCTCCAAAAAACGGAGAGACGAGGACGGGGCACCCGTTCATTGGGCGGATGTTTGTTCCAGGTCCAACAGAGCCTTCTTACGTTCCACTCCCCAGCGATAGCCGCCCACGTCGCCATCGGTGCGGACCACGCGGTGGCAGGGAATGGCTACGGCAATGCGGTTAGTGGCGCAGGCGTGAGCCACGGCCCGGGTAGCGGTCGGCTGTCCGATGGCCTTCGCAACCTGGCCGTAGGAGCGGGTTGCGGCGAATGGAATGGATTGCAGATACGTCCATACTTTGCGCTGGAATGCTGTTGCCTGAATATCGAGCGGCAGAGATGAATTCAGCCGCTGGCCGTGGATCTGGCGAAGCAGGTCCTGTTTCCAGTTCTGCATGGCAGCGTCATCGCGCCGCCGCAGGGCAAATGGAAACTCGTGCTTGAGACCGTGCTCGAGTTCGTCGTCGGAGTCGGCAAACTGGATGGCGCAGATACCCTTATCGGTCGCCGCGATCAGCATTCGTCCCAGAGGAGAATCGGTGCAGGTGTAGCGGATGGGTGCTGCGATGGCGCCACGACGATACGAATCGGGCGTCATCCCAAGTTGCGAAGCGGTACGCTCGTACAACCGGCTGCTGGAACTGTAACCTGCGTCGTACATTGCGCGGGTGACGGAGTAGCCGGCCTGAAGGTTTCGCTTGAGCTGGTTCATGCGGCAGGAATCGGCGTAGGCGCGCGGCGAAATGCCGAGCACTGCCTTGAACGAGCGCTGCAGATGGAACGGGCTCTGGCGGAACTCCGATCCCAGGCGGCTTAGCGTGACCGGCTCGTCCAGATGCTGTTCGATGTAGCGGCACACGGCTTTTACCATTTCCGTCTGGCGATTGGCGCCAACTGCCTTCGGGCGGCAGCGCAGGCAGGCGCGATAGCCGGCCTTCTCGGCGTCGTCGGGTTTCTGAAAGAACGCTACGTTTTCTCTCCGTGGCCGCCGTGACGGACACGAGGGACGACAATAGACTCCGGTGGAGGAGACGGCAAAGACAAACCTGCCGTCCTGATTGGCGTCGCGCGCCAGGACGGCTTGCCAGCGGTTGTCATTGCTGCGTACCATGTCGTTTGCTTCGGTGACGTTTGCTGCGGTCAGGTTGAGTATCGCATTGGTTGTCATAGTGCTCAAAGCCTAAGGCCGGCGGGCCGCGTGGACTATCCGGATCTTGCGGTCAGAATGACTTTTACAGGTTATGCGAATGCGCTCAATAAGCAGTGAATTGATCCTCATGGTAGGCCGGGCAGATGAGTAAGGCACGCGCGGTGGCATCTCCTCATGTTGTGTGCATCCACGATTTTCGGCCAATCGCTCGCCGCAGACTGCCCAGACCGGTTTTTGATTACCTGGACGGCGGCGCCGACGGCGAGGTTACGCTGCGCGAGAACTGCCGCGTGTTTGATGACGTCACTTTCCGGCCGCGCTACGCGGTGCCGGTACCCAGTTGCGATTTGCGCACGCGCGTGCTGGGCTTCGATGTTTCTTTCCCCGCCTTGCTGGCTCCAGTAGGCTATAGCCGTCTGATGCATCCCGATGGTGAAGCTGGCGCGGCCCGGGCGGCGGGCGCTGCTGGAACTGCTTACATTCTCTCCACCATTTCCGGACACCGAGTTGAGGACGTCAAGGCAGCTTCTTCCGGACCGGTCTGTTTTCAGCTCTATTTGATGGGCGGCCGAGAGGCCTCCGAAGCGATTATTGAACGCGCGAAGGTCGCGGGTTGTTCAGCTCTGGTGATCACTATCGACACACCGGTAGCCGGCATGCGTGAACGGGACTACCGCAACGGCATGAAAGAGCTGATGAGCGGCAGCCTGCTGGAAAAGATTCCTTTCCTTCCCCAAATGCTGGCACGGCCGGGTTGGATCGCCGGCTACCTGCTAGATGGAGGCTTGTCCAAACTGCCGAACGTGGTGATTCCGGGCAAGGGTCCCATGGAACTCGTCGACGTGACCGCAGCTTTGGCCCGCGCGGCTGTGACCTGGGAAGACCTGCGCTGGATTCGCGAACTCTGGCCGGGCTTGATTGTCATCAAGGGGATACATAGCGGTGACGATGCTCGCCGCGCGATCGATGCCGGCGTGGGCGCGGTCGTGGTGTCCAATCACGGCGGACGCCAGCTCGACGGGGTTGCACCTACGTTGCGTATGCTGCCCGAGGTTGTAGCTGCGGTGAACGGTCAAATCGAAGTGTTGATGGACGGAGGCATCCGACGCGGCAGCGACATTGTGAAAGCGATCTGCCTGGGCGCACGCGCGGTTCTATGCGGGCGTGCCTATGCATACGGCCTGGCCGCGGCGGGACAGGCGGGCGTTGCCCGCGCGCTCGAAATCCTGCGAGCGGACGTGGATCGTACCTTGAGACTGCTGGGGTGCACGTCAGTCGCCGCCCTGGATCGCTCTTATGTCGAGGTGCCGGCGAGCTGGAAGGCAATTGGCGGGTAGCATTCAGCAATCAGCATTCAGCAATCAGCATTTCAGCATTCAGTATTCCGGACAACTTGGAGTGTCATCCTGAGCGATCCCGCTCCTTCGCACGCGAAGTAGCAGGTGAGCGAAGGACCCCTGTTGAAACGAAGGCTCTCGGTGATACGGCATTTGCCTGAGTGAGACTGTGGCGAAGGATTGAGTGCTCTCGCGGGTAGGGGTCCTTCGACTTCGCCGGAGCGTTCGCCAGCGAACGCACCGGCTCCGCCCAGGATGACAGAGTGCAAAGTGCTGAATGCTGAGTGCTGAATGCTGACTGCTCAGGGGCAACCTCATGCAATGGACTCAGGTCTACGATCCGTTCGGCCACTGGTGGCTTTCTACGCTAGTCGCCACGCTTCCTATTCTTGTGCTGTTCGGGTTGCTGGTCGGCTTGAAAGTCAAGCCACACTGGTGCGCCATTGCCGGCGCGGCGACAGCGGCTGCGGTGGCGATCCTATTCTTCAAAATGCCGTTGATCATGGCGGCCATGAGTTTCGGATACGGAGTCGCGTTCGGCTTGCTCAAGATTGCCTGGATCGTGCTGGCTGCAGTTTATCTCTACGACATTTCCGTCGAAACCGGCCAGTTTGAAATCATGAAAGAATCGGTTGCCGGAATTACGGCCGATCGCCGGCTGCAAGTTTTGCTGGTGGCATTCTGTTTTGGCGCGTTCATTGAAGGCGCAGCCGGATTTGGCGCGCCGGTCGCGATTGCGGGCGCGTTCATGATCGGACTTGGCTTCCGGCCATTTCATGCAGCCGCGCTTAACCTGATTGCGAACACAGCGCCGGTGGCCTGGGGCGCGATCGGAGTACCTGTCCACACACTCGCTGCCGTATGCGGATTGCCGGAATCCGATCTTAGCGCGACCATCGGACGCATTCTGCCCTTTACCGCGCTGATTGTGCCCTTCTGGCTGGTGCGGACCATGGTTGGCTGGAGGGAAACGTTTGAAGTATTTCCCGCTATCCTGGTGGTGGGTGTTTCCTTCGCGCTGACCCAGTTTTTCTGGTCGAACTACGTGGACAGCAACCTGGTGGACATCATGGGTGGCGTGGTTTCGATCGCGGCCACCGTTGCCTTTCTTCGCTTCTGGAAACCGAAGAAAATCTGGCGCTTCGATTACGACGAGAAGCGAATCCCCCTGGCGCCTCCCGCCGAAGGAGTCGCCGACCAGTTTGGCGGTCAGTGGGCAGCGTCCGATTTCGATGACAACCTGGAGCTTCGTTCCTATCCATTGGGAAAAGTCTTAAAGGCGTGGACGCCGTTTGCGGTCTTGTCCCTATTCGTGCTGGTCTGGGGCCTGCCATCGGTCAAGCTCGCGATGAACCGGGCCACCACTCCTGCTTTCAAGGTTGTGCTGGCGGACGGCAAAGTTCGTCCCGGGCCGCCCGGCTGGGATGTGCCTTACCTGCACAATGCGATTTACCGCGCTGCACCGGTTGTAGCCAAGCCCACTGCCGAGGCCGCGCGCTACGATTTCAACTGGCTGTCGGCGACCGGAACCGGTTGCTTCCTGGCCGCGATTGTTTCGGGCCTGCTGCTGGGGGTCACACCGATCCGGCTGGCAAAAACCTTCCGGCACACGCTGGTGCGCATGCGGCTGGCGATGATTGCCATATCGTTCATGCTGGGGCTGGGTTATGTGACTCGCTACTCCGGGCTGGATGCCGTGCTGGGCCTGGCTTTTACGCGGACTGGCTGGGCTTATCCGTTCTTTGGAACCTTCCTTGGCTGGCTCGGAGTTGCGCTCACCGGCAGCGACACTTCGTCCAACACTCTGTTCGGAAGTTTGCAGCGTATTACGTCACAGCAACTCGGCATCGATCCTGTTCTTATGTGTGCGGCTAACAGCGCGGGCGGCGTGATGGGCAAGATGGTGGACGCGCAATCCATCACCATTGCGACTGCAGCTACGAACCAGGTGGGGAATGAAGGCGCCATTTTCCGATTCGTGGTGTGGCACTCGGTTGCTCTCGGTGCCATCGTCGCCGTTATCGTGATGCTGTATGCCTACGTCTTTCCTCACGCAGTGCCTCACGGATTGACGTTCGTGAGATGAGATTTTCTTTGCGTTCTTGGCGGTGAAAGCTGTTAACCGCAAAGGACGCAGAGAAAACCATTCGCATGCACCACCCGCGGGCCAGAGCCCACCCCGTTTCCTGATAATCTTCAAGAGAGACACTCAGGAGACCCACGCTGCCGCCGATCATCAATGCCCAGGGAATCTCGAAAGCCTTCGGATCCAATCCGCTCTTTCAGAATGTCGCGCTCACGATTTCCGAAGGCGACCGCATTGGCCTGATCGGCCCGAACGGTTCCGGAAAGTCCACATTGCTGAGGATTCTGGCGGGCGACGAAACTCCCGATGATGGAGAAATTGCGTTCCGCAAACGGCTTCGGGTCAGTTATGTCGAGCAAGACTCGAAATTCAAATCAGGGGCGACAGTGCGGTCCGTAACCGAGCAAGCCCTGGAGCGCTCCAAAGTTCATCAGACGGAGCGCGGAACCCGTTTTGCCGAAACCCTCGGCCGCGCCGGTTTTGAAGATCTCGAGGCTGAAGCCACGGCGCTGTCTGGAGGCTGGCAGAAGCGCCTGGCGATTGTCGAAGCGCTGGTGCAGGCTCCGGACATCCTGCTGCTTGATGAACCTACGAATCACCTGGATCTCGCGGGCATCGAGTGGCTCGAAGGCCTGCTCGGGGAAGCCGCATTCGCCAGCGTGATCGTGAGCCACGACCGCTATTTTCTGGAAAACATCGCTACCGACATGGCTGAGCTCAGTCGTGTTTATCCTGACGGAATGCTGCGGGTACGAGGAAACTACAGCACCTTCCTGGAGAAGAAAGAGGAGTTTCTGCACGCGCAATCGAAGCGGCAGGAAGCGCTGGAAAATCTGGTTCATAACGAGATTGAGTGGCTGCGGCGCGGGGCCAAAGCCCGCACCAGAAAATCGAAGGCACGAATCGGCAAGGCCAACGAGTTAATGGAAGACCTGGCCGACCTGAATGTCCGGACCCGTACCGCAACCGCGCAGATTGACTTTTCCGCAAGCGATCGCAAGACCAAGCGGCTAATCGAACTGGAAGATGTCAGTTATCGAATCGAGAACCGCACGCTGTTTGCGAATCTCAACTTCGTCATCACCGCAGGAATGCGGGTTGGGTTAGTGGGCCCGAATGGCAGTGGCAAGACGACGTTGCTGCGGCTATGGCGTGGAGAATTATCGCCGACAAGAGGAGGGATTCATCGGGCCGATTGGCTGCGCATCGTGTACTTCGACCAGACTCGGGAGCCTGATTCCAACGTAACCCTGCGCCGAGCCCTGGCCCCGGAGGGCGATTCGGTAATTTATCAGGACCGCGTGATCCATGTGGCCGCATGGGCGGCACGATTCCTGTTCACCGGCGAACAGCTCAATCAGCCGGTGGAGCGGCTTTCCGGAGGCGAGCGGGCGCGAGTCCTGATCGCGCAGCTTATGCTTCAGCCCGCCGATGTTCTGTTGCTGGATGAGCCCACCAATGACCTTGATATACCGACCCTCGAAATACTAGAGGAGAGCCTGCTCGAGTTTCGCGGTTCACTGGTGCTGGTCACGCATGATCGCTACATGCTCGATCGCGTATCCAACATCGTGCTGGGTCTCGACGGAGAAGGAAGCGCCGAGAGCTTTGCCGACTACTCACAGTGGGAGTTGTGGCAGGCGGAACGCCGGGAGTCAGTGAAAGCCGGCGTGGTGTCAGAACCGCGCTCAGTTTCTGCTTCGGGATCGCAGACGAAAACCAAACTCTCGTATCTAGAAGCGCGCGAGTATGCCAGCATCGAAGAGCGCGTGGCCGCTGCCGAGGAACTGCTGCAGGCCAGGCGCGCACAACTCGAAGATCCGGCCATTGCCAGTGACGGTCCGCGGCTTGTCGTTGCTCACAAGGAAATGGATGAAGCCCAGGCAAAGGTAGACGAGCTTTACCGACGCTGGAGCGAGCTGGAGAAAAAGAAGGGCTAGGGAAGCAGCATTTAGCAGTTGGCTTGGCACTCAGCAGGTAACGTTTGGCAATTGTCGATTGCTAAGGGCTGCTGCTTCGCCGGGCCAGCGCGAACGCGATGATCGTCTCCCCGCACTCCCCCGTTGTTCTTAGCAATTCCTCTACCAGGGCGGTTTCTAGATTGTCCGGATCGGGATGCATTTCATGGGCGACCACTTCTTCCTCCGTGGCCCCGACGAAGCACAATTCACAATGGCCCAGGTCGCCATCCGACTTCAACGCCGGACCAAAAGTGCGGCAAGTCACGGGGCGATATTCGTAAAGTTCGCAGGTTCCAGTCGCGGGATCAAGTACAGGGCAAGGCTCAGCGTTGGCGAAATCGTCCCACCGTTTTGCTGCTTCGTCGGTGTCATCTTCGTCCAGGATGCCCGACACTGGATCGCCGGGATAGTCTTCAGAGAGTCGTGCGACCGTGTCCAGCACACGCTTACGAATCCGCGCCGCGCGCTCCGGATCTTGCGTTTCAAGTTCGGCCAGTCCATTGCGTAAGCGGATCGCGTCCAGTTGATTGATGGCAAAAACTCCGTGGCAACACTGCGAACACCCGGGCTTGCAGGCCAGCCACTTGCTGCTCTTCTGAAACGCGTCCGCCAGCGCACCATTCACGATCTGAACCAGTTCCTGATCCCGCGCTGGGGCGTGGCATGGCATGACCCAAGGCTAACATGGACATCGAAATTACCGTCGTGTCTGCAGCAACGCTCAACTGTGTGGCGGTCGTGATATTCTTTATACAGAAGCTGCGTCCCCACCTTTGGGCAATTTCCCGCAGTTCCCGCAAAAGCCATGATTTCAGTTAGCAACGTGTCCATGCGCTACGGCGCCAAAGTTCTGTTTGACGAAGTATCCACCGCGTTTACGCCGGGGAAGCGCTACGGCCTGACCGGGCCGAACGGCGCCGGCAAATCCACCTTCATGAATCTCCTGACCGGCGAGCTCGACCCGCAGAAAGGAACCGTCGTTCGTCCCAGGAAGCTGGGCGTGTTGAGCCAGGACCAGTTTGCATTCGACAAATATCGCGTCCTCGATACGGTCATCATGGGCAACAAGCGCCTCTGGGCGGCCATGGAAGAGCGCGATAAGATTTATTCCAAGCCAGAGATGACCGACGCGGACGGCATGAAGTTGGGCGAGCTGGAAGGCATCGTCGGCGAGGAAGACGGCTACAGCGCGGAAAGTGATGCGGCAATTTTGTTGGAAGGCCTGGATATTCCCGATGCCCTGCACGAACGAAAAATGGGCGAGCTGCAAGGTGGACAAAAAGTTCGTGTGTTGCTGGCGCAGGCCCTCTTCGGACATCCCCAGGCGTTGCTGCTCGACGAACCGACGAACTACCTCGATCTGGATTCAATCCACTGGCTGCAGGGTTTTCTGAATCAATATGACGGAGTGGTGATCGTCATCTCGCACGACCGTCATTTCCTGAACCGGGTGTGCACCCACATCGCCGACATCGATTACGAAACCATCATCACCTATACCGGCACATACGACGACATGGTGGTGGCCAAGACGCAGATTCGCTCGCAGATCGAATCGCAAAATGCGCAGCGCGAAAAGAAGATTTCGCAGCTTAACGAGTTCATCGCGCGCTTTTCCGCCGGCACCCGTTCCAGCCAGGTGCAGTCGAGGCGCAAGGAAGTGGAGCGCTTACAGGTGACCGAACTGGCGCGGTCGAACATCCAACGACCATATCTGAAGTTCGAACAGAAGCGGCCTTCGGGCAAGCACATCCTGGAAGTGGAAGCGTTGGCGAAGTCTTACGGTGACACGGGTGTAGTTCGCGACTTTACGGCCAGTGTGGTGCGGGGAGAGAAGATCGCGTTAATGGGCCGGAACGGTGCGGGCAAAACCACGCTCGTGAACGCGCTGTTGGCCAATTCGCCTACCATCCCCGAAGCCGAGCTACGCAAGACCAGCGGCTATGACGGGCCATTTCTGGATGGCGGAAAAGTCATCTGGGGGCACGAAGCGGCGGTGGGATACTTCGCCCAGGACCACAAAGCCTTGATCCAGCCCGGGATTACTGCCTTCGAATGGCTGCATCAATGGGACCCCGGCGCCTCGCACGAAGAAATCCGCGGCTTGCTCGGGCAAATGCTCTTTCCCCGTGAGGATGGTGACAAGCGTACCGAAGTGCTCTCCGGCGGAGAGGCTGCGCGCCTGATTTTCTGCAAACTCATGCTGCAGAAGCCCAACGTGCTGGTATTCGACGAGCCCACCAACCACCTGGACCTGGAATCGATCAATGCGCTCAATATCGCACTGCAGCGCTATCAAGGAACCGTGCTGCTGGTCACGCATGACGAAGACCTGATCGATGAAGTCGCCACCCGAATCTGGCACTTCGACGGAAATCATCAAATCACCGATTTCAAGGGTGCATACCAGGAATACCAGGCAGCTCTGGTTTAGGAGGGCGGCTTCTGGCTGCTAGCTCCTAGCTGCTAGTTCTTGGCCCCTGACGCCAGGCTTGGCTAGCAGCCAGCAGCTAGAAACCTCGAACCTCCCCTCAATTCCTCCTTTAACTCAAAAACTGAGCAACTTTCTCTCAAATCAAACATCTCAATAGACCTGCGATTCCCAAGCGGGTGTTTTCCGTCAACCGTTTGCCATCAACCATGCAGGAGGCCGTGATGCTTGCTACGCAAAACGGGGTCGAGGTTCGGCAGGAATTGCTGACACGGCTCGACCAGGCTCGTCTCCAGACCGACAGGCTGTTCGACCAGGTTAAGCCCGAGTTTCTTTACGAGCGTCCGATTCCAGAACGGCACCGCATTGTCTTTTATGTCGGCCATCTGGAAGCGTTCGACTGGAACCTGCTACGCGAGCGAATTCTCGGACGCAGTACTTTCCATTCCGAATTTGACAACCTGTTTGCTTTCGGCATCGACCCGGTCGACGGAGGTCTACCGTCGGATCAGCCGTCGGACTGGCCATCTCTGGCGGAAGTGCGCGAGTATGTCGGTCAAGTGCGGCAGGCCATTGATGCCGGCCTGACTGGTGCAACCCCGTCGGAACGATCGGCGCAGGAAGAATCCTCCCCGACCCAGTTGCTGAACGTGGCCATCGAACATCGTCTCATGCACGCAGAGACGCTAGCCTACATGTTCCACCAACTGCCGCACGACAGGAAAGTCCGAAGGCCGCGAATGCATAACCTGGTTGTGCCTCCGGTTGCACCGCGCATGGTGGAGATTCCGTCGGGCATTGCGACACTCGGTCTTTCACGCTGTCAAACCAACATGTTTGGCTGGGACAACGAATACGAGACCTGGACCACCGCAGTGCCCGCCTTTTCCATCGATCAGTATGAAGTCACCAACCGCGAGTATCTCCAGTTCATAAATGCAGGAGGCTATGAGACCCGGGAATTCTGGATGGACTCCGACTGGAACTGGAAAACGCAGCAGAACATTTCACATCCGGTTTTTTGGAATCAGGTCAATGGCGAGTGGAACTACCGAACCATGTTTGACGATGTTCCATTGCCGCTCGACTGGCCGGTTTATGTGAGCCACGCGGAAGCCAGTGCATACGCGCGGTGGGCGGGGAAGGAACTACCCACCGAGGCGCAGTGGCATCGCGCCGCTTACGGCACGCCAGAGGGACTGGAGCGGCCGTATCCCTGGGGCGCCGATGATCCCAACCCTCGGCTGGGAAACTTTGACTTCGAGCGCTGGGATCCCACGCCGGTAGGAGCGTTCCCTCAAGGTCAGAGCGCTTTCGGCGTCTCCGACCTCCTCGGCAACGGATGGGAATGGACAGCGACACCGTTCAGTCCCTTTCCTGGATTTGAGCCGTTTTCGTTTTATCCCGGCTATTCCGCCAATTTCTTCGACGGTCAGCACTACGTGATGAAGGGCGGCAGTTCCCGCACCGCGGCGTGCATGCTTCGGCGGTCGTTCCGCAATTGGTTCCAGCCGCATTACCAGTACGTCTATGCGGGATTTCGTAGCGTGAGGAATTAACCAATGAATCGTAAGAGCCATTTCATGCTGACCCATGCCATCACCTCCGATCCGGCGCTGGAATTTGCCGCGGAGGTGCGCGCCGGGCTCACCCACAGAGGGCAGAAAGAATTGCCTTCCAAGTACCTTTATGACGATGTCGGATCCGCATTGTTCGAGGTCATCAGCGTTCTCCCTCAGTACGGTCTGACCCGTGCGGACGAGCGCCTGCTACGGCGACACGCGTACGAGATTGTGGAGCAGGTCCCGGGGCGGGTGGCGGTGGCAGAATTAGGCAGTGGCAGCGGCAAGAAGACGCGCTGGCTGCTGCAGGCACTTTGCCGGGGACAACATGTGTCCTATTTTCCGATCGAGATTTCTCCGACAGCGTTGGCCATGTGTGAGCGCGAGCTGGGCGACATCGATTCCATGAGTATCGTGGGCTTCGAGCGCGAGTATCTGGACGGCCTGGTGGAAGTGGCGGCCCGGCGCCGCGAAGGTCAAAACATTCTGGTGCTCTTCCTGGGAAGCACGATCGGAAATTTTGATCGACCCGCAGCCTTGAAATTTCTGCGGGAAATGCGCCGGATATTGCAGCCCGGCGATTCGCTCTTGCTGGGCACTGACCTGGAAAAGCCCATTCACCAGCTGCTGGCTGCTTATGACGATCCTCTGGGGGTCACGGCGGCCTTCGACCTGAATCTGCTGGCCCGCATCAACCGCGAACTTGACGCGGATTTCATCCTGGAACAATTTGAGCATCTCGCCCGATTCAATCCGGAACAGCGTAGTGTCGAGATGCACCTGCGGTCACAACGAAAACAGAGTGTGGACGTTCCCCGCGCGCGGTTGACGGTTTCATTCGTCGAAGGCGAAACCATTTGGACCGAGAGCAGCCACAAGTATTGCCCCGAGGAGCTGTCCCAGATCGCCAAGGACACGGGCTTTTTCTGCAAGGCACAATGGATTGACCAGGAATGGCCTTTTGCGGAAAACCTGTTCGTAGCCGAGTGAGTCTTGGGTGCAGCTCCAGGCGAAGTGAATTCGGGGTGGAGCACGCCTTCAGGCGTGCAAAAAGAAACTTCCAGTCTGGACCCGCCTTTAGCGCTGGGGTACGCGATTTTGGCTCCGGGTTCAATGAAGTACCTCAGAGGCTAAAGCCAGTTAACCATTGAGCTTAAATGCAGCGCTGAAGGCTCGGCTCGACCCATGCTCTGCCCATGGCACACCTTTTCCGCAGTTGTAAAAATATTGTCAACAAGTTGTTGCAAGCTCCGGCCAACCGGGAAGTGGTAGTAAGCTTGAATAGCAGTCCCCCTACTTAGCTGGCGGATTGCGGAGCAAAGAAGAAAATGAGACTGGAAGGCACCCGTAGTCCGGCCGCTCAGAGCGGCGAGATGCCCAGCCTGGGGATTCCTTTTTCGGGGAGGCCCATGGAACGGATTCTGGTGGTGGAGGACGACCGCGCCGTCCAGAAGGCGCTCAAGCGACTGTTCGAGGCGGAAGGCTTTACCGTCGAAATCAGCGGAGATGGCAAGTCGGCGCTGGAAGCGTATCGCGCGGCGGCTCCGGCTGCGGTGGTGCTCGATCTGCGGCTGCCGGCCATGTCCGGGCGGGACGTTTGCCGGGAACTCAAGCGCCAGGCGCCGGCTCTTCCCGTAATTGTTCTCAGTGCTGCCAGTGATGTATCCGACAAGGTTCTGCTGCTGGAGCTGGGCGCGGACGATTATGTAACCAAACCCTTCAGCCCGCGCGAACTATTAGCGCGAGTGCGGGCGGCGTTGCGGCGCACGGTGCGGGCGGGTACGGGCGAAGCATTTTCGTTCGATGGCATCTCCGTAGATTTCAGCAAAATGGAAGTTACCCGGGACAACCAGACCATCGGACTTACCGCCCAGGAGTTCAAGACGCTCAAATTCATGGCGCAAAATGCGGAGCGGGTGATTTCGCGGGACGAGCTGCTGAACGAGGTCTGGGGATACCAGAATTATCCCTCCACCCGCACCGTGGACAATCACATCCTGAAGCTGCGGCAGAAGTTGGAGAAAGACCCGGGCAATCCGGTACACTTCCGAACAGTTCACGGCATGGGCTACAAGTTTGTGCCGTGATAGGGCCGCCCGCCGGGGAGATCGGTCATGCTGAAGCTTCGGATGCGAACCAAGTTTCTGCTCTCCATGCTGCTGATTTCTGCCGGCCTTACCTGTACCAGCCTTCTGCTGGTGCGGCATAGCGTACAAAAACAGGTCAGAAGGGATATCTTCGCTGACCTGCGAAATTCGGTCAGCACCTTCCAGAATTTTCAGCAGGAACGCGAACTCACCCTGACCCATTCCGCCGAACTGCTGGCTGACCTGCCCAACCTGCGGGCATTGATGACCACCCAGCACGAAGCCACAATTCAGGATGCGTCCAGCGGCCTATGGCGGCTGGCGGGCAGCGATCTCTTCGTGTTGGCGGATCGGACCGGACGGGTAGTCGCTTTGCACACTTCGTCTCCGGGTCTGACTCGCGAAATGGCACAGCAGTCATTCGCCAGTACTCTGAATGACGAGAGCTCCGGGCACTGGTGGTTGGGCGGGCAGCATCTCTACGAGGTCTTTATCAAGCCCATCTACTTCGGCGCCGCGGCGGAAAACACGCAGCTGGGATTCCTGGTTGTTGGATACGAAATCGACGATCGGGTCGCGTCGCAGGTGAGCCGTATTGCCGCCAGCCAGGTCGCGTTCTACTACGGTGATACCGTCGTCAAGACCACTCTGACTCCGGTGCAGGAAACGGAGCTGGACCGGCTGCGCGTGCTTCATTCGGCTCCCAGAGCTTCCGGTCCGGAAGAGATTCAACTTGGTGAAGAGCGGTTTCTCATGACATCGCTCGAACTGGGCGGGCCAAAAAATCCCTCGGTGCGCCTTAGCGTGCTCAAGTCTTACGATCAGGCAACCGCATTTCTCGACGGGCTGAATCGTCTTCTGCTGGCCCTGGGATTGGCCGCTGTGGTGGTGGGCAGCGCACTGGTGTTCCTGATTTCGCACACTTTTACCCGTCCTCTGGCCAATCTGGTGGCGGGTGTGCGGGCCCTGGAGGCGGGCGACTTTACCTATGCGCTGGATGCTCAAGGCGGCGATGAGGCCGCCGAGGTCACTGGAGCCTTCAACCGGATGCGCGCCAGCTTGAGGAAAACGCAGCAGGAGTTGCTGGAAGCGGAGCGGCTGGCCACCATCGGACGCATGGCCAGTTCGATCTCCCACGATCTGCGTCATTCCCTGGCGGCCATTGTGGCCAACGCGGAATTTCTCTGCGAGAGCAGATTGTCCTCGGATCAGCGGGAGGAGCTTTACCAGGAAGTGCGAGTTGCGGTTAATCAGATGACCGATCTTATCGATTCCCTGCTGGAGTTTTCCCGCACCCGCGAATCGTTGCGACCGGCGTATGGCAGTGTCAAGGACTCGGTGGAGCGAGTGGTGCAGGCGATCCGCGTGCATCCGGAATTCCACCAGGTACGGGTCAGCGTCAGCGCGGCAGGCAACAGCACCGGATGGTTTGATCCGAAAAAGCTGGAGCGCGCTCTCTACAACCTTTTGCTGAATTCCTGCGAAGCGGTTGTCCCGGAAGCCGGCATCATCAACGTGGCTTTGAATGAAGTTCGCGGTGGGGTGGAGATTCGGGTTTGCGATAACGGTCGTGGCATTCCGGAGCTGATTCGCAGCAAACTGTTTGAGCCTTTCATCAGTTACGGCAAGGAGAACGGAACCGGGCTGGGGCTTACGGTGGTGCAGAAGATCGTTCAGGACCATGGAGGCGACGTGACCGTGGAGAAGACCTCGCCGGAAGGGACTGTGTTTCGCCTTCTGCTTCCGTTGGCCTCCTCGTCCGACGAGCGCGCGTCTGAGAGCCGGAGGGAAGGGAAGCCAGGGCAGCCGCCGATGGCCCGGACAGAACAGTCACAATCGGAGTAGGACTCCAGGATATTTCTACGGGGAGGCGAATTGTGAAGTACAAGAATCGTTTGCCTGGCGTGGTCCGTCATGGGTCGTCGGTCGTTGGCCGTTGGCCAAAACCCCTTGGCGATTACTTCAGATTCGGCGCAATCGGATGGCTTCTCCTGATGGCAGCGGTTCCCGGCTGGACGCAGGCGGCGGACCCTTCGTCGGCCCAACAATCGGCGCAAACAACCGACGCAACAACCATGACGACCGCAGTCCGCGAGCTTCAGGAAGAGGTGCGCGAATTGCGTAGCGCGGTTGTGGAATTGCGCTCGGAAGCCGGGCAGTACAGGGCCGAGACCGAGCAACTGCGGCGGGAGCTGCAGGCGACCCGTAACTCCGGAACTAAGCCCGAGGCGGCCACCAGTTCCGAGGCTCCGCCGACGGGTGCCCTGGAAGACCGGGTTGCCTCTCTTGAAGAATCCTCCCAGTTGTTGAGCAGCAAGGTCGACGATCAGTACCA
Organism: uncultured Acidobacteriaceae bacterium; assembly: GCA_964528615.1. GTDB lineage: Bacteria > Acidobacteriota > Terriglobia > Terriglobales > Acidobacteriaceae > JAIQFF01. The sequence continues at coordinate 42,451 of CAZGSU010000140.1, read as the reverse complement.
GACGAAAATCGAGGCCGCCTCGAAATACCGGATCAGGCTTTCGGGAATCATGTTGCTGAATCTGTTTGGCAACCGCGGATCCGTGGACAACCAGGACTTTCCCACGTGGGCCATTGGATCGGGCGCCAATTTGCCGGGACGGGCGCTGGGCGCGACCTTGCGACAGTCAGAGGTCGGGTTGGAGGTTTTCGGCCCGCGTCTGGCAGGGGCGAGAATGACTGCAAATCTGCAGGTCGACTTCTCCGGCGGATTCACCAACACGTTGGATGGGGTCAACTTCGGGCTGGTGCGGCTGCGCATTGGCAGCATGCGGATGGATTGGAAGGACACCTCGATCGTAGCCGGGCAAGACAACGCTTTCATCTCTCCGCTTTCGCCTACTTCGTTCGCTTCCCTGGCCGTGCCTGCTTTTGGTTATGCCGGCAACCTGTGGGGATGGATTCCGCAGGTGCGAATTGAGCACCGCTTTGAGTTCTCCGAAGGCCAGTACATTACGCTGCAGGGCGGCATCATGGACAACGCGACCGGCGAGTTGCCCAGTTCGACCTTCGAGCGTCCCGCGCTAGCTGGAGAGACTTCGGGACAGCCGGCCTTTGCAGCGCGGGTAGCCTGGACTCGAAGCGTCTTTGGTGTGCCGTTGACGCTGGGCGCGGCCGGTTATTACAGCCGACAGAACTGGGTATTCAACAACCGCGTGGATGGCTGGGCCGGGATGACCGATTGGAGTATTCCGTTGTCGCGGCGTCTCAGCCTGACCGGCGAATTCTATCGTGGACGCGCAATCGGCGGTCTGGGCGGCGGGGTTGGCCGCAGTGTGCTTTTCACTGGCAATCCTAATCCGTACGCCCAGTTGCAGGCTCTGGACTCGGTCGGGGGATGGTCGCAACTCAAGCTCAAGGCTTCCCCGAAGCTGGAGTTCAATGGCGCCTTCGGGGTCGACAATCCATTCGCTGGAGATGTGCGAACTTATCCGCTCAGCCCCAGTTATTTCCCCGCCGGGCTGCTGCAGAACCGCAGCGCCTTGCTGAATTTCATTTACCGGCCGCGCTCCGACCTGCTTTTCTCCGGAGAATTTCGTCACTTGAGAACGTTTGACCTAGACGCGGGAAGTCCCACCGCGGAGCAGATAAATCTGATGATGGGATTTCTGTTTTGAGCATGACTGTGAGCATGACGAAGATTGCTTCCGCCTGCCGTTGGATCTGGTGTTCAAGCTATGTGGCGTTGCTCGGAGTGAGCCTTGCCGGCGCGCAGGAACTCACTGTGACCGCCCGCGTCGCTCTCGCGGGCGGCGATGAAGCGGCAAGAGAACGCGCTGCGGACAACGTGGTAGTTTGGCTGACGCCGGCAGCGGGTATCGCCAAGCCTGTCACCTTCCGCCAGGCGCAGCCGCCGCGCCTGGTGCAGAGGAACAAGAGCTTTGATCCGCACGTGCTGGTGGTGCGGGTGGGTGCGGTGGTTGCGTTTCCCAACCACGATCCTTTCTTTCACAATGTTTTTTCGCTTTTCGAGGGCAGGCGCTTCGATCTTGGCCTGTATGAAGCCGGCAGCACTCGCGAAGTGCACTTCAACAAGCCGGGAATCTCATACATATTCTGCAACATCCATCCCGAGATGAGCGCGGTGGTACTTGCCCTGGATACGCCGTACTACGCGGTTTCGGACCCGCACGGCCAGATTTTGATCGCAAACGTGCCGGCGGGTAAATACACGGTCAGGGTCTGGTACGAATTGGCACTGCCCGAAGCGCTGAAGGCGCTGACCCGGGAAGTCACAGTTTCGGAGAACAGTTCTACGCTGGGCGTGCTCCGTCTTGCCCCTGGCAACTTGCCTACCGGCCACAAGAATCTATACGGCCGGGACTACGATCCACCAACCCCTGACAGTCCCGCGTACGACCCGCACTAAACGCCGTAGGTCTGGTTCGAAATACCGTGGTTGTTGCCTGTCGGCTTAACAAGAAAATGACAATTGCGTGAACAACTGTTGACAACCGGGGACTCACGATCTCTTAGCCTCGATTGAACACGAACGGGTAGCCGCTGCTGACCCGTTCCAGGTCGGTCCCGGGATCTACTGTTTTGCAGCACAGTTCGCGATTTAACACAGCTTATCTCTCTCACCCAAAGAACACTGGGGCCAGCGTTGTGGCTGGCCCATTTTTTTCGCACCTGAAACTCAAGACTTCCCCTTCAACGTTTTCTTTCCGCCACCACATGGTGCCCGTAGTATTCATAGGCCGACATCGGCTTTTCGCCACCCTTCTTCCAGATACGTCCATCCTCTGGAAGTTTGCCCAGAGCGCGCGCCATCTCCCGCACATGGATCGCGACCGAACCGCAACAGGAGCCAATGTAGTTGATTCCCATGTCGCGGGCCTGGACAGCGTAGTCTCCCATTTCCCTGCGGGTTAATTGCAGCGGATCAAGCGCCAGTGGAAACTCCGGCAAACTTGTAAAGTCTGGTTTGTCTTTAGGTGTTCGATAAGCCACGGGTTGGCAGGCGAGATAACCGGAGACAGCCTTGCGCATCTGTTCCATCGCTCCCAGCATGTGCACCGGGGGACGCAGGCAGTTTACGCCCACGATGTCGGCGCCGGCGTCCAGCAGGGCCTTGGCAGCTTCGGGGGCGGACTTGCCCTCCAGAGTCTCCTCCTTATTTTCAAAGCAGACGGTCACCATCACCGGCAGACCGGTCTTCCTGGCCCGCTCAACGCAAATTAGCGCTTCTCCCAGCCAGGAAAAAGTTTCGCCGATAATGAAGTCCACGCCTTCTTCTAGCTGCACTGCCAATTGTTCGTCGAAGGTCTTGCGCACCCGGTCGGCGGCTGCCGGACTGCCGGGCTCGTACATCCAGGTAAGACTGAGATTGCCCGCCACGAGGCATTTATCGCCCGCGACCTCGCGCGCGATTCTAACCGCGGCGCGGTTGAGGTCTTCGAGCTGGTTCTCCAGACCGACGGTGGCGAGCTTGTCGCGGCTGGCATAAAACGTAAGCGCCTGCAGCACATCCGCGCCAGCTTCGCGGAACTCGATGTGCAACTCTCGCAGAGCGTCGGGATAGACCAGGGCGACTTCGGGAGTAAACGGCCCCGCCCGTACCCAGCCCCGTTTTTCCAACTCCAGCAAATAACCACCGTCGCCCAGGACCGGACCGTCCTTGAGGCGATCAAGGATGTTTTTTTTCGCCATATGTGCTCCTTAGGTATTTTGTAGCGCCGCCGTCCCGGCGCTACGGTTTAATCGTCCTTGTACTCATACTCTGCCTTGATGGGCCTGCCCGCCGCGAAGCGGCCCGGGCAAAACGAACTGATATCGACGGTCTTGCCCCGCCCGTCCAGCAATAGTTCCGACATCACCAGACCAACCGCCGGGGAAATTTTGAAACCCATTCCGGAAAATCCGGCGCAGATAAACAGCCCTTGGACGCCAGGGAATTCTCCCAGCATCGGGCGCGAGTCTGGCGTCATGTCATAGACTCCGGTTACTCCGCGCATGACCTCCGCATTCTCCAGTTTCGGGACGCGGCGGCAGGCGCGTTCGATGATCTCTTCCAGGTCGTGCTCGGAAGCACGCTGTGGGAAATCGTCCGGATCGGCGTCACGCTTCCCATAGAAATCGCCGATCAGAAATTTGTCGTGAGCATCGGAGCGAAAGTAAGTCGCGGTCACCGAGTCGATGCACGCGCACCCGCCGCCCTTCATGCCGGGAGCATTTTTCAGGATCGCGACCTGGTGATATTCGGTCTCGATCGGCAGATCTAGCCCCGTCTGCTGAAACAGTGGCCGGGTCCAGGGGCCCGTGGCCGCTACCGCCACGGGAGCGGTAATATCGCAGTGGCCGGTGCCAATCCCAAGTACGCGGCCGCCTTCAATCCGCAACCAGGCTGGAGTCTTTGACAAATACTGGACGCCAAGGTCCCGGGCGCGCGCGAGGAAATCGTTGGCCACTCCTGCGCCGTCGCCATAGCCGGAATCCGGCTCGTAGGCGGCCAGGTCAACTTCATCAACTTGCCAGTCGGGTTCCAGTTCCTTGAGCTGGGCGCGATCGACAAGCTCCACGTTGACGCCGAGTTTGCGTTGCATCTCCACATTCTGCTTAAGCCGCTCGGTTTCCCCGGGATGAACAATGCGCACAAAGCCGGTCTTGCGGAAATCTCCTTCTCCGCCCACTACGTCTCGCCAGTGCTCGAACATGTGCAGGCTAGTCAGCGCGAGCTGTACCTCAGGCGGGTAGCTGTAATGCATGCGAATCAGCGCGGAGGAGCGCCCACTTCCACCCTGTCCGACATGGCCCTTATCGACGACCACAATTTTTCCTGCCCTCCGCTTGGCGAGATGGAACGCGATGGCTGCACCCATTACGCCGGCGCCGAGAATCACGATGTCGGCAGTGTTAATACGGGAGTTGCCGTTATTCACGCGGCAGCCTCCTTCAAGCGACCTTTTTTCCAGTCGCGTAAAACCTGGTGCGCGGCGTTGTGACCTGGGGCTCCGGTTACGCCGCCTCCGGGATGCGCGCCGGCACCGCATAAATACAGCCCATCGATAGGAGTGCGGTATTGCGACCATCCGGAAACTGGCCGCATGAAGAAGAGCTGTTCCAGGCGAAGATCGCCGTGAAAAATGTTGCCCTCGGTCAAACCATAAGTGCGTTCCAGGTCGAGTGGCGTCAGGACCTGGCGCGCCACAATCGCATTCGGCACATTGGGTGCGTACTCCGCAATTTTCTTGATCACGCGGTCGCAGAGCAGTTCACGTCTTTCGTCCCAATTGCCTTCGCGCAGATGGTATGGGACATACTGCACGAAGCAGGTCAGGATGTGTCTGCCGGCGGGCGCGAGCGAGGCATCCGCGTTGGATGAGACCACGCAATCCACCCACAGTTCCTCCGGAATGCCGCCGAACTTGGCGATGTCGTAGCAACGCTCGGCGAACGCCAGCGAAGGAACCAGCGTGTAGAAGGTGCGCTCAAGAGGGGTGGCATCGGATGAAGTTCCGGTAAACCGCGGCTCCTCATCAAGCACGAAATTCACTTTGGCGCAGGGGCCTTCCATCTTGATGCCGCGAACGGCATGCAAAAACTCGTTCGGCAGCTCTGATGCCGCTACCATTCTCAGGAAGGTGCGTTTTGGGTCCGCATTGGAGAGCACGACACGCGCGCGAATCTCAGTGCCATCCTCCAGCACCACACCCCGGGCCCGGCCGTCTCGGACATCAATTTGCGCAACTGACGCCGCGGTGCGGATTTCGACGCCAAGTTTTCTTCCCGACGCCGCCAGAGCCTGCGTGATCGAACCCATGCCGCCCATCACATGCCCAAAGAAGCCCTGCAGTTCGTGCTGGCCGCCGCTCAGCAGGTGAAAGAGCAGGCCGATGGCCGTGCCCGGCTGATACGGTCCACCATGCTTGCCATACACGTTGTTGGCCAGGAACATGGTCTTCATCTTTTCGGACTCGTAGTTATGGTCAAGAAATTCGCCCAGGCTGCCGGTCAGAAACGAAATCAGCTGCGAGACTTCATCGCTGGAAATGCCGTGAAATTTTTTTCCAACACGAAACAGGTCAGTCCAGCCGCGCATGCTTAGAGTATCGATTTCCGGCGGCGGCTCCATAAAGAACGGTTGCAGATAGCGCGCCAATTTCTTCAGCCGTTCGTCCACCTGGACAAAAGTCTCGGCATCCTTCACTGAAATCTTTTTGAATTCCGCTTTCGCCCGCTCCCGTTCGGCCCACCAGGGGACAACGTGGCCATCGGGGAAGGGAACCTGGATGGCAGGATCGCAGGGAACCATGCGCAGTCCGTAGTCGGCGAGGTGCAAATCCGAAATCACTTCCGGGCGTAACATACTGGCGATGTAGGATGTTGTGGAGACGCGGCAACCGGGAGCGATCTCTTCGGTGACGCAGCAACCGCCAACAATCTCGCGGCGCTCGAGAAGCAGGACGGAGAGTCCCCCGCGTGCCAGATAGGCTGCCGCCGTTAAACCATTGTGGCCGCCGCCGATCACCACGGCGTCATATATTTTGGAAGACGAAGCCGGCACACTCTTATGACCCGCGCTCACGATACTTGCCCCAGGGCCACCTACATTACCGCATCTCTGTAATAAATAGAATTGAAATTAGGCGGCCGTTTCTGTAGAGTCTTATGACTTGAGGTCAGATATGAGTGGAATTGGAAGCAGTCTCGTCTCTCCCCCGCGCTACCGCAGCATGGCGCCCCGGCCTCGGTCGGAAGGCAAGCGAACCAGAATTATTGATGCTGCCATGCGTCATTTTGCCGAGCAAGGCTACCACGCCGCCCGAGTAGGAGACATCGCGGCCCAGCTCGGCATCGCCAAGGGATCGATCTTCCAGCACTTCGGCAGCAAGGATGGGTTGTTCTTCGAGGTCTACAAAAAGGCGGTGCGTTCGTTCCCGCGTTACCTTGATGCCCCGGCTGAAGTTCGAGAGAGCGGATTTTTTGAAGTGTTGCGCTACTGGCTGGTACGTACCGAGCATCTGGTCCACGAAGACTGGATTCCATATCGCGTGTCGCTGCTGGGAAACTATGGCACCGACCTTACCCTGAAGCGCGAAATCAATCGCTTTCTCATGGCAGAAGATCCGTACGGCACGGTCGCCTTTGTTCGCTACGGACTGCAGCGGGGAGAACTTCTCGGTGAACTGGACCAGGACATGATCGTTTCCATCCTTGATTGGACGATGGAGCGTTTCCAGGATGCGCTGCTCACCGAAGAATTGGATCCGGGCCTTTTCCGCCGCCAGGGTGATCCGCAGGAAAAGAAAGATGCACGCATCGCCCAATTTCTGGACGTGCTGAAGCGCGCGATTGGGACATAAGAGACGAAATGACAGCAAAAACGTCGGTCGAGCAAATTCTTGATGGGTACGACGATAAGGCCGCGTTGGCGGAGGCCTCGACCATTCCAGCGCCCTGGTATGTCGATGCAAGGATCGCGGATCTTGAGGCTCAGACCGTGTTCAGCAAGACCTGGCAGATGGTAGGCCGGCTGGAGCAGGTGGAGAAGCCCGGACAGTATGTGACTGCCAGAGTCGCTAGTGAACCGATTGTGGTGGTGCGCGGCAACGACGGAGTGCTGCGCGGTTTCTACAATGTGTGCCGTCATCATGCGGCAGAGGTCGTCAGCGAGCCCTGCGGACAAGCTTCCATCCTGCATTGCCCCTATCACGGCTGGAACTATGGTCTGGATGGGTCCCTGAAGGGCATGCCGGAATTCGATGGCGTAAAGAACTTTGACCGCCAGCAGAACGGACTGGTTCCGGTAAGAGCGGAAACCTGGGAGAAATTTGTTTTCGTAAATCTGGACCCCCAGGGTGAGCCGTTACAGCAGTTTCTCGGAGGATTGGTAAAGCGGATGGCGCCGCTCGGGGTCAGCAAGCTGCACTATTTCGACAGCCGGACTTACGATATCCACTGCAACTGGAAAGTGTTCGTCGATAACTACCTCGACGGCGGGTATCACGTTCCACACCTGCATAAGGGTCTGAGCTCGGTACTCGACTACAAGGAATACACCATCGAGAACGAAGACCGTTATTGCCTGCAGTCGAGCCCGATGGTGGCCGGGAAGGAAGATGCTGCTACCGCCTCCACCCGGCAGGGCGATCGCGCCTGGTACTTCTGGCAATATCCCAACCTGATGATCAACTGTTACGAAGGCTACATGGACACGAATCTGGTGCTGCCCATCGATGTTGATCATTGCCGCGTCATCTTCGATTTTTACTTTGGAGACATCAGCGAGGCCCGCCGTGAGTACAACGAACAGAGCGTGGCTGTGGGCGCACGCGTGCAGGACGAAGACCTGGGCATATGCGAGGCCGTGCAGCGCGGCCTGAAGTCGCGTGCCTATGGCGCGGGCAGACTCTCTGTCCGGCGCGAGGCTGGCGAGCATCTTTTTCATCGCCTGCTGGCGGCGGATCTGAAGAGTGGCGTGGGAACAACCGCCGCGGCGGCAGACTAGATCTGGTCTTGAACATTTGCTGCGCATTGAGACACGGAGGAAAAGCGTGTGTCACGGGAACTTATCTTGGGGACGCTATCCGTCTCTTGAAATCTCCGATCTCATCTTCGGTAGCGTCTCCTCTCACGCCTCTCCACTCCGAACAACTGACAAAGAAGAAGTTCGGCCCTGCCCCAATCGCGCCTAGGAAATCGGCCTGATCGTAAAAAGCGGCGGTTAGGACCGGTGCGGGCATTGTGTACAGCGAAGGCTGAGAGACTCTTCGTCGTTCGTTTGCGAACGCGATTAACTGGCGGACCCGTTCCGGATCGGTGATAACGTATTCGGAATTCGGAACGCCTTCATGCGAGGCGATTCGGACTATTACCCGTGTCACGGTGCTTACTGGAGCGCAGGCGCCTGAACGCTCTGTTGAGTGGCATCCGCCCATTACCATTACGCAAGCGAGGATAAAGAGCTTGAACTTACGCACCAGGAAATCATACCTCCGCAACGTTCTAACGTCAGTCTTGTGCCTTTGGTGTGCCGCCATTGCGGCTGCCCAGGTGACGGCGATCAAGGCCGGCCACCTGGTCGATCCGCAGGCTGGAACGGTACTCAACGATCAGGTCATTCTCATCCGCGACAATAAAGTAGAGGCGGTAGGTAAGGGTCTTCGTATTCCCGCCGACGCCAAGGTCATCGATCTTTCTCAGATGACAGTATTGCCCGGGCTGATCGATTGTCATACTCACCTGGCCGACGGGCCGACAGATGACGGCGATCCCATGTCACAAATGAAGAAAACGGCGGCGCAGGTGGCCTTCGAGTCGGTGCCCAACGCGCGCATTTTTCTGCGAGAGGGCTTCACCACGGTGCGCGACGTGGGAGTTTACCGGGCCTTGAACGACGTTGCCATGCGCGACGCGATCGCTCACGGCTTCATCGAAGGCCCGCACATGTATGTGGCCGGAGCTTACATAACCATCACTGGCGGCGCCGGCGCCATGACCGGGTTTGCGCCAGACATCACGCTGCCCTGGAATTTACACTACGGCGAGGCCAACGGTCCCTGGGAGGTGCGGCAGAGAATCCGCCAGCTGGTGCACGATGGCGCGGACCACATCAAAGTGCTCTCCAGCGGGGCGGTGTTGACGCATGGCAGTAACCCGAAATCGCAAGAGTTCACTCCGGAAGAGTTGGAGGCTGCCGTGGATGAAGCTGCGCACTTCGGCTTGCGGGTGGAAGCCCACGCGCATTCTCCGGAGGGAATCAAGAATGCGATCCGGGCAGGCGTGGCGTCCATCGAGCATGCGACCATGATTGACGACGAGGGCATCGCCCTTGCCAAACAGCACGGCACTTATCTCGACATGGATATCTATGATGAAGAGTGCATTCAGGAAGCGGGACGGGCGGGAAAGATTCCCAAGGATTTTCTGCAGCATGATGCCGAACTGGGAGAACTACACCGGCAGAATTTTCGAAAGGCAGTGAAGGCTGGAGTAAAGATGTCGTTTGGCACCGATGCCGGCGTCTGTCCTTATGACCGCAGCGTGAGGCAGTTTGCTTTCATGGTGCGGTACGGAATGACGCCGATGCAGGCGATCCAGGCAGCCACGACCAACGCCGCCGATCTGTTGGGACACTCTGATGTTGTCGGTGACATCAAGCCGGGCAGGTACGCTGACGTGATCGCGGTCGCAGGCGATCCGTTGCAGGACATCAGTGTGCTGGAGCATGTGCAGTTTGTGATGAAGGATGGGAAGGTGTACAAGCAATAACCGAGAGAATGTGTGGCGCGGGCGCCCTCGCCCGCGTGATTCGGGCTTAACGTCAAAGGCCACGGGCGAGGCCGCCTGCGCCACACGGTTCGTAGTTACTGATGGTCTCGGGGAACCGTCTCTTGCCAGGTTTTCTGCTTCGCTGTCTGACCGTCTTTCAATAGTTCCCGCGTGTACTTGTAGTAAAAGTTCTTCTGATCGGTGGTTACGGACAGATGGCCTCGCCATCTGAGCTCGCGACCCTGCAATGCAAAAACGCTTTCCGCCTCGCCATGGACCGCGCTGACGTCGGGATGAGCGTCATCAACATCGTAGGTTAAATTTTCGTAGTCAGTCTCTTTTCCCCAGGGATAGATATTCTCCGCTTTGCCTCGCCAGTGAACCGTGGCCTTGTGATTGGCCTCGTCGCGTTCCAGCGTCCACTCGCCGGGCCAGGGAAATCCGATGCTCTTGATGTCATTTCGCTCCTCGGATGGTTGTGGCGGCGCGAATGGCGGAGCAGCGGCGCTCTTGAGCGGAACTACCGGCAGGATCAGGCGTGACCCGTCGCTTCCGCCGAGCTGAAGCGATGTGGTCATGGAATACGGGGTGGGGAGGACCATCGGCCACAGTGCGTTCGAAACAGCCAGTCGGATGCGGTGGCCTTTGGGGAAAACCCACGAGGTCCAGTGCATCACGATGGCGAGCGGATAAACCTTGCCCGGTTCGAGTGCGAGCGGATCAGTCATCGACTCACGATGTGCGCCGTTCATTCCCGCGCCCGTAATCTGCGTTACAGTCCCGTCAGGAGCAACATCGGAGAGTCGCGCGAACCAGTCCGCGAGCGGTGACGTGGCCGAGACCTGCAACAGCGCTCGCGGCCTTCCCAGAATCGCCAGATCTTCGGTCAGCGGCGCGGAGTCATAGACCAGGCTGAATGCGTCCAGGGGACGGGTATCGCTCAATAGCTCGCCCCACCAGAATCCGCCTTCCACGCCAACCGAGGGAATGTACTTGAGCTGGTGGACATCATGCTTCGACGCGGTCGTTTCCAGAGTGTGGTTCGGTTGAGGAAAGAAAAATGTTTCGCGCGCGTCGCGGGGCGGCCAGCTATCTTCGCGACGCCATTCTCCGGGAACATTTTCGAGGTTCGGATCTGGCGGATGCCAATGCTGCATGTAGACGACCAGCCTTGGATCCTGCAACACGCCGGTGTCTCGTCCCTTGAGCCAGTAATCCCACCAGCGGACCGCATGATCACGCCACTCGATTTGTGGGCCGGGGACGGCATCGTTCGGAAAGGTGTGGTTCCAGGGGCCGATGATGGCCTTCAAGGGTGCTTTGGTTTGTTCGAGCATGTCGGTGACACTGTCGCGATAGCCGTCGAGCAGGCCCCCGATCAGAAAACAGGGAATCTCGATTTCGCTGTAAGGGCGAACGCGTTCCCGCCAGAACGGACCGTCGTGCTGGTGTTTGAGGTAAAGAAGTGACCACGGTGGAGCGTCGAAGCGCGGGCCCAAAGTTTTTTCGTCAAGCGTGTAATCGGGAGCGCCGGTCATCCCCGGAGCCATGTCCATGTTCAGTTCAAATTCGTCGACGTGCGCCATGCCGTCGATGTAGTGCACGTCGTCGTGGAAGAGTTCGGCGGTAGCATCCACGGCGATGATCGCTTTGAGATCCGGGGCGTGGCGCATAGCCATCTGCAATGAGTTGAAGCCACTCCACGAGATGCCCATCATGCCGACATTGCCGCTGGACCAGGGCTGGTGCGCCAGCCAGGAAATGATCTGCAAGCCGTCGAGTTGTTCCTGCTCGGAATATTCGCGTTCAATGGGAGTGCCTTCGCTGTTGCCAAACCCGCGGATATCGACACGGGCGCACACGTATCCACGGCGGACGAAATAGGCATACAGCGAGTAGTCGCGCGCGGCGGTCGCATCGTCTTTGCGATAAGGGTCATACTCGAGCACGGCGGGAAATTTCTCGTCCGGTTTGCCACTGTCCGGCATGTACAGTCTGACTGCAAGGCGCACGCCGTCCTTCATCGGAATCCACGTGTCTTGCATGCGTATGTTGTAGATCGGTGGCGACGGGGACTCGAGGGCATTACCCGGGATAGCGCTGGAAGAAACCAACGCGAACGCAACGGCAACCAACGATAAAAAAATGAGGAGGCGCGCTCTCATGACTCATACCAGCGGAACCCGTGGCGCTGCTCCTGCTCAAGCTGCTTCATCAAAGTGAGAGTCCGGGTGCGGCGGTAGTTGGCGCACGTCACAACGATCACGTTGAACAGGGCCATAGGAGCCACATACGAGTCCCCAAACGAAGGGGTTTCGACAGAGGTGAAAAAGGACTCGTGGGCGAACTGGCCTATGGGAGAAATCAGCGTGTTGGTAATTCCCACGCAGTAAACACCGTTCGCGCGGGCCTGGCGTAGGCCTTCCACCGTCTGCCGCAGGCCACGGCCGTAGCTGACGGCGATCACCAGATCCTTTTTGCCCAGCGGGCGAACCTTGTGCACAACTTCGGCGGGCGAAGTGGCGCTGGTGACGGGCAGTCCGAGAATGATGAGCAGGTGTTCCAGAAATTTCACCAGGTTGGCCGCCAGATCGCCGCCCAGCAGAACCACGCGGCGGGCGGAATGAAGACGTCGCACCAGCGCCGCGATCCGCTGGGTGTCCAGGCTGCGAAAGAGGTGATTCATGTTCTTGAGGTCCTGGTCGAGCGAGGCGCGCGCCTGCGTAGAAATGGCGGATTTCCCAGTCGGACCAGTCTGCATGGCATCAAGCGAAGTGGCGTGCGCGATGGAGAGCTCGTGCACGTAATGCTGAAATTCGCGGTACGAGGCGAATTCCATGCCGCGCACGATCCGGATCATGGTGGCGGGATCGGTGTGCAATCGTTGCGCCAGAGCGCGCACACTCATCAGAACAAACTCGCGCGGCCGTTCGAAGGCGGGGCGAATGATCTCCTGTCGTTTGGGGCTCAAGAGGCTGATACGAGCCGAGGGACTCATGACCGGAACTGCACGTTGGGCTCTCCGCGGCGTTCTCATCGGGCACAAAAGCATGTTGGAAAGCAGCGTTCTTGTCAACACGGGGCGGCGGGATGGGGCCGCAAACGAACTACAACGAGCTACGTAGGGGCAGAGCCTGTCCGGAGCGAAGTCGAAGGATGTCGTCACCTGCCCGGCGGAGCGAAGCTCCGCAGTTTGGGGGTCCACGTAAAGCCATCTTCACGAGAAAAAAACTGGCGAGCACAGCTCGCCCGCCCAGACGAGGACGTCTGGGCCTACGTGGGCCGTGGTGGGCAGCGACCCCATGTTTCTGTTTCGCTGTTCTGTGGGATGGGTATAATGCTCGCGCAGTAATAGAATTTTTTTCTGGAGTGGAAACGCATCTGCAAAGGGGGCAGTCATGGTTAAGAAGATCGGGGATCAGAAGATTGGGGATCAGAAGCCCGCGGACACGAACGCCGCGCCCGACTCGCGGAGCCGAAGAGATTTTCTGACCACGACAGGTCTACTGGCCGCGGCCGCTGCGGCGCCGCGAACCGCCGCGGCTCTAGCGCACAACCTCCCCGCGCAGTCAGGCGAGAAAACCGCGTCGCCGGGTGCCATGCGTAAGATTCCGATCGGCGTATTCGATCCGGCCTTTCCCAAACTGTCTACAGACGAGATGATCGACATGTTAGCCGGCTGGGGAGTGGAAGCAGTCGAGATCGGAACCGGCGGCTACCCCAGTTCTCTCCATTGTCCGGTAAAGGATTTGCTGGAGGACGAGGGCAAAGCGCGCGCCTGGAAAAAGAAATTTGAGGATCGCGGGATTCAGGTCGCGACGCTAAGTTGCCACGGGAACCCGGTGTCTCCCGATCCGAACGTTGCCGGGCGCGATGCCGAAACCTTCAAACGTACAGTGCTGCTGGCGGAGCGTTTGGGAGTGAGTGTGATCGTAGGTTTCTCCGGCTGCCCCGGCGGCAGCCCGAGCGACACCATGCCGAACTGGGTAACCTACCGATGGCCGCCCGAGTACGGCAAGATGCTCGACTGGCAATGGAAGGAGAAAGTGATTCCGTACTGGAAGGAAGCGGCCAAGTTTGCCCGCGAACACGGTATTCACAAGCTCGCACTCGAAATGCATCCGAATTTCGTCGTCTACAATCCCATGACGCTGCTGCGTCTGCGCGATGCCGTGGGCGAAGAGATCGGAGCCAACTGCGATCTCAGCCATCTTTTTTGGCAGCAGTGCGACGCGGTCGAAGTGATCCGCATGCTGGGCAAGCAGAATGCGATTTTCCACGCGCATATGAAGGACACCACGTTCTACAAGAACAATGTGGACCGATACGGCGTCCTGAACTTCGCCTTTGAGAAAAGCGACCTCTCCCAGGCCTCGGAAACATTCCGCGCCGTGGGTTACGGGCACAGTGCGGGCACGTGGAAAGAAATCATTCGTGCGTACATGGAAGTTGGCTATCAGGGTATCTTGAGCGTCGAGAACGAGGACCCGATCCTGTCCGGCGAGGTAGGAGTGGAACGCGCGTTATATGTGTTAAAAAATGTGCGGAGCGAGTTGCTGGGGACAGCGTGAGGGGAAGAGCAATCAGCACTCAGCATTCAGCCGAGTCCTGGTTTCAGCGCTGATTGCTGAATGCTGAAAGCTAAGTGCTGAAAGCTGGGTGCTGAATGCGCGCTAATTTGACCTTGGTTTCCGCTCCGGCGTAAGCTGCCCAAGCCGACCCTTTTCGGGAGAATGAATGCATAGACGTCAGGCTCTAAGGCTCCTTGCCTCGGCTGCGACCCTACCCCTGTTATCGCGCGAGGCGTTTTCGTTATTTCAGACGGTGCACGAACAGATACCTGAACAGCCCGTACTCAAGACTCTCAACCCTCAGCAGAACGCCACTGTCACGACCATCGCCGAGCTCATCATTCCTCAGACCGACACCCCCGGCGCAAAGGCCGCGCGAGTCAACGAATTCATCGATCTGATTCTTACCGAGTGGTATGACGAGGAAGAAAAATCCACCTTCATGTCCGGTCTGGCCGATATCGATTCCCGCACGCGGGACTTGTATGGCAAAGACTTTGTTAACTGCGTTGAGAAGCAGCAGGTTGAGATTCTTCAGGCCCTGGATGACGAAGTAGCGGCCCGCGAGGAGAACACGAGACGGCGGCGCACCCACCCTCCGCAGAAGAATTTCTTTTTCATGATGAAACAGCTCACTCTCGTGGGCTATTACACGTCCCAGGTAGGGTTTGAGCAGGAACTTCACAGTGAGATAATTCCTGCGCGGCACGCGGCTTGCGTCCCTCTGGAAGCGGAGGCCGCGAAATAGGCCATGGCAACAAAGACTATCAAGACTTATGACGCAATCGTAGTGGGCTCCGGGATCACAGGCGGCTGGGCAGCGAAAGAGTTGGGTGAGAAGGGATTGCAAACGATCGTCCTCGAAGCGGGCAGACCGATCGATCCGGATACGGACTATGCCGAGCACGTGCCCGAATGGGAAGTTAAATATCGAGGTATGGGCGACCGCAGGCGGACGGCCGACGAACAGCATGTTCAGGAGACCACCGGCGGGATGGACGAGTGGAACAGCAAATTTTTCGTCAACGACAAGCAGAATCCCTACACCACGGAACCGGGCAAGCCATTTTTGTGGATTCGCGGGCGCCAGGTAGGGGGCCGTTCCATCATCTGGGGACGGCAATCCTACCGCTGGAGCGATCTTGATTTTGAGGCGAATCTCCGCGACGGCATCGCCGTGGATTGGCCGATTCGTTACCAGGACATCGCTCCCTGGTACGACCATGTGGAAGACTTTATCGGCGTTTCCGGCCAGAATGAGGGGCTATCACAGCTTCCTGATGGCAAGTTTTTGCCCCCCATGGAACTGAACTGCGCGGAAGTAGTGGTCAAGGAAGCCATCGCCAAATATTTCCCCGGCGAACGCATGATGACCATCGGTCGAACCGCGATTTTGACCCAGCGTCACAACGGCCGTGCGCCCTGTCATTATTGTGGGCCGTGCGCCCGCGGGTGTATCACGCGGTCTTATTTCAGCAGTCTGAATTCAACCTTGCCGGCAGCCCTGACTACCGGCAAGGTGACCGTGCGTCCGCACAGCGTGGTGCACAGCCTGATGTTTGATGCCAAGACCCGGAAAGTGACTGGAGTGCGGATCATTGACGGGCAAACGAAAGAGGCGATCGAGTTTCGCGGAAGGATTGTGTTCCTGTGCGCCTCGGCCATGGAGTCGGCGCGCATTCTGCTCAACTCCTCCACTCCGGAGTTTCCCGATGGCCTGGCAAATTCCAGTGGGGAACTGGGGCGCAACCTGATGGACCATTGCATGGGCGGCGGCGCTACTGGCCGCATTCCGGGGAACGAAGATCACATCTCGCTGGGAAACCGTCCTAATGGAATTTACGTTCCACGCTTCCGCAATGTGAAAGAGAAACATCCGCTATTCCTGCGGGGATATGGTTTCCAAGGCAGCGCCAGCCGTCCCAAGTGGGAGCGCGGAGTGGAGATGCGTGGGTTCGGAGCGAACTTCAAGCACGCGCTCAGCCGTCCCGGACCATGGACGATGACCTTTTACGGGTTCGGCGAATGCCTCCCCAATCACGACAACTTTATTGCCATCGACAAGGAAAAGGTGGATGCATGGGGCATCCCCGTACTCAGAGTAAGTTGCATGTGGCGCGAGAATGAGCGGGCCCTGTTAAAGGACATGTCGATTACTGCGTCGGAGATGCTCTCCGCCTCGGGCGCGAAAGACATTGAACCCACTCTCGAAGACAATGCTCCCGGCCTAACCATTCACGAGATGGGCACCGCGCGCATGGGCCGAGATCCGAAGACCTCGGTGCTCAACGCCCACAATCAGGCGCACGATGCCAGAAATCTTTTTGTCACCGATGGCGCGTGTATGACGTCGTCGTCTTGCGTCAACCCGTCCCTCACCTACATGGCTCTGACCGCGCGGGCCTGCGATTACGCTGTGGATCAGATGAAGCGAGGAGAACTCTAAATGAACCGACGAACTTTTCTGGGTACGATGACTGCCGCCACGGTGCTGGCCCGCAAGTTTTCCTGGGCCGCCGAAACTCACAAGATAGAAAAAGTTGGCGTGCAGCTTTATACGGTCCGTAGCGTGATGAAAGAGGATTTCGAGGGCAAGCTGGCCAAGATCTCCGAGATCGGCTACCGCGAGGTCGAGTTTGCCGGATATGACGGCCATACTCCGCAGGAAGTGAAGGCCATGCTCGACCGGCATGGTCTTACCGGTCCATCGGCGCACATACCCTACAAGAGTCTGGGCGCCGAGTTTCCCAGCGTGCTCGATGCCGCACACGTCGTCGGTCACCAATACATAGTCAATCCGTATATTGACGACGATGTTCGCAAGGGGCCCGACGGCTGGAAGCGCGCGGCAGAAACCTTCAATCATGCCGGAGAGGCAAGCCAGAAAGCGGGAATCCAGTTTGCCTATCACAATCACTGGTTCGAATTCGCACCGGTCAACGGCAAACTTCCCTATGACATTCTCTTGGAAGAGACCGATCCCAAGCTGGTGAAGATGGAAATGGACTTGTGCTGGATTGAAGTGGGTGGCCAGGATCCGCTCAAGTATTTCAAGAAATATCCCGGCCGCTTCCCGCTGGTCCACGTAAAAGATCTGACCAAAATTCCCAAGGTCGACGCCTCCGGCGGACAGAACTTCGGCGACTCGCTGCCTGAGATGACTGAAGTAGGCAGCGGAATTATCGAGTGGAAGAAAATCTTTGCGCAGTCAGGTGAAGCCGGGATCAAGCATTATTTCGTGGAACACGACCATCCTAAGGATCCATTTGAAAGCATCACGAAGAGCTACGAGTACTTGTCGAAGGTGCAGTTCTAAAAAATCTCGGTCACAATGGCTGGGTAGGAATTGCTTTTTCGGGTCGGGAGAGCGTAATGCCTCAAGTGGTTCGGTCACCTAAGGTTTATGACGTATGCATTATCGGGTCGGGAGCCGCAGGCGGGACCGCCGCGAAAGTGCTGGCCGAGGGCGGACTGAATGTGGTCATGCTGGAAGCAGGTCCGGCGCTGAATCCGGAGAAAGACTTCAAAGAACACGTCTGGCCTTATCAGATCCCACATCGTGGCGCCGGCATTGGCGGCAAACTCAAGCACGAGGTCGGCGACGAATTCATGGCGCCCAACGGCGCCTGGGAAATCGACGGCGAACCCTACACTTCTGCACCGGGATCCAACTTCCGCTGGTTCCGTTCGCGCATCGTGGGCGGCCGCACCAACCACTGGGGACGCATCGCGTTGCGCTTCGCGCCGGTGGACTTCAGAGCCCGCTCCACCGACGGCATGGGGGACGACTGGCCCATCACCTACGAGGAGATCGCGTCCTACTACGACAAAGTAGAGTCCTATATCGGAGTTTTCGGAACTAGAGAAAATATTCCCAGCGCGCCCGACGGAGTTTTTCTGCCGCCACCGGCGCCACGCTGCACCGAAACCATCGTCAAGCAGGCCTGCGACAAACTGAATATTCTCTGCGTACCTTCACGGATGGCGATGTTAACCAAGCCGCTAAACGGGCGTGCCGCCTGCCACTACTGTGGCCAATGTGGACGTGGTTGTCTCACGGCGTCCAACTTCAGCTCCAGCCAGGTGATGATTCCGCCGGCGCAAGCCACGGGCCGTTTCACTCTGATCACGGGCGCCATGGCCCGCGAGATCGTCGTTGGAAAAGACGGCAAGGCCGAAGCGGTGGCTTACATCGACAAAGCCACGCGCTCCGAGCAACGCGTGCATGCCCGGGCCTTCATGGTTGCTGCGAGTGCCTGTGAATCAGCCCGCCTGCTACTCAATTCGCGCTCCACTCTGTTTCCCGACGGCCTGGCCAATTCTTCCGGCGTCGTAGGCCGCTACCTGACTGATTCGGTCGGCAGCGATGCTGGCGGATACTTTCCGCAACTGGAGAAAATGCCGCCACACAACCACGATGGTATCGGCGGCATGCATATGTACATGCCGTGGTGGAAATTCGATCGCAAGAACGACTTTCTTCGCGGATACCACATCGAGTTTGGCGGCGGTCGCAGCATGCCGGGGGTTGGCGAATTTGATGGAATTTGCGAGAGATACGAAGGCTACGGCGCCTCGCTTAAACAGCGATGCCGAACCATGTATGGCACCCACATCGGTTTTGCCGGACGTGGCGAGATGATCCCTAACGAGAAAAGTTATTGCGAGCTCGATCCCGACACTGTCGACCAGTGGGGCATCCCGGTGCTGCGCTTCCACTGGCACTGGAGCGACAACGAAATCAAAATGGCGAAGGACATGCAGCAGACGTTTCGTTCGATTGTGGAGGCGGCGGGTGGAACTTTCATAAGTAAGGCGAAGCCAGACGGTGCTCGGCCTTATGGCATCGCGGATGGCGGCGTCATTATTCACGAACTGGGCACCGCGCGCATGGGAAACAATCCGAAGACTTCCGCGCTGAACAAGTATTGCCAGGCGCATGACGTCAAGAATGTGTTCGTTACCGATGCGGCGGCCTTTGTTACCAACCCGGACAAAAATCCCACGCTCACGATCATGGCGCTGTCATGGCGCGCGTCCGAGTATCTGCTCGATCAGGCCAAGCAGGGAAGTCTGTAGAAAGGAAACATGGCAACCAAGTCGATATCGCGCCGCAACATTCTGAAGTCGCTGACCATGGGAGCGATGGCGAGTTCGGTGCTGCGGGTGATCCCACTGGAAGCGGCCGAATACGCACACCATATGGTGGCCACCGAAAAGGCCGCCAGCCCGGCCGGTAGTTACACGCCAAAGTTCTTTCCGCCCCGGCAGTACAAAATGCTCCAGACGCTCTGCCAAACCATTATCCCTGCCGATGCAGATGCCGGCGGCGCCATGGAAGCAGGCGCGCCGGAATTTATCGATCTGCTCACCAGCGAAAATCCGAAGTATCAGTTGAAGCTGGGGGGCGGTTTCATGTGGCTCGATAGCACCTGCAGCGATCGATATGACAAGACCTATCTCGACTGCACGCCGGAACAGCAGAAAGAAATTCTTGACCTGATTGCCTACTCCAAGAATGCTGAGAAAGATGCGCGTCTGAGCCAGGGCATAGATTTCTTTGCCCTACTGCGCGAGATGACCGCTGACGGCTTTTTCACCAGCCAGATTGGAATCAAATACCTGGGCTATGTGGGAAATACTTATCTGCTCAGCTTTAACGGCTGCCCGCCCGTGCCTGAAGCGTAGTTGTCCGCAGCGAACATTTGACAGGGTCGGTTATCCCGTTCCGAACGGGTCCTCCAGCGACGGGCTCTGCGGCGTGAACAGCTCCGCGCCATTCTCTGTAATGTGCATGTCGTCTTCCAGGCGCACGCCGAATTCGCCGGCGATGTAGATCCCGGGCTCATCGCTGAATGTCATGTTGCTCGCGAGCGCCGTGGTGTTCCCTCGTACCAGATAGGGCCACTCGTGGCCGTCCATTCCGATTCCGTGACCAACCCTGTGGGTGAAGAATTTGTAGTCCGGGCCATACCCCGCGTCGGTAATCACCCTGCGTGCCGCCGCATCGACAGCCTGGCATTGCACGCCGGGCCGGGCCGTCTTCAGCGCAGTCGCCTGCGCGCGATGCACGATGTCGAACACGCTTTTCATCTTGTCGGAAGGTTTGCCGAAAACAAACGTCCGGCTGATATCGGATTGATATCCTTCGACTGGTCCGCCGCCGTCGATCAGCACGAGAGTGCCTTCGCGTATCACTTGCGGAACGATCGAGCCATGCGGGAACGAAGAATTCTCGCCGATATCGATGTCCACCTCTCCGGGGAAACCCAGTTTCTCATTCGCTGCCGTGATCAGTCTTTCCACCTGCGGCTGGGTCATGCCTTCCTGCAGCGCGTGGTACGCCGCCTGATATGCAGTAATCGTGACCTTATTTGCCAGACTCATCAACTTAAGTTCGTGCTCGCTCTTGATCATGCGGCAACCTGCAGTCACGGCGGTGCCGCTCACGATCTTTATTTGGGGCGCGGCCTTTGCGATTTCGCTGCTGAAGACGAAGCGTACGGTCTCTTCCATGCCCAACGTGCCGGTGGACATGCCCAGGTCCTTCAACCCCTCAGCCAAGAGCTGGTAAGGATTCTGGTCCTCCTGCCAGGTACGCACGTGGGCGCTCTTTCCTGCGGGAGAATTTGCCAGCAACTCGCGGGCTCGTCCTTCCTCGAATGCCGGACACACGCAGAGAGCGCGGCCAGTAGCGGGTAGCACTACGGCGAACAGACGTTCTCCTCCCCACCAATCCACTCCCGTGAAATATCGAAGTGACGTTCCTTCCATCAGGAGCAGGCCATCGAGATGACTTGCTTTCATAAGCTGCGTCGCCTTTTCCTGGCGCGCCGTGCGCTCCTCCAACGTGATGGGCCGGGCCTGATCTCTCATGGATTTCAAACTCGCGATTGAGGGCGGCAGTGGGGCACCAGCGTCTTCAGTGTTGAGTGACGGTGGGAGTGCGGCGAAGCTCGCGCCGGCGGCGAGCGTGCCGGCCTGCAGAAAACGGCGTCTTGAGAACATTGATCCTCCACGCGATCCGGGAATCGCCATTATAGGGGTCTTCATAGGGGATCACCCATCGAGCCGGATTTCCAATTGGCAGACGGCGATGAAAGCATGGAAAATGAAGCTATCAATGGACACGGGATTTCAATGTGCCGGCTGCGGGGAGTGGAACCAGACGGCGGTGGACGAGTCCGCGGGCCGCTCTCAGTCTTACGTCGAGGATTGCCGGGTGTGCTGCAAACCGAATGTCCTGCGAATCTACTTCGACCCGCTGGAACAGGAATTTGTGATTACCACGCAGTTGGAATAGGTATAGTAGCTCCGAAAGGCAACGCCTGCTTCGAGGAATAAGATTTCGAGGAACGAAACCTCGACGAATGAGACTTTGAGGAGCCAGACTTTGACAAACCAAGGATGAACTCGATGGCTACAGGTTACAGCGCGCCCGGACGAATGGTTGCCCACAACATGGTGACCACGCAATTCGAACTTGATGGATTTCGTGTAACTCGCACTCTGGGGGTGGTCCGCGGCATCGTCGTACGCTCGCGCTCAATTTTCGGAACCATTGGCGCCAGCCTGCAAACCATCCTCGGCGGCAACATTACTCTGCTGACCAATCTTTGCGAGAAAACCCGTGCCGAGGCCTTCGACCTGATGCTGCAGCACGCGGCTGAATTGGGCGGCAATGCAGTGGTGGGCGCTCGCTACGACGCGACTGAAGTGATGCAAGGCGTAACCGAAGTGCTGGCCTACGGCACGGCGGTAGTCGTGGAGCCCAGCAGGTAAGGCTTTGAGCGGGACTTTGCGGGGATGGATCTTGCACTACCTGCAGCCGTGTAGGGACGGGCGCCCTCGCCCGTCCAAGCCGAGCGCACCTCGGCAGTTTGTCATTTAGAAATCTAGGTCCACGTCCGAACTCCGCTTGAGAAGGCAAGTCCTGCCGAGCCTTGCTCGGACCGGACGGGTCCCCCGGACTTCCCTCGGGGCAGGCTCCGACCCGTCCCTACACGGCCTTTGGTGAGTCAGAGACTTGGATCCACATAGAGCACAGCTATCCCAACAGCTTCTCCAGGGCCTTTTGCCGATATTCGAATGTGAGCCGCAACTGGCGGCTCACGAAAGACCTTTGCGCCAACCCTCCCGGCCAGCCGAATCCCAAGTCGTACTCGATCGCATCACGCACCACTGTGCCATTCACTCCGTTGCGCGATGCCGCGCGAAGCTCATGGCGATGGCGGAAGCTCTTGAACGGTCCCTCCTTTTGCACATCGACAAAGTGATGGTTCCAGTCGAACTCAGTGATTAATGCGATCCACTGAGTACGGAAGGGGAGGAATGAAATTATGCGAAATGAGGTTACGATCTCGGAACCGACACCTGCCAAAGGATCGCGATCGGTGATGCTTGCCCGGACTGCTGGAGCACGCGGGGGCGGCCTAAGTTTCAACCCGACCAATTCCGTTCCGGTCTCCGGGGGCATGATCCTCGGCAGATTGCCGGGATTGGCAAAGAAGAGGAAGACGCGTTCAATCGCGGCCGGCACCCATTGCTCGAATTGAACCTGATGTGTCATGGGCACCGGTTCAAACATATGGCGTGTCGGGCGCGCCGACGAGGCGCAGCCGTTTCGTGGAGCTTCAAGACTGCTCCAATGTGTTCACCCCGATTTTTTTCCACAGGATTTGCACTGCCGGACAACTCTTCAAGCCCTGAGGTCAATCGGGTAATCGCTGAAGAACCAAGTCTCTAAACCCCACTGATTGTGGTCATCTAGTCAGTAATCCACAAGATCTCGCGCTTTCCAAAAGCGCGATTACCTCCGCCTGGTGACCTATAACTTTATCATTGACAACAAATGCTTTAGGCGTAGGATGTGGACAAATGTGGTACAAAGTGGTCGAGACGGTAGTGGTCGTGGGCAGTTGGTAAGACTTTGAGAGGTGCCAGTGGATTTTGCAGCTGACCCCCTGAAAAACAGCCCGAATGGACCTGAAATAACCGGCATTTTGACCGCTTTGACCTCCCTCGCTGTGGCAGCACAAGTAAACAACCGATATTCAGCCCTAAGGGGCAGAGCTTATGTTTCGCGGCAATCACCCAACCCGTGTGGACGAAAAAGGACGCCTCAAAGTCCCCGCGGAGTTCAAACGGGTGATCGACGAGAAGTACAACGCTCAATTTTACATTACCAGCCTGGATGGCAAGGTTGGCCAAGTGTATCCCTTCGAGGAATGGGAACGGATCGAGCAGAAGCTGGCCGGGCTCTCCACCTTCAATCCTACGAAGAAAAAGTTTCTGGACCGGGTGAACTACTACGGGCAAATGGTCGAGATGGACGGTCAGGGCAGGTTGCTGCTGCCGCAGTTGTTGCGGGAAGCGGCCCAGCTCAAAGGCGAAGTTGCTGTGACCGGAAATCTTACTCATCTCGTGGTTCGCAACCTGGAAGCGTACCGCACCGAGATCGAGGAGCAACCGTTCACACCCGAGGATGAGAAGACGCTCGACGATCTGGGCATCTAGTGGACGAGGGTTTAACAAACACCCCCGAGCGGGGTGGGCATGGTGGAAGCAAGAGTGGCCATGTCCCGGTTCTTTTAAAAGAAGCGATCGACTTTTTAGCTATCAAGCGTGGCGGGACTTATATCGACGCCACGGTGGGCCTGGGCGGGCACAGTTTAGAAATCGCAAAACGCCTCGGCGCACCGGGACATTTGATTGGGCTCGATAAAGATCCTGCGGCGCTCGATGAGGCCCGCGTCAGGCTGATTTCTTCCGGGGGGGAGAGTTGGCCTGAGGTAACTCTGTTGCATGGTTCTTTCGCGGAGATCGGAGAGCGGTTCCAGGCGGCGTCCGCCGACGGACTGCTGGCAGATCTCGGCGTAAGCAGCCTGCAGCTGGGCACGCCTTCGCGGGGCTTCAGTTTTCAGGCGGAAGGAGCGCTCGACATGCGAATGAATCCGCAAGCCGGGCCCACCGCCGAACAAGTGGTAAATGAGGTTGACGAGGTCACACTCGCCAATCTGATTTACGAATTCGGTGAGGAAAGGAGGTCGCGGAGAATCGCCAGAGCCATTGTCCGGTCGCGGCCAATACGTACAACTGCGGAACTTGCAGCTGTGGTATCGGCCGCGGCCCGGCCAATGAATTCGGCGGAAAGAAGAATTCATCCCGCGACGCGAACCTTTCAAGCTCTCCGAATCTTCGTAAACCATGAACTGGACGACCTGCGGGAGTTGCTGAAGGCGGCCCGGCAGGTGCTGAAACCGGGCGGAAGGATAGTGATCATCAGTTTCCACTCGCTGGAGGACCGGATTGTGAAAGATGCCTTCCGCGAAGGAGCGAAGCAGGGTCACTACAAGGTGCTGACGAAAAAGCCAGTGACCGCCGGGGAAGAAGAGATTGATCGCAATCCGCGGGCACGCAGCGCCAAGATGCGCGCGGCGGAAAGAGTTTAAGTAGCGCCGGCCTCCGGCCGGCCCGATGGGAGGGCGGGACGCCCTCCGGACAGCCGGCGAGACGCCGGCGCTACAAAGTCAAAAAGTTTAACCCTGGAAAACCAGCCAGGGACCCGGCCACAGCCGTTGACGGATGGGCCGGGATAAAAGTTCCGGGACGGCATCGTCCTCTCACAAACAAGGGCGAAACACAACTCTCTACCTTCTCTCGATGCCGTCCCGGAGAAATGGGAAGGTAGAACGGAGGCCACGGATGTACAGGGAAACGACGTACCAGGGAACGACTCATACAGGAACATTGATCGACGAATTGATTGCCACGGTGGAGCGAACGGAAGCCCGCGTCGATGCGCGCTTACAGGCTCACGAACGTTCGCAGGAAGAGAAGATTGCCTACTGGTACGCAGTCGCGCAGCAGGAAGTTGCGCACCTCGACTCCAGTCTGGCTGGGGTGGCATAAATGGCGGCCGCGCAGAGCGTGTCTCCGGTCATGCGGCGTAAGGCAACCTGGACAGGAACTCCGGAAATTTATTTTTCCAGGCCAATCGACAATTCCCGCCTGGTGAAGGTCGAAGATCCTCAGCGCAGCCGTGAGATGAAGCAGTTTGGAGTCGCTCTGGCCTGCCTGTTCATGTTGGTAATGACCTTTGCCTGGCAACACTTCAAAGCCATCGAATACGGCTACAAGATCGAGGCCCTGCGGGTACAGCGCGATGGCCTGATCGAAGTGAACCGCGCCCTGCGCCTGGAAGAAGCCTCGCTCCGCGATCCGGAGCGGATCGACACGCTGGCTCGGAAGTTGGGACTGCAATCCCCGCAAGCCGGCCAGGTGATGCATATGGATAGCGTTGCGCCGGACTCCGTAACACCGGTTCTGGCAAGCGTGACTCCGGTCGCGCTTGATTCGGCGCGATAGATTCAGGTTCGAACAGCTTATCTGGCGGCTCCCCGCATGGTGGGCCGCCGTGCTTGTCAAAGGGCCAAACGGTGGCGGCGAGCGCACCCCGTAACAGCGCGAACAAACGGCTTTACCTGCTGGGCGCAGTGCTTGTGCTCTGGGCTGGCGCCATTTGTCTGCGCCTGGTCTACCTGCAAATCTTCCGCTACGGCGACTTCGAGCAGAGGGCACAGCACCAGCAGCAACGCACCACCGAGGTTGCGGCCAAGCGCGGGATCATCTATGACCGCGCCGGCCGCGAACTGGCCATGTCGGTCGCCGTGGATTCTGTATTCGCGGTTCCTGCGGATATGCCCGACCTTGCGGGAACCCTCTCCCTGGTCGCACGCATCAGCAGGGCCGACCCTCGCGAACTGTTGGCCAAATGCAAAGCGGCACGCACCTTCTGTTGGGTCGCCCGCAAGGCGGATGCCGAAACCGCGGACCGCATCCGGTCCATGAATCTGCGCGGCATCTATTTTCAGAAAGAATCGAAACGCTTCTATCCCAAGCGCGATCTGGCAGCACAGGTGCTGGGTTACGTAGGTATGGACGACGAAGGCTTAAGTGGGATCGAGCGCGCCGAAGATGACGAACTACGCGGTAAGCCCGGCCGGATGCTGATCTCGGTGGATGCGCGCCGCAAGTGGTTTGGCAGTGTCGAGAAACAACCGGACCCGGGAGAAAACGTCGTACTGACCATCGACGAGAAGATCCAGTACATCGCCGAGCGAGAGCTGGAAGCGGCGTTGCAGCAGACCCATGCGGAGTCGGGCACCATCATGGTGCAGAATCCGCATACTGGAGAAATCCTGGCCCTGGCCAACCGGCCTACGTTCAATCCCAACTTGGCTCGAGAGATCACTCCGCAAAAATTGAAGGACCACGCCGTCAGCGATGTATATGAGCCCGGCTCGACCTTCAAGCTGGTCACCATCGCAGCGGCGCTCGAAGAAAAACTGACTCGCCCCGACGAACTCTTTGATTGCCAGATGGGATCGATCGTCATCAATGGCATGCGGATTCGTGACAGCAAGCCTCATGGCGTGCTCTCGGTGGCGGGCATTCTCGCCGAGTCAAGCGACGTAGGGGCAATCAAGATCGCGCTGCGCCTGGGAGAAGAGCGCTTTTACAAGTACATTCGTGCTTTTGGATTCGGCCAGCAGACGGGAATCGAATTGCCGGGTGAAACGCGCGGCTTGTCCAAGCCGTTAAATCGCTGGTCAAAAGTTTCCATCGGCGCGATCTCGATGGGCCAGGAGATCGGAGTTACTCCGCTGCAACTGACAGCCCTGGTTTCCACTATTGCCAACGATGGGGTTTGGGTGGCGCCGAGAATCATCTCGGGAACCACCGAGCCGCAGGGCACTCCGCAGACGGTCGCTTTTCATCCCGGGGCGCAGCGGCGGGTGATTTCGCCAATGACGGCCGCTCAGATGAAGCAGATGATGCAAGGCGTAGTGCTGCACGGCACGGGGAAAAAAGCGATTCTTGAAGGTTACAGCTCGGCGGGAAAAACCGGCACCGCCCAAAAAGTTGATCCCGCCACCCGAACGTATTCGCGAACCAAGTATGTGGCCTCGTTCGCCGGATTTGCCCCCATCAATGATCCGGCTGTGACCGTGGCGGTGATTCTCGATTCCGCTGTTGGTTTGCACCAGGGAGGACAAGTTTCTGCGCCGGTGTTCCAGCGGGTCACTCAACAAGTGCTGGAATACCTGCACACACCGCACGACGTTGATCTACCGCCCAACCGCCAGGTGCTTATGGCCGAGCGCCGGGTGAAGGAACAGGACGAGGAAGAAGGATCGCCGGACCGTCTGGGAGAAAGCCTCGAGGCCACCGATTTCTCGGCACCGGACACGACTCCGCCGGCGACAGCTTCGGTGAAGTCCTCACCTGACCTAACCGCCAGCGTGGTTGTGCCGGCGGCGTTGCGGGAGCAGGATGCCTCGGCGCCGGTGGTTCCTGTGCAAAAGCAGAACGGAACTTCACCCGCCGTTTTGGACGCCACGCAATCGGGCGCGATACCGCCCCCGGCTCGCCTTCCATCCAGCGGCACCGTCGTATTGGAGGTCGAGCAGGGCGGAATTGTCGTCCCATCATTCCTGGGTAAGAGCGTGAGGGCCGCCATAGAAACGGCCCAGGAGAGCGGACTGGATCTGGATGCGATCGGCAGCGGTCTGGCCCGGGAGCAATCTCCCGCACCAGGGTCACATGTAGCGTCGGGATCGCAGGTCACAGTGAAGTTCGGACGTTGAGGGCGCTCTCACGAGCCACGTAGCCCAGACGTCCTCGTCTGGGCGGCCGAGCGAAGCTCGCCGGAGTTTTTGCCTGAGATCAGTTCAAAATTGTCGAGCTTTGCTCGACTGGGCAGGTGAGGACACTCGCCCCTACGTAAAACAGGCCCTGTGCACTAGAATCCAAAACAATGACTTTCCTCGAACTCTTGTATGGCGCGGAAGTGCTTGCCCAAAACGGCAACCCGGGTATCAGTGGACTGGATTACGATTCACGCCGGATCAAGCCTGGCGACGTGTTCGTTGCCATGCAGGGCGAATCGAGTGACGGAAACAGGTTCATCGATCAGGCCATCTCCGCGGGCGCTGTCGCCATTGTTACCGATTCAGCGACTGAGAAGCCCCGCCCCAACGTTGCCTGGGCACAAGTGCCTCATGGACGCCGGGCTCTGGCCCGGCTCAGCGCCAACTTCTACAAAAAACCTGCGGAGCGGCTGGCCATCACCGGCATTACAGGCACCAACGGTAAAAGTACGACAGCATTCCTGATCGAATCCATTCTCACCGCCGCTGGCCGCAAGAGCGCACTGATCGGGACTATTGAATATCACGTTGCGGGAAAAACTCTGCCGGCGCCGCATACCACGCCCGAAGCCCTGGAACTGAATCGCATTCTGAACCAGGCCCTTGGTCAAGGGGCGACTGAAGTGGTAATGGAAGTTTCTTCGCATGCGCTCGAGCAGCAGCGAGTTTACGGAATTCCGTTCGACGTTGCCGTGTTCACCAACCTGACCCGCGACCATCTCGATTATCACCGCACCATGGAGGAGTACTTTGCCTCCAAGCAGATATTGTTTGAAGGCTGCGGGACTGAACCGCCGCGCGCTGCACTGCTCAACACCGACGACGAATTCGGCCAAAAGCTGGTGAAAGTCAGCCAGAAGCGTGGCTCCGAAGTCTTGACTTACGGACTGGGTAAAGGCGATTTTCACGTCGAGAAAGTTGACATCTCACCGCGGGGAACCAGGTTCGATCTCATCACACCCAAAGAGACCATTCCGCTATTTTCTCCCTTGATCGGGAAGGTAAATGTGTACAACGTGCTGGCGGCGGCAGGCGCGGCTTACGCGCGGAATTGCTCGAGTGAAGTGATCGCGAAGGGAGTGGCGACACTCGTGCGCGTGCCAGGACGGTTCGAGCGCGTGGACTGCCAGCAGCCATTCACTGTGGTGGTCGACTATGCACACACCGACGACGCCTTGCGAAACCTGACGGCCTTGGCGCGGGAGTTCGTACATCAAGCCGGCCAAAAGGGCAGAGTGATCACTGTTTTCGGCTGCGGCGGCGACCGTGATCGCGCCAAGCGCCCGCTGATGGGCGAAGCTGCCGGACGCGGCAGCGATTTTGTGGTCTTGACCTCAGACAATCCGCGCAGCGAAGATCCGCTCGCCATCATCAACGACGCTATGGTGGGGTTGCAACGCGCCGGCGCGAAGTACAAGACCGAGCCCGACCGGAAAGCCGCGATCACCGTCGCGGTCCGCGAGGCCAGGCCAGGCGATATTGTGCTTATCGCCGGTAAAGGTCACGAAAAAGTTCAGATCACGCGGGATGGATCGATCCCCTTCGACGATGTGGAAGTCGCGCAAAAGATTTTGCACGAAACTGGTTACGATTGTAAGTCCTCTAATGCAGCCGCGGGGAAGCGTCGATGAAGCTGCCGCTTTCCAGAGTCGCAGAGTTCCTGTCAGCGACTGGCGAGTTCGATCGAAAAGCGGTCGCCCAGGCCTATTCCATCGACTCGCGTACGGTGCAGCCCGGAGAGCTTTTTTTTGCCGTGAAAGGCGAGCGCATGGATGGGCACGACTTCGTCCCGCAGGCGCTGGAGAAAGAGGCCGTCGCCGCGGTCGTGCGCAAGGACCAGTTGGCGCGTTATCCGGTGAAGGCCCGGCTGCTGGCGGTGGACGATACTCTGATCGCCCTCCAGACGCTGGCGGCTGCGGTTCGTCGCCTGTGGGGAAAGACGCTGGTTGGAGTGACCGGGTCCACCGGAAAGACCACGACCAAGGAAGCAATCGCCCACGTGCTTGCTTCGCGTTTTCGAGTGCTGAAGTCTGAAGGTAACTTCAACAATCATTTTGGATTGCCCCTGATGCTGCTGAAGCTCGAACCTGAGCACGAGGCTGCAGTCATCGAAATGGGCATGTCGCATCGCGGGGAGATTGCCGCGCTGGCCAAAATCGCGCAACCCGAGATCGGCGTGGTCACTAACGTGGCCCCGGTCCACCTGGAGTTTTTCGATTCAGTGGCGGG
The DNA here is from genome assembly GCA_964528615.1 of uncultured Acidobacteriaceae bacterium. Lineage (GTDB taxonomy): Bacteria > Acidobacteriota > Terriglobia > Terriglobales > Acidobacteriaceae > JAIQFF01. The sequence goes on along the minus strand of CAZGSU010000140.1, from coordinate 12,187 downwards.
AATTGCCCGGGCAAAGTTCGAGCTGATTGAGTCCCTGCCGGCGGGTGGAACCGCCGTACTCAACGCGGACGATGAATACGTTTCGCAGTTCGGCCGTGACTTTCACGGCAAGGTAGTGATGTACGGCCTTCATGCGACCGCCGATGTTCGGGCGGAGAAGATCCAGCAACGCGGCGCCGAAGGCTCTGTGTTCGACGTCGTGGTGGATGGTTGCCGCGAACCGGTCACGCTGCATATGGTGGGCACGCACAACATCTATAACGCGCTGGCCGCGGTGGCGGTAGGACTGCAACGAGGGTTGAGCCCTGCGGAAGCGGCGCGGGCGCTGGCCACCCTGGCCCCGGCGGATAAACGGGGGGCGGTCGTCCAACTGGGCAACATCACCATCATCAACGATTGCTACAATTCCAATCCAACGGCTTTGGATGCGATGGTAGACGTACTGGCCGCCATGCCGGCACGACGCCGAATCGTGGTGGCTGGAGAGATGCTGGAACTCGGTCCAGCCGGAGAAGAACTGCATCGCCGCGTCGGCCGGCACATGGCGGAAAAGAAGATTGACATGCTGGTGGGAGTGCGGGGCCTGGCGCAGCAAATGGTTGAAGCCGCAGGCCAGGCCGGCATGCAGACACAGTTCGTGGCTACGCCGGAAGAAGCCGGTGAATGGCTGGCGCGGGAGACTCGCGACGGTGACGTGGTACTGCTGAAAGCATCGCGCGGCGTAAAACTGGAACGAGCGCTCGAAACAGTCGTCGGTCATCAGTCTGCAGTGGTCGGGAAGTCAAAAACCGCGGACGGCTAGACCTGACGACTGAAGACCGATGACTGACGACTAGATGGAGGCGCATTGCTCTATTGGCTGCTGTACCTGAAACTGTTTCACTACTTTCCGCCGTTCCGCATTTTCCGGTACCTCACTTTTCGTACAGCATTCGCCAGCCTCACCGCCCTGTTCACGGCGCTCATCATCGGCCCCCTGGTCATCAACCGCCTGCGCGAATTTCAAATCGGCCAATTCATCCGCGAAGAAGGCCCCAAAGCCCATCAGAAAAAGGCAGGCACGCCCACCATGGGCGGTCTGCTGATCGCTATTTCAATTGTGGTTCCAACTCTTTTGTGGGCCGACTTGACCAACCGCTTCATCTGGATCGCAGTGTTTTCAACTTGTGCTTTTGCCGCCATCGGGTTTACTGACGACTACATCAAAGTTGTGAACCGGAGGAATCTCGGCCTTACGTCGAAAGCCAAACTGGGCCTGCAGGTCGCAACCAGCATCCTGATCGCGGTGGCGTTGATCGCCATGCAGACCCGGGACCTGTACTCGACCCGCCTGATGGTCCCTTTTATCAAACAGTTTCATCCAGATCTGGTGGTTGAACGGCTGGTGAACAATCCTGCTCTTTGGCCTCTTGCCTTTCTTCCGTTTATCGCTTTTGTGGCACTGGTGATCGTGGGTTCAAGCAACGCGGTGAATCTGACTGACGGCCTGGACGGCCTGGCCATCGGTTGCACCGTGATCGCCGCGGGTGCGCTGGCGGTTCTGACTTACGTCAGCGGCCACGCCACTTTTTCCACCTACCTCGGGCTGGAGCACATGCCACTGACCGGCGAACTGACGATCTTCTGCGGCGCGATGGTCGGATCCGCGATCGGATTCCTGTGGTACAACGCCCATCCCGCCGAAGTCTTCATGGGAGACGTCGGCTCTCTGGCCCTAGGCGGAGCCATCGGTACGGTTGCGGTAATGATCAAGCAGGAACTGCTGCTGCCGTTCATCGGTGGCATCTTCGTGATTGAGGCCGTCTCGGTGATCCTGCAGGTGACGTCTTATAAGATTCGCAAGAAACGTATTTTCAAGATGGCCCCCCTGCATCATCATTTCGAGCTATTGGGATGGTCGGAGTCCAAGATCATCGTGCGCTTCTGGATTGCGTCTCTGGTATTTGCCCTGTTCGCCCTGACCACGCTGAAGCTGAGATAATCTCAAGAGAAGCTACTATCTGCTGGCTCCTAGCTCTTAGCCAGAAGCTAGCAGCTAGCAGCCAGAAACTTTCCTGTAAGAGCTGTCATCCCGAGCAATCTTTCTTTGCGCGGAGCGCCGAAGGGAGATTGTCGAGGGATGGGGTCTTGCCGCCAGTGCGCAGAAACCCTGATCCCTCCGCTTGCCCTCACCGCGCAAGCGCGGCTCGGGACGGCGCTCGGGATGACAATGAGTGGATGGCTTTAGGCCTCTGGCCAGAAGCCAGGAGCCGGAAGCTAGCAGCCAGAAGCTGCCTTTTTATGGATCTCGCCAACAAACGCGTGCTCGTCGTCGGCCTGGGCAAGTCGGGCGTGGCGTCAGCTCTGTTCCTGCAGGCCCGGGGCGCTCGGGTCACGGTCTCAGACGCGAAGCCGCAGGATCAACTCGGCGAGGACATCCCGACCCTGCTCGATCATGGCATTGCGGTCGAGACGGGCGGACACGGCGAACGCACTTTCCGCGGCCAGGATCTCATCGTGGTGAGTCCCGGGGTTTCTGTAGACTCTGCGCCGCTGGTGCAGGCCCGCGCCCTGGGCGAACCTGTGATCGGCGAGATCGAACTGGCCTCGCAATTTCTGCCGAAGAATATCGTTGCCATCACGGGTTCCAACGGCAAGACTACAACCACGACTTTGGCGGGCGAAATCGTGGCCGCCGGTGGGTTCCCGACGGTGGTCGGAGGAAATATCGGCACTCCGGCAATCTCGCTGGTGGAGCAAGCGAAGCCGGATACCGTCGTGGTTCTCGAAGTATCGAGCTTTCAACTGGAGACGATTCAGACTTTCCGTCCAAAGATTGCCGTCGTACTTAACATCACACCCGATCATCTTGACCGCCACCGCACCTTTGCTGCCTACACCGACGCCAAGGCACGCATCTTTGAGAATCAGCAGGCCGGGGACTTCGCCGTACTAAACGCCGATGACGCCGCCAGCGCCGGACTGGCGGCACGCACGCGATCCCAGGTCTTCTGGTTCAGCCGCAAGCAGGAGGTCAAGCAGGGCGCATATGTTCACGATGGCCGCGTGCTGTTTCGTGACCAGGCCGGACAGCGCGAGGTCATGCTGGTTTCCGAGATTCCGCTCAAAGGCGCGCATAACGTCGAAAACGCGCTGGCCGCAGCCTGTGTGGGGGCGCTGATGGGTTGCGATACTGAGCGCATCGGCACGGCTGTGCGCAACTTCAAGGCGGTGGAACACCGGCTGGAATACGTGGCTACAATTCGCGGCGTCGAATACTACAACGATTCCAAGGCCACGAACGTCGATGCCACCATCAAGGCGCTGGAGTCCTTTCCAGCCAATGTGCACCTGATTCTCGGCGGCAAAGACAAAGACAGCGATTACACCCTGCTTAACGATTTATTGCGGCAACGGGTAAAGCGCGTCTACACCATCGGCGGCGCTGCCGGAAAGATCGAATCGCAGATTAAAGGCGTCGAGGTGGATCACGCGGAGACCCTGGAAATGGCCCTCAAACACGCCGCGGGCACGGCCGAAGCCGGCGATATTGTGCTGCTGGCTCCCGCGTGCGCCAGCTTCGATCAGTTTCAGAACTACGAGCACCGCGGGAAGGTGTTCAAGCAAGTGGTACGAGCGCTGGCCGCGGACGCGCAGCATGAACCAAGGTAGTTACAGCTCTTCCTCAAAATTCACAGACATTGTTTTCCGCGTGACCTCGTCTCCGTGGTGAAATAAACCTCCCGTGGCAAAGCGCGTCAGTGTCGATGGCTGGCTGTTTACCGTCACCCTGATCCTGGTATTTCTGGGATTGGTGATGGTCTTCAGTGCTTCCGCCGTCATGGCCAAAGAGCGCTACGGATCCGGCTACTTCTTCCTGCTGCGGCAGGTGGGTTGGGCGGCCGCAGGGCTCGCGGCCATGGTCGTGGCCATGAAGGTCGACTACCGGCGCTACAAGCATCCCGGGATTGTGTTCTCGGTGCTGGGCGTCACCACGTTGCTGCTGATTTCAGTCTTTTTCCTGGACCGCGCGCACAACACGCACCGCTGGATTCACTTTGGAGGATTTTCCTTTCAACCTTCGGAAGTGGCCAAGGTCGCAGTGATCCTGTTTCTCGCATATTTTCTGGAGAATCGCATCAGCTCCATGAATGACTGGCGGAACACTTTGCTGCCCGCGATTCTGCCCACCCTGATGTTTCTAGCTCTGATCGTCGTTCAGCCGGATCTGGGCACCGCGATCGCATGCGCTGCCATCACCGCCTGCATCATGTTCGTGGCTGGCCTGCGGGTGCGCTACCTGGGATACGCCTGCGTAGCCGCGATGCTTCCGCTGTATTTCCTGATTTTTCGCGTTGCCTGGCGCTGGGACCGCATCAAGGCCTTTCTTAATCCCTACTCAGATCCTCAGGGGAAGGGCTTTCACATTATTCAGTCGCTCATTGCCGTGAGCACGGGAGGAATCACCGGCCTGGGGTTTATGGAAGGGAAGCAGAAGCTCTTTTACCTGCCCGAGCCCCACACCGATTTCATCTTTGCGGTGACCGCAGAGGAACTTGGTCTGCTCGGTTCGCTGGTGGTCCTGCTCCTGTTCGGAATTTTCCTCTGGCGTGGAGTCCGAACCGCGCTGCGCACGCAGGATACGTTTGGCCGCTTGCTGGCCGTAGGCATTACCTGCATGGTGGTCGTGCAAGCCTTCATCAACATCAGCGTCGTGCTGGGGCTCATGCCGACCAAGGGCATCCCGCTGCCATTCGTATCCTACGGAGGTTCGTCGATGTTTATGACGCTGGCCTGCGTAGGAGTACTGCTGAACATTACCAAACAGACGGACTAGCAATGCACGCGTGGGGACAGCCGCCCCCGGCTGTCCAGCCGAGCGCAGCTCGGCAGCGGGTCAAGTTCAACTTCCCCCCTGTCATCCTGAGGAAGCGGAGTCCTTCGCAAGGCGAAGGGCTCCCGAGGAAGGACCTGTGTATTGCGGGACGATAGCAGCGCCAAAGCGCTGGATTCGCTCCGATACTGCATGTGAGGGCGGCGCGGAATGCATATTTCCTTCGCTTGCTTTCGTCCCGCTTCGCGGGACGAAAGGCTGCACTCAGGATGGCAGCCTTGCAGTGTCTGGGATAATGGGAGAACCAAATCAAACTGACCCACTACTGAAGCTCGGCAGCGGTTTGCTCTTAATCTGAACCTGCCTGCACAAAAACTCACCGCGACCGAGCGAGAAGTGTCCTTCAAGAGTCCTGGACGATGGTTCCCTGATGAAACACGATCTTCCAGCCCACAGGGGTGTTTTGCCAGATGGTTACTCGACGCGTTTTACGTTCGCCCTGGAGAAGAGTGTAGGTCAGCAAATAAACATCTTCGGCTAAACGCCTGCAATGGAAGTCCCGAGTCTCCCACTGGTCCGCGTATGGCCCGGCATAGCGTTTCTGCAGTTCGGATAACACGTAGTCGCGGCTATAGCGACGGCCGGAGGCGCCGACTTCCCAAAAGTCAGCCACCATCATTTTCTCGAAATCAGCCCTGGCGGTGCCCAGTTCGGGGCGATGGAAGATCGGTTCGCGGCTTTGTAGCTGTTCGAGAACACGTGTCAGCTTGGGATCGGTAACCAGAGCGGGTTCCATGTCATGGCTCATGACGTGATTGTAAGCTCCCGGCTGTCACGTTCTCACTGGCTGACTGGCGAGCAGGTAAGCTCGCCCGACGCTCCCAAAACGTCAACCCACCGTAGTCTTTCACCGCAACTTCCGGTTTATAGTCACAGCATGCGTGCAATTCTTGCGGGCGGGGGGACCGGAGGGCACGTGATCCCCGCACTCGCCATCGCTCATGAACTGCAAAAGCAATACGGCGCCGAAGTGTTGTTCATCGGTACGGCGCGCGGCATCGAGAACCGCCTGGTTCCCGCCGCAGGATTTCCGCTCCGCCTCGTCCAGGTAGGCGCGCTGAACAAAGTCAGTTTGAAAACACGGCTGAAAACTCTCTTCGATCTTCCTCGTGCCGTCTGGGACGCGCGCCGCATTCTGGCCGAATTTCGTCCCGATATTGTGATCGGCGTCGGCGGATATGCTTCCGGTCCGGCCATGCTGGCCGCAATCCTCAAACGAATTCCCACGCTGGCGTTCGAACCTAACGTCGTTCCCGGCTTTGCCAACCGCATCGTGGCCAGGATGGTTTCAGGCGCGGCGGTACATTTTGAGGAGACCGCACAATATTTTCCCCGCGCCGAGGTCACGGGTGTGCCGGTCCGCGAAGCGTTCTTCGATATTGCCGGCAAGGCCACAGACAACGATAGACCTACGTTGCTGGTTTTCGGCGGAAGCCAGGGCGCGAATGCCATCAACCGGGCCATGATTCAATGTTTGCCCGCACTGCTGAAGCAGGTGCCGAACGTCCACATTATCCATCAGACCGGAGAGCGCGACTATAATGACGCGCAGGCCGCGTACCGAGAGGCTGGTTCGTCTGCCGAAGTGTATCCCTTTATTACTGACATGCCGGCTTTTTTCGCGCGCGCCGACCTGGTGCTGTGCCGGTCGGGCGCGAGCACGGTCGCGGAAATCACTGCCGCGGGCAAGCCGGCTGTATTTGTTCCTTTCCCGCTCGCCGCGGACGATCACCAGCGGGTCAACGCGCTGGCTTTGGAGCGGGCAGGCGCCGCCGTCGTGGTGGAAGAGACCAAGCTGGAACGGGTCTGGCTGGCCGACACCATCGCTGCTCTGTTGGGTGATCCCGGAAGATTGCAACGCATGAGCGAAGCCGCGCGAAAGATGGCGCATCCCGACGCGGCCCGCGACATCACTACAATGGCAGCGCGGCTGGCCGGAGTGGAAGAAGCAGCCACGGATTTACACGGATAGACACGGATCTGATTTCCTTTTTTCAAATCCGTGTTAATCCGTGCGAATCCGTGGCCGGGTTTTTGAATTATGTTTGCCAAGATTCAGCGCATTCATTTCGTGGGTATCGGTGGCATCGGCATGAGTGGCATCGCCGAGGTGCTGCTGAATCTCGGCTACAGGATTTCTGGTTCCGACCTGAAGAGCACGTCTGTCACCCAGCGGTTGGCTGCCCTGGGTGCGACTATTTTCGAAGGACACGCGCCAGAGAACATCGCTGGCGCCGAGGTTGTCGTGACTACTTCCGCAGCCCCGCCGGATAATCCCGAGGTCATCGAGGCCCATAAGCTCCACATCCCGGTGATTCCGCGTGCCGAGATGCTGGCGGAACTGATGCGGCTGAAGTACGGCATTGCCATTGCGGGCATGCATGGCAAGACGACAACAACATCGATGGTGGCGGCGGTTCTGGCCGCCGGCGGCCTTGACCCGACGGTGGTAGTCGGTGGTCGCGTGGACGCCATGGGATCCAACGCCCGCCTGGGCCGCTCGGAGTACATGGTCGCCGAAGCCGACGAGAGTGACCGTTCGTTCCTCAAACTCTCGCCCGTGCTCGCAGTGGTCACCAACATCGATCGCGAGCACATGGATTGCTATCGCAACATGCGCGACGTCAAGCGCGCTTTTCTCGATTTCATGGATCACGTGCCCTTCTACGGTGTGGTTGTGGTCTGCAACGATGATCCTCTGCTTCGCCGCCTCTTCCCGCAAATCCGCCGCCGGACTGTGACCTACGGCACCCGGCGAGGTTCGGATTTTCATATCAAGCTGGGGAAGTCGAGCCTCGAGTCTTCTCTTGAATCGAACGTCGAACCCGCCCACAGAGTCAATGACCAGCGTCCTGTGAACCATTTTCAAGTCATCTACGGGGAACGCGACCTGGGCGAATTCCGCCTGCACGTGCCGGGCACGCACAACGTTCTGAACGCGACCGCGGCCATTGCGGTGGGAATCGGCCTCGATATCCAGGCGGACGACATCCGCATGGCCCTGGAAAAATTTCGCGGTGTAGACCGGCGTTTCCAGTTGCGCGGCAAGGCCGCCGGGGTCAGTGTGATCGACGACTATGGCCACCATCCCACCGAGATTCGCGCCACCCTGGCGGCAGCACGGCAATGCGGCTTCGGCAAAATCCATGTGATTTTTCAGCCGCACCGTTACACTCGCACCCGCGATCTTCTGGAGCAGTTCGCCACCGCGTTCGAGGATTGCGACTCGCTCATCGTTCTCGACATCTACGCCGCCAGCGAGCCACCGATCGAAGGCATCACCGGCGAATTGCTGGCGCGCCAGATCTCCGAAGAAGGGAAGCGGCCTGCCAGGTACGTCGCCTCATTCGCGGATGCAGTCGCTTCCGCGGTGGCTGCAGCGCAGCCGGGAGACATGATTCTGACCCTGGGTGCCGGCAGCGTGTCCCAGTTGGGCCCCGTCATCCTGGAAAAACTGCAATCAAGACAAACCACGTAGGCCCGGACGTCCCATCAGGGTAGGCGAGCGAAGCTCACCGGGCTTTCCCTCCTGAGCGGTGGCACCGCCGGGCTGGCGAGGGCGCCCGCCCCTACGCGGGCGTCGGCCAGGTTAAGTTGATAACGACTTCTCACTTCGACCGTCAAACCCAGGAAGAGGCAAATTATGGCATCCGAAAAGGCAGTCTATTGGATGGTACTCAGTGTCCTCACCCTGGCGGTCGCGAACGGATTCGTCAGCGAATATCGAGGCTGGGCCGGTCGCATCGCGAACAAGTCGATCGCGATGGTCGAAGAAGCTTCTGAAATTGCAACCGGCTATGGAGACCCGGTGACGCTGGGTCGAGTGGATATGGGTCGAATGAATATGGGTCCAACGAAGGACGAGCTCGGGCGCTTGGTGTGTGCCCAGGTCCGCCTGGCGCAGGTCCAGACCAGGCTCCCGCTCCATCGAGCCGAAATGATTCGAGCTCAGGTGGACGCTGTTCGTGCCCAGATGCTGGATCAGAAGATGCTGGATCAGAAGATTTTGGACCGGAGAATCCGGGTAGCCATTGCTGCTCACCCACTCTCGAATATTGTCATCGATGTGCCTGAGCCGCCGGAGCCTGCTGAAATTATCGAGCATGCCACGTTCTAGCCGGAAGAACCGATCGGCTGCGGTGCGCGAGTAAGCGGCCTACCTGTGCAAAACTCACCAATTTTTTCTATCTCTCTTGCCTAAAAGCAGTTATAGTATTTTTGCTCGGCGGTTCCCTGACGACAATTGACCTGAGTTGATGGCGCGGAAAAACGGTCCCACCATCTCGCAGGAAGAATTGTACCCACTGGCCGACGAGCCAGGCCGCGAAGAAGCGCACGACGCGCGCCTGCTCGACCTGGACGTGGAGCAGGAACCTCCTTTCCTGCGGGTACAAAAGCGTGTATCGGTCCGCCGCAGCTCCCTCCCCAAAAAAACTGTCACGCGCCTGACCTGGGCCGCAGTCGCTCTCGCGGTCGTCTTCCTTTGTGGAATTACTGTTGCCGCCATTTATCACTACGGCGAGCGCTCCTGGCGTTTCCGCGTCGAATCCAGCGACGACATAGAAGTCAGCGGCCTGCAGAACGTAACCCGCGCGCAAGTGATGGAAGTCATGGGCGGCGACATTGGCCGCAACATCTTTTTTGTGCCCCTGGGGCAACGGAAAGCGCAGTTGGAGCAGATTCCTTGGGTCGAATCCGCCAGCGTCATGCGATTCACTCCCAACCGACTCAAAGTGGAAATTCACGAGCGCACGCCCGTAGCTTTCGCGCGTGTGGGTTCCAGAATCCTGCTGACCGACGACGTCGGTACCCTGATGGAACTGCCGGGCAAGAAAAAATATTCTTTTCCTGTGATAGTGGGCATGAATACGGGTGAGCCACCCTCGACGCGTGCCGCGCGCATGAAGATTTACAACGAGGTGGTTCGACAGCTCGATTCTGGCGGCGCGCACTACGCGCAGGAGCTGAGCGAAATTGACCTCTCTGATCCCGACGACGTGAAAGTTCTGGCTAACAATCGCACTGGCGAAGTGCTGGTCCACCTGGGGTCTTCCAACTACCTCGAACGCTACAAAATTTACGTGACACATGTGCAGGACTGGCAGCAGCAATTCGACAAACTGGAGTCGGTGGATTTGCGTTACGACCGGCAGATCATCGTGAATCCGGATTTGCAAGGAACGGCGAAGCAGCCGCCGCTTTCACCTGACGCCGCTAAGAAAGCGATGGCCGCCGGGGTGAAACCCGCTGCCTTGATCACGCGCATCACTGCCGCGCCCAAGCCATCTCCGTCGCTGGTAGCGAGAACATCTGTGACGGTGCCCGCTAAACCGACCCCACTGAGGCCGGTCGTAACCAAGAAGGTTTCTCCGCCGGCACATCGCAAGGCGCACGTGCGGCAAACCAGGGTGAAGGCCAAATCGAAAGTGAGAACGAAGACCGTTTCCGCCTCCGGAGGACAAAAATCCGCAATGCCCGGGCCGGCCGGAAGCGCGAATCCGAATTCTTCACGGGCCGCCGCCAAGCCGGCCAAACCAAGCCCGGCAATTGCCAAAGGAGAGGACCCTCAATAGGAATGGCGAACCAGCACGAACACCTTCTGACCGCAATCGACGTAGGCAGCGCCAAGACCTGCACCCTGGTGGCGGAGATTGCTGACAACGGGCTGCGCTATCGCGGCCATGGTGTGGCGGAATCGCGTGGTTCGCGCAAGGGCGTCATCGTCGACCTCGACAAAGCTGTGAGTTCGATCCAGAAGGCGGTGGAACAGGCCGAAGATGTGGCCGGAGCGCCCATCGAACATGCCTTGCTTGGCATGGCCGGAGCCCACGCGCGCGGCGTCAACAGTCACGGTGGTCTCAGCTTTGGGGCCAGGGCGCGCGAGATTGGCCGCGAGGAGCTTCGCGCCGCGGTGGAGAAGGCCCGCGCCATTCCTCTCCCCGCCGATCGCGAAATTCTGCATCTGCTGCCTCAGGAATTCATTCTCGATGACCAGACTGGTGTTCACGATCCGCTGGGCATGATGGCCGCCAGGCTGGAAGTGCGCGTCCACATGGTGACAGTTTCTTCGAGCGCGATGCAGAATGTGATTACTGCCGTCAATCGCGCCGGCGTTCACGTGGACGATACCGTATTCGAGCCCCTTGCCTGCGCCGATGCCGTCTTGCGCGCCGACGAGCGCGAGCTGGGCGCGTGCCTCGCCGATCTGGGCGCCGGATCCACCAGCCTGATCGTTTTTCAGGAAGGCGCGGTGGCGCACACCGGAGTGATTCCGGTCGGTGGCGATCACTTTACCAGCGATCTTTCGGTGGGACTCTGCACGCCGGTCGCCGAGGCGGAAAAAATCAAACGGCTCTACGGCAACGCCATCGTGACCCTGATCCCGGAAGGAAATGAAGTCGAGGTCCCCTCGGTCGGAGATCGCCCGTCCCGGCTGATCTCGCAGCGCATGGTGGGGGAAATCCTCGAGCCGCGGGCCCGGGAGCTGTTTGAGATGCTGCGTGACAATCTTCGTCACGCTGGAATGCTCGAGCTATGCGTCGGCGGCGTTGTGCTCTCCGGCGGCGGATGCCGTCTGCCCGGCATTCTGGAAATTGCGGAGTCCGTGCTCCATCGTCCGTTGCGCCTGGGCTGGCCGGCGCCGCTGGCGAAGATGCCGTCTACGCTGGCAGAGCCGGAGTACGCGACTGTTCTGGGCATGGTGTTCTACGGACACCGGGCCCGCATCGCACGCGGTTTTCAGGATGAGCGCTGGAGTTCAAGGTTGAAGGCCATGTTTGTAGGAAAAGGCGCATAGGATTTTGTAGCGCGGACAGAGGGTAAGCAGGAGATAACCGGCAAGCAAATTTCACTGAAGGCGGCGGACATGAAAAAAGAAAACGATATTCGCATCAGCTTTAACGAAGACACCCGCAACGACGCAAAAATCAAGGTCATTGGCGTCGGTGGAGGCGGTAACAACGCGGTCAACCGCATGATCGACTCCGGCATGGAGGGGATCGAATTCGTAGTCGCCAACACCGACTTGCAAGCGCTGCGGATGTCCCGCGCGCCGATGAAGATCCAACTTGGAGTGAAGCTTACCAACGGTCTGGGCGCCGGCGCGAATCCTGAAGTCGGCCGCAAAGCCGCGCTAGAGGATTCCGACAAGATTATCGAAGCCCTCGAAGGCGCCGACATGGTATTTGTCACCGCCGGCCTGGGCGGCGGCACCGGCACCGGGGCCGCGCCCATCATTGCATCTCTGGCCAGCGAAATGGGAGCACTGACGGTGGCCGTGGTTACCAAGCCGTTCGCTTTCGAAGGCAAACGCCG
>CAZGSU010000139.1:0-36235 GCA_964528615.1 uncultured Acidobacteriaceae bacterium | reverse complement strand
AATCCCCGGCAGCTTCTTCAGTTCATCGATCAACCGCACCATCGGCTCAGCAAACTTAGACATAGAAAAGATTGAGTAATTGAGAAACTTGGTAATTGTGTAATTGAAAAGTCGGGCTATTTAGGAAATTGTCTTCAAATTACTCAATTTCCTAATGACTCAATTTCACAATCCGGGCAGGCCCATCCCGCTCAGCATCCCGCCCATCGTGGACTGCATGGCTTCATCGACTTTTCTGCCTGCGCCATTGATGGCTGCCGTGATCAGGTCCTGCAACATCTCCAGATCGCCCGCCTTCACAGCCTCGGGGTCGATCTTGATGCTCAACACCTGCTTGCGGCCGTCCATCTTGACCATTACGCTGCCGCCGCCGGAGGAACCTTCGACCACGGTTTCTTCCATTTTCCTTTGCAGGGTTTCATATTGCTGCTTGGCCTGCGACACCAAATCCTGCAGGTTGAATCCGCTCATTTGTATCCCCGGCTTTCTCGGCGTTCCTTGCTTTTTGCGATCCCGAATTACCGCTTTTCCTTGTAATCGATAATCGTCCGAATCTCAGCTCCGAACTTTTCCTTCATGCGCTGCACCACGGGATCCTGCTCGGCACGGCCCCGGCCTCCGCCATTTCCCGATATCGGCCGCAGAGCGGCAGCCTGGGGAACTCCGCCAGAAACTACCCGCAGCTTTACTGGCCGTCCTAGCGCTCCGCTGGCTGTCGCAATGATCAGCCGTTTCGCATCCGCGCTCAGAGACATCTCAATCACTGTCGTTGATTGCGCGACCTTGATTACCAACTCATTGCCTTCCGCCTGCCACTCACCAGTTTCAAGCATGGCGCTCAACATGGGTTGCCCCGCGCCCGCCAGCGCGTTCAGCACCGCGCCGCGAACGTCCGGACGTTCGACCGGCGCAATCTGCGCCTGCACGGATACTTCCGTAGCGCGCTCGGCAACCACAGCCGGTGCCGCCGATCCCATTACCACGCTCGGGGTCACGCCCGCCACCACCTGCGCTCCCGAAAGCGGGCCGCTCTCCGCGGAAAGCTCCGGCTTCGACCCGCTCTTCCGGGCCGAATCTGCAGCGAACGGCGACACACTGGCCGAGCGCGAAACTGACGGCGCTTCCGGCCTCTTGACCTCCGGGACCACCGACGGCTTTCCCGCCGGACGCGGAGCGCCCGCGGCCTCGCTCAGCAACTGTTCGATCGGAAGCAGGCGCTGCGCATGCGCCATCTTCAGCAGGCCCAACTCCAGGTGAAAGCGCTGCTCCTGCCGGTAGCCCAGCTCGGCGTGAGTGCGCAACATGATTTGCAGATGCCGCGCTAAATCCTCCTCCTCAAAGAGCTCGGCGATGCGGGCTACGCGCTGGCGTTCGTCGGTGGAAATCTGCAATAGGGAAGAATCGCTGCCGGCCACCCTAGCCACCACTGCATTACGCAGAAATCGCACCATCTGCCGGGCAAAATGGGTCGGGCTGTGTCCCTCGCTGATCAGCTTGTCTACCAGCCGCAATACGGTTTCGCTTGATCCCTGGGCCACTGACTGCATCACTTCTTCGAGCACTCCGGAAGGCGCTGCGCCCACCAGATTCCTTACCTGATCCGCGGTGAGACGCCCGGTGGACGAAGCGATCGCCTGGTCCAGAATGGAAAGCGCGTCTCGCATCGAACCGTCCCCGGCTTCCGCCAGCAACGCCAGCGCGTCTTCATTGGCCTCGATATTCTCCCGGGCGGAAAGATCCTTTAGCTGGTTGAGGATTTCTTCAAATCGCACCGCGCGGAAGCTGAAATGCTGGCAGCGCGACCGGATGGTTTGCGGAATATCCTCGGGCTGGGTGGTCGCCAGCATGAACACCACGTGCCCGGGTGGTTCCTCCAGCGTTTTCAGCAGGGCATTGAAGGCCGCATCGGTGATCTGGTGCGCCTCGTCGAGAATATAGATCTTGAAACGGTCGCGCGCCGGGCGATAGCGAGTGGCCTCGCGCAGTTCGCGGATTTCATCGATACCACGATTGGTCGCGGCATCAATCTCAATCACATCTACGGAGTTTCCCGCCCGGATTTCCGTACACGACTCGCACACTCCGCAGGGTTCCGTGACCGGCTTATCCGACGAGCGGCAGTTGAGCGCCATGGCCAGAATCCGTGCGACGGTAGTCTTGCCGATCCCGCGATGCCCGCTGAAGATGTATCCGTGCGCTGTCCGCCCCTGTTCGATGGCGTTCTTCAGGGTCCGGGTAACATGTTCCTGCCCGATTACCTCGGAAAATTTCTGTGGACGGTACTTACGCGCTAAAACCTGGTAGCTCATGTTGGAGGAGAAACATCAATTATACGTGATGCTTTCGGACCCAGTCTCTTTGGATAATAGGCTCTTCTCTGCGTCCTCTGCCTCAACTTCGCGACCTTTGTGGTTAAAAGCTTTAGAGCCGCCAGAGCCAAGGACCCTAAAATCAGCCTGAGGCGCAATATCCCTCTCGAAATGCCCCTTGCGCGAAATGCGCCCAAGGAATAGGCTTTTGGGCTGGGTTGGCTCCGGCCATACCTCGGGAGGGCGGATGCAATTAAAACTTAACACTCGAACTGAGAACGGTATCACCATTATCGATTGCAATGGCCGCATTGTGTTTGGCGAAGAATCGGCGCTTCTCCGGGATACCGTGAAGAAGCTGATCGGCGAAAACAGCCAGATCGTCTTGAATCTGGCCGATATCTCGTACATCGATAGCGGCGGCCTGGGAACACTGGTGGCGCTCTATACCACGGCGCACAACGCGGGTGGATCGGTGAAGCTGGCCAATCTTACCCAGCGCGTCGGAGATCTGTTGCAAGTTACCAAGCTGCTGACGGTGTTCGAGGTGTACGACAGCGAGGAAAAAGCAATCGAGTCGTTCAAGAAGGGTGCAGCCGCATAATTCGGGCTGCTGACAGTTTGTCGTTCCGGACGCTGCCGGACCGGCGCTCGCGCGGGCATGCAACTCGAGGGTTCTTTCTGCTGCTATATTTGCTCCCGTCAGCATGATCCCTAAAGCCGCTTTTCTCGTCGGCCTTGCGCTGGCCGCCAGCGGACTGGTTTCCCCGCCGCTTGCCCTCGCACTCGGGCTGGTTTTTGGTTTTGCCTTTCCTCACCCGTTCGATCAAAGCGCGAAGAAGCTGTCGCGCTACCTCCTGCAGGCTTCGGTAGTCGGACTAGGGTTCGGCATGAACCTGCACGACGTGATTCGTGCCGGTCGCAGCGGCTTCGTCTACACCCTGCTCGGCATCAGCTTCGCAATGTTGGCCGGTATGGCCCTGGGCGTCCTGCTCGAGATGAAAAGAACTCCGGCTTTTCTGATCTCAACCGGCACTGCGATCTGCGGGGGCAGCGCCATCGCCGCCGTGGGTCCGATTGTCGGCGCCAGCGCCGAGCAGATGGCAGTTTCGCTGGGCACAATCTTTGTGCTCAATTCCATCGCGCTGCTGATCTTCCCGGCCATCGGCTCCGCGCTAAAGCTATCCCAGACGCAGTTCGGACTCTGGGCCGCCCTCGCCATCCATGACACCAGTTCGGTGGTAGGCGCTGCCGCTAAATACGGGGCTGTCGCTCTGGCGGTGGGCACCACGGTGAAGCTGGCTCGAGCCCTGTGGATCGTGCCCATGTCGATTGCAACCGCAGTAATCAAGCACTCCCGGGCGAAAATCCAGTGGCCGTGGTTCATCGCCCTGTTCTGCCTGGCTGCGGTGTGTAACACGTATCTGCCCGCGTGGGCAGCGACTTATACTGTTCTGTCGAGAATCGCAAAAATCGGTCTTACCGCAACTCTTTACTTGATCGGAAGCGGCATTTCCATCGCCACTCTGAAAAAAGTTGGACACCGCCCGCTGCTGCAAGGAGTAATCCTGTGGCTGCTGATTTCGGCCGCTTCGTTATGGCTGATCCGCGAAGGCTGGATCGCGCTATGAAAAAGATTTGCGTAGCGCCGGCGTCCCGCCGGCTGTCGGGAGGGCATCTTGCCCGCCCACGGGATTGGAGAGGGTCGAGCAGAGCTTGAGCTCTGCATCAAGGCACTATGTTCGACCGCGGCCTCAGCCGCTGAGCGCACCTTAAACTAGCTATGAAAGCGAAGTCTTCCTCAAAGCCAAACACGCGCGAGAAAATCCGTGCCGCCATCCGGCGCATTCCACGTGGCAAGGTCTCCACTTACGGAGCGGTGGCGAAAGCCGCCGGATTCCCCCGTGGCGCACGCCAGGTGGTTGCGGCCCTGCGCGGAGCAGTCGGCCTTCCGTGGCAACGCGTGCTGGGCGCGGGAGGTGCCATAAAGCTCCGTGGAGACTACGCTTTCGAACAACGATTCCGGCTGGAGGCAGAAGGCGTCACCTTCCGCGGCCGCAAGGTGGACATGAAACTGCATGAGCACAAGTTCGGCAAAGACAGAGCCTCGCGGAAGAAAACCAGAACGGAACAGTTATGGAGGCAATGATGGCGAATGAGAACACTCTGGCACGAATCGTGGCCGGCCGCACCGATCTTGTCTTCAACTATGTTTCTTCCGGAACCACCGCAAAAGCGAAAGACCCAGACGGAGTTTCACTCATCGAGTGGTGCGCATACTATGGCGACGTCAGCGCGATCCGCTTTCTTCTTCTTAATGGAGAGTCGCTCGATCCCCTGGGCAACAATCTTGGCCTTAACGGCGCGGTTTTTCATGGCCATTGGCAGCTCTGTCAATTTCTCATCGAGCAGGGTGCTGACGTGAATCTTGCTTCGCCTGACAGTGGAGAGTCTCCGCTGCACAATGCCCTATGCACCACCGAACGGGCCGGCCATGATCGCGTTCTCAAAGTTCTGTTGTCGAACGGCGCGAATCCCAATTGTTTTTCCAGGCCTGGAGCGGAAACCGGCGGCTTTATGCGCGATTGCCGAACCAGGGCCGAAACGCCCCTCCATCGCGCTGCAGCTTTCGGTACCGAGGAGACGATTCAGATTCTTTTGGACGCCGGAGCGAAAATTGACGCCAAGGATATGGGCGGAGATACGCCGCTCAGTTGGGCCAGCTGGTACTTACGCCCTGATGCCATTCTTAGGAGGCTCTGCTATGGGGAATTTCGAATTCGTCCGCAGAGGCGATCCATGCGGGAGTGTTTGCAGGGTGAACCGTACCTAGAAAAATAACGCTGCGGGTGATCTCACATCTTAGCGCTGGCTCACTTCCTTTCCTGCCACCCTCTCGTTGAACACTTCCGACTTGCCTCGCGGTACGCTCAGCGACTTCCATTGCGTGGATTGCAGGTGTTTCGCCAGAAAAACGATCTGGCCGCAATGATAGGCGTAATGTGCGATCTGGCGGTTGATCGCCTGCATCACTGAGTGCGCCTCTCCACGAATGGTGACCGTGCGATTGAGGTCGGAATCCGACAAAGGTTCGAGCGCCCCGAAGACACAATTCCACCCGTCCTCCCACGTACTCATCAGCTCGGTCCTGCTCGCCGCTGGCTTCTCGAACTCGCCGTCACGGTTTCGATCGGCTTTTTCTCCGTCGCTGATCAGGAAATCGGTCCAGCGCGATCGCATGTTGCCCGCCATGTGCTTGACGATGATTGCGATGGAATTCATCTCGCCGTCCAGAGCGGCGGAGAGTTGTTCGTCGGTGACCTGCTCCATGGCGCGCTCAGCCAGTTTCTTGTAGTAGCGGAACAACGTAAGCGAGTCTTTTAAGTAGGAGGTGGTCAATTCCAGCGCCATAAGCTCTCCGAGATCTTAGACTTTGAACTGCTCGTCAATCTCAACCTGGTATCCCGCCACCAGCCGGTTGGTTTCATTGGCCATTCCCACCACCGCCATCAGTTCTTTGAACGCGGCATCGGTCATGCCCTTATTTCGAGCCGCAACCGTGTGGGACGCGATGCAATAACCGCACTGATTGCTAACGCTGACCGCCAGGTAGACCATCTCTTTCGTCAGGGGATCAAGCGCTCCCGGCGCCATGATCTGCTTGATGTCTTCCCATGTGCGTTTCAGCATCGCAGGATCGTGCGCGATGGCCTTCCAGAAATTATTGATCCAGTCGGTTTTGCGCGTGGCCATGATGTCGTCATAAACCGCGCGTACTTCCGGGGTAGCGTCTTTATATTCAATAAGCCCGAGCGTCGCCATGTTTGCTCCAAGATCAGATCAAAAGATTGCCGCAAAGGACGCGAGGGAAAACCGCAAAGCTCGCAAAGAAAACCCTCGAGCGAGTGGAATTTCTCTGCGTTCTCCGCGGTTTTCCTTAGCGTCCTTTGCGGTTAAAAGCTTTTCTCCGGCGCGGTTAAGAGCTCTTCTCCGGCAATTTCCCACTCAGCAGCTGGCCTAACCCGGATGCCGGCACGCGCACGCCGAGATAAAATTGCCCAAACAATGCATACACCGCGCTCACCTCGTCAAACCGCATCTCGTAGATCAGTTTCTTGAACACTAGTGGATCATCCGCGAAAAGATCCACGCCCCACTCCCAATCGTCGAAGCCCATCGATCCGGTAATAATCTGCCTGACCTCGCCGGCATACCGCCGCCCTACAAGCCCATGCTCATTCATCTGCCGGGCTCGTTCTTCGATCGGCAAGGTGTACCAGTTCTTTGCCTCACCGCGCCGCCGGTCCATGGGATAGAACGAGACATAGCGGTGCCTGGGAAGCTCAGGAAATAACCGCGGATGCATGGCTTCCTTCTGCCGTGCCAGCACTTCGCCAATTTCCCGCTTCCAGTCTTCCGAGTGCGCTTCGATGCCGCGATCTTTCAACTCCCGATAGGCCTTGATGGTGGACTCGTACAGACCGAGCTCAATGACCGACAAATACGAGGTTGTGGTCTCCAAATAATCGCTCAGCCTTAGTTGCGACAGTTGCAGCTCGGCCTGGTTCAGTTCATCAAACGAGCGCCGAAAATGGATGAACATCAGATCGCCCTTATGTCCCAGCAACGAAAAAAGAGCGGACGGCCCTGCGGTACTCTGCTCCATTTTGGTTAGGGTGCCGGCGGCCTCGTCGACAACCGCGGGTTTCTCAGCCGGTGACAGTTGCCGCCAGGCCGCCCAGCGAACCCGCATCATCTGATGCAGTACGCCGTAACCCTCAATGGTCAGAGGAACCGGAGGTATGTCTGCTGAACTGGCGCGGGGCGCGGAACCGGAAGATGACATGGCGATCCTTCGACCGATAAGCAGGATGTTCGACCGGCTATTGTAACCGGAGGATCGGAGCGTACGGTCACGAATACGGCGCGGGAGGTTGCAACCCGTAAGGACCACCGCCCGTGTAGGGACGGGCGTCTCGCCCGTCCAGGCCGAGCGCAGCTCGGCAGTTTTTCTGCCTCGTTGATCTGAAAGGCTTGTTACTTTCCGCCATCTTGGGTCACCAGCTACAATCTAACTTCGCACGGAGAACCACGACCGCAATGAGCGACCTGATCCAACTGACAAAAGACGGCAACATTGCCATCATCACCATCAACAACCCCCCGGTCAATGCATTGAGCCCGGGCGTGCCCGAGGGAATTTCCCAGGCCATCGATCAGATCGACAAAGACCCCAGCGTGAACGCCGCCGTCGTCATCGGAGGCGGCCGCACATTCGTGGCCGGCGCCGACATCAAGGAATTCACCAAGATGACGGCAGGCAGGGGGAAGCTCGGTCCGGGCCTGCTCCCGCGCCTGCTGAAGATCGAAGACTGCTCCAAGCCGGTGGTCATGGCGATTCACGGCACCGCTTTCGGTGGTGGCCTGGAACTTGCAATGGCTGGTCACTACCGCGTGGCTTCGTCCAGCGCGCAAGTCGGCCAACCGGAAGTGAAGCTCGGCCTCATCCCCGGGGCGGCGGGCACGCAGCGCCTGCCACGATTGGCCGGTGTGGCGAAAGCCGTCGAAATGTGCACCGAAGGAAATCCAGTCAAGGCGCAGGACGCGCTCAAGGCCGGGATCCTGGATCGTCTGATCGAAGGTGACTTGCTGACCAGGGCTGTGGCTTTCGCCCGCGAGGTTGCAGGCAAGCCCGGCCCGAAAACTCGAGAACGCAACCAGAAGTTGGGCACGTCAGAACAAAGCGCCTCGATCTTCGCTGCCGCCCGCGCCACCGTTCGCAAGAAGCAACGCAACCTCATCGCTCCCTTGGCCGCCATCGAAGCCATCGAAGCCGCCACCAAGCTGCCTTTCGAGGAAGGGTGTGAGGCTGAGGCCAGGCTCTTCATCGACTGCCTTTACTCGGATCAATCAAAGGCGCTCATCCACGTATTCTTCGGCGAACGCGAGGTCGCCAAAATTCCGGATATTCCGAAGGAGACTCCGCCAATTCCCGTCAACTCAGCTGCAGTCGTCGGCGCCGGAACCATGGGCGGCGGTATCGCGATGGTATTCGCCAACGCGGGAATCCCCGTGCTTCTCAAAGACGCCGATCAGGCCGCTCTCGATCGCGGACTGGCCAACATCCAGAAGAACTATGCCAACTCCGTCAAGCGCGGACGCTTCACCCAGCAGGCTGTGGAGGAACGACTAAAGCTGATCCGGCCCACCCTGAGCTACGACGATTTCGGTCAAGCGGACATGGTGATTGAAGCCGTCTTCGAGGGCATGGCACTCAAGAAAGAAGTCTTCGCCGAACTCGATCGCGTGTGCAAGCCGGGCACAATCCTCGCGAGCAACACCTCCACGCTGAATATCGACGAGATCGCTGCCGCCACTTCGCGGCCTTCGTCCGTCATCGGCACCCATTTTTTCAGTCCGGCTAACGTAATGCGCCTTCTCGAAATCGTACGCGGCAAAGCCAGCAGCAAAGAAGTGATCGCAACCTGCATGCAACTCTCGAAAAAGCTGGGTAAGGTCGGCGTGCTGGTAGGCAACTGCCGCGGCTTTGTGGGCAATCGCATGTTCCATACTTACGTGCGCGAAGCTACGTTCCTGGTGGAAGAAGGCGCCAGCGTCGAGGCAGTCGACAAGGCACTCTACGATTTCGGAATGGCCATGGGCCCGCTCGCTACCCTAGATCTTGCCGGCCTCGACGTTGGCTGGCGCATTCGCAAGGAACATCGTCATCTGGAAAAGCCGGGAGTCCGCCAGCCTTTCGCCGGAGACCGGCTATGCGAAATGGGACGCTTCGGCCAAAAGACCGGCGCGGGCTGGTACAAATATGATGAAAGCAGGCAAGCGATCCCGGATCCCGAAGTCGCTGCCTGGACGAACGAGTGGTCCGCGCAGGCAGGCATTCCCCAGCGTCAAATTTCTCCGGAAGAAGTTGTCGACCGCTGCATCTATGCCCTGGTCAATGAGGGCGCGCGTATCCTCGAGGAAGGATACGCGCTGCGCGCGGTCGACATCGACATCATCTACCTCAACGGCTACGGCTTCCCCGCCTATCGCGGAGGCCCCATGTGGTACGCCGACACCATTGGCCTGAACACTGTGTACGAGCGCATCAGCGAATTTCACCGCATACACGGCGAACTGTGGGAACCCGCCCCACTGCTGAAGCGGTTAGCTGCTGAAGGACGCACGTTCGCCGATTTCGACCAGCAAAAAGTTGCAGCCGCGTAGCATGTCGAGCCATCTCATAGTATTTGCCCAACGATTAGCCCAACGTCCAACGACGATTGACCAACGACTGACATGAGAGAAGCGGTAGTAGTTGCCAGTTCGCGCACCGGGCTCGCGAAATCCTTTCGCGGCTCCTTCAACATGACTCGGCCGGACGACTTGGCCGCTCACTGCATCAAGGATGTCCTGCGCAAAGTCCCGCAACTCGATCCCAAAGAGATCGAAGACGTGATCCTCGGCTGCGGCCAGCCCCACGGGGTGCAGGGGCACAACATTGCTCGGGTATCGTCTCTGCACTCCGGTCTGCCGGTCTCCACTGCCGCGATCACCGTGAACCGGTTCTGCTCGTCGGGCCTGCAGGCCATTGCCATGGCCGCCCACCAGATCGTAAGTGAGGGCGCAGACGCAGCCATTGGCGGCGGTGTCGAAAGCATCAGCCTGATTGTTCGCGACAACGATCCCAGCCCTTTTGTGAAGGAGAAATATCCTGGTATTTACATGGCCATGGGAGAGACCGCCGAGGTCGTCGCCAAACGTTACAAGATCAGCCGCCAGGCTCAGGACGAATACTCGCTGATCAGCCAGCAACGCACCGCCCGTGCTCAGCAGGAAGGCTTCTTCACCGGCGAAATTGCTCCGATAAGAGTCACGAAAGCGGTTCTCGATAAAAAGACCGGCGAAAAAATCGGGACTGAGGAAGTCTGCTGCGACCGCGACGAGTGCAACCGTCCCGACACCACGCTGGAAGGATTGCTTGCCCTGAAGCCTCACTTCGATCCCAGCAGCGGACAAGGTTCGGTGACAGCCGGGAACTCGTCGCAACTTTCCGACGGGGCCTCCGCTACGCTGCTCATGTCACGACAGCGCGCCGACGAACTCCACATTCCTTACCACCTGATCTTTCGCGGCTTCCAGATCGCCGGTTGTGAACCCGATGAAATGGGCATCGGCCCAGTATTCGCCCTCCCCAAGCTGCTCCAGCGCCAGCGTCTCAAGATGGATGACATCGATCTCTGGGAACTCAACGAGGCTTTTGCGGTGCAGGTTATTTATTGCCGCGACCGCCTGGGTATCCCGATGGACAAGCTCAACGTGAATGGCGGATCGATCGCCATCGGGCATCCTTTCGGAATGACCGGCTCGCGCATGGTCGGTACACTCGCCAACGAAATGGAACGGCGCAAGTCACATTACGGCGTCGTGACTATGTGCGTGGGCGGCGGCCAGGGCGCCGCCGGCCTGTTCGAGCGACCCAATTAGCAGGCGAGGTCAGGTCGAAGTCAGGATATGACAAATCCCAAACTTACCGCTCGCCAGATTCGCGACTTCCTGCCCAGGATTCCGTTCAATACATTGCTCGGAGTCAAGCTTACCCGTCTGCATCGCGATGGCGTGACCATCGAGTGTGAAATGCGCCACGAATTGACCAATAGCGCCGGCGTGGCTCATGGAGGCGTCGCAGCCGCCATGGCCGACGTGGCAGTCGGCATGGCCATCAACCGCCATTTCGGAGGCAAACGCCCGCTCACGACCGTTGAAATGAAGATCAACTATTTCCGCCCGGTCACCCAGGACCGCATCTTTGCCCGCTCCCGCCTGCTTCGTATCGGTTCAACCCTGTGTGTCGGAAGTGTCAACCTTACCGATGCTGACGGCGACTCCATTGGCACCGCTCTCGTGACCTACATCTTGCTGGATGCACGTGGAACCAGGCCGCCGGAACGCGGAACGAAGGCCCAGAGTAAGAGCAGGAGCATCGCAGCTCGCGAATAGGAGCCGCGCAGCGGCGCAAGAAGGCAGCCCAAGGCCTAAGCCTTCAATGAAACATCGAACCAGCACAAGCGCCGAAGGAGCGAAAGAACGATGCCGCCGCTGCGAATCCAAGACCTGAACGCTCTAAGAGATTTCCTAGGCCGCGAGATCGCAACCACCGATTGGTTCGAAATCACACAAGATCGTATTCAACAATTTGCCGAAGCCACGGAAGATCGTCAATGGATCCATCTGGACCGCGATCGCGCGGCAAAGGAATCGCCCTACGGCATAACGATCGCGCACGGATTCCTGACTCTGTCACTACTGAGTCATCTTTCGCAGCAGGCGCTGCAGATTCAGAATGGTGTCCGCATGGCGGTGAACTACGGGTTGAACCGGGTGCGTTTTCCGTCGCCCGTGTGTGCCGGCTCCAAAGTCCGCGCGCGCTTCACCTTGCAATCGCTAACGGACGCCGGCCACTCCAGCGAAGCCGTCTTCTCGGTCGTGGTCGAAACTGAGAATCAGGCAAAGCCTTGCTGCGTCGCGGAATGGGTTGTCCGCTACTATGCCAATAAGCCACCAGCGCCCGCATAGGGGTGGACGCCCTCGTCCGCCCAGCGGAGCGAAGCTTAGCAGTCTTGCCAACTCCAGCAACGTTGCGAGGCCCACCTGCCGGCGCTATAGTAGTCCGGCAATTGCCTGGAGGCGTTCATGGCCGTAGCCACCCAGAATCCCCTCAACCTTCCCGTCCCTCCGACTTTCGCCACTGTGGCCGAGGAGCGCCAATATCGCAAGCAGCGCCTGGCCGGCGCCTTTCGCCTGTTCTCGCGCTTCGGATTCGATGAAGGCGTTGCCGGACATATCACCGCCCGCGACCCTGAGCATCTCGATCATTTCTGGGTCAATCCTTTCGGCATGCACTTCGGCCAGATCCGTGTTTCGGACCTGATACTGGTGAACGACCATGGCCAGGTGATGGAAGGGAAGTATCCGGTCAACGGAGCGGCGTTCGCCATTCACTCCCAGGTTCACGCGGCGCGCCCCGATATCGTAGCTGCCGCCCACGCGCACTCGTTGTACGGAAAGACATGGTCCTCGCTCGAGCGTTTGCTCGATCCCATCACTCAGGACGCGTGCGCCTTCTACGAAGATCACTCTTTGTTCGCCGATTTCACCGGCGTCGTCTACAAAACCTCCGAGGGCGAGCGTATTGCTCAAGCCCTGGGGGACAAGAAAGCGGTGATCCTACGCAACCACGGGCTGCTGACAGTGGGTCATACCGTGGATGAAGCGGCCTGGTGGTTCATCACCATGGAACGAAGCTGCCAGGCGCAACTGATGGCCGAAGCCGCCGGCAAGCCGGTGAAGATAGACGCTGCCGATGCCGCAATCACGCAGCAGCAGGTTGGATCGCACATGGCAGGCTGGTTCCAGTTCCAGCCGCTCTGGTCCCGCATCGTGCGCGAACAACCCGATCTGCTGGAATAGGGTTCGATGGGCACGAGCGCCCCGCCTGTGTAAGCGGTGAACTGCAGATCGTAGGGAAATCCTACGTTCCACCACTATTCCTCGGAAGGGCACGGACGGAAGTCGAAAGTGACTGCCACCGTTGCCGCCCGTTCATCCAGTCGCAGGTGTACCCGCGAATCGGGTGACGCGTCGTTCGGCGGTGGTGGCATATGCTCTTGCCGGAACAGATCGACCAGCCTTTGGTCGTAAACCTTGCCCGGCTTGAGTAGCGAGTCTTTCAAGACACCGTCCTCCACACCGAGCGTGCTGACACTGGTGACAATGAATTTCTTGCCCTCGTCAACATCGATGACCAGCGAAATCATTGGGGTGCTCTCATCCACCTGGGTGTTTGGGATGGAGGTGAAGTTGAGGTGGCCCATCTGGAGATAAGCAGAGCGCAGGTTGTCGAGTCCTTTGCTGATGGCCGCGCGGTCGAACACATCACCATCTTTAACGGGAAACTGGCTGCGCAATGCGGCCACGTTAGTTATCTCCCTATTGTTGTTGAATCGAATTTCCCGCAATCGGTACTGCTGGCCCTCGTCCACTTGAACCGTAATCGATATTCGCTGGCCGGCGGGACTGCTGGTCAACACTTTCGCGTCGGCATTAATCTCCACTTCAAAGTATCCACGGTCCTGCCACGCCCGCCTCACTAATTCCAGCACCTC
Source organism: uncultured Acidobacteriaceae bacterium (assembly GCA_964528615.1). GTDB lineage: Bacteria > Acidobacteriota > Terriglobia > Terriglobales > Acidobacteriaceae > JAIQFF01. Next base: position 22,761 of record CAZGSU010000139.1, on the reverse strand, counting down.
GGATGTGACTCCATCAGGTTCGCCTGAGAACGTCCGCTGCTTGAGGGCGATGGCGATCTGGTCTTGATCCGCAGCCGGCATGCGGAGATCGCCTTCGAAACGCACTTCGCAATCGTAACTTCGGGCCCGGACGGCTGCTGATCGGTCGACGAGGGCGTGCATGCTCTAACGTTTTGCCCTTCAAGATTCGTGACCGGAACCTGTGCGTGGATTGGTGGCTGACAAGACAAGAGGCAAGCCAGAGCCAAAGCAGGCTGTGTGATCCAGCACCTCATGACGGCATTATAGGACTCATGTCTATCCTGGAGGGAAAGGCGTCCTCGCCAGTCCTCACGAGGCATCATCAACAAAAAGATCCGACCTAAGCGTCTTACCCTGAGCGACGGAATAGCGAGACAAATCCGTGATTCCCGTACTGGCCAGCACTTCGTCGTCGATAAAGAAATTCCCCGTTGCGCTGCGACTATCGCGGGTCAGAATATGCCACGCCGCGTCGGCCACGATTTCAGGGGTTCGTCCACGTTCTGCCTCGGCGCCAGGAATCACCTGCAGCGCGGCCGTCGCGATAATGGTTCGCGGCCACAACGCGTTCACCGCGATGCCGTCCTTGCGAAATTCCTCCGCCATGCCCAGCACGCACATGCTCATTCCGTACTTCGCCATGGTGTACGCCAGATGCGGCGCAAACCATTTGGCTCGCAGGTCGAGCGGAGGCGAGAGCGTGAGAATGTGCGGGTTCGGCGCTTTTTTCAGATGGGGCAGGCAAGCCTGCGAACACAGAAACGTTCCCCGCACATTCACTCCCATCATCAGGTCATAGCGCTTCATGGCCGTCTCGAGTGTGCCAGTAAGGCTGATCGCGCTGGCGTTGTTCACCAGGATATCAATGCCGCCAAAATGACTGACCGCCTGGTGCACCGCCGCGTGAACTTGGTCTTCAAACCGGATGTCCACTGCCAGGGGCAGCGCTTTCCCGCCCGCCGCTTCGATCGCCGCGGCCGCCGTATGGATGGTTCCGGGCAACTTGGGATGGGCCGTCTCGGTTTTGGCGGCAATCACGACGTTGGCCCCATCGCGCGCCGCACGCACGGCGATTGCCAGCCCAATGCCGCGACTGGCGCCCGTGATGAATAGCGTTTTGCCGGAAAAACTAGGCTTGTTGTTTTCTGCCACTCACGGCCTCCAGATTTCATATTTTGCTGATTTCACTACCAGGGATACAAAAGTACACGAAGGCCCGCAGAGTTTCTTGGGGTACCGCATGGCCTTGGCAGTTCACAGTCATTGAAGAGATTCGTGCAGTGCACGATTTGCCACGCACACGATTCAAGAAAAGCACCACTCGAGAAAAACACGACTCTGGCTGGACACGACGGCCAAGGGCGTCGGCCAAGGCACGAGTGGGGAAGGGCACGACTTCAGCCGTGCCTCTAGATGCCGCACTCGGTACGGCTTTAGCCGCTGCGGTTTTGCCGTTTGGGCTAAGCCCGTCTCAGCGGCACGGCTGGAGCCGTGGCCTTTCCGGATCTGCTCGTATTCAAGCGGCCAGGCTATTCGAGCCGTCCCCTCCTGTCGTGTATCATGCCCTGCGGGGTTCTCAAAGCTCATCATGAATGTGCCGCTTACACCCATCCGATGTCTGTATCGCGCCGTGGATCTTTACGGCCGCAAGACAGGAGTCGTCTCCGGCTCCAGTTCATTTACTTACGCCCAATTCGGAGAGCGCTGCGAACGCCTGGCTGCCGGCCTTCTTTCCGAGGGCATCCAGTCCGGCGACCGGATCGCCTATCTCAGCTTCAACAATCATCAACTGCTCGAAGGTTATTACGGACCGCTTCTGATTCGGGCGATTGCCATGCCGCTCAACGTGCGCCTGCAACCCGCCGAACTCGTCGCCATTCTCAATCACGCGGGCGCCAGCATGTTGGTTTTCGAAACCGAATTTGCCCCGCTGATTGAGACGTTGCGCAAGGCCTGTCCTACCATCAAGCGCTACGTCGCCATCGACCAGCCCGTCCCGCAGGCCGACTTGTTCCTGGAGGACATGCTGGCGAAAGATCGCATCCCGCGTCCCGACCTCTTTTCCTTCGACGAAAATGAAATCGCCGAGCTTTTCTACACCAGCGGCAGCACCGGCACTCCCAAGGGTGTGATGCTGTCACATCGCACGCTGTACCTGCACACGCTGGGTCTGCTGGTCTCCTTGCCCTCTGATGACAGCCGCGTGGAACTCCACACCATCCCGCTATTTCACGCCAACGGCTGGGGACGTCCGCAGAGCATCACTCTGACGGGAGGCAAGCACGTCATGGTCCGCCGCTTCGATCCGGCCTACGTTATGCGACTCATTCAGGAAGAAAAGGCCACTGGCATGACCCTGGTCCCCACCATGGCTAACGCCCTCCTGAATTGTGCGGATCTGGGAAAGTACGATACTTCGAGCATGAGAGTAATCACCATGGGCGGGGCGGCATCGTCGCCCGAGTTGATCGCCCGTTTGGAGGCTGCTTTCCACTGCGACGTAAGGGCCGGTTACGGGCTCACCGAAACCTGTCCCGTGGCTACCTCTGCCCACACCAAAGGCACGGTGCGCTATGCCGGCGAAGAGGACCGGCTCGCGCACCTCTCGGCGGCCGGCTGGCCGCTGGTCGGTTGCGACGTTCACGTCGTAGATTCGCAAATGCAGGACGTACCGCGTGATATGCAAGCCGTAGGCGAAGTGGTAGTCCGCGGCGACAACGTGATGGATGGATACTACAAAGATGCCGCCGCCACCGAAGCCGCCATTACCGACGGCTGGCTGCACACCGGAGATATGGCTGTCTGGGACGACGAAAACTATATCCACATTGTCGATCGCAAGAAAGACATCATCATCAGCGGTGGCGAGAATATTTCCTCCATCGATGTTGAGAAGGCAATCTTCGCCCATCCCGCGGTCCTGGAGTGTGCCGTGGTCTCCGCCCCCGATCCGCAATGGGGGGAGATACCGGCAGCCATAATTGTTTTGAAACCAGGTCAACAACTGAACGAAGAACAGTTGCTCTTGTTCTTGAAGGCACGCATCGCCAAATTCAAGGTACCCCGCCTGATCAAGTTTGTGGAGGGCCCGCTCCCCAAGACCGGAACCGGAAAAATGCTCAAACGCGAACTCCGCGAAGCCTTCTGGAGTGGCAAAGCCACCCGCGTACAGGGATAGATTCGTTGTAGCGCCGGCCCGACAGGCGGCAAGCCTGTCCTGAGCGAAGTCGAAGCGATGCCGGCGCTACGAGCCCCGCAACTGGCGTCCCTGAATCGCCTCGCGTATATTGGACGCCTTCACCTGCGCCACTCCTCATGAACCAGGTCACCCGCCAACCCGTTATCATTCGCGACTTGCAAAGCTTTGAGGATCTGGAGCAAGTGGAAGCCGTCGAACGCGAAGTGTGGGGACTTGCCGACCGCGACGTCACTCCCTTGACCCTGGTGGTTGCGACCAAAGAGGCGGGCAGCGTCTGGGTCGGCGCTTTCGATGGCCCCAAGCTGGTCGGTTTTGCCTTCGCCTTCCTGGGCGTGGAGGAGGGACACCTTATCGTGCACTCCCACATGCTCGCGGTTCTCGGGCCTTATCGCGATCTCGACCTGGGTTACAAACTCAAGCTGGCCCAGCGCGAACGGGCGCTGACCTTGCGCGTCCACGAGATGACCTGGACTTTCGATCCGCTGCAGAGCAAGAACGCGCACCTCAACTTCGGCAAGTTAGGTGTGGTTTCGGATCGCTATGAAATCGACTTCTACGGCCCGGAAACCTCCAGCATTCTGCACCGCAACAGCACCGATCGCCTGTGGGTAACCTGGCCGCTCGCTAGCCGCCGGGTTCGTGACCGCTTGCAGGGGAAAGACTACCGCCCGGAAGTCCTGGACGCGTTCTCGCGATTGCAGCCTCTGGTGCAGTTCAATGGCGACGGCAAGCCGCTCCGGAACGACCTTTCCGCCGCGCTGGCCCGCCAGCGGATCGCAATCCAGATTCCGAGCGACATCGGAGCAATCGAACAAAAAGATCCCGGCCTGGCCCGGGAATGGCGTGAGGCCACGCGCTGGGCCTTCACCGAAGCCTTACAAGCCGGTTTCATCGTGGCCGAGTTCTGCCGCACGGTTCGCGGCAAACAGGGCCCGGGCAACTATCTGCTGGAGAGGGGCAGCATCTCAGAATACGTCCCCGAGCTACAGCGGCGGCCCGACCCGCTTCGCTGAACGGGAGGACCATACCTGCCGAGCCGCGAGCGGCCCAAGAATGCAGCCCAGGGCGCAACCCTGGGTGAAGCGCCGAAAGTGACATAGCCCTGAAAGAGCGAAAGAATGGTTCAGAGCAGCAAGCCGTGTCTCTCGTTTGCGCCGCCATGGCAGATTCCGCCAACCCGATTCTCCTTTACGACGGCGTCTGCGGCCTATGCAACCGCCTGGTTCAGTTCGTCCTGAAGCGCGATCCCAGCGGCCACTTCCATTTCGCCTCGCTGCAAAGCGACTTTGCCGCCAGAATCCTGCGGCAGCACGGCCTCGACCCCAATGATCTGGATACGGTGTACCTCATCGAAGCACCCGGCCAGCGCCCTGCCGCGCGTTCTGATGCTGTGATCTCCGTCCTGCGAAGATTACGAGGATTGTGGCCCGCGGTAGCCTTTCTCTTGCGAGCTCTGCCCAAATCGCTGCGTGATTGGGGATACCACGTCATCGCCCGCAACCGCTATCGCATTTTCGGAAAGCACGATAGCTGCCTGCTTCCGGACGAAGAATACCGGCACCGGTTTCTGGAGCAGTAAGCATCTCGCCTGTGCAGACATTCTGGCTTCAGGCCTTGTAGAATCTGCAATGCGCATTTCAGCAGTCCACTGAAGACGAGGAACCAGCATGCCCGATAACCCCGCTGCGGCCGATGTCCGAACCAATATCGAATCGGTCTTGCATGAAGACAGAAAATTTGAGTGCCCGGAAGAGTTTCGCCGCCAGGCGCACATCAAGAGCCTCGAAGACTATGAGCGCATTTATCGCGAATCAGTCGAGCAGCCGGAAAAATTCTGGGGCGGAATCGCAAACGAACTGCACTGGTTCAAAAAGTGGGTCAAGGTCCTGGAGTGGAACCATCCCTGGGCCAAATGGTTTGTCGGCGGTCAGATCAATCTGTCCTACAACTGTCTCGACCGCCACGTGCAAACTTTCCGCAAAAACAAAGCCGCCCTGATCTGGGAGAGCGAGCCCGGCGAAGTCCGCACCCTTACCTATCAGCAACTTCATCGCGAGGTACAGAAGTTCGCCAATGTCCTGAAATCTCTTGGCGTAAGAAAAGGCGACCGGGTGGCTATCTACATGGGCATGACGCCCGAGCTGCCCATCGCCATGCTGGCCTGCGCCCGCATCGGCGCACCGCACACGGTGGTCTTCGGTGGATTTTCCTCGAACGCCCTGGTCGACCGCATTCACGACTCCCAGGCAGTTGCCGTCATCACCCAGGACGGCTCATACCGCCGTGGTGCTGAAGTGAAGTTATTTCCCGCCGTCGAGGAAGCGCTGAAGTCTTGTCCGTCGGTGAAGCACGTGGTCGTGTACAAGCGAACCGGAAGTCCAATCAATATGCAATCCGGCCGCGACCACTGGTGGCACGATCTGATGGCGCAAGCGTCAGACGAATGTCCCGCCGAACCGCTCGACGCCGAGCATCCTCTCTACATCCTGTACACCTCTGGAACCACCGGCAAGCCCAAGGGCGTTGTGCATACCACCGGCGGCTATTCGGTCGGCACCTACCTGACCACAAAATGGGTATTCGATCTCAGGGAGGAAGACACCTACTGGTGTACCGCTGACATCGGCTGGGTCACAGGTCACAGCTACATTGTCTACGGACCGCTGCAAAACGGCGCCACCAGCCTGATGTACGAGGGCGCGCCCAACTTCCCCGAACCCGACCGCTTCTGGAGCATCATCGATCGCCACAAAGTAAATATTTTTTACACCGCACCCACTGCGATTCGCACGTTTCTCAAGTGGGGAGACGACTGGCCCAAAAAACATAAGCTCGATAGTCTGCGCCTGCTGGGAACCGTGGGCGAGCCCATCAATCCCGAAGCCTGGATGTGGTATCGCGAGGTCATTGGCCACAACCGCTGTCCGATCGTTGATACCTGGTGGCAGACCGAAACCGGACACATCATGCTTACTCCGATTCCGGGCGCGATCGCCACCAAGCCTGGCTCCGCTACTCGTCCTTTTCCGGGAGTGGTCCCGGAAGTCGTCACTCTCGACGGCAAGCCCGTGCCCGAAGGTTCAGGCGGATTTCTGGTTCTCAGGCAGCCCTGGCCCGGAATGCTGCGCACCATCTACGGCGATCCCGACCGCTACGTTTCACAGTACTGGTCACAGATTCCTCCCACCTATTTCACCGGCGACGGCGCCCGCCAGGACAAAGACGGCTACTTCTGGGTCATGGGCCGTGTGGACGACGTGATCAACGTCTCCGGTCACCGCCTGAGCACAATGGAAGTAGAGTCCGCCCTGGTCGCACACGAAGCGGTCGCGGAAGCCGCAGTGGTGGCGCGTCCGGATGACATCAAGGGTCAAGCCATCTCGGCTTTCGTAACTCTGGACCAGGGAAGAACCCCCACTCCCGAATTGAAAGACGAATTGAGGAAGTGGGTCGCGAAAGAAATTGGCGCGATGGCCAAACCCGACGACATCCGCTTCACCGATACCCTCCCCAAAACCCGCAGCGGGAAAATCATGCGCCGCCTGTTACGCGAATTGGCCAGCAGTGGGGAGGTGAAGGGTGACACTACCACGCTGGAAGACTTCGGTGTCATCGCGAAGTTGAAGGAGAGCGAGGAAGCATAACGGACCACGTGGGGACAGCCGCCCTCGGCTGTCCAGTCGAGCGAAGCTCGACAGAGTCTTGCAGTGCTACAGGCCTGGGATAAACGCTGCGGAGCTGCGCTCCGCCGTACAGCCGAGGGCAGCTGTCCCCACGTGGTTCTTGCCGGGATCTACTCCCCCGCTCCCATCATCACAATCGGCATCGTAGGTGCGGTCGACCCCTGCTCCGGCTCGACGGTAATCGCAAAAGCCTTGGCCTCGATCCCGGCGGGCAGCGGTGGTTGAATCACGGTGGCACTGCCGTGGGCATCGGGCTTGAATACTCCTGCCGGGATGGGCGCGCCGCCGTTGGTCGGGATCAGCCACAGCTCGTAAGCTTTCTGGGGAGGTAAAGCCGGCATGTTGCTGGCCAGGAAAACCAGACTGGAACGGTCACGGACGTAGATCGCCTTACCCTGAGGCTGTGGAGGAGACTGCGCCGCCACTAAAGTCACGCGTAACGCGTCGGTCGACGTCAGGGTTGAGACAACTTCCCGGGCCCGCTCGAGCTGTCCTTGCTGCTGGGATGACTCGGTCTGCAACTCAGCCACCCGTTGAGCCAGACGGTCGCTCTGCTGGAAGAAGAAAACCGCTGCCAGACCGAACGCGGCCGCCGCGAACCAAGGCACCAGCGTCCAGCTCCACCGATGCCCGGCAGCTTTGGCCACTCGCGGCTCTTTCGCGATAGCTTTCAGCAGCCGTTCCCGGGAGCGCCGTGGTGGCGTCGGACCCGCCGCGGAAAGCGCCAGCAGCGCCGTGTCGCCGCGCAGCTGTTCGAGCTCGCGCCGGCACGCGGCACACCCCTCCAGATGCTTTTCCAGCGCGATACGCTCGTCGCCCTGCAATTGCCCGAGGGCAAGCAGCGCGAGATCGTCGGCGAATTGTTCGTGCGTGCTCATGTCGCAAAAGCCTTGCGCAGGGTCACCAGGCCGGCTCGAATGCGGGTCTTGATGGTGCCCAGCGGCTCGCCCGTCTTGGCCGCAATTTCGGTGTGGGTGAGTCCTTCGAAATAGGCCATCTCCAGGGCACTTCGTTGCGCTGCAGGCATGGCGCCCAAGGCGCCACGCACCTTCTCCATGGCCCGTGCCCGTTCCGCCTCTCCCGCCATATCCGGTTCCACTGAGACCACGACATCGGCAATATCAGTCTCGGGACGCCGTTTTCGCAGCGTGTCTATCGCCCGGTTGCGGGCGATTACGGCCAGCCACGCACCCAGGTTTCCACGACTGGCATCAAACACCCCGGGATTGCGCCACAACTGCATGAACACTTCCTGTAGCACGTCCTCCGCCGCGCCTGTGTCGCCGAGCACCCGCAACCCGACCGCGTACACGATGGAAGAATACCGGTCGTAGAGCGCCGCCATGGCGCTTCCGTCACCAGCGCGAATCGCTCCCACCAGCGCTACGTCGGTCGCGCCTGCTTTTGGTTCAGCGCCGGACAAGCCGTTATTTCATCCTTTCAAAGGTACGTTGGGAAACCCTGGGCCGGATTGCTTCGCCAATCGTTACTCTCGCACCATCCGCTTTCCCTGCAATCAGTTACTGTTATGTCGCGAAACCATAGCAGCATCCGCCCATCTTCGACAAGCTATAGTGATCCGCGCTTTGCCGAAACAACGGGAGTAGACTGGGCCGACAACAGTTCAGAGAGGCGTTCATGGGAGATCTCAGCCGTATCGGTGTGGCCATCGATTCAGAATTGCTTCGCCGTTTCGACAGGTTCATCGCGCAGAAAGGCTACGAGAACCGTTCCGAGGCCTTCCGCGATCTCATTCGCGACCGCCTGGTAGGGTCGGCAGTGGTGGCTCCCGATGCCCTGGTGGTCGGTACGGTAACTCTCATCTACGATCATCACACCCGCCTTCTGCCTGAGAAGCTTACCGATCTCCAGCACGAACATCATCACGTCATCATATCCACGCTGCACGCGCACCTCGACCACGATAGCTGTCTCGAGGTAGTCGTGCTTCGGGGCAAGTCGAAAGACGTGCAAAAACTGGCAGACCGCCTGATCAGTACAAAAGGCGTGCAACATGGACGCCTGGTAATGAGCTCCCCGGAAACAACCCATCACCACTGAGAACCGGGAACTGGAAACTGGGTTAGTACGTCGATGTGGTTAGCACTTTAAATTGCAAGGCGACCTACCGGCTCTTCATTGCCAGCAGTCTCTCCTCCGGAGTCATCTGTTTCCAGAGCACTTCAAGATCCCGCTGTACCCGGGAGTTTCCCGGATCCCCGTGCAGCGCCTTGGCGAACCAGCGATAGGCGGTAGGCAAGTCGCGGTTCACGCAGTGTCCGGTGGCATACATGGCTCCCAGCAGAGTCTGCGCCTTGGGATTTGAATTTCCTGCCCCGATTTGAAGATTTCTTTGCGCCCGGGCGCAGTCTTGCGGCACTCCGCGTCCGTACAGGTAGCGTTCGCCATCGGCCACGATCTTGTCATCAAAACTCACCGGAGGGGTGGCGGGCGACGGCTTGGATAGCGCGGCCTTCGCAATGGGTGCAACCGCCTTGGGCGCTGGGGCCGGGGTTTCAGCAGTTTCGGTCTCGGCGGATGAAGTAGGCGCAGCTGATGTAGGCGCGGGTGCACTCACGGACGGCACCGACGTCGCCGGGACGGATGCAACCTCGGGTTTCGCCTCGGATTTCCCTGAATCGGAGGTTTCTTTCGGTACCTGCGTTGTCTCGGGCGTGGTCGACGGCGGGGCGGGAGAAGGAGTACTCCCAACCGGTGGTGCCGAAACCACGGTGGGCACGGCTTCCCCACTTGCCGGAGAGGTCGCGGCCTGTGCCTCCGGGGGAACCGAGTTTCCAGTGGGTTCTACCGGCGCACCTGTATTCGGTGGCGCAGTTGCATCCGGTGCGGAACTCGCAGCCGGGATGTTGTGCACAATTGGTTTCGGAACCAGCGCTGCCCAGGGATATCCATCCCGCTGCCAGTGCCAGGCCAACAATGCCCCGCTCAGCACCAGCAGGAGAAGAGCCAGATACAAACGGCCATGGCCCCGGGGCGGCTCATCCTCCAGCAAGTAGTCGAGGTCGCGGGAGCGTTCGTCCCCCAGGCCCAGAAACGACGGACCACTGAGCGGCGAGGGTCGTTCTCTACCATGCTCCCGGGTGGAGATTGCCGGCTGCAGTGGTGCTCCACAGATCCCGCAGAAACGGTACTCGGGATTGTTCTCGTGACCGCATTGATTGCAGCGCGCTGTCATAACACCCAGCATAACTATACTAACCTTAGATGCTGACTGGAGAGACGCTTTTGTATGCCTCCAATGCGTCAAGCGGCCAATCGCCGAGGCTGACCTTTCGGACAACTAGGCTTGGGCGGAGCACGCCAGGTTGCATAAAAGGCGAAAGACAGGTTCTCACGCTCGCACTTCAGCCCCTGGATTTCCTTGGCCCGCTAAGCCACATCGCGGCCTACGATTGCGCCGCGAACCCACTGCCACAGCTGGAATCAAAATCACCGAAGCAAGATATTCAAGCCGACCCGCCGCTCGTGGCGCGCGCCTTTACACCCTGGTCTTGAGCGTGTTACCTTAAATGCACGTTACGAACGAATTGAAACTAGAAGACAGGAGTGCACTAGGTTAGTGCTAGCCAGAGAGCAAAAGAAATCCCTCATCGACCAGTACGGGACGCATGCCACCGATACGGGCAGCCCCGAAGTCCAGATCGCGTTGCTCAGCGAACGCATTGGTCAATTGACGGAGCACTTCAAAACGCACCAGAAGGATCACGGTTCGCGCCGCGGTCTTCTCATGCTGGTCAGCAAGCGTCGCCGCCTGCTGGACTACCTCAAGCTATACGATTCCGAACGTTACAAGACGGTTGTGCACAAGCTTGGCCTGCGTAAGTAGGTTGCAGCGGGGCCATTCCCGGCTCGGGGTGTTTCTGCCGGGCTGCGATCGGAATCATTATCAGACGGTCGTCACCCATTAAGGCTCAATGCCGCGAACGGTGTGTTTCCGGCGATCTCCAAAACGCTACTGGCTCTTGCCCTTCCACTGTGCAGTCTCTTCCAAGCGCACGCACGTGTCCTCCTGCCAAAAGGAAATGAATCATGAAACAAGAAGTAACTGTTGAACTTGCCGGCGGTAAAAAGATCTCATTTGAAACCGGAAAATTAGCCAAGCAGGCCCACGGTTCAGTCGTGGTGCGCATTGGCGATAACGTTGTTCTCGCTACCGCCACTGCCAATCCTGATCCGCGCGAGGGCATCGATTTCTTCCCGCTGACCGTCGACTACCGCGAATACACTTACGCCGGCGGACGCATTCCCGGCGGCTTCATCAAGCGTGAAGGCCGTCCCAGCGAGCGTGAAATTCTCACCAGCCGGCAGATTGACCGCCCGGTTCGTCCGCTGTTTCCCGAGGGCTTCCGTTGTGAAACCCAGGTCATCGCCTTCGTTCTCTCCGCTGACACCGAGAATGATCCGGATGTCGCCGGCATCAACGGTGCCTCGGCCGCGCTGACGATCTCCGACATACCGTTCGAAGGCCCTATCGGCGCTGTGCGCGTGGGCCTGGTCAACGGCGCGTTCCTTATCAATCCGACCTACAGTGAGATGCGCGACAGCCTGCTCAACATCATGGTCGTCGGCACCGCTGACGGAATCGTGATGATCGAATCCGGCGCCAAGGAAGTGAAAGAAGAAACGGTGGTGGATGCGATCGAATTCGCCCACACTGAGATCAAGAAAATCTGTGCCGCCATCAACGACCTCAAACAAAAAGCAGGGAAACCCAAGCGGGCAGTCACGCCGCCCGAATTCGACCAGGCCTATTACGACGATCTGAAGAATCGCATCGCTGCCGACCTCGCAGACCGCCTCGATACTGAGAAACATCCCAAGGCGGAAAGTTACAACCTGGTCCGCGAGCTGAAGAAACAGCTGCAGGCAGCTATTCCCGCGGAAGATGAAGCGGCCCAGAAAAAACTGAAAACCTACTACGAAACCCTCCGCGAGCGCATTTTCCGCGAGCACGTCATCAATCAGAAACGCCGTCCCGACGGCCGCGCCTTCGACCAGATTCGCGATATCTGGATCGAAGTCGGCGTCTTGCCCCGTACCCACGGCTCGGCGATCTTCACTCGCGGCGAAACCCAGGCTCTAGTCACCACGACCCTCGGCACCAGCGACGACATGCAGCGCCTCGAAGTCTTCGAAGGCGAAGCCAAGAAACGCTTCATGCTGCACTATAACTTTCCGCCGTTTTCGGTTGGAGAGGTTGCATTTCTGCGTGGCGCGGGCCGGCGTGAAATCGGCCACGGAGCGCTGGCAGAACGGTCTATTTCCAACGTCCTTCCTGATGAAGACAAGTGGCCATACGCTATGCGTGTGGTCTCTGACATTCTGGAATCGAACGGGTCGTCCTCGATGGCGACCGTCTGCGGAGCTTCACTTGCATTGATGGATGCCGGCGTTCCGCTGAAGTCGCCGGTGGCAGGCGTAGCTATGGGACTGGTCAAGGAAGGCGAGCAGTATGCCATCCTGACTGACATTGCCGGCGCCGAAGATCACTACGGCGACATGGATTTCAAAGTCGCCGGCACCCGGGACGGCATCACCGCCCTGCAGATGGACATTAAGGTCGGCGGCATCACCGCGCAGATCATGCGCGAAGCTTTGTCCCAGGCGCAACGCGGGCGCTTGTTCATTCTGGACAAAATGAGCGCAGTTCTGCCTGGCCCTCGCGAGAAAGTTTCCGCTTACGCGCCGCGCATCTACACCCTGCAGATCCCGGTGGACAAGATTCGCGACGTGATTGGGCCCGGCGGCAAGATGATTCGCAGCATCATTGAGCGCACCGGCGTGAAGATCGATGTCGAAGATTCCGGCAAGGTAAACGTCGCCTCGAACGATGAGGCGTCCGCGGCCAAGGCCCTGCAGATCATCGGCGACCTTACGGCCACGGCCGAGGTCGGGAAGACCTATCTTGGCACGGTGACTCGTCTGGCCGATTTCGGCGCATTCGTCGAGATCATTCCCGGTACCGACGGTTTGCTGCACATCAGCGAAGTCGCGGAGCATCGCATCAAGGACGTCCGCGACGAACTGAAAGAAGGCGACCAGGTGCTGGTAAAGGTTCTGGCGGTCGAAGGCAACCGGATTCGCCTGTCGCGCAAAGCCATCCTCAAGGAACAGCGCGCGAAAATGGGTGGCGGTGAGCTTCCGCCCGATGGTGGTGGCGGAGACGGCGGCGGCGAACCTGCGCACGCACCTGCCCTAACCATCGAAGGCGGCGCCGATTTTCCCGATGACGAGCCCAACTTCAACCGCGATGCACCCCTGGCCGGAGCCGGCGCAGGAGATCGCGGCCCTGAACGCACTGGAGATCGCCCAGACCGCGGTGGTGACCGCGGCGGAGACCGCGGACGCGGCGGTCGTCCCGGCGGCGGTGGCGGCAGAGGTCGTGGCCGAGGCGGTCCCGGACGCGGCGGTCGTGGCGGTTTTGGCGGCGGCGGACACGGTGGCGGCGGACGCCACTAACCAATCAACGCACCAACCAATAAACGATGGAGAGACGGGCGTCCTCGCCCGTCAGACCGAGCGAAGCTCGGCAGTCTTGAAAGGCCGCGACAAAAATTGCGGCCTTTTTCTTTCCTACGACCGGCGTAAGGGCAGAGCCTCTCCTGAGCGAAGTCGAAGGATGTCCCATCTCCCTCGCCGAGCGATGCTCGGCATGGCGGAAAAGAGGGTGCGGATGACGAAGAGCGAACCGCAGCGGCTAAAGCCGAACCTCTTGCGGCGACTGGCGGCACGACTGAAAGTCGTGCCCTTCCCGCAACTCAGCCTTCCCGAAACTCAGCCTTCCCGAAACTCAGCCTTTCCGAAACTCAGCCTTTCCGACTCAACCCTCCCGAAACTTCATCCGGACTTGGCTTTCCTGAACCTACTAACCCGATCACGGTGTTTTCTTCTCGGCCGCTTTTTTCCACTCTGTTGCCAGAGCCTTAAATTCCGCCAGTTCCTGAAAAGCCTGGAACTCGGAGGCTTCCAGTGCGGAGGTTTCATGGAACCCATTTGCCAGCGCGAGCTTTAGCTCAGCCAGCGTGTTTTTTCTGTCAGCTAGCATGGCGTAGGCGCGAGCCCGCTGGTAGTACGCCCATGCGGGATTCGCCGAGCCAGCAGCGGCCAGATCAAAATAGACCAGTGCCACGCGATAATTCTTCTCGTCCAGATGGTGTTGTCCCGATTCGTAAGCTTCTACAACCACTTGTCCCAGCGCCCGCCGCAAAACCAGCGTCTTCGGGTCGTTTGAATTCCGGGACTGGGCCGCGCGTTTCTTGAGATCGGAAATATTGTCTTTGAGATCGACCACGTCCACCTGGTAGCGGTCACCGGCGCCGATTGCCTGCATTTGAGAGGAGAGGCTTGCGGTCATCTGCTCCTGCTGTTCAAGGGCGGATGCCTCGTCCTTTTCGGCGGCCTTTACGGCCTTGTTTTTTGCCAGTTCTGCCATGGAAACTTCTGCAGAACTGACGTCCTCCAGGCTACGGAAATCGCGCACCAGGGATTGGTATTCCCGAAGAGCGGCCAACAAGTTGTTTTGGGACTGAAATTCGCGGGCGCTTGCGAGGGCGCTGGCGAAGCTCTGTTGGATACGCGCCGGATCGCGCGGCATCGCGCCCGAAGACATTGCCTGAATGTCCATCCAATCGAGCGCCTCGATCCATACTTCCGGCGGTGCCCAACCATGCTGGCCGTCGAAGATGCGTATCCGGTAACGCGTGCCGGCAGCGTCCAGTTTTCGCCGCAGGTCGACGAACTCGCTGTAATTGAAATCAGCGTTGCCGACCGCCGCGTAGTAAGCGAACTTCATGTCGCGAGTTGGTTCGGCGCCAACGGGGAAACCCGCGGCGTTGGCAATCACACCGGCGACGCAGCTCTGGCAGAACAACGCAATGCTGGTGGCCACGCGAGCGCCTCCCGACATCCCAGCCAAATAGCGACGCTGTTCCGCGATGGGGAACCGCTGCTGAGTGTCTCGCCACATGGTATTCACGGCCTGGGCGGAATCTCCCATGGGACCGTTGCGGGAATTATTCGAAGCCGCGACTATGTAGCCGAATTTTTCCGCCGCCGGCTGGATGACTTCGACCGCTGCTTGGCCTCTGGCGGCGGGATCAAAGACATAAATGATCGGCCACGTTCGCGTGCTCGTAAAGTTGGATGGAAGATAGAGGGCGTAGCTCTGTTTGCTATCGGCGCCGCAAATCACGCGGGGGACTATCGTGCCAACCGGAAGAGGGGAGGATGCTTGCGGGCGCATTGAATGGCTGAGTGAAACCAGGCAGAAGATTGTCAGGACAGTCCGAGGCACACAGCCAAAATAGACGTAGCTATGACCCGGAAGCAAGGGTTAGGGTGTGATGGAAGAGCCCCACTTTTCGCAAAAGATGTGAAAAATGGGGCACGCAGCATCCCGCTGCCGAGATATTTCTCAACCCTGACGCCAGAGGTTCAAGAACCAGTTTCCGGCATTAAGTTCTCTGTTCTCAGTTTGTCGGGGTTCTGGCGAAAGATAAAATCGGAAGTCTAGCTTCTGGATGCTGGGGCTGCCGCTCTCTTCGGTAATATCTCTCCGATCCTGCGAATCTGGGCGCCGACGCCTTTGAGTTTTTCTTCGATGTTTTCGTAGCCGCGATCGATGTGGTAGACGCGATCGATAATTGACTCGCCTTCCGCGACCAGGGCCGCCAGCACCAGCGAGGCCGAAGCGCGCAGGTCGGACGCCTGCACCGCGGCTGCGCTCAGCGGCGACTTGCCGCGGACTACGGCGCGGCGTCCTTCGATCTTGATATTCGCTCCCATGCGCACCAGTTCCTGAGCATGCATGAAGCGATTCTCGAAAATATTCTCGATGATGACTGACGTCCCTTCGGCCTGCGTGGCCAGCGCCATGTATTGGGCCTGCATGTCGGTGGGGAAACCGGGGTATTCTTCGGTGGTGACGTCCGCGGCCCGGAAAGGTCCGTCGCCCATGACTCGCACTGATTCGGCCGATTGTGCGGTCTTCACTCCTACCTCGTGCAATTTGTCGAGCAGCGCGCCCAGGTGCCGGGGATCGCAGCCGGCCACATTTAAATCGCCGCCGGTCATGGCACCGGCAATGATAAATGTGGCGGCTTCGATGCGGTCGGGTATGATACGGTGCTTTGCGCCATGCAACTGGCTGACACCCTTCACGTGAATGGTCGAAGTGCCTGCGCCTTCGATCTGCGCTCCCATTTTGTTGAGCAGGTCGGCCAGGTCGGCGACTTCGGGCTCGCGGGCGCAGTTACGCATCAGGGTTTCGCCCTCAGCGAGAGTGGCTGCCATCAGCAGGTCTTCGGTGCCGGTGACCGTAATCTTGTCGAATAAAATTTCGCCGCCCTTAAGACGCTCGGCCCGGGCTTCGACGTATCCGTGTTCCTGGGTGATCTTCGCCCCCAGCAGTTCCAGTCCCTTGATGTGCAGGTCGATGGGGCGAGCACCGATGGCACAACCGCCCGGCAGAGAGACACGGGCCCTGCCGCACCGCGCCACCAGCGGGCCCAGGACCAACGACGACGCGCGCATCTGCTTGACCAGTTCGTAGGAGGCTTCCGGAGTGCTCAGATTACGGGCGCAAATTGTCGTACGATGCTGCGCCCGTCCGTAGCCCAGTTCGACTTCGGCGCCCATGGCGGCCAGCAGTTTGCGCGTGGTCTCGATATCACGAACTTGCGGAACATTCTCCAGGATGACGGGCTCTTCGGTGAGCAGGGCCGCAGCCATGGCCGGCAGGGCAGCGTTCTTGGCGCCGCTGACCCGAATTGTTCCCAGCAGCGGATCGCCGCCGCGAATTACAAATTTGTCCATGACGAGCTCATCCCTATCATTCGTTCCTGCCTGTGGCGTCAATTATTCTAACGGGAAGGAGAGGAATGCGTGGGTGGCAATCTGTAGTCGAGAGGACACGTCCTGCCGGATTTGAGGTAGCCGGTGTGACGCGGGCGCCCCCGCCCGCGTAAAACGGTGGGCG
The DNA here is from genome assembly GCA_964528615.1 of uncultured Acidobacteriaceae bacterium. Lineage (GTDB taxonomy): Bacteria > Acidobacteriota > Terriglobia > Terriglobales > Acidobacteriaceae > JAIQFF01. The sequence continues at coordinate 5,861 of CAZGSU010000139.1, read as the reverse complement.
AGACGCCCACCGGACAGCCGGCGGGACGCCGGCGCTACAGAACCGGACTACAAGTTCCGTGCCGCCGTGATCGCATGGCGCACATGTCCCTCTGCCGATTTCAAGACCCGCTCCGCTTCCCGGCGGTCCACCTTCGCCTGCAACATCACCAGCGCCACGGGCACACTATATCCTGCCGACTTCAAAGCCCGCTCCGCAACTATTCTGCTCAGCCCCGTGCTCCGCTGCAGAATGGTCACTCCTCGTGCCAGCAGCTTCGAATTCTTCGGAGTGACGTTGACCATGAGGTTTCCGTAAACATATCCAAGCCGCGTCATGGCGCCGCTCGAGAGGATATTCAGCACCATCTTTTGCGCGGTGCCCGCTTTCATGCGAGTCGATCCGGAGATCACTTCCGGTCCCACGTCGGTAACGATGGCGAAGTCGGCAGCCCGTTGCAGAGGCGTGTTGCGATTGCACACCACGGCGATCGTAGTTGCTCCCTTACGGCGCGCGTACTCGATCGCAGCGACAGTGAACGGAGTCCGTCCGCTGGCGGCGATTCCGACCACCACATCTTTGCGGCCCGGCTTCCGTTTCGCGATCTCACGTTCGCCGAGCGCCCGCGAGTCTTCGTTTGCCTCGACCGCCGCGGCCAGCGCCCACGGGCCACCCGCCATGACGAACTGGACTGACCTGGGATCGACGTTGAACGTGGGCGGACACTCGGCAGCGTCCAGGGCCGCAATCCGGCCGCTGGTGCCCGCGCCTACGTAGATCAGCCTTCCGCCGTGTTTCAGCGCATCCGCAATCACGTTAATGGCGCGCGCAATTTGCGGCAGGGCGCGCTCGACGGCGGCCGCTACTTTGGCATCCTCGGCATTGATGACTCGTGCCACTTCCAACGCCGACTTCATGTCCAGATCGGTCGAGACACGATTCGACTGCTCGGTCGCCAGGCGGTTCAGGTTCTCGCGGGTCTTGCTAGCTATTCGCTTCAAGTCTTGCTCTCCGCGCCCGCAAGCGCCTCAACCACGGCGTCGTGAAATCTGGGCCGCACCTCGGTGATCGCTTTGTTGCTGCAATCGGGCCAGGTTCGGTTCGTAAGCAAGGTGACAGAAAGCTCGCGCTCGGGATCGATCCACAGCGATGTTCCGGTATAGCCCAGATGCCCGAAGGAAGCGGCGGAAAAATATTTTCCCGATTGCGAGGGCGAGGAGGGTGTGTCCCACCCCAACGCACGTGAAGTGCCGGGCGGAGAGCTTTCCCGGCGAGTGAAAAGCGCCAGAGTCTCGGGACGAATCAGCGGAGAACCTCCTTGCAGCATGATGTGAGCGAAGGTTGCTACATCTTCGGCGGTGGCAAATAAGCCGGCTTGTGGGGCAACGCCACCGAGCACGCTGGCATTTTCATCCTGCACCTCACCCTGGAGGACGCGATGGCGGAAGGTGCGGTCGTCCGCCGTGGGCGGTATGGAATCTCGCCACGCTGCGGGCGGATTGTAGGTGGTGCGCAACATCCCCAGCGGGCCGAACAGTTCGAGTTGGCAAAAACGGCCGAGACTTTCGTCGGCAATGCGCTCCAGTGCGACCCCGAGCACGATGAAACCGATGTCGCTGTATTGCGCACTGGCGCCCGGATCAGCCGTGAGCGGAGTCCGGAACGCGGCGTGAAGCAGTTCGTCCCTGGTCTTTGTTCTTAGAAAGAGTTTCTCATAAGCGGGCAATCCGGATGAGTGTGCCAGCAGCATGTGCAAGGTGACTTCACGGCGGCGGACATCCTTGTCGTTCGACTCGGAAGCCACGAACTCAGGCACGATGGCGGCAACTGGCATCTCCAGATCGACCAGGCCACGCTGGTAGAGAATCATTGCCATGCTGGTCGTAGCTATGACTTTGGAGACCGAGGCCAGATCAAAAACGCTGGCGGTTGTTACTTGAGGCGAGCCAGGCTCGTAGGTGAAGCGGCCGAAGGCCTTCAGTGCGACCAATTTTCTCTTTGATGTGACCGCAATCGAAGCGGCTGGGAATGTAGCCTGGGCGATGGCCCTGTCTATCACGTCAAAGGCTTTTTCAAAAATCTCATCCTGCCGCTCATAAGCCGGGGCAGGGAAGCGAGGCCCAGCCTGATAACCGGTCTTCAGCGAGGAAGAGTTGTCTGACAAACGGATCGTATGGTCGATGTTCGGGTTATAACAAAGTTCCGGGGAAGGGTAAAGCTGGGTTTTACTCCGGCTTCTCGCGACGACGGCGAAGCGCTCTCTATCAACCCGCCATGCACTTGGCAACGATCAGCGTGATGTCGTCGTGCTGCTCGTTCGGGCTGAACCGCTGAACCTCCCCCACGATCGCCTTCAGCAAGTCCGGCGAAGGCAACTGGCGATACCGCTGCAAGGCCTCGGTCAAGCGCGGTTCTCCGAATTCCTCCCCCGCAGTATTAAAGGACTCGGTGACGCCGTCGGTGTAGAGAGCAAGGAGATCGCCGCAGAGTATGTGGCACTCCGCGATCGAACAATCCCATTCCTTGAACAGCCCCAGAACGGTGCAGGTGGAATCCAGCCGTTCCACTCGGTCATCTCCGCGAAGCAAAAGACCGGACAGATGGCCGCAGTTGACGTAGCGCAGGCGCTGGCCCGGGTCGTCATATTCGGCGAAGAAAAGCGTGGCGTAGGAGCTGTCGGCGGTGTTGTCATAGAACAGTTGGTTGACCGACCGCAGCAGCCGTTGCGGGTCGTCCAAACCAACGATGCACTGGCTGCGCAAGGTCGCCTGCAGATTCGCCATCAGGAGAGCGCCCGCAATTCCCTTTCCTGAAATGTCGCCCAACACGAAAGCTAGCCGCTCCTGACCCAGGTTGAGGAAGTCGTAGTAATCGCCACCGACCTGGCGGGCCTGGATGCAAACGCCGGCATAGTCGAGGGTTCTCAGCGGCGGGAAGGTTTGGGGAAAGAGTCGTGCCTGTACCTGTTTTGCGATTTCCAGTTCGTGAGCGGCCCGGCGTTCAGATTCCAGTTTCTGCGCCGTGGCGCGCCGTTGCGCCTCTACTGCCTGTGTCATTTCATCGAAGCTGACCAGCGCGAAGGAATTGCGATCGATATCTTCGAAGCGGGTAAAGACTCCACCCCAAATCGGGGCCTGCTTCCCCAGCAGCAGCGATGGAGCACTGCCCCGCCTGTCGTTTCCCGGGCCATCTGCTGCCAGCTTTTCATACTTGACGCGCCGCAGCCGCGGAACATGACGAAAGCGAACTCCGCGACGCCGCCACTGGCTGTAAGTAGCTACGACGTCTTCGGCAACGAAAGCAACCGGCGTGGGTTGGCCGATCAGTTTGTACTCTGCGGAATCGGGTTCAGGCGCGACCAGGGTAAGCACCGCGGTGCCGTTGGGAGGCGCAACGCCCACCCAGCGTTGTCCGGATTGGAGCCGGACGTCGAAGGCCAGACTGAATCCAAGCTGGTCGACGTAAAATCGCAGGCTTCGTTCCTGATCGCGAACGAAGACGTTGACGGAATAAACGCCAAGGTAACGATTCTCGTGATCCGGTTTCTCGCCATCATGTGGTGGCGCGAACTGATCCGGCAGACCGAACGAAGGGGGGCTGGCCATGGCGGGTATTATAAGACCCGCAAACATTTCGATTCTGTCTTGGGACTGCGGGCTGTGCCCGGCTTCAACCGCATCTGTTTCCTGATTCCAAGAAAATCGGGAAGGGCACGGCTTTAGCCGCGCCGAAGAGCTGACAGCCACCAGCGGCTTCAGCCGCTGAGGTTTGCTTTTGCGCCGCGGGGACGTCGCCGCTGCGAATCGCGGCGCGGAACCTGTGCCACAAACGGCACCCCTTACTTCGGTTCCTTGAGCGATCTGGCGCAGGTTGTGTAAATTCGGAGTATCCACTCAATCTGGAAAACTCGGCGTCTGTATATGTGTGGCCTGTTGGTCGCGCTTTTTGCCGCCCTGGCTTCGAGGCCGGCCGGCGGGACGCCCGTGCATGCTTCGAACCGCGCCTCGGCCGCCGCTCCGACACCGAATCTTGGCGTGCTCGATTCCATCGTCCGCGATGCCATTCACGACGGTCAGATTCCCGGCGCCGTGCTGCTGGTCTGGCATAACGGACGAGTCATCTACCGCAAAGCTTTCGGCAACCGTGCCCTTGAACCGCGCCGCGAGCCTATGACGATTGATACGATTTTCGATATCGCTTCACTCACCAAAGTCGTGGCCACGACTACCGCTGTAATGCAACTGGTGCAAAAGGGTGAGGTCCGGTTGAACGATCCGGTAACGAAATACCTTGCTGAGTTCGGGGAGAACGGCAAGGAGGACATCACCGTACGCAATCTGCTGACACACTTTTCCGGCCTCCGCGAAGATGTGGATTTGGATCCCCCCTGGAAAGGTCGCGATGCTGCCCTGCGTCTGGCGTTCGCCGAAAAGCCAGTGTTCCCGCCCGGCTCCCGTTTTCTCTACAGTGATACTAATTTCATCGCATTGGGTGCGCTGGTGGAACGCGTGTCCGGAACTACTCTGGATGCATACTGCGCGACGCACATCTTCACTCGGTTGCAGATGACCCACACTCGTTTCCTGCCACCCGCGGCGTGGCGGCGCAAGATCGCACCCACGGAAAACGACGAAGACGGCAAGATGATGCGCGGCGTTGTGCACGATCCCAGGGCGCGCCGTATGGGAGGCGTAGCTGGGCATGCGGGCGTTTTCTCCACCGCGGACGATCTCTCGAAGTTCGCCCAGGCCGTGCTGAACGGCAGTCCGATTCTGTCGCAGGGAATGGTCGAGAAGATGACCACACCGCAGCAGCCGCCAACCGCCCAGGTTCTGCGCGGCCTCGGCTGGGACATCGATTCGCCCTTTTCCAGCAATCGCGGCGACCTGCTGCCTGTGGGCTCGTTCGGTCACACCGGGTTTACTGGAACATCGATGTGGATCGATCCCACGACCCGCACTTACATCATCTTGCTGACTAATGCTGTTCATCCTCGCGGGAAGGGAAGTGCGATCGCCCTGCGCTCGAAAGTCGCCACAGCCGTGGCTGCGACTCTTCCTTTGACCGTCAGCGAGAATGACGAGATGCGCTGGAAAAGTATTACGGGATATAACGAGACCCAGACCGCCGCTCGCCGGGTGGCCATGCGCAACGGAACCGTCCAGACCGGCATTGACGTGCTTGAGGCCCACAACTTCGACCCGCTGCGCGCCGCCACCGGCAAAAAAAAAATCGGGCTGCTGACCAACCAGACTGGAATCGACGCGCAGGGACGCCGAACCATTGATGTTCTGGCACAGGCGCCGGGGATTTCGCTGGCCGCGATTTTCAGTCCCGAACACGGAGTGACCGGCGAACTGGACACGACCCATGTCGGCAATTCCACCGACGCAGCCACTGGTGTTCCGGTGTACAGCGTTTACGGGGGGACCGACGCCGCACGCAGGCCGTCAATCGATGTTCTCAAAAATCTTGACGCGGTCGTGTTCGACATCCAGGACGCCGGCGCGCGCTTCTACACTTACGAAACCACCCTGGGATATTTTCTGGAAGGCGCGGCCAAAGCGGGCATCGAGATTGTTGTCCTCGACCGGCCGGATCCGATCACAGGATCCTTCGTGCAGGGCGTCATCCCGGATTCCGGGCGCGAAAGCTTTGTGAACTATTTCCCCGTCCCCGTGCGCCATGGCATGACCGTTGGCGAACTGGCGAAACTGTTCAATGGCGAGCGCAATCTCAACGCCCGCCTCACCGTTATCCCCATGGAAGGCTGGATGCGCGGCGACTGGTACGATTCGACATCCTTGCCCTGGATCAATCCCTCGCCCAACCTGCGCAGTCTAACCGAAGCGACTCTCTACCCCGGCGTAGCCCTGGTCGAA
>CAZGSU010000138.1:0-18862 GCA_964528615.1 uncultured Acidobacteriaceae bacterium | reverse complement strand
ACCGTGCCATCGAACTCGGTAGGCAGGCCGCTGCCATAAGAAGCTCCGAATGCCACCCAGGCACGGGGCACAACCTGATATCGGAAGCGCGTGCTAAGAGTGTTGCGCTGATCCTGAGAAACAGGAAAGCGCCCGGAATTGGCCAAGGCACCCGATGCGTCATCGCCCAGGAACAGGCCGCCGGTCACGGGCGTATACCCAAAGCCCACCATGTTGGAGTAGCTCACCTGGCCGGAGAGCCGGCCCCAGTTCGGCAGTTCCAGCTTGGCCTCTGTGCCGTAAATTGTTCCCCGGTGGAAGGCAATAGGAAAACTCACACCGGTATTCAGCAGCACGTCATCGTCCGCATAGTTATCAAACCTTCGGTTGTAGTAGTTCAGCTCCAGCTTGAGCTTTCCAAGGAGGCCCTTGGTCAAGCCAGCCTCATAGAAATTCCCATGCGACGGTTCCACGGGCAAACGCAGAACTTCCGGATTGAGCGCGCCGACCGCCGCCGAACTGGCCAGCAGAATGTTTTCAGCCGCGGGAGTCTGGAAGATCCGGTCATAGGACGCGTGAAAAACCAGATCCGCTCGTGGCCAATACCATGCGATACCGAGCCGGGGACTAAACGCTCTGTGATCCACCACGAGCCGGTAGTGATCCCAGCGTAACCCGGCGCTCAACGTCCACCGGCCCAGACGCACCAGATCCTGGACGTACAGCGCCTGTTCACGATCCAGTCCATAACCGTAGAAATTGAAAGTGGCCGGAGTGTCGGGATCGAACTGGCTGAAATCAGTGATGGCGTAATTGAATCGTTCGCGAATGGATCCGTAATCCAGGTCTGCGCCCGCTTTGATCTCATTCCTTCCATGGTGAATCGAGATATTGCCCTTCGCGTACACTTCCCGGAAGCTGCGCTGCTGGCCCGCGATGATCGGAGTGGATTGATCGTCCGAAACTAGTCCGGAGGAATCATCGCGCGCCATCACCCGGAAATCGCCCAGTGTATTCTCAGAAAAAATGTGCTGATAAGAAAAAATGCCGATGGTTTCGTCAGTGTTACGATCCTGCCGCTGCCCGCTCGCCTGCTGTACAAATTCGTTCGGCACCTGAAACACGGTTTGCTCGTGCCGCACGATGAAGCCCAGACGGTCACGTTCGGAGAGGTCCCGTTCGTAGTGGGACGCAAAGCTGCCGGTCGTGGCCCGATTGGTGAAGTTGTCGATCACCGGGGGATCGAGATAGCGATCGGTGAGAGCGCCTTCAGCGCTTATCCCCAGCGTATTCTTGCCCCGACCCTGCTGCAGCATCAGGTAGCCGTCGGCCGTACCGAAACTTCCACCGGAGGCGACGAATTTGCCGTGCAGCCCCTGGCGCGAATCCTTGGCAGTAGAGATCTCCACCACACCCCCAAGTTTTCGCCCATATTCGGCGGGAAAATTCGCGGTGAGAATGGTCATGGAGCCGGCATCATCGGCCTCAATCTCAGGCGCAAAGGACGGGGATCGGTTGTCCGTGAGCGGCACGCCATCCACCACGTATTGCGTCTGGTATTCGGAGCCGCGGGGATGCAACACCCCGTTTGACTCGAGCAGCCAGCCGGGTTGGCTGTTCACCAGGTCGATGATGGAACGGCCAGGCAGCGTGGTGCTGCGACGTTCCAGAGTGTCCGTGCCGACCCGGTTGATCGTGCCGGTGCGATGGGGATCGACCAGGGTGTCTGAGGCCGGCACCTCGACCGCAGTCTGGGGGGATGCAACTGACAGTTGGATCCGAAGCTCGGCGGGAAGCGCAGAACGGATCTCCACTGTACCGGAGTAAGAGGCAAAGCCGGGGCGTTTGACCTCGAGACGGTAGACGCCGAAGGGAAGATTTCTGGCGGCCAGAGCGCCTGCCTCATCGGTCACAAAGGCCTGGTCGAACTGGTTTGCCTCCGACACCAGATTGACCGAACTTTGTAGCCCCAGCCCGGTCTGGTCCACGACTTTCAGGCGCAATCCGCCCGCGTTACTCTGGCCAAATAGATGCGTCGTAAATATCAAGAAGACCAGCCATCGCCTCATGATTTCGGCCATCATCAACCACTTTAACCAGACGCTTCATATTACACCGGCACCGAGAGTAAGACTCGCCCCGCTCCGCGCCGGAAATACCTCGTTTCCTCACGATCGGCCATGCCCTAAATTCACGGTTACTGCCAGGGACACCAGGTTACTCGCACACGACCGCTCGACCTTCCCACGTTGATTTGGCAAAGGTGAACCGCTAGAATGGCCAAGTTTTGCGTCGCACAAGAACCTGGACTGTTGAAACGCGGCGCGCCATCAAACCTCGAGGAACTATGAAACTACCGCTGCAAAGCCTGCCCCCATTTTACGCTCCGGCACTGGTGCTGATTCTCCTTGCCATCACATCTCCCCTTGCGATTGCCGAAGGTAGCGCGGCCGGAGCGGGTGTTTTCAAGGCGAAATGCGTGACCTGCCATGGACCGGACGGCAGCGGAAACACTCCGGTGGGAAAGAGCCTGCAGACAGCCGATCTGCGTTCGCCCGAGGTTCAAAAGAAATCAGACGCTGAACTCACTCAGTCCGTCTCCGAAGGGAAAGGCAACATGCCTGCCTTCAAGGGCAATATTACCGACGAAGAAATCCAGTCTGTCCTGAAGTACGTTCGCACTCTGGCGGCCAAAGGCGATCCGGCTCCCAAGAAGAAGTCCGGCAACTGATTCGTCCATCATTTCCTGGCCGGCGGGTCCTGACCAGCAGGTCTCACCTGGGAGTCCGAACCGGCTCACACCCTTTATTTCACCTGAAAGTTTCTCGGATCGAGCGTCATATTGTTCGACACCTCGGTCGCGGCCATATCCCATTCGTAAATGGCGGTGTGTCCATCTTGCAGTTCTTCAGTGAAATGGATGTTGTAATGAGAGGGCAGGGTGAGCCCGTCCGTAGTAGTGAAATCGCTGAAGCGCTCTTCCAGGGTATAACGGATCTCTCGCTGCCTGGAGCTTTGCGTGGGGTCGCTTCCGGGATTGTTCGACGGTGTGGTTAGGCCGACTTGATCGGTTGCGCTGGAGACGGAGCCGCTGAAACCTGAAGCCGCGGTTAACGAGTAAACCGTCATGACGTGACGATACGTCTCCGGGTCGAAGTAGAGGTGGATTTCCATGTCGTTACCCCGCTTGGGCTCATAGTGGAGATCCAATAGTTGCCGCCCATCTACCTTTTTCAACCCAGCCGAGCTGAGGTGAGGATGATTGTGCTCGAGGTTTGCCAGAGCCCAGGCGGTGGATAGCGCACCGGCCAGCAAGCCTTCCTGCAAAAGGAGTGGTTGGCTCTTCACAAACTCGCCAAACGCAGTGCGCCTGTGGTCGGCAGTCGTGGCAGCGACCGCCCACTTGTCTCCGTCCGATATGAATTGCTCGCCCCTGTAGTCGGAAGCGAACTTCATCATGATATTGAGCTTGCGCTCCTCCGAAACCACCGCCCCTTTTCCCTCCAGTTGGCTGCCACCTCCAACCGGCATCTTGAATGTGGCCGAGCCCTGAATCACGCGCGTCTTGTTCGCCGCACGAGCTTCCGCCGTGCCCAGAGAATCAAGATGGCGGGCCACCAGTTCTTCCGGCTTTTGATCGGCCGCTCGAATCAGCCGTGGCGCTGAAAGAACCAGAGCCAGAAGCCAGAATCCCGATTTCATGTCGAGTAATCGCATCGAATCTCCTGGGCGGCGGGATACGTTTTCGACGTCGGCGCAAAGCCGTGCACTAGCTGAATGAAGCCTCTCTTGGATTTCGCCCGAGAGTATATCCTAAAGTTGCTGCAGCCTTTTTTCGCCTAAACCAGATTCAAGGGTCAGGAGCTCCGATGGAATCCAAACTTGCCGGCGCCGTGTTGTGGGTGATGATTCCGTTCCTGGCGGTCGCCCAGGAGCCGTCGAAAATCATCGCTATGGAGAATCTCTGGAATCGTGCCGAGATGAACAACGATGGGCCCGCGGTGCAGCTCCTGCTGGCGGACGATTTCGTCATGACCGTGGCCGAAGGCGCCGTTTACAACAAGTTGCAGATTATTGCTTCGGTGGCAGACAAGTCCTACCGTCCCGATGTGCTGCAGTCCACTGACATGGTGGTTCATTCCTATGGAAACACTGCCGTCGTGACCGGAGCCTACTACGAAAAAGGAGTCGACAAGGGTAAGCCGTGGGAGCGTCGTGGCCGTTTCACCGACACCTGGATGAACCTGGGCGGAAGATGGCAGTGCGTCGCCAGCCACTTCAGCGTAAAGCCGAGGTGAAACTTAAGAAATAAGATCAGGGGTCGGGATGCCTGCCAAACCGCGGCGCGACGGCATAGTAGAGTTGCATCGTGACAATGAACGCAATGCTCCAATAGGTGCTGAAAATGCAGAGCAACGCACCGAACGCATAGAATCCCTGCGCGATCACAATGCGGCGCTTGATCGCGACTGGCACGTCGCTCGATATATCGGCCTTCACCAGTCTCGTTCCCATCGCACACGACCAGCTGGCATAAAGCGTCGTCCCCAGCAGCAGAAGGTTGATCCAGTAGGCGAGGAGCGCGGTGCGGTACATGGGAAATTCCGCCAACAGTGTGGTGGAGAACGGCGTAATCGAGACGGCGAACAAGAACGAGATATGAATCCATGAAAGATTTCGGTCGGAGCGCGCGAGATGGTTGAGTTGCGTCTGTTGCCCGACCCAGAAAATTCCCAGGGTAATGAAGCTCATCAGGTACATCAGGAGGCGCGGTGAGAGAGCCAGCAGGGCGTGCCGCAAATCGGGCTCGCTGTGTATCGACTCCATCGCGGGTATGCGAAGGTCAAGGACCAGCAGAGTCATGGCGACGGCAAATACGCCATCGCTGAGGGCAGCCAGCCGTTCTACACTCTTGCCCGCGATCTGATTGTAGGTCACGGGCATACTTAGGTGCTCCACACTTTGGCAGCCCATCCCGTCAGCGCACCGAATAACAGGCCGGTTCCGAGAACTCCGACGTAGGATCTTAAGCCGAACGCAACCGGCAGGCTTATCAGCAGGCCGACGATGGCCCCCGCAAGAATGGGATGCACGGGGAGAGTGACAGTGGCAGCCAGAACCCCAATGGCGAAGCGGCTGGAGAAGGCCTGCAGCAGCATCGTTGTGGTCATGTCTGGATGCTTTCCGAAAATAGTCATCAGAACGTCCACCAGGCCAAAGGCGATGCCGCATGAGACTCCAAGCGCAAGTCGATTCATGGCAGAGTTTGTACACCACGGCCCGTCCAGTCGCAAGGTGATCGCGACCTTGTGGCCGCGGGCGACTCGCCCGCGCTGGATTGAGCTGACATTGTCTTCCCGTGGGCGGAGAGGCGGTGAACGATCGCCGAGCGTTGCTCGGCCCGGACGGACGAGGGCGTCCGTCCCTACGTAAGCTGCGGCAAAGTGTCGGCTGCGACAAACCAGCCGCATCGGCGCAGCTTCACTTAGAATCTAGAATGAAGACCGGTTCCATGATTGGTTGATGATCAAAGATGCCAAATACTGGATCGACACGCTCGGCCTGATCGCTCACCCCGAGGGCGGCTACTATCGCGAGACCTATCGCTCGCGGTTGTCAATCCCGAGAGAGGCGCTGCCGCCGCGGTTCACCGGGCCGCGGCTGGTTTCAACCGCGATTTACTTCCTTCTCGATGGGGAAGACTTTTCCGCATTCCATCGTCTGCGGTCGGATGAGCTGTGGCATTTTTATGCCGGCGGCGCGTTGACTGTGCATGTGATCGCAGCTGGCGGTTCGTACAGCGAGATCCAGATCGGCAGCGATGCTGAGGCGGGCGAGTCGTTGCAAGCTGTGGTTGAGGCGGACTGTTGGTTTGCCTCGCGCGTCCGTGACCCCGATTCGTTTGCCCTCGTGGGCTGTACGGTGGCCCCGGGTTTCGATTTTGATGACTTCGAGTTAGGCAAACGCTCTGAGCTGGTCAACCTTTATCCGCAGCACGGGAAGCTGATCGAACAGCTAACCCGCACGTGATGCGGATCCGGATCACTCCTCAAAATTTCGCCAGTGCCGTCCATCGCGCTCGACCAGATCTTCAGCTTCTTTCGGCCCCCAGCTGCCGGACGGATAGTTGGGGAAATTGCGTGGTGGCAAGGCCTTCCACAAATCCAGAATCGGGCTTACGACGCCCCATCCTGCCTCAACCATGTCCGCCCGCTGAAATAAGGTGGCATCGCCGACCATGCAATCGTGCAGCAGGCGCTCATAACCTGTGCTCGGTTGCTTGCCGAAGTAGTCGGCGTATTCAAAATCCATGTCTACTGTACCCAGGTGCATGGCCGGTCCGGGAGTCTTGGCCGCAAAGCGCAGCGCAATCCCTTCCTCCGGTTGAATATGCAAAACCAGTTGGTTAGGTGTGAGTTTTTCCACTTCAGTGTCGCGGAAGAGCACAAAGGGCGCTCGTCGAAACTGGATGACGACGTAGGTACTCCGCGAAGCCATTCGTTTTCCGGTGCGCAGGTAAAATGGCACGCCGGCCCACCGCCAATTGTCCACCTGCAGTTTTATAGCGACGAAAGTTTCGGTGCGCGAATCGGGAGGTACCCCGGGCTCGGAGCGATAAGCCGGAACATGCTGGCCCTCAATCTCGCCTTCACCGTATTGGCCACGCACCGTGCGGGTCAACACGTCCTCCGAGCTGAGGGGTTGCACTGCATGCAATATCTTGGCCTGTTCGTCGCGGACCGCATCCGCCTGGAACGAGATTGGCGGCTCCATTGCGGTCAGGCTGATGAGTTGCATGATGTGGTTGGGCACCATGTCCCGCAAGGCCCCCGCCTGATCGTAATAACCGCCTCTCTTTTCCACGCCCACGGTTTCGCCAACGGAAATCTGCACATGATCGATGTAACGCCGGTTCCAGATCGGCTCGAAGATTCCGTTCGCGAAACGAAAGGCCAGAATATTTTGAACGGTTTCCTTACCCAGGTAGTGGTCGATGCGGTAAATCTGTTTCTCGCTCGCGACCTTGAGCAATTGCTGATTCAGGGTGCGTGCCGAATCCAGGTCGCGCCCAAACGGCTTTTCGACGATCACTCTCCGCCACTGATGGTTGTCCTCGGTCATCAGACCGGTGGCCGCCAACTGCTCCACGATGGGCCCAAAAAAATCAGGCGCGGTGGCGAGATAGTAGAAGTAGTTGCCGTGGGTGGCGTGATCCTTGTCTACCTTGAGGAGAAGATCTTTCAACTGCTGGTACGTGCTCGCATCGTTGAACTCACCAGTAATGTAGTACACGTGCCGTTGAAACCACTCCAGCAGATCGGGATCTATCTTGCCGGCCACAAACTCTTTCAGATCCAGCACCAGCTTGGCACGAAACTCATCGCTGGACATCGGATTCCGCGCGACACCAATAACGGCGAACTCGCGCGACAGCAGGTTGTACCTGGCGAGGTTATACAGGGCTGGAATCAGTTTGCGGCGTGTGAGATCGCCGGCCGCGCCAAAAATGACCATCACGCAAGGATCGCCCGAGCGTCCACCGCCGACTGCTGCCACCGCCTGGGACATGGTTGCATTCCTCTGGATTGGGATTTCGTCTCAGGCCACGCCAGCCACGGACGTGGCCTGAAATCTCACCTTCAACTTTTCACCCAGCCTGGCGAAAGCATGCAGCCAAACCTGTGCCTCAGCGTCGCCGCGCTCCGCCCGTTCCTGAACCTGACCGGCATAATTTCGCATCATGTCGTAGTACGTGTTCTGGGCTTCCCAGAGGCGCACCCCGAAGGGCAGGCTTTGCACCAGGTCAATCGTTTCTTCCAGCCTCGCCAGTAGTCCCGGCTCCATAGGATCAGCGACGAATCGGGCGAATAGCCGCTCGATTGTGCGCCGCAAGGCAAATTCCAGCGTGACCGCGTCCGGTTTGACGCCGGTGCGCCGAATCTCGTCGAGGATCTCTCTGGACTTTTTCAAATCCACATCATCGGCAGAAAAGGCGTCCAGCAGATCTGAATTCAGGGTGAAATCGACGGCCAGGCGAAAGCGCCGGGGCAGGGGCACACCCAGGTCGGTAACAAAGCGAATCAGGTGGGCGTGCTCATCGTGAAAATTGCGATACAAAGCGCGCGCTTCGTTGGTGGCTTCTTCCAGTATGATGCCCAGTATCTTTCGCTGCTCATCGCGGAAGAGCAATCGCAAGGTGTAAGTGCCGGAGCTGAAGTTTTTGTCGAACAGTCGCACGAGTTCGGCCAGATCTCCGCTGCCGAGTGCCTTTTCCAGTTCCTGGTCGAGGACCCGATATGCTTCTTCGCCCTGAAACTTTCGCACCCCGCCAATCACGCTGTGGTCCGCCAGATGCAGGACACCAAATGTAATTTTGTCCGACTCCCACGTGATCTCTGAAGTGACATTGGCCTGGCCCAGTACTGCCCGCAATTTCCCCTGGCGAGAAGAGCGATAGTCAGTTCGCCCGATGTCATAGCAATAAATGCGGGTGTTCTCGCCATATTCTTCAAAGAGCGAGCTGACCGCGTAGTGAGCGCCGACCTTCTCCAGATCGACCATCGCGGGCTGGACGTAGCGTTCGTAGATGGAACGGCCATCTCCCTGGTCCGGCAGATTGCTCCTGGCCTGCGCCAGCAGGTCGAGAAAAGGCGTAGCCAGATCCTCGGCGAACAATTGACCGGCCAGTTGCAGGGCGCGGCCCGCGTACTGAATTACCTGAACCGTTTCGATCCCGGAAAGCTCGTCAAAAAACCAGCCACAACTGGTGTACATCAGCATGAGGTAGCGTTGCAGCTCCAGCAGCTTCAGAGCGGTCACGATTTCGGTCGCCGAAAGCTCTCGCTCCGCCTGCCCGGTCATGAACCGGATGATGTTCTCCCGTGAGCGATCGAGAACCACATCCACGTAAGCGTCCCGCGTTAGCCAGGGACGATCGAAGAACTTTCCCGCCTCGGCCTCGTAGTGCGGGGCGACCGCGTCCCGCAACCAGTCGAAGGCTTGCCGCAAAGGCGCCCGCCATTGCTGGTTCCAGCTGGAGTGGCCGCCGGAGTTGCAACCGCAATCGCTCTTCCAGCGTTCCACCCCGTGCACGCAACTCCACGAGCTGTTGCCGATTACTTTGGCTTCCTGGGTCGGCGGATGCTTCTCCAGATACTCGCCATAGTTGGTAAGGCGGGCGAGTTGGCTGGACTCGATGTTGTGCAATGCAAACGCCAGCGCCATATCTCCGTAAGGTTTGTGATGGCCATAGGTCTCGCCGTCGGTAGCGATGTGAACCAGTTGCGGCCATGTCCGCGAATCGGAGAACGCGCCCAGAAGCCGGTCAGATAACCGCTTGCCATCCCCCAGAACATCCTCGAACGCAATGGCGCGTGAGATCGGGCCATCATAGAAAAAAACATTCATCGCGGGGCCTGACGGAAGACGAACCGCATATGCCATTGAGGGATCAATTCGGCCGCCATCGACCTTGCGCCAAGCGCGGCCGCCGAGTGGTCGTACCCGCCCGGCCTGGTAGGGAGAGAGAATCGTGAACTTGATGCCCATTTCAGCCAGAACCTGTAGCGTGCGCAAGTCTACTGCGGTCTCGGGCAGCCACATTCCTTCCGGATGCCGGCCGAAGCGGGTTTCGAAATCTCGAATCCCCCACCGGATTTGCGTGTACTTGTCGCGCTGGTCGGCGAGCGGAAGAATCATGTGGTTGTACGCTTGTGCCACCGCATTGCCATGTCCCGAGAAAGTTCGCTGGCTCTCCCGGTCGGCGGTCAGGATCGCCTGGTACACGGCCTGGCTCTTTTGCTCCATCCAGGAAAGCAGAGTGGGCCCGAAATTGAAGCTGATCTTGGAATAGTTGTTGACGATCTGCAGGATGCGGCCATCTCCGTCCAGAATCCGCGAGGCGCTGTTGGGTGCATAGCATTCCGCTGTGACCCGCTCGTTCCAATCGTGGTAGGGATAGGCGGAGTCCTGTAGTTCAACCGCTTCCAACCAGGCATTCTCCCGTGGCGGCTGGTAAAAGTGAGCATGAATGCAGACGTAACGTTCCATCAAATCTCCCAGGATAGAGTGAGTTAGGATAGCATCCCGTTATCCATCGCAGACGACACTGAAGCAGATTGCGGCATCTGAACAGCACCGAGGAAGACCGAAAGTGAAGAACAGAACTCCTGGAGAACCGGCCTATGTGCCTTGCGCCACCTACCGTCTCCAGCTCAACAAGTCTTTCACGTTCCGGCAGGCTGCCGAGGTCGTGGACTATCTTCATGATCTGGGGATTACGGACTGCTACACCTCTCCCTTCCTGATGGCGCGCCCTGGCAGCCTGCATGGCTATGACGTGACTGACCACACCCGGTTTAGCTCTGAACTCGGAGGTGAAGAAGGGTTCCACGACTTTGCCAGACGGTTGAAGCAACACCAAATGGGACTCATTGTCGACGTGGTGCCCAACCACATGTGCATCACGCATCCTTCCAACGTTTGGTGGTGGGACATTCTGGAAAACGGCCCCAGCTCGCCCTATTCCCGCCACTTTGACATCGACTGGAACCCACCCAAAGCCGAACTGGCTAACAAGGTCCTGCTGCCATTCCTGCCCGACCAATTCGGCCTGGTACTTGAGAGTCAATTAGTCCGCGTGATCTATGACGCGGGTGCGTTTGTTCTGGATTGCCAGGGCGTGCCTTATCCGCTGGCACCGCGCTCATGGAGCCTGCTTCTGGAAAAAGTGCTCGAAAGACTACAGCCGCAATTACCCGAGGGTGACGGGTACCTGCTCGAACTGGAAAGCATTCTCACGGCGCTCTCCTACCTGCCCTCTCGAGAAGAAACCGATGTGGCCAAAATCCGGGAACGGCAGCGGGAAAAGGAAATCATCAAACGCAGACTAGCCGCCCTGAAAGAAAACAGCCCAATCGTCAGCACGGCGATGCACGAGGTATTGACCGCGATCAATGGCTCCAAGGGAGACGTTCACAGTTTCGATCAACTGGAGCGCCTCCTCGACGATCAGCCTTACCGGCTGAGCTTCTGGCGAGTGGCGGCAGACGAAATCAACTACCGCCGCTTTTTCGACATCAACGATCTGGCGGCCATCCGTGTGGAGATTCCTGAAGTCTTCGCCAACGTCCATGGCATCCCGTTCGCCCTCATCCAGAAAGGCCTGGTTTCAGGGATTCGCGTCGACCATCCCGACGGATTGTTTGATCCGCAAAAATATTTTGAAGACCTGCAGGCTCAAGTTCCGTTGCCGGGCGAAGGGCCCGCCGCAGCGGGCAGCGCGGTACGGCGGCGCTTGTATGTTGCCGCGGAGAAAATCCTGGTGGGCGACGAGGAATTACGCCCGGGCTGGGCTATCGAAGGGACTATCGGCTACGGATTTCTGAATCTGGTCAACGGGCTTTTCGTGGATGGCTCCAGGAAGCGGGTCTTCCACCGCCTTTATCGCAAGTTCACCGGCTGGTCGCAAAGTTATGCTGACCTCATCTATGAAAGCAAGCGCCTGGTGATGCAAGTCTCGATGTCCAGCGAGTTGAACGTCCTTGCCCGGCGCCTCGATCGCATTTCCGAGCAGCACCGGCGCTCGCGGGACTTTACCCTGGAGAGTCTGCGCGATGCTTTGCGGGAAGTGATTGCCTGCTTCCCGGTATACAGAACTTACATCCGCATCGACACCCAATGCCCCGATGACCAGGACGAACGTTATATTCGCGCTGCGATCAAGATTGCTAAGCGCCGAAATCCGGCCACCAGCGGATCGGTCTTCGATTTCATCCAGAACCTGCTCCTGCTCAAGGATCCCGACAGCATCGGCAATGCCGAGAGAGCCGAGCGGCGGATGTTCGTCATGCGCTTCCAGCAGCTCAACGGGCCGGTCATGGCGAAAGGCTTGGAAGACACTGCGTTCTATCGCTATTTTCCCTTGCTTTCGCTAAACGAGGTCGGCGGCTCCCCCGAAAACTTCGGAGTCTCTCTATCCACGTTCCACGAGAAGAATGCGGCCCGTCGAACTTCCTGGGCGAACGCCATGCTGGCCAGTTCAACGCACGATACGAAGAGAAGTGAAGACGTTCGAGCGCGTATCAACGTGCTCTCCGAGATTCCCGCGGAATGGTATCGGGCCATCCGTGCCTGGCAACGCTTGAATGAGGACCAGAAAATCCTGGTGAACGGGGAGCCGGTGCCGAGCGCGAACGAGGAGTACTTCCTCTATCAAACCCTTGTGGGCTCTTGGCCTCTCCAGGCCATGAACGACGGGGAATACGCGGAATTCGCGACGAGAATTCACAGCTACATGGAGAAGGCGTTGCGTGAGGCCAAGGTCAATACCAGCTGGGTCAACCCGAATGCCGAGTATGAAAGTGCTTTCCGTGGATTTCTTGATGCGGTCCTCGATCCATCGGCTGGCAAAGCATTTCTCGACGACCTTGCGCCATTCCAGGCGAGGATCGCGAAAGCCGGAGTCCTCAACTCGCTTTCGCAGACTCTGCTGAAGATCGCTTCCCCCGGACTGCCGGATTTTTATCAGGGAACGGAGATTTGGAATTTCAGCCTTGCTGACCCCGACAATCGTCGTCCGGTGAATTACGAGGAGTCGCAGGCTTTGCTGGCGCGGCTTCGTGATGCCGTGGACCTGAATTCGCCTGGTTTGGTGGACAGGCTGGTCGAAAATCCGGCGGACGGTGCGCTCAAATTGCACGTCACTCGCTGCGCGCTCCAGTTGCGTTGTAAACACCGCGCTCTTTTTGCCAAAGGCAACTACGTTCCGCTGCGCGCAATCGGAACAAGAAATAAGAACGTGATTGCTTTCGCTCGTTCCTTCCGGGGCGCCACGGTCATCGTGATGGCCGGACGATTCTTTGCTCAACTGGGCGCGCAAAGCCGTCTTCCAGTGGGAGTGGAAACCTGGGGCGATACCCAGGCAATCCTGCGGAAACGGATTCCGCCGGGCCCCTATCGCGACGTGCTGACCGGGCAAACCATTTCTGCAGTGGCGAGGAATGGCGATCCGACCCTTCCCGTTTTCGAAGTCTTTTCACACTTGCCGGTAGCCCTGCTGATTCATGTCGAGGACTCCGCGAATGCCGGGTAAGTCAACCGAAAGCATTTGGGAACTTGAATTTGGCGCGTCGGTCCGTAACGGCCAGACTGAGTTTCGCGTGTGGGCGCCTAGAGTAAAGAGTCTGGCGGTGCGGATTCTCGGAGAACAACCCCGCATCATTCCTATGACGCGCGAATCCACCTTCGGATTTGGCTCGGAATTTGTGGCGAGAGTTCCCGGCGTTGGTGAAGGCACAGATTATTTCTACGTTCTCGACGGCGAGCGCGACCGCCCTGACCCGGTCTCGCGCTGGCAGCCGCGAGGAGTTCACGGTCCTTCGCGCATCGTCGACCCCGGTTCGTTCGCCTGGTCGGATCAAGCCTGGCGCGGCGTCCCGCTCAAAGATTTCATAATCTACGAACTCCAGACCGGCACGTTCACGGCTGAGGGCACATTTGAAAGCGTCATTCCCCGCCTCTCATATCTTCGCGACCTCGGCATCACCGCGATTGAAATCATGCCGGTGGCAGAATTTCCCGGAAACCGAAACTGGGGATACGATGGCGCCAGCCTTTACCCTCCGCAAAATTCCTACGGCGGCCCCACCAGTCTGAAGATGCTGGTCGACGCCTGCCATCAGCACGGGCTCACGGTCGTGATGGATGTGGTCTACAACCATCTCGGTCCGGAGGGCAACTACCTTCCCGAGTTCGCGCCCTGCTTCACCGACGCACACCACACCCCCTGGGGCAAGGCCATCAACTTTGACGGGCCAGAAAGCGACGGCATCCGCCGTTGGGTCATCGACAATGCCCTGTACTGGCTCACCGAATACCACATTGATGCCCTTCGCCTGGACGCCATCCACGGCATCTACGATTTCGGGGCTCGCCACATTCTCGACGAATTATCGGAAGCGTTCCATAACCAGGCTGAGCGCCTGAGGCGCCAGGCCTGGATCATTGCGGAGAGCGACCTCGAAGACGTCCGCATCATCAATCCCCGCGCCGTCGGAGGCTACGCTCTTGACGCACAATGGCACGATGACTTTCACCACGCGCTCTATGCGCTGATTACCGGGGAGCGGCAAGGTTTTCTGACGGATTTCGGCGCGTTGGCCGATGTTGCCAAGTCCATTCGTGAGGGATTCGTTTTTGACGGGAAATACTCGCGCTATCGCCGGCGCCGCTACGGCAGTTCATCGAAAAACCGCCCGGGGGAACAGTTCGTTGGCTTCATCCAGAACCACGACCAGGTCGCCAACACCAGCCGCGGCAAACGACTTTCAGCACTGGTTACCCTGGAACAGCAGAAGATGGCGGCAGTACTGACTGTGTGCTCGCCCTTTCTTCCGTTGCTGTTCATGGGAGAGGAATACGGGGAAACCGCGCCGTTCCTGTTCTTCACCAGCTTCGAAGATCCCCATCTTGTAAATGCCGTGCGCGAGGGACGCAAAAGGGAATTGGGAGCACACTACTCGGAAGGTGATTTTGCCGATCCGCAGGCCGAGAGCACCTTTGAGCGTTGCAAACTCGACTGGTCGAAGCCGGAGCGGTCTCCCCATGCACAGATTCTGCGCCTCCATCGAGATTTGATTTCCCTCCGTAAAAAACACCCCAGCCTGGGAAACGGCCGCAAGGATCTCACCGAAATTCAGTTTGATGAAAAGTCCAAGCTCTTCGTGATGAAAAGAACCGGTCCTTCTGGCGACGCCGCTTTGATCGTCTGTAACTTTTCCGCCGACGGGCAAACGATCCCAGTGGCGCCCACGCCGTTAAACTGGCGACTCGTCCTCTGGACGGGAGACGAAGCATACGGCGGCAACTCCAACCCGCGTCCGGTCGAGAAACTTGACGCCGGCTCAGGCTCTGAAGTGCGTCTCTCAGCCTTCGAAGCCGCCCTGTACTTGATCTGAGTAGCGCCGGCGTCCCGCCGGCTGTCCGGTGGGCATCCTGCCCACCGCGCTGAGGGCGAGACGCCCTCAGGACAACCTTCAAGATGCCGGCGCTACTGGGAGAGTGCGCGGCTCAAGACAAAGCCTGTCCTGAACGACGCCGAAGGGATGACGGCGCCACCTTCAAACGCCATAGTTATCTCATCTGAGTCACCATGTCCAAGCGACTGTTGCGCATGCGTACGCACCGCCATCCCATGTGATAAATTTTCAAAATAGGCCGCATAACTCATTGTTTTTCACCGTCGGCGCGTCATTGATGCACGTCTCCGGTTTTCACTGCCTTTTGTCTTACGGAGCGGCTCGAACACTCAACTCTGGGAGGTCGGCACTGTCAATGACGCGCGGAGAAATGACGGGCGGGGAAAGCGCCGTCAAGCCCGCGGTTGCCCGAAGAAGAGTGGTGATTGAAAATGTTCAGCCGGAAGTTGACTGCGGACGTTTCCCCATCAAACGCACCATCGGCGATCGTGTAGAAGTCACCGCTGACATTTTCGCCGACGGTCACGATCTTCTATACGCGGTTCTCCGCCACCGTCCCGCCTCCAAGCCCGATTGGGAAGAAGTTCCCATGAACCCGCTGGGGAACGATCGCTGGCAGGGGGAGTTCCGCGTCGACGCCGAGGGGCGGCATCTCTACACCTTCCAGGCCTGGACGGATCGCTTTCAGTCCTGGACCCGTGATCTCACAAAGAAATTTGAAGCTGCACAGGACCTCTCTGTCGACATCCTGATTGGAGTGCAGTTGATCGAGGCTGCGGCTCTGCGGTCCGGTGGAAAAGACCGGGATCTGCTGGTCGCCGGCGCCGAGGGAATTAAGAAACTGGCTGCACGGGACGTCCCCGGCGCCGTAAAGATGGCGTTAGGCGCCGAGTTGCAAGCTGCGATGATCCGAAATGCCGATCGCCGGCACGCGACCATGTACGAAAGGGAACTGGCGGCTGTGGTGGATCGCGAAAAGGCTCGCTTCAGTGCATGGTACGAATTATTTCCCCGTTCGTGTTCCCTCCGGCCCGGCCGGGGAGGAACTCTGCTGGACTGCCTGAAGCGGCTGGACTACGTAGCCGGCATGGGATTTGATGTGGTCTACTTTCCTCCCATTCATCCCATCGGCCGCGTGAATCGAAAAGGGAAGAACAACGCGGAAAAAGCCGCGCCCGATGACGTCGGCAGCCCGTGGGCCATTGGGTCACGCGAAGGCGGGCACAAGGCCATCGATCCGCAGTTAGGCACGATCGATGATTTCAAGAAGTTGCTCGCACGGGCCCGGGCGTTGGGCCTGGAAGTAGCTCTCGACCTCGCCTACCAGTGTGCGCCCGATCATCCTTACGTCAACGACCACAGGGAGTGGTTCCGCGCGCGGCCCGACGGCACGGTACAATACGCCGAGAACCCGCCCAAGAAGTATCAGGATATTTATCCCTTTGACTTTGAGACCGAACAAAGACAAGACCTGTGGGAAGAACTCCGAAGCGTCGTTCTGTACTGGATCGATCAAGGTGTTCGCATCTTCCGCGTGGACAATCCTCACACCAAGCCCTTCGCCTTCTGGGAATGGCTGATCACCGACATCAAGAGTCGCTATCCCGAGGTCTTGTTTCTGGCGGAGGCTTTCACTCGACCCAAAGTGATGTACGAATTGGCCAAGCTGGGATTCACCCAGTCGTACACCTATTTTGCCTGGCGCAATACCAAGTCTGAGCTGACGGAATACTTTAACGAAATCACGCAAACTGAGGTCCGTGAGTATTTTCGTCCTAACCTGTGGCCCAACACTCCGGATATTCTGACTGATTATCTGCAGCACGGTGGACGTCCCGCTTTCATGATCCGGCTGGCGTTGGGGGCAACGCTGGGAGCGAACTACGGAATCTATGGGCCCGCATTCGAGCTCAGCGAAAACCGCGCCGTGCGTCCGGGAAGTGAAGAATATCTTGACTCGGAAAAGTATCAGATCCGCAACTGGGACCTAGACCGTCCCGACAGCCTGGCCAAGCTGATCGCAACGGTGAACCAGATACGCCGGGAGAACCCGGCTTTACAGAGGGACTGGAGCCTGCGTTTTCATCCCGCGGACAACGACCAAATCCTTGTCTACAGTAAGGCGACCGACGACCTGCTCAACATCATCGTGGTGGCTGTAAATCTGGATCCCTATCGCACCCAATCGGCGTGGGTCGATCTGCCGCTGGACCTGTTCCACCTTGACCCGCGCCAGCCTTATCAGATGCACGACTTACTCACGGACGCACGCTATGTCTGGCGAGGGCCGCACAATTATGTCGAACTCAACCCGCAGCGCTTGCCCGCGCACATTTTCTGTATCCGGCGGCGGGTGCGGACTGAAAACGGCGTCGACTATTTTGTTTGAAAACTGGTTTACCGGAAGGCGGTAAACGGGAGGAAGGGAACTTGCCATCAGCTCAGGACATGCTCTGGTACAAAGACGCCATCATTTACCAGGTCCACGTCCGCACTTTTTTTGATACCAACGGCGACGGCATCGGCGACTTCCGCGGTCTGGCCCAGAAGCTCGACTACCTTCAGGAACTGGGGGTGAACGCCCTCTGGCTCATGCCGTTCTTCCCCTCGCCGCTGAAGGATGACGGCTACGATATCGCCGAGTACACCACCGTCCACGCCAACTACGGCAATCTTGACGACTTCAAGCTTTTTCTCCAGGCTGCCCACGAACGCGGCATCCGGGTGATTGTCGAACTGGTGCTCAACCACACCTCCGATCAGCATCCCTGGTTTCAGGAGTCCAGAAGTTCGCCCGACAACCCGCGCCGCGACTGGTACGTGTGGAGCGATACGGACACGAAGTACAAGGGGGTCCGCATCATTTTCGTGGACACCGAACTCTCCAACTGGGCCTGGGACCCGGTCTCCAAGGCCTATTACTGGCATCGCTTCTTCAGCCACCAGCCCGATCTCAATTACGACAATCCCGCGGTTCGCGAAGAAATGTGGAAGGTGATGCAATTCTGGGTCGAGCTCGGCGTGGATGGGTTCCGCCTGGACGCGGTCCCCTACCTGGTCGAACGCGAAGGCACCTCGTGCGAGAACCTGCCCGAAACCCACGCCGTCCTCAAAGAACTGCGCGGAAAGCTGGACCAATATTTTCCCGGCAAAATGCTGCTGGCCGAAGCCAACCAGTGGCCCGCCGATTTGCGCGCCTACTTCGGCGATGGCGATGAATTTCACATGGCATTCCATTTCCCGCTCATGCCCAGAATGTTCATGGGGCTGAAACTGGAAGACCGCAAGCCGATCACTGAAATTCTCAAGCAGACGCCGCAAATTCCGTCGCCCTGCCAGTGGTGCCTGTTCTTGCGCAACCATGACGAGCTCACTCTCGAGATGGTCACTGATATGGAGCGCGACTACATGTACGACCAGTATGCGCGGGACCGGCACATGCGGATCAACGTCGGCATCCGCCGCCGTCTGGCGCCTCTACTCGACAATGACCGCCGCCGCATTGAGCTCATGAACGGAATGCTCATGTCGCTCCCTGGCACGCCGATCATCTACTACGGGGACGAGATCGGGATGGGCGACAATATTTATCTCGGCGATCGCAACGGGGTTCGAACTCCTATGCAGTGGGATGGCGGCTGGAACGGCGGGTTCTCGACGGCGGACCCGGAGACACTTTATTCGCCGCTAATGCTGAATCCGGTTTACGGTTACCAGGCGGTCAATGTGCAATCCCAAAAGCGCTTCGACCACTCGCTGCTGGCCTGGATGAAGCGGCTGATCAAGATTCGTAAATCGACGGCTGTCTTCGGACGCGGATCGATCCAATTTCTATATCCAGCAAATCACAGGGTGCTGGCGTACGTCAGAAAGCTGGGGAACGAAACGATTCTGGTGGTCAACAA
>CAZGSU010000137.1:0-46016 GCA_964528615.1 uncultured Acidobacteriaceae bacterium | reverse complement strand
AGTACGCCGGTCTGAACCTGAACGGCCAGGGATGCTGCGGCAGCACATACAACTCGTTGCAGGCGACCGTGAACAAACGATTCGCCGGTGGTGGAACCCTGCTGGTGGCTTACACCAACTCCAAGCTGCTCTCGAACACCGACACCCTTACTTCCTGGCTGGAAGGCGGAGTTTCGGGTGGCGTCGGCGGCATCCAGGACTGGAACAACCTGAAGGGCGAGCGGTCACTGTCGTCCCAGGACGTTTCGCAACGGCTGGTTATCAGCTACGTACTCGACCTGCCCTTCGGCCGCGGCAAGAAGTTCATGGGCAACGTGAGCGGAGTCAGCGACAAACTGGTTTCGGGCTGGGGACTGGACGGCGTTACCGTGTTCCAGCGTGGTTTCCCGGTCAAGATCAGCTACGGTCAGGGAACACCGCTGTCCTCTCTCGGATTGGGCATCGGTGGGTTGAGGCCGAACGTGGTTTCGGGATGCGACAAGAACACGTCCGGAAGCTCGGCCTCCAGACTCGGCGAGTGGTTCAACACTGCCTGCTTCACGCCGCCCGGCGACTACGCCTTCGGCGACGAGTCGCGAGTGGATCCTACGCTGCGTCAGGATGGAGCGAAGAACTTCGACTTCGCGATCTTCAAGAAGACCACGATCTTCGAGAGCGCCGCGATCGAATTCCGTACCGAGTTCTTTAACCTCTTCAACCATCCGCAGTTTGGCCCGCCGAACGGGACTTGCTGCCTGGCGCCTCCGAACGGAAACTTTGGACAGGTGACCAATACCATTAATAACCCACGCCTGATTCAGTTCGCCTTGAAATTTGAATTCTAGGCGAGGAACGATTCCGGACCGGGCTTTTTGCCCGGTCCTTTTTTTGCTCAGACTGCTCTCGTGACTGTGTAGGGACGGGTCTCTGACCCGTCCGGGCCGAACGTAGCTCGACAGGGTTCAAAGGCACACGAGACATTGCCGTGCGTCAAAATGTCGAGCTTCGCTCGACCGGACGGGTTCCCTCGGCTTCGGTCAGGACGGGCTCCGACCCGTCCCCACACGGTTCGAGGACTCGCCGTGCAGCCTTCCGGTTATTGATTTACAATCCGTTCCGCTTGTGTGCTCGCTGAAAACCAGCCCACAAAGAAGCCTGCTGATGAGAGCCGCCCAGACGCTCGATTATTCCGAAGCCAAGAAAATCATTGACCTGATCGTGGATAAGGCGCTGCAGATGCAAAAGGCAGCGGTGATTGCGGTCGCGGACTCGCATGGCGAACTGATTGCGTTTGCCCGGATGGATGGCGCTCCTTTCTCGTCAATCCGGATCGCCGCCAACAAGGCCTGGACTGCCGCGCGAGAGCGCAAGCCCACCAAGGAGATTGGAGACAAAGTGAGGGACCCGCAAAAAGGCCATGATATTGCCTACTACGGCGATCCGAGATTTGTCGGATGGGGTGGCGGCGTCCCAGTGTGGAAAGACGGCCAGGTGGTCGGTGCGGTGGCGGTCAGCGGCCTGACCTCGAGCGAAGACATGGTGCTGGCGACCATGGGCGTTGATCTGGTCGGGGGCAAGAGTGGCGGAGGGCACTGAGTTGTCTTATCTTGCCGCGAAAGAAGCGCGAACCCCAGCGGCTGAAGCCGAATTCCTCTCAGCAACTTATGGCACGACTGAAGTCCTGCCCTTCCCCTCCCATCCAGACACCCAAAATCATCCAGACCCCGAAGCCCGTCGAGACGCCCAAGCCCGTGCAGATCCCCAAGCCCGTCCAGACCCCCGAAGCCCATCCGGACCGCAAGCACATCCAGATTGGTGCGACTCCACACGAAATACAATCCACGTAGCATCAGAATCGAGGATATGGCAAAGACGACTGTAACTTTCGGCGAGATCATGTTGCGGCTGGCGCCTCCGGGCTTCGAGCGGATATTGCAGACCGGGCGCTTCGTCGCGACCTTCGGAGGCGGAGAGGCCAACGTGGCCGTGGCGCTGGCGCAATTGGGCCTGCCTGCGGCCTTTGTGACGGTTCTGCCGGACAAGAACCCGATTGCCGATGCAGTCATCGGGGAACTGCGCCGGTTCGGCGTGGACGCCTCCCGGATCGTGCGGGGCAAGGGACGCATGGCCGTGTACTACGTCGAGAGCGGAGCCAACCAGCGGCCTTCGAAAGTGATCTACGATCGCGATTACAGCGCCATCGCTCTGGCCAAACCGGGGGACATCAACTGGGACAAGGTTTTGACGGATGCAGGCTGGTTTCACATCACCGGTATAACTCCGGCGATCAGCGGTTCGGCTGCAGATCTCGCCCTGGAGGCGGTGAAGAAGGCGCGAGAGAAGGGAATTATGGTCTCGTGCGATCTTAACTACCGCAAGAATCTTTGGAAGTGGGGAAAACCGCCGGCTGAAGTGATGCGCGAGCTGGTAAAGAATATCGACATCGCCATCGCCAACGAAGAAGACGTGCAGATGGCACTGGGTATCGAGGCCGACGTGGACGTACACTCGGGCCAGCTTGATCGCGCGCAATACGAGAAGCTGACTGCCAAGGTTCTGGGCGAATATCCGAATCTGAAAGCGATCGCGATCACTCTGCGGGAATCCAAAAGCGCGTCGCATAACGGCTGGTCTGCGTGCCTGAATGACCGGCAGGCGTTCATGGTCAGCCGCTCTTATGAGATCACGCACATCGTGGATCGCGTGGGTTCCGGCGATTCCTTTGCTGCCGGCCTGATCTACGGCTTTCAGACGCTCCCCACACATCAGGATGCGCTCGAGTTCGCGGTAGCGACCAGCTGTCTGAAGCATTCGATCGCGGGCGACTTCAGCCGCTCCACGGCGGACGAAGTAAAGGCGCTGCTCCAGGGCGGCGGATCAGGGCGAGTGCAGAGATAAATGTGGAGATTAAAAGAAGACGAGAACGGTCGGGCAAGCAGGAAAATCTTCCAGGAGGTTGCAGATGATTCGCAGAATCCGTTCTGTCGTGGTTCTGTTGCTGCTGTCGGTGTTGCCGGTTGTGTGCCAGAACGCCGCGCCGGTTCCGGCGGAGGTTGAAGCCCGTGTCGACTCGCTGCTCAAGCAGCTTTCTTTGGAAGAGAAGATTGATCTGATCGGCGGGGTCGATGATTTCTACATTCGCGCCATCGACCACATTCATTTGCCTCGATTGAAGATGGCCGACGGCCCGGTTGGAGTTCGCAATTACGGGCCTTCAACCGCCGTGGGTGGGGTCGCGCTTGCCGCAACGTGGGATCCCGAACTCGCGCAACGTTTGGGGACCGTTTTTGGCGAAGATGCACGGGTGCGGGGGGTTCATTTTCTGCTGGGGCCAGGGGTCAATATCTATCGCGCGCCGCGCAATGGGAGGAGTTTCGAATACTTCGGAGAGGATCCATTTCTGGCCGCCCGCACCGCCGTGGGCTACATCCGAGGCCTGCAGAGCCAGGGCGTCAGCGCCACCATCAAGCACTTCATGGGCAACAACTCGGAGTTCGACCGGCACAACGTGGACTCAATCATCGACGAGCGCACCATGCGTGAAATTTATCTGCCGACATTTGAGGCAGCGGTGAAGGAGGCTCACGTGGGAGCCATTATGGACTCCTACAACCTGACCAATGGCGTTCATCTCACTCAGAATGGATATTTGAATACCGACATTGCCAAGAAGGAGTGGGGATTCCAGGGGATCATGATGTCGGACTGGGATGCGACCTACGACGGCATGGCCGCGGCCAACGGCGGGCTGGATCTGGAAATGCCCTCGGGAAAGTTCATGAATCGGACCAATCTGCTGCCGGCGGTCCAGTCGGGTAAAGTCAGCCAAGCCACGATCGATGACAAGGTGCGCCGCATTCTTCGGACTGCAATTCAATTCGGCTGGATGGATCGCGAGCAGACCGATTCATCCATTCCGCGGCTAAATCCGGAGGGCCGTCAGGTCGCTCTCGAGGTGGCGCGATCGGGCATGGTGCTACTGAAGAACGAAGGCAACCTGTTGCCGCTGGACAAGGGAAAGATCAAGTCCATCGCGGTGATCGGACCGGATGCATATCCGGCGCGGCCGGTCGGCGGTGGCAGCGCGGAGGTCCAGCCTTTTGCTGCGACGAGTTTCCTGGAAGGGATCGCAAGTTATCTGGGTAGCGGCGGCGCCAGGGTTTACTACGCGGCTGGAATTCCGGCACTGGAAAAGATTGCCGGCCAGACCCAGTTCACCACCCAGGCGGATGGCGGGCAGTCGGGACTGAAAGCTGAATTTTTCGACAATGCCAACCTCTCGGGCTCGCCCGCGATAGAACGTGTCGTCAAGAAGATCACCTACGATCCGGGCGCGAGCGATGGCGAGTCTGCCAATGATCTATCGATCCGCTGGACGGGTTATTACACGCCCAACACTCCCGGGGATCATCTGGTGTTCGCACAAGGCCCCGGGGAAAATGGCGGATATCGTGTTTACATCGACAAGAAACTGGTGATCGACGACTGGACGCAGGCGTATGCATTCCTGAGCCAGGTCAAGATTGCTCTGCCGTCAGGTCCGCATCAAGTGGAACTGGATTACTTCGTGAAGCGAGGCTGGGGCAAGACGAGGGTAAATTTCGGCATCGTGCGTCCCGAGGAATTGGTAAGCGCCGAAGCCAAGGAGTTAGCCGCGAAGGCCGACGCGGTCGTGCTGGCGGTTGGTTTCGATCAGGGCATCGAAGGGGAGAGCGCAGACCGGATGTTTGCCTTGCCTCCCGGGCAGGATGAGCTGATCAATCAGATCGCTGCCATCAACAAGAACATGGTTGTGGTCGTGACCTCTGGCGGCGGCGTTGATATGACTGCATGGGTGGATCACGTTCCGGGATTGTTGGAGACCTGGTTTTCGGGACAGGAAGGCGGAACCGCGCTGGCACAGCTGCTTTTCGGGGACTACAGCCCGTCGGGAAAATTGCCCGTGACGTTCGAGCGGCGATGGGAAGACAATCCCGCGCACGACACTTACTACCCGAAGAACGGAGACAGAAAGGTCGCTTACACCGAGGGTGTTTTTGTCGGATATCGAGGCTATGAAAAATCGGGAGTGAAGCCGCTGTTTCCCTTTGGTTACGGGCTTTCCTACACGACCTTCGCGTACAAGAATCTTTCTGTTTCTCCGGCGTCGGCTTCTGGCAATGTGGAAGTGCACTTCGATGTCACCAACACCGGCAATCGCGCGGGCGCAGAGGTTGCGGAAGTGTACGTTGGCGACCGGCATTCCAGCGTCCCGCGGCCCGCAAAAGAACTAAAAGGGTTTTCCAAAGTCACCCTCGGACCGGGGGAGACGAAGCAGCTTTCAGTGACCCTCGATCGCCGGGCATTTGCTTACTACAGCGTCAAGAAGCACGACTGGGCGGTGGATCCGGGGGACTTTGATGTGTATGTAGGCCGCTCGTCCGCGCAGATTGATTTGACCGGGAAGGTGGCGCGATAGATCTGAGAAGGTAATGGGTGCCCCAGTTTTCGCCGCTTTTGCGAAAAGTGGAGTTTTTGACTTTGTCTTCAAGGGGAGTTCTCAGCAAACCCGCCCTTTTCGCAAAGGACGCGAAAGAGGGTGGGGCACCCGGCGCAAGAGTTCAGCGTTCTTGGAGACCAGTGCGAGGGCGAGACGCCCTCGCGACGGCCGGCGGGACGCCGGCGCTACGGAAATCCCTCTCGGAGAGTGAGCCGGTGAAACTACACCTTCACCCAGGTGCGCGATTTTGCTGAGCGTTCGACTGCATCCAGCACTTTTTGCACTTCAACGGCGGACTCCAGATCAGCATGCAGTGGCTGTTTACGGGCCAGGGCGCAGAGAAAGTCTCCCAGGGTGGCGATGAAGGTGTGCTCGTAGCCGATGATGTGAGCTGGCTTCCAGAAGTTTTCCGAATATGGGTGGTCGGGGCCGGTGACGGTCAGATTGCGCGGCGCTTGCAGGTTCGGCGGATCCGTGGCGTCGAGAAATTCCAGCTGATTAAATTCGTCCATATCGAAGCGCAACATTCCCTTCGATCCGTTAATCTCGAACGTCTTGCGGTTGCGGCAGCCGACGCCGAAACGCGTCGCCTCAAACGTGCCGATGCTGCCGTTTGCGAAGTGAGCTAAGAGGAGCGTGGCATCGTCCACGTCACGGCCTGGTATGAAGTTGTGCATGAGAGCTGTTAGCTCCGTAATTGGCCCGTTGAGGTAGAGGGCGGAATCGATCGAATGCGAGAGCAGATCTCCGGCAGCGCCCATGCCAGCTTCGGACCGCTGGTATCGCCAGGTAGTGGCCTTGCTGGGATCGCTTCCTGACTGATTCAGGTAGAGAGCACGGTAGTGATAGGTCTGTCCAATGCGGCCTACCGCGATCAGCCGCTTGGCAAAGGCCACGGCCGGAATGCGGCGATAGTTGAACCAGACCAGGGTGGGAACCTTGCGCATCGTTTGCGCCATGGTCTCGGCTTCGGCCAGGGACGTGGCTAATGGCTTCTCGCAGAAGACGATCTTTCCAGCTTGCGCCGCGGCGATCGCGATGGGTGCGTGCAGGGCGTTGGGGACGGCGATATCGACGACATTAATGTCCGGCCTGTTGACGACGGCCTGCCAGTCAGTGGCGGTTTCCTGCCATCCCCAATGCGCGGCCCCGGCTTCGAGTTTGGCCTGATTGCGTCCGCAGAGGACTTTCAGATTGAGCTCGTAGGGGACATTGAAGAAGTGGGTCACCTGACGGAAGGCGTTGGAGTGCGCCTTGGCAATGAAACCGGCGCCGATCATTGCGATGTTCAGGGTCTGCTTGGGCATGGGGTTACTCTAACAAAAGGTGTATCGAGCAGTCTGCGCGGGCGAGTCGTCCGCGGCCACATGTTCCTTTCAAAAAAGAAAGCCCCACATTTCGCCAACTGCGCGAAACATGGGGCACCCTTCGGCCGGTAAAAATCTAGTTGCTATCCCAAACGATGTCGGCTTTCTTGGCGGACTTGTGCTCTTCCTTCAGCATGCGCGCGGAATCGCCGAGCGGCGTGACATACGCCGGGGTCATTACTTCCCATAGCGGCCGTTCCCCGTGTGCGCGAGTCGGATTGGCTGCTCCCAGCAAGTTCTGCTCTGTCCGCATGTCAGTTTGAGTAGCGCGCGCATTGTGGCTGGCGAACTCAATGACCTGCGGTTCGTTGGTCAACAAAGTGGCGCCGGCGATACCCTGTGCAAAGGCCCCTGTGGCGCAAAGAAAGCACAACGCAAACAAAGTCGTTTTCATCGAATTGGTCTCCCACCTCAAAGTTGCGGCCCCGTGCGAAAGAGTTGCCTCAGTAATCGGTTGCCCGCCGTCCCCGGCCAAATCCGCCTTGGGAAGGCACAATGGCTATGTGCAAGCCCCGTACCAAACCGTGCATGGCGTATCTAGGTTTTGCGGGGTTAGCAAGGGCTGGGGCGCAATTATTTGCACATTCGTGGCCTGCCCCCAGTCGTGAAACCGGGCCATGGGCGCGGCTTTTACTGGTATTACCGGCCTATGTGCCAGTGGGCGAATAATTTAGGAGGCTTCCAGATTGTGTGGAGCGGGCGTCCCCGCCCGCTGCCTTTGACTTTGACCTACGGTCCTTACGGACGAGACGCCTGTTGCTCCATTCATTATGGGCAGGGCGCTCCTGCGGCCCGCCATTGCTTGACCTTTGCGGCGAATTCTTCGTGCGGCATAGGCACGGGTGTTCGACCCTCCCCTGGATCCCAGGCCCACAACACTAATTTGTCTTCGGTGAGGTGCTCGACAAGCTGATCGAGGTTTCGATTCCGGTTCTGCTTGGGGTCTTTGATCGACTGGCAAATCTGCGCGTCGGTCAGGCCCTCCCAGATCATCGGGATGCTTACTGGCGGCAGGCCCCAGTTGGGTGCGCCGGGAGGCAAATGTGCCCCGGCGAGATTGTGGTCCTGATGGCAGGTGCCGCATTTTTCCGCGGTTACTCCACGACCATAGGAACCGCGCCGTACGTTCATAGTATGCGGATGTCCGTCGTTGCCTTGCCGTGGGAAGTCGCCGTGGGAATGGCAGTTCATGCATCGAGGGTGCCTGAGCACAGGAACAAATGCGGTGAAGAGCGCTCCATCCGACGTTGACGAAGGAGCAGGAGCGTTAGCCGCGGGAAGTTCAGCGGCCGCGACAAAATGTGAGAACCCCGTCGCGACACAGAGCACAAACGCCGCTACCACGCCGGTGGTGAATGCAGCAAAAGGCTTCATACCGCCTCCGTCAAACGGAAGGGCATGCGCCGAACCCGTTTTCCCGTGGCTGCGAAGAGCGCATTGGCAATGGCCGGTGCGGCACAGGGCACGCCGGGTTCGCCGATTCCACCGGACTTCTCGGTGCTCTCCACAATGTACGTTTCGATCTCGGGACACTCATTCATGCGCATCACCGGGAAAGTGTGGAAGTTGGTTTGCTGCAGACGCCCATCTTCAAACGTGAGCTCCTGAAAGAGGGCCGCGGATGCGCCGAAGATTGCTCCGCCTTCGATTTGTGCGGCGATAATGCCCGGGTTCACGTATTGCCCGCAATCGACCGCGCACACCATGCGATGCACCTTGATTTGTCCGTCAGTGACCGATACTTCGGCAACGTGGGCCAGGTAACTGCCGAAAGCAAAGTGTACTGCGATGCCTCTGCCCATCCCTTCTGGTAGGGGCTTTCCCCATCCCGATTTCTGTGCCGCAAGGTCGAGAACGCCAAGGTACCGAGGCTGCTTCAGAAGCAGCTCGCGCCGGAACTGGTAAGGATCTTTTTGCGCGAGCGTGGCGAGTTCGTCCATGAAGCTTTCCACCGCGAACGCGGTGTGCGAGTGTCCTACCGATCGCAGCCACTGCACGGGAACATTGACATCGGCCTGGTGAGACTCGACTGCGATGTTTGGAATTGCGTAAGGAAGGTCGTCAATGCCTTCGACCGAGGCCGGATCGTACGTCTTTCCCTTCATGAACATCTCTGCAAAGATCGTGCCCGCCATGATCGACTGGCCCACCGAGCGCGACTGCCAACTCACCATATTGCCGGCGGCATCGATGCCGCCCTGGATGGCATGCAGAAATGCCGGACGGTACCAGCCGCCGTGCATGTCGTCTTCGCGCGTCCATACCACCTTGACTTTTGAAGGCGCTCCCGTCGTTTTGGCTACCTGGGCTGCCTCCACTACAAAGTCCGACTGAGGATTTGCGCGACGCCCGAAGCCACCGCCTAGGAAAGTGGTGTGCAGCTGCACTTTTTCCGTCGGCAGTCCGACGACCTTGGCGGCGCTGGCACGGTCGATGGTTTGAAACTGTGAACCGGTCCAGACCTCGCAGGAATCCTGGCGCAGGTCCACGACGCAGTTCAAGGGTTCCATCATCAGGTGCGAGAGATATGGGGCCTCGTAGACCGCTTCGATTTTCTTTGCGGCATTGGCCAGGGCGGCGGGGGCATCGCCTTCTTTGCGGACGCTGACCCCGGGCGACTTTGCCCGCTCGCGGAAATCCTGCATCATTTTTGTGGTGCTGAACCCGTGCATCGCACCCTCGTCCCATTCCAGGCGAAGCGCGTCACGCGCCACCTTGGCTTGCCAGAAAGTGTCGGCAATCACAGCGACTCCCGAGGGCACCCGCGCGATCTTGCGAACGCCTGCCATGGAGCGCGCTTTGGAATCGTCGAGACTTTTCAGGGTCGCTCCGAAAATCGGAGGACGAGCGACCACTGCTGTCAGCATTCCCGGCAGTTTCACATCGAGACCAAAAACCGCCTGGCCGTTCAATTTGATCGGCGTGTCGAGGCGCTTGATAGGCTTGCCGATCAGCTTGAAAGTCTTCGGATCTTTCAATTGGACCTGTGCCGGCGGGGTTAGTGTTGCGGCGTCCGCAACCAATTGCCCGTAGGTGAGTTTGCGATTTGAGGTGTCGAACACAGCACCTGACTCGGTGCGGCAAGATCCCGGATCCGTGTTCCATCGCTTTGCCGCGGCGGCGAGCAGCATGGCGCGGGCGGCGGCGCCGGCTTGCCGGAATTGCTCCAGGCCAGACCACACGCTGGAGCTACCTCCGGTCATCTGCATGCCGAAGGCGGGGTGATTGTATTTGGGATCGACCGGAGCAGACTCGAAGCCAACTTTGGACCAGTCGGCATCGAGCTCCTCGGCGAGCAGCATGGGCAGTGAAGTGTAGACGCCCTGTCCCATCTCCGAATGGTTCACGATGACGGTGATGTGCTCATCGGTTCCGATGCGCACGAAAGCATTGGGCATGAAACTGGTCGCGGAATCCTGCGCCGATGCCGCACCGTCAATTCCTGGAAAATAGAATCCGATCAGCAAGCCACCGCTTGCGGCCAGAGAGAATTTGAGAAAGTCGCGGCGGTTCGGTTCCGGGCGGACCTGTTCGCGGTGGGCAGATTTAGCGGCTAAGGCTCGAGTGCTCATCGGGCACCTGCCTTTACCACCATGCCGGCCGCGCGGTGGATCGCTCTTCGGATCCGTGGATAGGTTCCACAACGACAGATGTTGCCGGTCATGGCCTGGTCGATGTCTTCATCGGTAGGCTGCGGCTTCTCGCGCAGCAGCACGGCCGCGCTCATAAGTTGCCCTGATTGGCAGTAGCCACATTGCGGAACATCCTCTTCGATCCATGCCCGCTGCAAGGGCTGACTTAGATCGGACGACAGCCCTTCGATTGTGGTCACGGCTTTGCCGCTGGCTCGTAATACCGGAGCGACACAGGAGCGTACCGCTTCGCCATTGATATGTACGGTGCATGCGCCGCATTGGGCCATGCCGCATCCATATTTTGTCCCGGTAAGACCCAGGTTGTCGCGGATGACCCAGAGCAGCGGGGTGGAAGGATCTACGTCAAGTTTGACGTGTTTGCCGTTGACGGAGAAGTCAATCATCGTTCTCTCCTGTCGCGTGCCCCTGGGATGCAATATCCCGGTAGCACCCTGCCTGTTGGTTTTCGTGGTGTATAGCACTCACCCTGTTCGCAAAAAGTGCGAACGACGGTGGAGCACCCGGTTCGTTTAGAGAAACTTTACCAGCGCGTCCATGGTCTGTTTGGGACTTTCCTCCATGAGCCAGTGTCCCGTGTTCTTCAGCACGATCACGGTGACCTGGGACGCGACCAGCTTCATCTGCTCGCCCAGTACGACTCCCAGTGACTTCTCCCCGCCGATCGACAGGACTGGCATGTTGAGCCTGGTCTGCGAGAGCTGAGCAAAATCCTTGGCGGCTTGCGGGAACGAAGCGAAGTAGCCCCAGCCCGCCCGCATGCGTCCCGGCCGCGCATAGGCCGCGGCGTAAGCTTTGCGGTCAGCTTCGGGAATTGACCGCGTCTTGTCAGCGGCGAAATCATTCCAGTAATAATCGTAATAGGTGCGTTCGCGTCCCTGCACCAGGGTCTCCGGCGTTGGGCCGTGGAAGCGGAAATGCCAGAGGTCAGGGTTATTGTAGACACCTTCCCACCCAGGTACGCCCGGGAGAAATGCGTCCATCACAACCAGCTTTTCTGTTTCCGCAGGGAACTGCGCGGCATAAGCGTAGGCAACCATCAGTCCGATGTCATGGCCTACTACCCTTGCTTTTTCCACGCCGAGCGACCGGGCCAGCGCGTGAATGCGGATTGCGGCCGTCTTCATGTCGAGACCGTCTGCGGGAATGGCCGAGTCGCCGATTCCAGGCAGGTCGGGGGCGATCACCGTGAATCGCTCTGCCAGCAAAGGCATGAGCGGCCTCCACATGCGCGAGGTCTCGGCATATCCATGCAGCAGAATTACTGTTGGGCCGTGCCCAGCCGTCACGTAATGGAGCCTGACGCCACTCACCTCGGTGTCGTGGGAGACATCTTTATTTCGATTTGGCGCGTCTGCGTATGCGGCGGATGCGATTGAGGAACACAACAATGAGCCGAATGCAGCCACGGTCAGAAAAAGCTTAATGGCAGAGTTCATGCTGGGAAATATAACAGTTCGGAATGCGGCAGTGCAGCGCGTCTTGATTTTTCTGGAGGCTGTCGCCTTTCGTGGAACGGGACTCGCGAAACGGTATAGTTCTGGTGCCGATGAATTCATCCTACCAGCGATACAACGCCCTGATTCTGGGAGCGGGAGCCGCCGGACTGATGTGCGCGATCGAGGCGGGCAAGCGGGGACTACATGTAGCGGTGCTCGAGCGGGCAGAGCGTCCGGGTAAGAAAATCCTGATCTCGGGCGGTGGGCGCTGCAATTTTACGAATATCCATACCACTCCGGAAAATTTCATTTCGTCCAATCCGCATTTTGCCAAGTCGGCGCTGGCCCGCTATACGCCCGCGGATTTCATCGCTCTGGTCGAGAAGCATCACATTCCATATCACGAAAAAACTCTGGGGCAGCTTTTCTGTGATCGCTCGGCGCAGGACATCCTGGGCATGCTTGAAAGGGAGTGCGCCGCCGCCGGGGTCGAGCTGATGACGAAGATTGAGGTGGGGGAAGTGGTCCGCGGCGATGAGTTCGTGGTGCGAGCCGGTGAAAGAGAGTTGCGCGCGCCGGTTCTGGTTGTGGCCACAGGCGGGCTGTCCATTCCGAAGATCGGAGCGACGGATCTGGGATACCGGCTGGCGCGACAATTCGGCCTGAAGACTTGCGAGACCCGGCCTGGGTTGGTGCCCATCACCTTCAATGAGAGCGATCGCCGCGCATACGCGGGTCTGGCGGGTGTCTCCACCGAAGTCATTGCCGGATGGGATGGTCAACGCTTCCGGGAAAAGATGCTGATCACGCATCGGGGACTCAGCGGCCCCGCGATCCTGCAGATTTCGTCGTATTGGAGAAAGGAAAAACCCATCATCGTGGATCTTGCGCCTGGCGCCGAGGTTACCGCCGCGTTCCTGCAACCAGATTCTCCACGAACTGTCGGGGCGCTACGAACGGCATTGCAGGGATTTCTCCCCAATCGTCTGGCCACGCGGTGGGTGGAGACGCATCCTCCCAGCGCCTGGACGAATGCCGCCCTGAGAGAACTGGAGCGTCAGATGCACCAGTGGACGGTCGTTCCTGCGGGCACGGAAGGCTACGCGAAGGCCGAAGTCACGGTGGGCGGCGTGGATACGGATGAGCTATCCGCTAGAACCATGGAGAGCCGAAAGGCGCGCGGCCTGTTCTTTATCGGGGAAGTGGTGGATGTGACCGGTCACCTGGGAGGGTTCAACTTTCAGTGGGCGTGGGCTTCGGGGGCGTGCGCGGGGCGGGCGTTGTAAAGACAGATTCTATTCTATGCTATCCTATACATGCTGGGCTTAGACTGTGAGCTTTCCTTCAGATGAGAGATGCCGACAAAATTCGACGGCACGGCAGAGAAAGATACGTTCTGCCGGCGCGCGAGCGGAAGCAGAAACGTTTTTCAATTAGGGTGGGCGACCTGCTTCGTGAGTTGGGGATGAGCGGTCGGGGCGCGCCCGCAGTCTGCAGCGCCTTGAAGACACGTGAATTTCTGCAACGGAACAACTTACAGCTAGTTGAACAGAGCGGCCCCAAATCTGGACAAAGTACGACCGTCACGTATGTTTACGAATTCGTGGACGCGAAACACCCTCCGGCGAAGGGGCCGGATCCCTGGATCCGGCTGCGCGGGGCGTTGAAGGATGTCTTCCGAGAACTTGGCGGCGGTGAGGCCTACCTTCGCAATGAGCGCGACAATTTCTATCCGCCAGCGGAGAGCCAGTGAGCCGGATCTATTGGGACACCATGCTCTTTATTTACTGGCTCGAAGACAACCCGCAATTTGCCAGGCGGGTTGGAGCGATTCGCGCTCGGATGGAAGAGCGTGGAGACCAACTCATTACTGGGGCGTTCACTTTTGGAGAGATACTTGCCGGCGCTTACCGTAAAGGCGCGGTACAGGTTGCGGCTGAGTCACGGCGCTTGTTGCAGGAGATCGTCTCCGAGGTTGTTCCTGTTACCATCGAAACCGCAGACCACTATGCACAGATTCGCGGGACGCTAGGTGTGCCCCCAGCGGATGCCATCCACCTTGCCTCCGCCGCCCAAGCCGGCACCGATCTGTTTCTGACTAACGACAAGAGGCTCGTGGGCAAGATTGTGCCGGGGATTCAGTTCATTGGCTCTCTGGAAACGCAATTCTTGTGAGTGCATATCCCGTCGAAAAACCGCGAAACCTAGGGCACCCGTATTAAATACTCGCTTGGGAATGAGACCGAAGCGGCTTACTTGCCGCGCACTAGTGGAAATCCGGGATTGCCCCCTTGACATCGATCCATATTTCTGCAAATATCAAAATATGGCAATAGCTATCAACAGGAAAAGCACTGAACAGGTGGCAAAGTATGCCGACATGTTCTCTGCCATGGGCACGGAACCGCGCCTTCGAATCATGCAGTTGCTTCTATCCGCCCATCCGGACGGCCTGGTCGTCGGCGATATCCAGTCAGAGCTGGACATCCCGAATTCCACGCTTTCGCACCACCTGGAGAAATTGAGGAATGAAGGGCTGGTGAATGTGCGCCGCGAAAGTACCTTTTTGCGGTACACGGCCAACACGGACGCGCTCCAGGAACTCCTGCAATTTCTCTACGCCGAATGCTGCACCCGAAATAAGGCAGTCAAACCTCAAGACATCGTCCAGCTTTGTAAATAGAGCTTTGTACAGAGGAGAGGCGCACTATGAGCAACACCGACATCAAAGGCGTAGTCAAAGAAAAGTATGGACAGGCAGCCTTACGAGTGAAGGCTGGGGGAAGCAGTTGCTGCGGAGCGAGCGCGGCAAGCGGCTTGGGCTGCGACCCAATCACGTCCAATCTGTACGACTCTTCCCAGGCCGGACAAGTTCCTGAGGAAGCCATGCTCGCCTCCCTGGGGTGCGGGAATCCAACTGCATTGGCGAAATTGAACCCCGGAGAAGTGGTCCTCGATCTCGGCTCGGGCGGCGGTGTGGATGTGCTGCTGTCGGCTCAGCGGGTTGGGCCAACTGGCAAGGCATACGGTCTCGATATGACAGACGAGATGCTTGCACTGGCCAACGAGAACAAGCGCAAGGCAGGAGCTGAGAATGTCGAGTTTCTAAAAGGCGAGATCGAGCATATTCCTCTGCCGGACAACTCGGTCGATGTGGTTATCTCGAATTGTGTGATCAACCTTTCGGCGGACAAAGATCGGGTGTTGCGGGAAGCGCTTCGTGTACTGAAGCCCGGTGGCCGCTTCGCAGTTTCCGACGTTGTGACCCGAGGCGAAATCTCCCCGGAGATCCGCAAAAGCGTGCTGCTATGGGTCGGCTGCGTGGCGGGTGCGCTGGGAGATGACGAATATCGCAGCAAACTCTCCGCCGCAGGCTTCGAACAAATAGACATTGAGCCCACGCGGGTCTATCGCGCCGAAGATGCGCGCGAGTTTCTCTCGGCGGCCGGCGTCGATGTCGACGCGATTGCACCACAGGTGGACGGCAAATTTCTGAGCGCCTTCGTTCGGGCCATCAAACCGGCAGACGCCGCCGCCAAAGCATGTTGTGGACCAACCTGCTGCAACTAGGAGAGCTCGATTATGCAAGGACACTACAACGTCTTATTCCTGTGCACCGGCAATTCCGCGCGCTCCATCATGGCCGAGGCGATTCTAAACTTCAAAGGCAGGCCTAATTTCACCGCGTACAGCGCCGGAAGTCACCCGTCGGGAACGGTTCGACCGGAAGCTTTGCGACAGCTTGAAATCGCACACTTACCAACCAAGGGTCTGCACAGCAAGGCTTGGGATGAATTCTCCGTGGCAGGCTCTCCCAAGCTCGACTTTGTCTTCACAGTTTGCGACAACGCTGCGAAAGAGGTCTGCCCGATCTGGCCCGGGCAACCGATGACCGCACATTGGGGTGTTCCAGACCCAGCGGCAGTTCATGGCAGCGAGGCCGAGGTTGAACGGGCATTTCGCGAGGCATTTTTTATTCTGGATCGGAGAATCAGTCTGTTTCTCTGCCTTCCGCTGAAGAGTCTGGACAGCCTTGCACTCAAGAGAGAGCTCGACAACATCGGCAAGACGATGACACCCGTCACTCACGAATAGCGGTCTGTTTTGATAAGAGCCTGGCTTCGGTCGGCTTGAGGCAAGCATCATAGGATTCACTCATGAAGGCAACAGGTCGTCTCAGTTTTCTGGACCGCTATCTGACTGCGTGGATCTTCGCCGCGATGGTCGCGGGCGTGGTGCTGGGCTGGCTTGTGCCGGGAGTTGTACCGTTCCTGAACCGATTCAACATCGGTACCACCTCCATCCCGATTGCGGCGGGATTGATTTTGATGATGTATCCGCCTTTCACGAAGGTGCGATATGAGGAACTGCATGAAGTGTTTCGCAACAAGCGAGTGCTCGGCCTTTCGCTCCTGCAGAATTGGGTTGTCGGGCCGATTCTGATGTTTGTTTTAGCCATCGTATTTCTGCGTGGATATCCGGAATACATGGCTGGATTGATCATGATCGGGCTCGCACGCTGCATAGCCATGGTCATCGTCTGGAACGAACTGGCCAGGGGCGACACGGACTATGCGGCTGGCCTGGTTGCCTTCAATTCTCTTTTCCAGGTCTTTTTCTACTCGCTTTACGCTTGGCTGTTCATTACGGTTCTCCCGGCCAAACTCGGCCTTCGGAGCACCGTCGTGAATGTGTCGATAGCAGAGATTGCAAGAAGTGTTGTTATTTACCTGGGAATTCCGTTTCTGGCTGGATTTCTGACTCGTACCGCATTGGTTCGTTCTAAAGGACAGGAGTGGTACAAGCGGAACTTTATTCCCCGTGTCAGCCCGCTCACGCTGATTGCGCTGCTGTTCACGATTGTGGTGATGTTTTCCCTTAAAGGTGGGTACATCGTTCGCCTGCCCTTGGACGTCCTGCGGATCGCTGTGCCGCTATTGATTTACTTCGTATTGATGTTCGTGGTGTCCTTTTACATGGGCAAGAAAGTGGGAGCGGACTATTCGAAGACGACAACCCTGGCATTTACGGCCGCCTCCAACAATTTTGAACTGGCGATCGCAGTCGCGGTCTCAGTATTTGGCATCAACTCAGGAGCTGCATTCGCAGCTGTCATTGGACCCCTGGTAGAAGTGCCCGTGATGGTCGCGCTGGTCAATGTGGCCCTCTACTTTCAACGCCATTATTTTCCCAAACCGCGAGCGATCGCTATCGCGCCGGTTTGCTCGCCCACAGCGCAATCTTGACGGCCGCTGCGCGCGGCACGCATTCCACATGCTTTGGTGGATGTCTATCTGATGAAGCTCACGGCGGGCAGAAGTGGGCCCTCCCCGAATTCCTCCCCCCGCCAGCCACGTTCAGTCTAAAATGGCTCGCCATGCCAACCGACGCCACCGCCGCCCTTTCCCGACCGGCTTTTCCATCGCGCCGAACCACCGCGTCCAGCCGACACGCCCTGTTGGAAAACTACTTCTACTTCCTCATGACGTTGCTGATCTTCGGGATCGTGGTGTATGGCTTCAGCCACACTGTGGACCAGAACCTCATCCATCCCGCCGTGCCCCGCCCCTTCACTCTTTATGTGCATGCGGCCGTTTTCTCCGGATGGCTGGTGTTGTTCGTGCTTCAGTCCACACTGGTCCGCAGCCACCACGTGAGCTGGCATCGCCGCGTCGGATGGTTCGGCGCAGGCCTGGGCGCTCTGATCCCGGTGCTGGGCGTTGCCACCGCCATCACCATGGGACGTTTCAACCTCTTCCAGCTCCACCAACCGGGCGCCGCAGCCTTTCTCATCATTCCTTTGTGGGATATGGCCACTTTTACCCCCGCCTTTGCTTTGGCCGTGTATTGGCGAAAAAAGCCGGAGTTCCATCGCCGTCTGATCCTGATTGCTTCCTGTGCCCTCACCGCCGCCTCATTCGGCCGTTTTCCCCCCAATATTCTTCCCCGGATAGTGTTTTACGCCGGGGTGGATTCGCTGATTCTTCTGGGAGTAATCCGCGACTTGATTGTCAACCGGAGCATTCACCAGGTCTACCGCTACGCACTACCGGCGATCATTCTTGGGCAGGTCGTGGTGATGTACACGGCGACAGTGCAGCCTGCGCTGTGGATGCGGATCGCACACGCGATGCTGGGATGAGTAAGGAAATCAGCCTCAGGAAATTGGAGAAGTTCCCCTCAGTCCTGTTTCGTCTCAGGTTCTACTGTTGGGCTCGACGCATTTCGACTATGACGACACCCATTCATTCGCAATGGGGTCGGCGGCCTCGGCGACTTATCGTCTCTATGTGCTCGGAGGAATTCCCAGCTGATTTGAAACCCTGCCGAAATTCAGATCTTGACGAAGCCGTCGGGGGTCCACTGCTCTGAGCCGACGCCGTTGTGGACGAAGAAGAGGCCGTCCGGGTCGTATTTCTTTTTGATCAGGGCCAGACGGTCGTGGTTGCCGCCCCAGTAGGAGTGCTCAAAATCGGATTCGAAGAAGTTGCTTTCAGAGACGTAGGCTCCGCCGTTGGAGGCGACCGCGCGGAGTTCGTTCATGCAGCGGTGCACCGCGTCGGCGGCTTTGCGGCCCTTGGCAACGTCGGGCTCGTGATTGGGAATTCCGGGATACGCGGGGCCCTGGCCGTCGGCGACGATGGCGAGAGCAAAGGCGCCGCACACCGAGGGATTCATCGCGGTGTCTTTTGCAGCATCGATGGCTTCCTGGGGCGCGCCCGCGAGCCCCTTATTAAAATGAAGCTCCACCTCGCCGAGGCGGGAAGCCGAGAACAGTGCGTTGGCCAATTTTTCCTGCGAGTCGTCTTGCAGCAGGGACGCGGGCATCCAAAGCGACTCGAAACCCCAGACCACCCAGCCGACCTGTCCGGCGTCGCCGTTCCACCAGACATTCATGGGGCTGGCGCTGGAGCGGGAATCTGCCTTGAAAACGTCATGGTGATGTTCCTTGCGCCAGTCAACATCCCACCAATGCCGGAATGGCATGCTGCCAATTGAGGGCCCAGATTCGATGGTGTAAGCGGCGGAAGACTGCGCCAGCCAAGCGAGAAACGGCTGCCAGACTTTGCGCGATTGCTCCGTGTCCAGGCCCCGATGCACCATGCTGATTTCAAGCTTGTTGTCGGGAGAGAAATGCGCCTGTTCGCCCCAATGATCGTTGAAGAGAGCGTCGCGATAGAATCCGACGAAATGGCGGATCAGGCGGCGATAGGCGTCATCTGAAGCGGCTTTGATGGTGAAATTGGCGCCTCCGGCAAATTCTGGAAGATCTCGCACGCGCAGGGTTAATTTGCTAACTGCGCCGAAGGTGCCACCGCCGCCTCCTTTCAGAGCCCAGAACAAATCCGAATTGGTGCAGGCGTTTGCGATTCGTACTTTTCCGTCGGCGGTGACGACTTCGGCTTCAAGCAGGCCAGCGGCGGCCATGCCGTAATGCTTCGAGAAGCTGCCAAAACCGCCGCTTTGAATCAGGCCGGCCACGCCGACAGTC
Source organism: uncultured Acidobacteriaceae bacterium (assembly GCA_964528615.1). Lineage (GTDB taxonomy): Bacteria > Acidobacteriota > Terriglobia > Terriglobales > Acidobacteriaceae > JAIQFF01. The sequence goes on along the minus strand of CAZGSU010000137.1, from coordinate 26,607 downwards.
GTGCAGCCGCCGCCCTGAACGTAAGCGCCGGCCTTAGTGGTGACCACGTCGTAGGCTTGCAACCAAATTGTTCCGGAGCCGACCGTGACGGCCCGCCGGGGAGCTTGCGTGGCCTCGCAACCGCGAGCAACGAAATTGTTCTGGATGGTGACGTCATGCATATGACGCGTCCAGATCAGGAGAGAATCGGCTGCGTTCGATGTGCCTTGATAGCTGTGGCCACCCCCTTTTACGACCAGGCGCAGATTGTTTTCCCGGGCAAAATCCACGGCGGCAGCGATATCCGTGGCGTTTCTTGCAGCGACGGCGTAGACACTGGGCTTCGTGGCCCACGCGTCGACCCAGCCCAGGGTTTGGGTGACACCGGGACGGTCGCCGATGTAGTAAGGGTTTTTCAAATTTGCGAAGAGAGTTTTGCAGTCCTCACTCTGCGACGAGGACATGCATGCGTTTATCGGAAAATCGACCTTGATCAGGTTGCCGCCAACCGCCTCGTTGAGGTGCTTCCACGCTTCTTGGGAGGGCCAACCTGGATCGGAAGGACGCACCCGGCGAATCGCAGGACCTGCGAACGCGCCGCGCGGCAACAATCCCGAAAGTGAAGCTGCCCCGGATGCTTTTAAGAAGTCTCTTCTGTTCAAGCTAGGTTTCAATGTAGCTTCGCCTCTCTGCTGAACCTCACCCCCGGGGATCGTACAGCTCGATGGTTGTCACGAATTCAACCATGACTCATCTTGGGAAGCAAGGGTTCGCCTACGGCGCGCAAATTGGCGGGTGGCCCACTCAAGCCTGGTCTTGGCTTGAGTGGAGATATTCAGATTTCCTCAATTCTGTCATCCCGGCCGGAGCAGATCATCGCGAGAGCGATGGTCTGCGGAGTGGAGGGACCTTGTATTTAATCTTTGCATCAGATGTGTGAGGATCGAGTCGAATGGAAAAAAATAATGAGCTGCGGGAACACCCCATCCGGCTGTCGAACTGCCCCACTCAAGCCAACACCGGGCTTGAGTGGGCCACCCGCCGGGGAGCTGGGAAGAGTAATTGGTGGAGGCGGCGGGAGTTGTACCCGTGCATCATATTGCAAACACGCAAGTTATTGATTCCAAGAAGGGACAAAAAGGACAAACCGGATACATCTCCGATTGTTGCATGCAAAATGCATACAAAAATGAGACCTCATCTGCCAATTCGAACAATCTGGCCCGCCCGGATCGAGCCCATTTGCCTAAGGCAATCTGGGACTAACGGTAGAAGGTCGACGAGGCGATTCGACTTGGCGCGAAGAATCATGATTGCGATGCTACGGTGCTTGAGATTCTGTTCGTACTCGACGCCCTTGTCCATCGTCAAGAAGATCGTGTATTCCTGATGCTCAGCAATTGAAAGCAGCTCGCCGTTCTTCTTGCCTGCGAGCCCCGCTTCTGGAACCGTCAGACATTCGTGGTCGGCTAAGCTGTTCTTGAATTTCCTTGGAATGCACTCGTCAAGCAGAATCTTCATCCCAGTTGACCGACCAACAGCGACTTCGCTCGCTCCAAGGAAGCGATTGCCGCCTCACGAGTAACCGTAGGAAAGTCATCCAAGAATTCGGCGAGAGTCTGCCCGCCTTCCAAGTAGTCCAGCAAAGCCTGAAAGGGAACTCGGGTACCGCGGAACACCGGAGTTCCACCGAGCACATCAGGGTCTTTTGTGATGACTTCCTCGACTTGGCGCATCACCTGATTCCTCCGGACTTGTCGAGACTGATTCTACTCCCCTGATCGGCTGCTACAAAGGAGTGTGGCGCGCCGCCCTTTTGGTTCGAGGGCGATGGCCACCACGCGTTCGTGAATCTTCTCGATGACCTCCGGCCCCAGGTCTGATACAGGGGCCAGCGGCGATATTGAGGCAAGACCCACGAATTGAACGCGGTACATTCATTCGACGACAAGAGGCACCAGCCGCGTGCAACGGAGAGCGCAGGAAACGGCGGGAATCGGGCGAGGCGTGAGACGCGTCACTTCGCTGGAACTTCCAAGGCGCTCAAGAACCGGGCAACCGCCTGCGTCATGCGCTCCGCAGTGAAGGACTCCGGCAGCGGAATCGACAGCATCGGGTGATTGGTCTGCGGGTGCCGCGAGAACAGACTAGAGAGGGCTCCTTGCACTTGCTGGCCGGCGGTGCGCGCGGAAGATCGACTCTCGAGGTCCGCCGCGATCGACTGGAGGAACGCTAACCCAGCCTTAGCCAGGCCGACCGCGGCTCTTTCGACGGCGCCAACTCCGTTCTCGCCGCTGGCCGGGACGCCGGAACCGATGGACACCGGTTCCGCGACCTTGCTCGGTTCTACCGCCATTTCGGTCGGCGGCGCGGGAGTGGTTGCTGCCGCGCCGACCGGAGTTGGCTGCGGTGGGGGCGCGTTGATGATGGGTTTCGGTCTCCCGGGCTGATTGACGAAGATCTCTTTCACCTGCTGCAGAACGCTTTTGCGTCCGAGCTTCGCGAAGCTGACCTCGGAGGTGGGCGCGTCAAACACGCCCGCGAACAGCGACTTCTTCAGTTGCATGGTTTCCCACACCCGTTCCTCGATCGTCTTTTCCGTAAGTAAATGGATGACCTGAACCGGATGGGCCTGTCCCAGGCGATGGACGCGCCCAATGCGTTGCTCCAGGCGCGCCGGATTCCAGGGCGGCTCGAAGTTGATTACGGCGGAAGCCACCTGCAGGTTGAGTCCGACGCCGCCCGCATCGGTGGAGAGGAAGACTCGGCAGTTGGGCTGGCGGTGAAATTCATCGATGAGTTCACCCCGCTTGTGGGCGGGAACGCCTCCATGTAACGAAACGAATCCGATTCCCATTTTGCGCAGTTCCTCTCCCGCCAGGAACGTCATGCGTTCATATTCGCTGAAAACCACCACTTTGCGGTTCTCCTCCAGCGTGAGTTCGCGGATGATCTCGCGGAACTCGGCCAGCTTGGGCGAGTGGTGGGTGCGCTTGTCGAACAGGAATGTCGAGTTGCAGAGCATGCGCATATTCTGGAGGCAGCACAGGATGCGGCGCAGGTCAATTTCCGAAAGCCACCCCTGGCGTTGCCACTTCTGCATGAGCTTGCCCAGAATGTCGTTCTGTTCCCAGTACGGTTTGGCCTGCTTTTCCGTCAGGGGAAGGTAAAACACGTGGTCGGTTCGAGGAGGAAGTTCTTTCAATACCTCCTTCCGCGTGCGGCGAAGAAGGATAGGCTCCAATCGCCGGTGGATCTGGTCTAGACCGCGATAGCCCAGCAACCTGCCGTCGGCATCTTCCATCCGGTGTTCCTGGAGGAAGCGGAATGCCGGGCCCAGCCGACGCCCGTCGACAAACTCGACCACAGAAAAAAGCTCTTCCAGTTTGTTCTCCAGCGGCGTTCCTGTCAGGACGAAGGCATAGCGGCTTTTTAATTGCTTGATAGTACGCGCCGTGGCCGTCGCCCAGTTCCGGATGCGCTGGGCTTCGTCGAGGATGATCAGGTCCGGTTGCAGTTCGTGAAGGTACTTGATGTCCTTGAGCACAAGTTCGTAGCTGGTGAGATTGAAAAACTTCGGAGACGCGTACAACTTCTGCCGTTGCGGTATCAGACCCTCGATGACCTGCGCGTCCAGGCCGGTGAACTTCTCGATTTCTTTCTTCCACTGGTACTTGACCGACGCCGGTGCCACGACCAGCACTCTTTGAATGCCGCGTCGGCTGCGCAGAAGCTCGGCGGCGGCCAGCGCCTGCACCGTCTTGCCAAACCCATGTCGTCGGCCAAGACCACGCGGCCACGAAAGGCCGCAAAGATGGCCCCACGGACTTGGTAGGGGAGCAGAGCAGTCTTGAGCACGCCCGCAAGCGGATCGCGACCGCGCCGGTATTGTGTCAGCAGCTTTCTCTCCAACTCCAGCCCTTCGGCAATTTCATTTTCCCTGTCGACATAGTCCAGAACATCACTATAGACAACGGCTTGATCGTCGGCCTTGCGGAACTCGTCCATGAGCTTTCCGAAATCGCGGAAGCGACCGGATTTCAGCAAGCCAGTATCGTCGAAGTATTCCCGAGCCAGGGCCTGCAGTGCCGGCGAGGGGGAGAGAGGAAGCCGGAGGCGCACACTCAGAGTCTCGCCGTAATGAAGCGACAGCGAAGCCCGGGTGCGGCAGAATTGGTCGTGATCGAGCGCCGTGCCGCGGCGCCGGTGTAGCCGAAACAGGAGAGCCTCGATGTGCTTACATGTTCCCAGCGTGTTAACCGCAAAGTCGGGACAGGAACAATAGTTATCGAACAGGCCGGGGCCACGCATCGCCACCCGATAGGTCTTCTTGCTGGCCGAGCGCACGGCATAGTCGCCATAAAGGTCCCCATCCGGCTTAGCCAGGATGCGCACTACACTCCCGTGCGCCCGTTCGCGGCGCGCGGCAATCTGGCGCTCGATCAGCATGAAGAACCTCCGCAATACTGGGGTGTCCGCAGCATAGCAGGAGCCAGATGATGATGTCTGCGGCAAACATCCGGCAAACTCGACGTTACAGTTCCCGAGGTTGCGGACATCCTCGCCGCCATCGAACTCCACCGGGTTCACGGCTTTTCTTTTTGGGGCGGTGGTCCTGCGGGCGGCCAAATAGGCTGCCTGTGGCGTAGATCGACGAAGTACACATCGTACACCTGTTCCGGTGGGGTCGTAGTTGGCGGGTTGTCATGGCGCGGGAGTTCTTTCAGCGTTTCGTTGACGCGGGAATGATTGGGCAAGCATATTGCTCGATTTGCGACATTGCGTGCAAGATCTTGATAGCTCCCGTTGATTTCTCCATCATCAAACTTACCTTCCGGTGGTTCAGCTCTGGCACCCCCTTCGAAGCCGAATACGGAATCATTTGGCTCCGTTTTGTTATTTCTGTCGGAGACTGGTGTTTATTGGCCCGACTCGATGTTGCATCTGCGCATTTTCAACTATTTCTTGCCATAGATACCCAGACAAAAGAATGAAGCTCGCCTCGGTTGACCGACTCCCATAAACATGAGGATAAAACGGATACATCTCCGATTACTTGCAAAGTGCATGCCAACAATCGGACAAATGCCCAGTTTGCGGCTGAATTGGCGAACAGTGTCTGGAAATCGGCGGGATCGACTGACTGATGCAAACCTCTGATCCCAATTCGGCCGACCAAAGGCTGTCCAGAATTCCTGATCACATCTCTGACTGGACCCACGGGCATTGAAATCTGATAATCTTCCAGCGAAAGGAATACGATTATGCCCGTGAAGGCAATGAAAGTACCCGTGCGAGCAAAGCGCAGCAAGGTGGAAATGCAGCAGGAGTTCGCGGAGATCCAAGAGCAGGTGGAATCTGCGCGCGAGGCCGCAGACGCCAAGGCAGAAGGAGCCGCGCGGCTACGCGCCGCCGAGGTCCGGCAAGCTGCCGAGAGTATAACGGTAGAGGCTGTAGTGCAGAAGATTTCCGGGCTGGGACTCGAGGTCGGCAAGGCACTAGCCGATGTGTCCGAGCAGCTCACGCAGGAGGTGAAGCTACTGGCCACGGTGCGGGAGGCAGTAGTGCTCGAGCGGAAGGAACTGGAGCAGCTCCATAAGATTGACGTGGCAGCCACGGCGCTCGATCAGATGGTGCAGGATTATGCGCGGGAAAAGCAGCGGTCGGAAGCAGAGATAGCGGCGCAGCGCCAGGCGTGGGAGGAAGAGTCGGCGCGAATGGAGCGCGAGCGCAAGGAGCAGGACGAGACTCTTAAGAAGCAGCGCCAGCGTGAGATCGAAGATTATGAGTATAAGAAGACGCTCGAGCGGAAGAAAGCTCAGGACAAATACGAAGAAGAGATGCGCCTCGTGGAGAAAAAGAACCAGGAGCATCAGGAGGCTCTGGAGAAAGGCTGGGCACAGCGCGAGGCGGAGCTGAAGGAAGGCGAGGACGAACTGACGCGTTTACGGAACGAGGCGGAAAGTTTTCCTGCTCGTCTCCAGAATGAGGCGGAGACTGCAGCGTTGCGGGTGCGACGCGAGACGGAAGCCAAGTTTGAGCAGGAGGTGCTCGTTCTGAAGAAGGACGCGGAGACCGAAAGGCGGCTGGCTGAACTGCAGGTGAGGACCCTGGAGGAGACTCTGGCTCGCCAGGCTGCTCAGATCGTGACGCTCGAAAAGCAGCTAGCAGAGGCTAAGCAGCAGGTGCAGGACATTGCGGTGAAGGCGATCGAGGGGGCCTCTGGGGCGAAGGCGTTGTCACATATCAACCAGATCGCGATGGAGCAAGCAAAGAATCGGCCGCAGGGGTAGCAGGAAGGCTCGATCCCGGATCTGCCCACAGACTTGTCGTGAAACCGAAGGCCGAAAAGACCGACACGGCATTTGTGCCGATTGGAGTAAAAGAGCTGATTAACCTACATTTGAAGACAAGCTAGGCGATAATCCCGCTGACAATCAGGCGTGCGCTGCCTGATCGACGATGTTCAGGCGCGAAAGATGTGGGAAGATTGCCGAGAGGAAAGATAATCGCATGGCCAAGAAGACGAAGAAGCCGAGTCAGAAGATGCAAGCGTGGATCGAGGCACGAAAGCGCCACCATTTGTCTCACGCCCAGGTCAACATGGCCCGCGAGCTAGGGATGAACCCGGCGAAGTTGGGCAAGATCGATAACCACGAGCAGGAGCCCTGGAAACTGCCCTTGCCCCAGTTTATCGAAGAGCTCTATTTCAAGCGGTTCGGCAAGACGGCCCCTGACACAGTTGTGTCTGTCGAGGAGCGATGCCGCCTCGAAGCGGCGAAGAGGGAGTCAAGACGCACCGCCGCGCGGTGTGCCGTGGACATCGCGACAATGCGCGAAGCTCTACTACATTGACGGGGAGCAAATCAGGTGGGAATCCCCGTCGGCGCACTAGGGACGTTGGCCCGCGCACCCAGAATTCGGCGACCGCATTGACAAAAAACACGCTGGCCTGTTGACCGTCTTCGACCGACTCCGGCGGAGGCGCAATTTGGCCCTGTACGACGATAATGGCGCGTTCCCCAGGGTGATAGTCGTTTTGAAATGTGCCCGCCTTCTAGTGTTTTGGGGGGCCCTGAGAAACCGAGAAAGGTTGCCTTCATCCCGATCGGCGCAACTCAGCCTAGCTGGCCTTTCTCATTTTGCGGTGGACGATTAGCATCACGCTCTCTGGAATGCGAAGCGTCTTGTAAGCTCGGCGATACCTGCCTTCGTCCGAACCGAGGGAGACCACACCCGGCTCATTGGCAAATATCTTGCGAATCATCTTCGCATCCAGATGCCACAGTTCAGACACTTCTTGAACGGTATAGTGGCGTTCGAAGGCAGAGTCATTTGCCGGAGGCTTCTTCTTTTGGTCTTCCTCTTGCAGCATCGTAATTTCTCCCGCACGAAGAGACTGGCTCATCGCAGGCGATATAGCGCTCTGGTGCGGGTGCGCGTGTGTCGGTCAACCACCCTTGCATCCCCGAGCGTTTTCACTATCGCTGGGCGGACCGTGCACTACTACGCTCGAATGTGCTTGAGCACGCTCAGATACGAAACAACTGTTGCGTAGCTGAGCCCCTGATTCACAGGACAACCACTGAGCTAGTCCACCACCGCGAAACCGCCATTTTTTGCCGATCTTGATGGCTGGAATCTCTCCGTGACAAGCGAGAATTTCTAGAGTTTCCAGTGCATCCTGAGCAAAGGGGCCGCTTCCTTCAGAGTGAGCAACTGCGCAAAACTCTGTGGGCTTCCGTGGCCGGTCGGGCGTCAAGCATTCCTTCCGGTCGGGAATTCTAACTGTCGTCGCTCGGGAGTTCTGATTGTCGCCCATCAGTGGCCCGTGCCTCATCGCTCCATACCTCCTCCGTGTTCCCAAGGCACGAGTTGCAATCTCCGAGTGTGGAGGTTGGGGGGAGCGAAGTCTTGCGAAGAATGAATCCAACTTTCGGATTCAATCGGAAATCAAAGCGTTTCAGGCAACAAGGAGGCTTACAAGACCAGCTCTAAAGAGATGCGGTCGAATATTCGACTGCTTCTCCGAGAAAAAAGAGGTCGATTGTGGTCTTCCAGTCGGTGTCAGTTTCATCATGCCACCAGTATTGAAATGCAGCTGTGGCCAGTAGCCCTCGTCTCGACTACATGAAAGAGCAAGTAATATTGCCATTTTTCCCACCTTCGTGAATTGCGGGATCCATTTTGGATTCCTGAAAAGCTCGAATAGTCTGGGAGAACGAGCAAGAGGTCTGCGCCAACCTTTCTCAGACGTCAAGCCAATTCTTCTCTCTCCCCATCCACACGGTCCAGCTCCAACCTTCCAATACACAAGCAAGTTTCATTTCAAACTGCCCTGTCCCTAGCAATGTCGTCCGCACCTGAAAGCAGAAGGTGAGCTAGGCCTCGGGGGACTTCTTTCGATTTAGCGCCCACGAATCAGCCTAGCGCACCGTCATCTACCATGTCGGGAGCAAGCCGTTCTTCGAGACTATCGGCGAAGAAGACAATCGCAATCGACGGTGGCGACAGCCCTACCCAATGATGCAGAAGCTCGTGGGCTTTGACTACGTGATCGCCCGTCCCGACTGCCCGTACTTGGCGACAAAAACAGAAAAGCTTCACTACTTCCAAACCACGCCTGGACTTGATCCGAGCCTGTTTCCCGCTCGCCTCTATCGCGCAAAACACGCGTTCGAAGACCACGGGATATTTGTGGACAAGTTTCCGATCTTCGTCTCTGGCGTGCAGTGTGCCGCTTCCTGTGGTCACGTTTTGCTACGTCGACGGTAGCCTCGCCAAGCCTTCGGGCTTCGACACGTATCTACTCCAATTGCGGAGACTTGATCGCCCAACTTCCATTGTCGCGAATGATCTACGTCGCTTCAGACCAGTGAATGTTTGGGCAAGCCGCCCGGATTTTTCGTCGGCTGTTGGGTGCCTGGTGGTGTGGGATTCAAGTCGGGCGAGGGAAGACCGAACTGCAACGACTTCTGGCGCACTTCGTGCCCGGCAGCTCTTCGAACAACGGAACACCGGTTCCTTCGACAAGCGGAAACTTGATCAACTCCGTGATGCGCTCGAGGAGTTTCGAGGGCGCGACTATGGAGCGCTATTTCGCCAATGGCAAGTCCAAGGAGACTGTGGAGTGGCCGCCAAGGAACCGTTCGCGCTGTTTGACACCTATCGGCTTCCCCACGATTACTCGTTTTTCGGTGAGCTCACGAAGGGCGTGCCGCATGAAGCTGCCAGAACATGAGCGGATTTTGTTGGTAAATGCTTTAGTCCGCTACAAACTCCGCGGGCGACCCGCTCGTTGCCAGGCGATAAGGTCGGTTCTACGAACGATTTCCGCAAGGAGCGGCAGTCTGAAAATCACAGCCTGCGGAGGGCGGGAGCGACCCGGTTTGTGGCGGGCTGAGCCGCCACAAACCCGCTTCGCTCGTTCCCTCGCTGCGGGGATCGCTCCCGCCCTTGGATGAAGTGAAATCGCTATGTTCTCCCTATTAACTATTGATAATAAACTATTTAAGTTGGTGGAGGCGGCGGGAGTCGAACCCGCGTCCGAAAATGTTACTGGTCAAGAGACTACATGCTTGTTCACGTTCATGCCCCAGGCATTACCCTGAGACGTTCGCGGCTGCTGCTCAGAACGGACAAGAAACACCAGCCGCTAGCCTGAGATCTTAGCCTCCCTGCCCAGACGTAGCAGGGAAGAGCAGCCCTCTGTGTGACGCTCGCTCACCGCCCAAGGGCGAAGCGGTGGAGAGCGGCTGCCTAATTAATTAGGCTGCGTATGCCATTTCTTGATTGGCAATTATCATTTTGCCCACGATTACGGGTGTGTGCACCCCGGCATGCCTCTTGGCCGCAAGCATCTCCGTCGAAGCCGTGACGCCCCCACTGGTGGGATGGCCATTCAAAGAGCAAAGCCCTGTGAGCCACGTAGCAACGCTGCCGCGCTCAAAGAGCCACTTCCAATCTAAGTTGTGTCCTGCTGGAAGTCAATCTACCTCAGTTAGATGCGCAAATGTTACCGAAGATGCTGCACCGCAGAGTGGTCGGTGCCCTTCTGGATACGCTGCAAACCGCAAAAACTGGGCTTAAATCATGGGTAGGAGTCGGGCCCATGGGGAATTCATCGAAGACCACGTTCGTGCTCGTAATCTGTCTTGCTTTGCTGTCGGCTGCGGGGATAGCGCAGAGTAAAGCTGCCGGCCCGGAGCGGGAGCTGTTCGACGCCACTAACCGGGAGCGTCTGGCTCACGGGTTGCCGGCGCTCAAGTGGAACGACGCGCTGGCGGTCGCGGCCCGCAAGCATGCCAGCGAGATGGCTCATAAGGAAGAGCTTTCCCACCAATTTCCCGGCGAGCCCAGCCTTCCCAGCCGGGTGAAAAAAGCGGGAGCACACTTCGTCTGGCTTTCCGAGAACGTGGCCCTGGGCTCGAATCCTGCGGTGATTCATGCGGCGTTTGTGAAATCGCCGACCCATCGAGCGAACATGCTGGATACGGACATGAATGTGATGGGCGTAGGCATAGTGGAGCGTAACGGGCAGTTGTTTGCAGTGGAAGACTTTTCCCAGGCGAAGTGAATGAGATTCTTATTGTTCATGCTGCGCTAAGGGTTGCTCCACCCAATACCAAGGCCCGGCCAGGATCAATCTCCGAGGCACCCTAAATTCCATTGCGAGGCCAGCAAGTTGAAGCAGGATTACGAGCCCGGGCCGCGGGCGTTTGATCTTCGTAGCGCCGCCGTCTCGGCAAGATGCCGGCGCTACGAAAAGCAAACGCCTTTTTCCAAGTAGTGCGCGCGTACAGCTCGAAGTAAACCTCCACAAAACAATGGTTTCGACAGGGTTAGTCCGCCTGCAACTATAATTAGAAAATGTTGCAGCGAGTTTTTTGTCTCGCCCCTGCTCCTGGTTTATCTTAAGAGCTCGACCGAGCATCACCGCGTGAACTCCATGATGAACTACGCTCCCCCAATCCGGCGATCCCTGGCCGGCGAACGATTTCAAGTGATCGTCATCGGCGGCGGGATCAACGGGATTGCCATCGCGCGCGAATGCGCGCGTGGGGGACGGCGGACGCTTCTGGTCGAGCAGCATGACTTCGCCGCCGGCACCACCAGCCGTTCCACGCGCATTATTCACGGCGGCTTGCGTTATCTGGAGCACGCCGAGATCGGGCTGGTTCGGGAGTCTCTGCTGGAGCGGCGGCGCTTGCTGCAACAGAAGCCGCACCTGGTGCATCCCGTCCACTTCCTGCTGGCACTCGACCAGGAGAGCGGGCGCAATGCCTTGGTCGTGCGTACCGGACTATGGCTGTATCGCAACCTGGGCGGAGGCAAACTTTGCCCCGACTCCAGCCGGGACGATCAGCACAAACTGGAGCGCCTGCTCGACTCCGGACGGCGGTGGTCGATCTTCAGTTACGAAGACGCCCAGTGCGAGTTTCCGGAGCGACTGGTCGCGGAGTGGCTGGTTGAAGCCATGGAAGCGGGCGCGGTGGCGCGCAACCATACCCAGGTATTGGCGGTGGATGTTCGTCATCGACGCGCGGCGGCGGTGCTCCTGCGCGACCAGCTCACCGGGAAAGAAGAGAGGGTGGAGGGCACCTGGATCATCAACGCCACCGGCCCATGGGCAGACAGGCTGTGCCAGCGCTCCCACATCGACACACCGCATCCCATGGTGGGCGGGGTGCGGGGATCGCACATCCTGCTGCCGCGCTTCCCGGGCGCGCCCGACGCAGCGGTTTACACCGAAGCCGTGGACAAGCGTCCGATTTTTGTCATCCCCTGGAATGAACAGATACTGGTGGGAACGACCGAAATTGCCGACCAGGACGATCCTGCCCGAGTCCATCCCTCGCAGGATGAGATCGACTATCTGGTGCGCTCGCTGCTGCACCTGTTTCCACGGGTCAAGCTGTCGGCAGGCGACATCCGTTATACCTTTGCCGGAGTCCGGCCGCTTCCGTTCGCGCCCAAAGAGAAAGCCGCGGCCGTGAGCCGCAGACACTACCTGCACGATCACGCACAGGATGGCGCCGAGCACATGATTTCCGTGATTGGCGGCAAACTGACCACAGCGGCGGAACTGGCGCGTCAGTGCGCTGCCCGGATTGGGGTACAAAGCTCTGCCCAGTCGCTCGCCCTCGCCTCGGCGCAGAGTGCCGAGTTGCTGCTTGACCAGTGGACGAGCGAGATCAGGAGTGCGGGCGACATCCGGGAAGGCACGGCGCAATGCATCGTGGAGTGGCACGGGAAGCGCGCGCTGGAGATCGCTCGTCTCGCGCACTGCGGTCCAGAACTCCGGGCACCGCTCTGCTCCCACACCGAGCACATTGTGGCCGAGGCAGTGGACGCGTTTGCCAGCGAGTGCGCCATGACGCTGGGCGATGTGTTGCTGCGCCGCGTCCCGGTCGCGTTAGGCCCCTGCTGGTCACCCGCCTGCAGCCGGGAGGCGGCCGCCCGCATCGCCGTCGTTATGGAATGGGACGATGCGAAGGCCGCCTCTGAACTGCAAGGGTTCGAGGCTGAGCGCACCGCTTTCCTGAGCAAGCCCGCGGGGATAGACGCTATTCTCGAAGCGGCACAGACCGGAACCTCTTAAACAGCCGTGCAAGCAGGCGGTCGTCGGTAGTTGGCGCAAAAACTCTCGATCTAGCGCCGGGCATCCTCGCCCGGCCCGACGGGCGGGACGCCCGTCTCTCCATCAACCTCGAAGAGCGGCAACTGCCACCAAATTCTCGATTCAGGTTAAAGAGCGCACCAGAAGTTGGGTGTCATCCGAGATGATCCCGTCAACCGCCCAATCGGCGAGGCGCTGCATGTCTTCCGGGTCATTGACGGTCCAGACCAGGATTCTCAAACCGGCACCGTGAACTTCCTGCACCAGGTTCTTCTCCACCAGCGACTGATGAGGGATTACATAGTCAATCGGCAGTTCGCGCCAACGGGACAGTTGGGCCTGGGTCTCGCAGATAAGGCCGATGGAAGCCAGGCGGCTGCGGGCTTCCAGGTTCATGACCACATCGGGAAGAAACGAAGAAACAACATACCCGCGCTCGGGTGGATAGTCGTGCAGCGCGGTCAATACCTTGGATTCCAGGTCTTCAACTTTCAGCTCGATATCAAGAAAGGCGCGCGGGCCATAACGCTCGATGACGTCACTCATGCGCGGGAGTTTGGACAACCGGCTGTCCTTGGCACGCGCCACCGTAATTTTTCCAACCTTGGGATCGTGGCAGACCACTGCATTCCCGGAGGCGGTGAGACGAACGTCAAACTCAAAACCGTCGCAGCCATGTTCGAGCGCAAGGTCGAAGCATGCGAAGGTATTCTCAGGGATGCCGGGGGACACACGTGCACCGCGATGGCCTAGGAGGAGGGGAAGATTGGCCATTGCGAAAGTTTAACGCCCGAATCGACTTAATCCCTCAGATATTTTTCTGTGGAAAAATCAATCCAAGTCAAAATCTCGGATGGGCTTTCCCGTATCGGGGGATTCTTTGGCTTTCTTGACGGCTTCCTGGAATTTCTTCTCCAGCAGGTCGGAGGCATGTTTCTGGGCCTCCACCGACTGGCGGAAAATGGAATCGCGGCGGTTGTCTTGTTCCTTCATAGCGCGCGCGGCTTCTTCAATGTCGGCAAACATCTTGGGTTTTACCGCGGCGGTGTGAGCGATAACTCCCTTGATATCAGCGTCAATCTTCAGCACTGCACTGCAACAGGGGCAGGTGACATCGAACGGGGGGACGTTCTTCGCCATGCCCGAATCATACCCCAAAATCGCTAGTCATGACGCTGCAGCTTAATCGGGAAGATCTTGAAAAGGTTGAGCATTTCCCAGCCCAGAAGAACGATGGAAACCACCACCACCATGATGGCGATGGTTTCTCCGAAGTTCAGACGGTTGCGCGAGGGTTCAAAGCGCCGGGCCACCAGGCCGAGAATGTTGAGGGTAGCGAAGCCAAAGACCAGCACCCACAAGATGTTAAAAATGTCACCCTTTTTATCAGAATCCCCGTAGAAGGCAATCATCAGGAACTGAAGCTGGAAAACGGAGTACATCCATGACGCGGGGATGGAGCGAGAGGTAAGCAGTGCAGTCAGGAATGGGGGCATGGGCTTTGGTGTTTAGTCGTCAGAAGAAAGCAGCATGGTGGCTTGCCGAAAGATAAAGATATTACCCTTTTCTGCTGGCGAAGTCAGCCGCACAGCTTACAGGTTTGTGGGTCAGTTTGAAAAAGGCGCCTCCTGACAGTCACCTGTCAGAAAGTGGAACAGCCGACGGGTGGAGCAGGCCTTGAGGCCTGCATTTGATTGCTGTCTCGCGATGGGCTTCAGCCCCTGAGTTACCGCAGCGGCTGAAGCCGGACCATGCCGCCCTAATTGCAGCGCTAAAACGCTGCTCCACCCAAGAGGCGGGTGCGACCTCGTCAGGTAAAATGTCGCGGCAATGAAAATAGCCATTGGTCTTACCTTCTGGTTGATGGTGAGCAGCGCACCGCTTGCGAGCGCCCAAATTGCGCTTCCCGACACTGTCAACCCTCCCAGCCTCAAAGCCAGGGCGGAAGCAGCCCTCTCGGTGATTCACGGGACGCTCAAGATAGCGGGTCTGCAGCAGCCGGTGGACGTGCTGCGCGACCGCTGGGGCGTGGCCCACATTTATGCCGGGAACCAACACGATCTGTTCTTCGCCCAGGGGTTTGTGGCGGCGCAGGACCGACTCTTCCAGATGGAATTATGGAAGCGCTCAGGGCAGGGCCGGCTGGCGGAAATTCTCGGTCCGTCGGCGTTGTTGCGCGACATCAATGCGCGCCTCCTGACGTATCACGGCGATATGAAGGCAGAATATGAAAGCTACTCACCGGATACGCAGGACATCCTTGAAGCCTTCACCGCTGGAATCAATGCCTACATTGCGAGCCGTTTGGCGGACGGAGGCCCGGGCCTGCCGCTTGAGTTTCAACTGGCGGGCTTTAAACCCGAACCCTGGAAGCCGGCGGACTGCCTGAACCGCATGGCCGCCTTCTCCATGACTGGCAACGCGTTCGGAGAACTGGAACATGCGCAGGCCCTGAATGCGGTTGGTACGGATTCCGCCTCCCAACTTTTCGGTCTCGATCCGCCGGTAAAGCTGGATCCCGCGCCCGGCGCCGACTTGAGCGGATTCTCGCCTTCGCTGCTCCACAACCTGGTGGGAAGCGATACTAGGATCGGATTCTCGAAAGCTCCGGCCGAGGGAAGCAACAACTGGACGGTATCCGGCAAGCTGACGCGCAGCGAAAAACCGCTGCTGGCCAACGATCCGCACCGGGTTATCGCCGAGCCTTCGCTGCGCTACATGGTGCACCTGGTCGCGCCGGGCTGGGACGTGATCGGCGCAGGAGAGCCTGGGCTGCCCGGAGTCGCGCTGGGACACAACCAAAAGATTGCCTGGGGCTTCACCATCTTTGGTCTGGACCAGCAGGATTTGTATGTGGAGGATCTGAATCCGTCCGATCCTACGCAATATAAAACCGCGCAAGGCTGGGAGAGCATGCAGGTGCGTAGGGAGACGTTCGGGATTCGCGGCGGCCCGAACGTGCATGTGGATCTGAACTTCACGCGCCACGGCCCGGTGCTCTGGGAAGACGGGAAGCGAGCCCTGGACCTCCGCTGGGTGGGCGCGGAACCGGGAACCGCAGGCTATCTGGGTTCGCTGGCGGTCGACCGGGCGCAGAACTGGAAGGACTTCGAGGCGGCCATGCCGCGCTGGAAAGTTCCATCCGAAAATATTGTGTACGCCGACCGCGAAGGCAACATCGGCGAGCATTCGGTAGGACTGGGTCCGCTGCGAAAGAATTGGACCGGACTGTTGCCCGTCCCTGGGGTGGGCGGTTACGAGTGGTCCGGGTTCGTGCCCACGGCGGAGTTGCCGCACCAGTTGAATCCGTCGGCAGGATTTGTCGCGACCGCAAATCACAAGATGATTCCAGAGAATTATCCGTATAAGGTTGGCTATGAATGGGCGCCCCCATTTCGCTTTCAGCGTATCACCCAGGTGCTGCAGCAGGCTCAGTCGGGGAGAAAGCTGGATGTGGAAGACATGGAGCGGCTGCAGTCCGATGTGCTCTCGCTTCCGGCGCAGCGACTGATTGCAATTCTGCGCACGGAACTGGGTAACGAGAACACAGATGCGTCGGCCAAACTCCTGCTGCAGTGGAACGGAGAACTCGACCATGATTCGGCGCCGGCCGCGCTGTATGAAGTCTGGCTCGGAATCGTGACCCGGGAAACCGCCGCGTTGAACGTGCCGCAGTCGGTGCGGTCAATCGCAGAGGGCTGGGATCCTTACCAGCTAGCGAATTTTCTTGATGACCCTAGCCGTCGGGGACGGGATGCGCAGGTCGCAATGCTGCGTACAAGCCTGCACGAAGCATGGGGCGAGATGGAAAAGCTGCAAGGTCCGGAGCCGGCTAGGTGGTCGTGGGGCCAGTTGCACAAGGTGAGGTTCCGCCATCCTCTAGACCAGGTGCCCGATGCCGCCGCAGTTATGGACCTCGGGCGCGTGGCTCGGCCGGGAGACGAGTATACGGTGAACGCTACGGGATATCCCGAAGACTCCTTCGACCAGGTCTCGGGCGCGAGCTATCGTGAGATTCTCGACCTGGCGGACTGGGACCACTCGGTCGCGGTGAACGTTCCGGGTCAGAGCGGACAGCCGGGGAGTCCACACTATTCGGATTTGCTTCCGCTGTGGAGCGAAGGAAAATATTTTCCGCTGGTGTACTCACGCGAAGCGGTGGAGAGGGAAGCGACGGATCGGCTGGTGCTTGAGCCGTAGATATAGTTTCCAGTTTCTGGTTTCCGGTTCAACCCACGGGTGGGCTACAGCGACACGATCTGGTGGTCAAGACAGTCAGTGTGGATGGTTTCGTAGAGATTCCGCAATAGCTCAGCGCCGTGACGCGACGCGAAGTAGATGCCGGCAATCTCTCGTTCCTGCAAAGCCTTGTTGGGATACAGCGCATTGCTGAGCAACTCAGCGTGACGGTTAAGGATTTCGCTTTGCCGCAGTTCGGCGCGCGCGGCGCGCGAGCGCAGCTGCTCCAGTTGATGGTGCATTTTCGAGCCTGCATTGATCGCCGCGTCGACTAAAGTCTTGTCCAGGCGTTCAAGCGATTTCTGAATCCCGTCCAGAGACATCTTCAAGGACGAGTCGGCCTGATCGAAGGCAGCTTGCAGGTCGGGCGGCAAGGTATGTTTTGCCAGGCCTTGCTTCAACTCCTCGGGGCCGTGGAAGACGTCTGGAACACTTAAGCCATAGCGATCCAGCAGGGCTTGCGGCTTGGTCTCCACGATAGTGGCGGAGAATCTTGGAAGAATCGGTGTGGCTCGGCCCAGCAATGCCTTGTAGGCCACCGCACCCTGTCCGAAGTAGGCGACTTCGGCCGCTCCGCCGACATAAGTCAGGGTCGGCAGAAGGTAATCCTGTACCACTGGACGCAGCAAAACGTTGGGGCTGAACTGGTGGGGCTCAGAGGCGATGTGATGCAACAGCGCAGACTGCGGAATTTTCTCGTCTCCTACCATAAAGTCCGGCTCCGTCGCATTGCCGTTGGCGCGGCGGTGCACCGGGATTCGCGCTCCGCTCCGCAACGTAAAGAGAAGGGTAGAAGACGGAGTGACTTTCACCTGCTGGTGATAGCCGGCGGCTTCCAGTTCGCGGCCGCGGGCCAGCAGAGCGTCGTCGAGTTCGGCGGCGCGTTCGATGGCGGCGCGATAGATGGGTTCCGCGATCTGGTGCAATTCCGGGTCGGAAGCATCCAGCAAGATCACACCCCAATCGGCAAACAGCTTCGCGAACAGACGAGCGAACGCGCTGCCGAAGTTTTCACCCGCGCGATACGAGTCGCGCAGAATCCGGGTGACATCAGAGTCGCCCAGGGAGGCGGCTGCAGTCTCAACGACAGTTTCGATTTCGGGACCGAAGGTCACCGTACCGACTGGAGCATCGGGCACGCCCTGGGTCGAAGTAGACAACTTCTGCAGTCCGCCATCAGGTCCCAGAATCGAGACGTGGCTGATCTCGTCCAGATCATGGTCGTTGGTAGCCAGCCAGAAAATGGGCACACAGTCGCAGCCTGTGCGCGTCGCCTCATCCGCCAGCTTGACCGTGGAGAGCGCCTTGAAAATCGAAAACAGCGGCCCGCCGAAAAGCCCGACCTGTTGCCCGGTGACCAGCACGGAAGCGCCATTGCGCAAACGAGCAATGTTTTCCAGAGTCTGCGGCGACGCATCCCAGGCTTTGTTTTGCCGTTCCAGAATGGCCGCGATTCGTTCCCGGCGCGCTGGCTCATAACGGATTGCAGATGTTTCGTCTTTCAACCACTCGGAGAAGTGTGGAGGGCGGGAGTAAAAAGGCTGAATGGAGGGAGACCAGGAAAGAAAATCGGTGAAAAGCGGCGTGGTGTGCGGAATCTGACGGAATGGCAGACACTGCGACTTCACCGGCAGCCCTCCTGACAACACTTCTGCTTACACAGTTGGACGATGGGTCTCATGGGTTGGTCAACATCCCCGATTGTACAGACGTGCCGTAATTGAGATGTCGGAAACGGCCGCAGGATGCAAAAGGTCTTGCTTTCCCACCAGTGGCCGCTGGTCCTACTGTTGCTGTTGTTCCTGTTGCATGCTCTTGACGGGAGGAGGTGGCGGTTCCTGCGCTTTTTCGACCAGTACGGACCATTCTTCGGGTACGGGAAGAATCTGGTCGAGCTCCGGGGCTTCGGCGGAGGCGGTCACGCGCACCGCAACGGAAAGATCGCTGGAAGTGTGTCCGCGGAAGATCCCCCTGGTTGGAGGCACGTCGGCGTAGTCGCGGCCAATGGCAGTACGAATGTGACGATCGCCGGCCTGCAGACAGTTGGTCGGATCGAATCCGACCCAACCCATCGGTGGCAGGTAGGCCTCGACCCAGGCGTGAGTTGCATCCGCGACCGAACGGTCGTGGTCCTGAGAGCGGCGGTAGAGGTATCCGCTGACGTAGCGGCAGGGAATTCGCAGGCTACGCACCAGCGCGATCATGATGTGGGCAAAATCCTGGCAAACGCCGTGACGGCTCTGGATGGCCTCATCAATCGGCGAATCCACCTTGGTGCTCCTGGGCACGTAGTCAAACCAGTCGTAGAGTTGCTGGTTGAGTTCGCGCAGCACGGTCAGCGGGTCGTCCCGGCGGCAGACACCGAGTTGGTTGGCCAGATCGAGCAGAAGTGGCGTGGGCTGGGCAAACTCACTGGGAAGAAGCATCTCCCAAAAATCGCCCATCTGCACCACGGCATCGGTTTCGGCCCAGGCGTCGGGTGGCAAAGACGCCGGGATATCGGCCACGGGCTGGACATCCAGCAGCGATTCGGCCACGATCACCAGGTAGGAATGCTGTCCGGGAATGTCGAAGTGGTGAATGTTGTTGCCCACGTGATCGCGATAGGCAAACACACGGCAGCGGGGACTGACCGCAAGGTGAAACGTGAGACAGCGCTGGTTGCCCTCGCTACGCGGGTGCATTCGCGCTTCCATGACACTCTCGCTCACCGGAGAGGCGTAGTGGAACTTCGTCAGATGTTTGATCGAATAGAACATGAAAATGTCTGCTCTTAGCCCTTTTGTCCCTAACCTGCCAACGCGGTGTGGATCGAGTAATTCACATACAGCTCGTAGATAGTTTCGTGGATCTCGCGGCACTGGCGCAAAATGCTCTGCAGATACGACCCCACATCCTGCGACAGAATTTCCGAGATTTGGCCGAAGCTGAGCGATGCCTGCAGCCTCCCCGCCAGCCGAGTCAGCTGGATTGCGCGCTTTCCACCCTCGCCATGAATGGCTTCCAGAGCGTTGTGCAGGCTGTCGATGGAATAACGCAAGGAGTGGGGGAATTCCTGGTTCAGCAAGAGAAACTCGATGATGCGGTCCGGACTGAATTCGGCGGTGTACACCTTGCAAAAGGCTTCGAAGGCGGTACAACAGCGAAGCAGGCCGATCCATTCCAGATATTCGGCGGCTTCTGGCGTCTGATCGGAAGGCCCCCAGAACTCGCGGTAATAAAGGTCGAGAAGCGTGGCGGTGGCGCAGGCGCGTTCGATGTAGCGACCCACACGGATGAAATGCCAGCCTTGCCCGTGACTCATGGTCGAATCGGTGACGCCCTGAAACAGGTGCACGCCCTCGATCACCGCCAGCAGGAAATCCGAAGGCAACACATCGTCGGTCTCGTTGGGCTTGTGTCGCGTGACCTGGTGAAACAGGTGGTTGAGCCGCTGCCACTGGTCGGTGCTGATCTCTTCACGCACCTGGCGCGCATTCTCGCGGGCGGCGCTAATACAGGAGGTGATCGAGGAGCGGCTGCCGGGATCGAAGGTAAGGATTTGCGCAACCTGGTACGCGTCGCCGCTCCAGGCCAGGTTGGGCGACGTTCCCAACGCGGCCAGCACGCGGCGCCAGCGGCGGTCTGCGCTGGAGGTGGATTCGTCCAGCATCAGGTTCAGATTCACATCCAGCAGGCGGGCAGCATGCTCGGCGCGCTCCAGGTAGCGGCTCATCCAGTACAGGTTGTCGGCGACTCGAGAGAGCATGGCTTGTCGATTCTCTGGCGTGGTCGTCTTACTGGTTCAGAACCCACGTGTCTTTGCTACCGCCGCCTTGCGACGAATTTACCACCAGCGATCCGCGCCGCAGCGCCACGCGTGTAAGTCCGCCGGGAACGATGGTGACTTTATCTCCAAACAAAACGTAGGGACGAAGGTCCACATGCCGGGGCTGCAGGGTGTCATCGATAAAACAGGGAGCCCGTGAGAAGGTAATCGTGGGCTGCGCAATATAGTTTCGCGGATCGGCGAGAATGCGTTCACGAAATTCCAGCCGCTGCTCGACCGTGCTGTGTGGTCCGATCAGCATGCCGTAGCCGCCCGATTCTCCCACTGCCTTGACCACCAGCTTGTCGAGATTCTGCAGCACGTGGTCACGCTGCTTTGTGTCGGTGAGGAGATAGGTTTCCAGATTGTTCAGGATCGGATCTTCGGCCAGGTAGTACTTGATGATCTTGGGTACGTAGGAATACAGGGCTTTGTCGTCGGCAACGCCCGTACCGAATGCATTGGACAACGTAACATTTCCAGCGCGATATGCATTGAACAGTCCGGCCACGCCCAGCACCGAATCGGAGCGGAACGCCAGGGGATCGATGAAGTCGTCATCCACGCGACGGTAGATCACGTCAACGCGCCGCAATCCGGTGGTGGTCCGCATGTAGACGATATTGTCGTGGGTGACTAGGTCGCGGCCTTCTACCAGCTCAATCCCCATCTGGCGGGCGAGATATGCGTGCTCGAAATACGCCGAATTGAAAACGCCCGGGCTGAGCAGAACAATAGTGGGCTCGGGCCGGCCTTCGGGGGCGAGCGACCGCAGCGTGCTCAGCAAAGCCTGGGTGTAATGTTCGATAGGGCGCACACCCTGGCGCCGAAACAGGTTGGGGAAAATTCGCTTCATCACCCGGCGGTTGGTCAGCATGTACGAGACCCCGCTGGGCACGCGCAGGTTGTCCTCGAGGATCACGAACTCGCCGCTGGGCAAGCGAATCAGATCGGAGCCGACGACCGCGATGTAGACGTTGCGCGGCACCTGCAAGCCGCGCATCTGGCGGCGAAAATGTTTGCAGCTGTACACCACTTCGCGGGGTACGACCCCCTCGGAGAGAATCCGGCCTTCGTGATAAATGTCGCGCAGGAAGAGATTGAGCGCGGTTATGCGCTGCGTCAGGCCTCGCTCAATGTGGTTCCATTCCGCGCTGGTGATCAGGCGGGGCAGAAGATCGTAAGGGAAGATTCGCTCGGTACCTTCCTCCCGTCCGTACACGGTAAAGGTGATGCCTTGATTCAGGAAGGAAAGGTCAGCCGAGTGTTTGCGGCGCCGGATTTCGTCGGCGGGCAAAGACGCGAACATTTCCAGCAACGGGGCATAGTGCGGACGGGCTTTGCCCGGGCTTTCAAACGTCTCGTCGTAGGCGACGTCGAGGAGATAATTGTGCAGAACCGGTTGGTCGAAGCGGCTGATTTCCGCCAAACCCATGGCGAAGTATAGAGTGAGCCATTCGCTGTAGGCAATAGCGTTATGGCCAGTTCCAGCGCTTCCCGGCAGGCTCAACGAGGCCGTCTTGCTGATAGTTGCAGAACTATAGAGTTACGGGGACCTGCCACAGCTTTATCGATACGAAGCATCGGCAAAATAGTGGCATGTCCGCGATAGCATTTGACTTAGTAGCGCCGGCGTCCCGCCGGCTGTCCGGTGGGCGTCTCGCCCACCGGGCTGCGGGCGAAGTCGTAGCGCCTTTGCTGATCGCGGAATATCACGCGCGAGGGGAGGATCAAAGTTTCTCTTTGGAGTCTTCCAGATTCCGCTCGTCCAGCAGGTTCGACTCCCGATTATCCGAATCGACCCGCCCGGGCTCGTGGGAATGAAACCAGCTCATGTAGGGCAGGTCCCGCACCACCCGCCGGCGCACCGCGATCAATTCAGCGGTGATTGCCACCGCAATCTCCTCTGGCGTGACCGCCCCGATATCCAATCCGACCGGAGCATGCACCCGATCGAAGAGGCTTGCGGCAAGACCCTCTTCGGTCAACTCCTTGAAGATCGTTATGGTCTTGCGCTTCGAGCCAATCATTCCAATGTAGCGAGCCGGCGTTTGCACCGCCCAGCGGAGCACGCGCATATCATCGCGGTGGCCGCGGGTGGCGATCACGATGTAGGAAGACTCGTTCGGAGCAAGGCGGGCCATCGCCTTCTCGTAATTTTCGGCGATGACTTCCCGGGCGTCGGGGAAGCGCTCACGGTTGGCGTAGGCTTCGCGATCGTCTACGATGGTCACATCGAATCCGGAACTCCGGGCGACTTTATAAAGGTTTATGGACACATGGCCTGCGCCGAAAACATAAAGTGACGCTGGAGGTAAAACCGGCTCCACGAAAATGTCCAGGGTGCCGCCGCAGACCAGTCCAGTGTCGTACTTGGGGTCCTGATTGAGATTGAAGGTGAGGGTGCGAGGCTTCTCGCTCTCCATCACTTCGCGCGCGGCCTGCCAGACTTCGGCCTCGACGCAGCCGCCGCCGATCGTGCCGACGATGGACCCGTCGTCTCGCACCAGCATCTTGGCGGTCTTGAAGGAGGGAATGGAGCCGTGCGCGCTAACGATTGTCGCCACCGCCCCCCGGCGTCCCTGCTGGCGCAGCTTGACGATCTCCTCGTAAATGTCCATTCCACGCTGATTATCAATGGGTTAACAGGGAGGAGTCAACAGGGCAAAACAAAGGCTCCGGTCATCACCCCGGGGCTGCTGGCGTTACACCAGCGGGTACTACGGAAACGGTCTGCCAAACCATCTTTATGATCGGCCGGGTAGAACTCGCTGTCAAGACTGCAAACGTGGGCACACTATGTGTGATGTGTAAACATGATGTACCGAAATGGGAAACGTCGTTGTCAGGTATGGTAGCTTCGTGCCGAGGGATTTATGAAAGCCGTCCACATTCACGAATTCGGTGGGCCGGAAGTCTTGCGTTACGAAGAGGTCCCTGATCCGACGCAGCGCAAAGACCAGGTTCTCGTCCGGGTAAAGGCCTGCGCCCTGAACCATATCGACCTGTGGATTCGCGCTGGGCTACCCGGAGTGAAGCTGCCGCATATTCTGGGCAGCGACGTCGCCGGCGAGATCGTAGACGTGGGCGAGTACGTCACCAACTTAAAGACGGGGCAGAGGGTTTTGCTGGCGCCGATGCACTTCTGCAATCACTGCGCGAAGTGTGTCGCCGGACTTCAGAATCAGTGCCCGGAATTTACCGCACTGGGCAACCGTGTGGATGGCGGAAATTGCGAACTGATTGCCGTGCCGGCAGTGAATGTTATCCCGATTCCCGACAGCCTGGATTTCAACCAGGCAGCCAGCGTGCCCCTGGTATTCCTTACCGCCTGGCACATGCTGGTGGGGCGCGCCGGTATTCGTCCGGGCCAGACCGTGCTGGTGCTGGGCGCTGGTTCGGGTGTAGGCATCGCGGCCATTCAGGTGGCGAAACTGTTTCACGCGCGCGTGATTACGACGGCGGGAGACGAAAAGAAACTGGAGAAGGCGGGCGCGCTGGGTGCCGACTACGGCATCAACCACTACCAGCAGAAAATTTCCGAAGAAGTTCGCAAGCTCACCAACAAGGAGGGCGTGGACATCGTCATCGAGCATGTGGGCGCGGCTACCTGGGACGAGAGCGTGAAGTGCCTCAAACCGGGCGGCATTCTGGTGACCTGCGGCGCCACCACCGGGCCCAACGTCGGCTTCGACTTGCGCTTTCTTTTTTCTCGCCAGCTTTCGCTGCTGGGCTCATACATGGGCACGATGGGCGAATTGTATGAAGTGCTGGGCCACGTTTTCGCTGGACGCCTGAAACCCGTGGTGGACCGTACTTTTCCGTTGAAAGACACTCGCGCCGCGCATGAGTACCTGGCAAAGAGCCATATGTTCGGCAAAGTCGTACTGAATCCGTAACGGATAGATCCTGCCGCAAGAAGGTCATTACTGCGGGCTCGTTAAAGCCTGTACCACCGTAACTTTCCCAATCCAGTGCCGTAGATTACTTTCGAGAGTGCCAGGTCGAAGTGTGTATTTACAGCTGGCACTCAAATAGGGAAGTTGAAAGCGAAGTTGAAGTTGAGAAGTTATGGATCAACTAGTCAATCGGCGCCGCTGGCAACGATATCCGTTTGAGGCCGACGTGCGCGTCGTCGTCGATCATTCGGCAGACAAGACGATCGTCCAGGGCCGCGGTGTGCGATTGAGCGAAGGCGGAATCTGCCTGTTCGCCGCCGCCGACTTGCCCGTCGGAAGCCAGATCAAGGTAGAGTTCAAGAACCCGCGCACCAAAGAGGCAGTTCAGGTTCGAGGAAAAGTTCGCAATCGAGCAGTTTATCTGTACGGAGTCGAATTTCTCCCGGACAAGTTTCAGGCCCGCAAGACGGGCGCGCTCGACCGCCACGATAGAACCAGCCTGGACTGACTTGCAGCCTTCGTAACACTGGTGCGGCTGTCCCACCTCAAAAATTCTCCACCATCCAGACATTGCTGCCGACCGTGGGGGCTGGAATTGCCACGTATCTCCCATTGTGAGAAGGAATGGCCCAAGTCGCCTGGAAGTTCTTCACTTGCCAGAGCGAGTGGGCGTTGCCCATCAAGTCCACATACAGCAGGGTAGACAGGCGGCCGGTAGGGTTGCTGGAAATGAAAAAACCTTTTCCGTCCGCAGCCCAGTCCAGAGAGGTGAAACTATTCCAATCTTTTACCGTGATCTCGCGAGCAGGCCGGCCTGCCAGCGAGATCAACCGAATCCGGTTATCGCTGGCGCTGAAAGTGTGTGCTGCAATGGAGGTACCGTCCGGAGAAAGGCCCCAGTTCCAACCGTTTGCCGTCTCTTCAAGCCTTGCCACTTCGTGCGGATTGCCTTTCGCTGAATCAAATGTTGAAAGAACGAACTGCTTCGTTTCGGCCATGCCTACCACGCAGACGTCGGAAGGTGCACGCGAACATTGGTAATTGGTTATGCTTGGAGCTTCAACTACGGTCTGAGGGGGCCCCCCATTGATGGGCGCTCGCATCAGGCGCACAGCCCGCGAGTCTCCCTGGAGTTCCGACCGCCGCTGCCCACCAGTATCCCTCGGATTCGGCGGTACCAAATAGAGAATATGAGAGCCATCGGGGCTCAGCCGCGAAATCGTCTTTTGTTCTGAACTGAAGATCAACATTTCGGCTGAGGTTCCATCAATCCGCTGTCGGAAAATATTAAAGACGTTGCTCGCGCCCGTTCTGTTCGAAGTGAACAACACGGCGCTGTCGTCAGGCGTCCAATCGAAGGGCAGGTCGTCGGCGTCGTCAAGCGTAAGGCGGCGGGGTGTACTGATCCGCGGCCCTTTGGCGAAGAATTCTGCCACATAAACATCCAGTTGCGGTTTGACTCGACTAAACACAAGACGCTTACCATCGGCGGTGACGCTAGGCTGATATGCGAGGTCGTCGCCGGTTGTGATTCTGGAAGGAGTCCCGCTGAGACGGCCCGCATTCGAGTCTATGTCCACCACCCAGAAGTTCGAGGTATTCGTGCTCGGTGGCGGTTCGTCCATAGCGTAGAGCAGCCGCCCATCGGCCAGCCATTTCAAACCGAGATCCAGTCGTGGTTCCGAGATGAGCACGCTTTTGGTTCCGTGCTCCAGGTTGAAAAGCTCGACCCAGGCTTCATTGCTGTAAGCTCCATACCGCAACCTCTCGTACGCGATCCAGCGCCCATCCGGAGACCAGACCGGCGAGGCAAGAAATGTTCCCGCCTCGGACGAAAGGATCTTGCGCTGATCGGTCCCGTCCACACGCATAAGCCAGATTTCCTGGCCCGTTTCTCCGAATGCCGCTGACTTGAGGAATGCGATTTGTGAACCATCGGGAGACACCGAAGCTGACCAGCCCTCCTCGCTCAGCTGCCGTGGGTTTCCTCCCAGGATCGACAACACCCAAAGACCTATCTTGGTGGCTTGGGACGTTGACCACGCGGCCAGCAACTGTGTGCT